>JBKQIY010000268.1:0-25087 GCA_052148155.1 Acidimicrobiia bacterium | reverse complement strand
GTCACCGGGGTCGCGGCGCGGCTCGAGACGACCCGCGCCAACGTGTACGCCGGACTTCGGCGCATTGTGCACCGCCTCGGTGTGCGCGACACCGGCGAACTGCTCGACCTCGTCGTCAGTGGCGCGCTGTTGCGCTCACCACGACCGTGACCACCTACCGCCGCTCGATCGCGCCGTGGGTGGCCCGCGTCGGGAGCGTCGATGACCTCGCGCCCGGCGCGCCGACGGTGGTGGGCTGCTCCGGCGGTACCGACTCACTCGCGTTGCTCGCGCTCGCCCGGGCGCGCGATCTCGACGTCGTCGCGGTCTACGTCGACCACGGACTTCGGCCCGGCACCGCCCACGACGCCCACGTCGTGCAACAAGCAGCCGCAGAAGTGGGTGCCGCAGCACGCGTCGTCGCCGTTCACGTGGACCCCAGCGCCAACGTCGAGGCCCGCGCCCGCGACGCCCGCTACGCCGCGCTCGAACGCGCCGCCGACGAGACGCACGCAGACGCGATTCTCGTCGGTCACACCCGCGACGACCAAGCCGAGACGGTCCTGCTCGCGTTGTTGCGTGGCAGCGCAACGACCGGTCTGGCCGGCATGGCGGCCGTGCGGGGCCGGATACGCCGTCCGCTGCTCGACCTGCGGCGCGCCGACACTGCCGAGATCTGCGCACGTCTGCGGTGGGCGCCGGTATGCGACCCGATGAACGACGAGCTACACCATCGGCGCGTCTGGTTGCGTCGCGAGGTGATGCCGCACCTCGTTCGTGGCGCACACCGCGACCTTGCCGAGGTTCTGGCCCGACAGGCCGCAGTGCTGCGCGACGACGACGAACTTCTCGACGCGCTCGCGGCGCAGTACCCGCCCGACGACGCAGATGTGCTGGCCGGACTGCCCCGCTCGCTCGCGCGTCGCGTGGTTCGTCGCTGGTTCGGTCCTCCCGCGCCCGGTTCGGCCGCGGTGGACGCCGTCCTCGCGGTCGCCCGAGGCGAACGCCGCGCGGTTGACCTCCCGGGTGGACGCCGGGTCGAGCGGGTCGGCGGCCGCCTCCACCTCGTCGGCCGCGACCTGGGGTCGGTCCCGCCCTCGGCCGCGTTGGCGGTGCCGGGCCGGACCTGCTTCGGTCCGGTCGCGGTCGAGACCTGGGTCGAGGAGGCGCCGCCGGTCGCCTGGCCCGACGGTCGCGCCCGCGCCGTCGCCGACGCCGATTTGGTCGGCGTCACCGCGACGGTGCGAGTCGCGCGTCCCGGCGAACGGTTCCGGCCGCTCGGTCGGGGCGGCTCGAAACTCGTTCGTGACGCACTGATCGACGCGGGCGTGCCCGCGGGGCTGCGCCCGCACGCCCCGGTCGTGTCGGCCGGCGCCGACGCGGCCGTGGCGGACGACTCGGTGATCTGGGTCGTCGGTTACCGTATCGACGATCGAGTACGTGTCACCGCCCGCACGCGCCGATACCTGTGGATGAGCGTCGACCCCGAATGAAACGTGTCGCCGATGAGATCTGCTGAGCGCGCATGAACGACCCGCATATCGGTCGAATCGTCGTCGAAGAGCTCGAACTTCAGCAGCGAATCCGCGAACTCGGCAAAGACCTCACGTCCGACTACGGAGCGAATCCGCCGCTCCTGGTCGGGATCTTGAAGGGCGCCTTCATGTTCATGGCCGATCTCGCCCGGGCGATCGACCTTCCGGTCGAGTTCGATTTCATGGCCGTGTCTTCGTACGGGTCGGCCACCCGTACCAGTGGTGTCGTGCGGATCATGAAAGATCTCGACATCGATCTCACCGATCGGCACGTCCTGATCGTCGAAGACATCGTCGATTCCGGTTTGACGCTCGCGTATCTGCGAAAAAATCTGCGCGCCCGCCACCCGGCATCGCTCGAAGTGTGCGCGCTGCTCGTCAAAGAAGGGCTGCAGCGTGTCGATCCCGACCTCAAATATGTCGGTTTCACCATCCCCGATCGCTTCGTGATCGGTTACGGCCTCGACGTTGGCGAGCGCTACCGCAACCTGCCGTACGTTGCGGAGTACACCGGCGAACTTCCGCCCGACTGAGAGGTCGTCGACAGAGAGGGTTGTTATGACCGACGCCAATCCGCTGCGTTCAGTCCCGGACGCGTCCGGTCCGGTCGATCGAGAACGGGTCGAGAAAGCCGTGCGCGAGATCCTTTTCGCGATCGGCGAAGACCCCGATCGTGACGGCTTGTTGCGTACCCCGACGCGCGTCGCGCAGATGTACAGCGAGATCTGCGCCGGACTGTCCGAAGATCCGGCGCGTCACCTGGTCGTGACGTTCGAAGCCGACCACGACGAGATGGTGCTCGTCCGCGACATCGCGCTCTACAGCATCTGCGAACATCACCTCATTCCTTTCCACGGACGCGCGCACGTCGCGTACATTCCAGGCGACGACGGTCGCATCACGGGCTTGTCCAAACTGGCGCGGCTCGTCGACGGATACGCCAAGCGGCCCCAGGTGCAGGAACGTCTGACCACCCAGATCGCCGACGCGCTGGTCGAAGCGCTCGCACCCCGCGGCGCGTTCGTGATGATCGAGGCCGAACATCTGTGCATGTCGATGCGCGGTGTTCGCAAACCGGGAACGTTGACCGTCACCTCCGCGGTGCGGGGCCTGTTCAAGGAGAATCCCGCGACCCGCGCCGAAGTCATGGCGCTGCTGGGACCCCTGGGCGGACGGATATAACCGCCGGGAGTTTTGTCGTATTTGTTCCGTCGGGACCCGGGCCAGGTCCGGGGAGGCGTTCGCTAGTCTGCGGCGGTGACCCGACGCACCGTCGCCGACCTTCCCCGGCGAGCGCTGATGGGGGTCGTCAACGTCACCCCGGACTCGTTTTCCGACGGAGGCCGTTTCGAAGAGGCGGACGCCGCAGTCGCGCACGGGCTTGCACTCGCCGACGCGGGTGCCGCGTTGCTCGACGTCGGCGGCGAATCGACTCGACCCGGCGCAGCGCCCGTCGACGCCGACGAAGAACTGCGTCGCACCCAGCGGGTCGTACGCGACCTGGTCGCCCGGACGTCAATCCCAGTCAGTATCGACACCACGAAAGCGACAGTGGCTGCGGCGGCGCTCGAGGCGGGAGCGACGATGGTCAACGACGTCTCGGGCGGAGCGGTCGACCCGGACATGCTGCGCGTCGTCGCCGAAGCCGACGCGATGTTCGTCGTGATGCACATGCGCGGCACACCACGCACCATGCGCGCCCAGGCCCACTATCACGACGTCGTACGAGACGTCGCTGACGAACTCCGCGCCCGCGTCGACGCCGCGATCGACGCCGGCGTCCGGGCCGACGCAATGCTGGCCGATCCCGGCATCGGGTTCGCGAAAACCGGCGAACACAATTTTGCGCTCCTCGCCGCACTTCCCGAACTCGCGGCGCGTGTCGAGGTCCCGCTCCTCGTCGGTGCGTCCCGCAAGTCGTTCCTCGGACACGTGCTCGACGACGCGCCCGTCGACGCACGCGAGGAGGCCACCCTCGCGACCACGGTCTGGAGCTTCATGTACGGCGCCGCCGTCGTACGCGTCCACGACGTCGCCGTGTCGGGCCGAGCTGTGCAGCTGCTCGACCTACTCGAACGCGCGACGCCGCACGGGATCGCCGCGTGAGCACGAGCGGACTTCGAGGCCGGTGGGCACAAGGCCTCCAGCCGCGCTATTTCACCTGGGTGATCATGGATCGGCTCGGAGCCGGCGAACGTCCAGGCGGATTTGCACGCAATCACCGAAAGGTCCGTCGCCAAGAAGAGCTCATCTGGCTGTCGGTACACGGCTTCACGCACATCGTGTCGCTGCTCGACTCGCCCCACAACCTGCACGCCTACGACGAAGCCGGCCTCGCGTCGGTGCATGTGCCGCTCGGCCCCCACGACGAGCTCGTACTTCGCCTTGAAGCGGTGTACGCCACCATCTTGAAATTGCTCGAAGATCCGGCCGAGAAGCTCTTCGTGCACCACGAAGAGTTCGGCGACCGCCTCCTCGGCGTGATGGGCGGCTACCTGCTGTACTCGGGTCTCGTCGACCGTGGCACCCACGCCATCTCGATCATCGAGAAGCTGACCGGTCGCAGCGTCGGCTCCGTCGGTCGTGAGATCGTCGCGACCACCCTCGACGAACACCTCCACCGCTAGGTCGGCGCGCCGCGGCTGCTGACGCCAGCTGATCGTGACACGGCAGGTCTCGGCCCGCCGGGTGCGCGCTTCGACTCAGACGCGGACGACCCGCACCGTATCGGTGCTTCCGGCACGTCGGCCCTGCGACGCCGACACCACCGCGACGAGATCGCCGGAACATACGATCCCGGCGCCGCGCGCGGCACGCAATGCTTCGTCAAGCTGGCTCGCGCGTGCGTCGGCCGAACCGATCGCGAGCGGCCGCACGCCCCACACGAGGCTAAGGCGACCGAGCGTTTCGCGCTGGTTCGAAATGCCGACGATCGGTACCGACGGTCGGAACGCGGCGACACGACGAGCTGTCGTACCGCTCTGCGTCGGGCAAAGAATTGCCGCGACACCGAGGTCTGCTGCGGCCTGCACCGCAGCATGCGCGACCGCCCACGCGACGCGATCGTCGTCGTTCGCGGCGGCTGCACCTGCGGGCGCGGTGCGTGCGCTCGGCCAGCCCTCCGCGGCTTCGGCGACCTCAGCCATCGTCCGGACGGTGTCGGTGGGATAGACCCCAACCGCGGTCTCTTCCGAAAGCATCAGCGCGTCGGTTCCGTCGAGCACCGCGTTCGCGACGTCGTTCACTTCGGCGCGGGTCGCCAGAGGCGATCGGGTCATCGACTCGAGCATCTGGGTCGCGGTGATCACCGGCTTTCCGGCCATGTTGCAAAAACGAATGATCTCCTTTTGGATGAGCGGCACGCGGCGGGCAGGAATCTGGATCCCGAGATCGCCTCGGGCGACCATCACCGCGTCGGCGGCCGCGACGATGCCGGCGAGATGATCGAGGGCAACCGCAGTTTCGATCTTTGCGATCAGATGGGGTTTGGTGGCCCGTTTCGGCAGACGGGCGCGGACGGCATCGACATCTTCGGGACGGCGCACGAACGACAGACCAACGAAATCGGCTTTGATTCGAACTGCCATCTCCAACGCGATCGCGTCGGCATCAGTGAACGGTTCCACATGACCCTCGGCACGTGGAACGTGCATGCCTTTGCGGGAACGCAGCACGCCGGCGCGCACCACCCGACACTCGACGTCGTCACCGCTGATGTGTTCGACGGATAACACGATCGCGCCGTCCGCGAGGAAGATCTCGTCTCCGACGCGCACCCACCGAGCGAGGTCGGAAACGGTGGTCGACACGTGGTGCTCGTCACCTTCGACCGGATCCGCAGTCAGGACGAAACGGCTGTCCGGTCGCAGTTCGACCTCGTCATCGGCAACTGCACCAGTGCGGAGTTTCGGACCGGGCAGGTCGATCAGCACCCCGACGGTCGCGCCGAGCGCCCCGGCCGCGGCGCGTGCCATGGCCGCCCGTTCGGCGTGCACGTCGGGTGTGCCGTGCGCGGCGTTGAGCCGTACGACGTCGACACCGGCGTGCAGGAGAGCTGTGAGCGCGTCCGGCGACGACGTGGCCGGGCCGATCGTCGCCACGATCTTCGTTCGTCGCATTGCACCTCTTCCGTCGTCACTTGTATCGGCCGGCGCGAGACGCCGGGTAGGTTCACCTCGTGGATCGCATTCTGGTCTCGGGCCTGCGGGAGATGGGCGTGCACGGCGCGCTGGCCGCCGAACAAGAGCGGGCGCAGCCTTTCTCGGTCGATCTCGAGCTCATGGTCGACCTTGGTCCGGCCGGCCAGACCGACGTACTCGCCGACACCGTCGACTACGGGGCGTTGTGCGAGGCCGTCACCCGGGTTGTCGCGACGGAGCACTATCAGCTGCTCGAAAGGCTCGCGGCGCGCATCGCCGAAATCTGCCGGGCCGATCCCCGCGTGCAGGGCGCCGTGGTCGAGGTCCGCAAGCTCGAACCTCCAGTTGATGCATCCGTCGACTACGTCGCGGTTCGTATCGAGCGTTGGAGATGAACCACGACGACCCGAACGATCGGTTCGTGCCCGCGTTCCTCGCGATCGGCTCGAATCTCGGCGATCGTCTCGCCCACCTGCAACTCGCCGTCGACGCACTCGCACACGTCCCCGGAGTGCTCCTCGAAGCCGTCTCACACGTGTACGAAACCGCACCGGTCGGTGGGCCGCCCCAGGATGCCTACCTGAACGCGGTTGTCGCGATCGAGACGAATCTCGACCCGCACGAGCTGCTGCGCCGCTGTCAACACATCGAGGCGTCGGCCGCGCGTACACGGATCGAACGATGGGGTCCGCGGACCCTCGACGTCGACGTGTTACTCGTCGATGATCAGCGCGTCGACGAACCCGAACTGACGCTTCCTCACCCGCGCATGTGGGAACGCGGTTTCGTGCTCGCCCCGCTGCGCGACGTCGCGCCTCGACTCGTCGAAGCTCATCGTTCGTGGAAAGGCGTGCGCGACGCGGGGGTAGCCTTGTCGCTCCCAACCGTCGCGTAACAGACCGGCTACGGAGGCACGACCGGCAATGGAAGCCAACCCGTCGGCACGGAACGAAACGTTCGCGCTCGTCGGTCCCGGACGCGCCGGAACGACGATCGCGTTGGCTCTCCTCGAACTGGGCTGGCACGCGATCTCGGTTGCCGGCCGCGCCCCCGATGCGCCCTCCACCTCGTCGGCCGCGGCGTGCCTGGGCGCGGACGCATCGCTCGTGACCGACGCCGGCCGCGGCGCGAGCCTCGTCATCGTCGCCACCCCCGACCGGGCGATCGAAGCCGCGGCCCGAGCGGCTGCTCCTTCGCTCGAACCTGATGCGCTCGTCCTCCATCTGGCCGGATCCAAAGGGCTCGACGTGTTCAGATCGCTCATCGACGTGCGCGCCGACGTCCGCGTCGGCGCGTTGCACCCGTTGCAGGCGTTTCCGTCGGCGACGATGGGCATCGAACGTCTGCGGGGGGCGTGGGCAGCCGTGGCCGGCGACCCGCAAGCCACCGAACTCGCATACGCCCTCGGCCTGCGTCCGTTCGAGCTTCCCGACTCCGAACGGGCTTCATACCACGCGGCCGCGGTCGTCGCGTCGAACCATCTTGTCGCGTTGCTCGGACAGGTCGAACGGCTCGCGACCGCGTGCGGTGTCCCATTCGAAGCGTTCGCGCCGCTCGTGCGTTCGTCGGTCGCCGACGCGTTCGGTATCGGTCCGGCCCGCGCGCTGACCGGGCCCGTCGCCCGTGGCGATCTCGCAACGGTCGAACAGCATCTGGCGACCTTGGATCCCGGCGAGCGCGACGCCTACCGCACGCTGGCCCGTGAGGTGGCCCGGCTCACCGGTCGACGTGACCACGCACTCGACCGTCTCCTCGACGATATGCGGGCCGCCACCGGCGGCACCGTCGACCTCGGAGAGACCTGACGACCGCGGACGGCGGTCAGCGACGCGTCGCGTCGACGAGCCGGGCGCGGCGTGTCCCGGCCGTCGGTGACGCCGCCAGCCCGTACACCTGCGCACGCTGGAATGCATCGAACTCCGAAACGCTCCAGCCGCGAGGTTCGAGCCAGGCGCCAGTGTCGGCCGGAGCCTCCGACTGCCACAGCGCGATGTAGTCGCCGGGGCGAGACGGAACCGACGTCGGCGGGTCCGGCCGGTCCGGCCGGTCCGGCCGGCGTTGTGCGCTGGCGAGCGTGATCCCCAGACGACTGCCGGGACTCGACAGATCGGTGACGTTGTCAATCACCGCCTCCCGCCGTAGTTCGGGAAGGTAGACGAGGAGCCCTTCGGCGATCCACGTCGTGGTGTGCGTGACGTCGAAGCCGGCCTCGTGTAGGTCGCCGGTCCAGTCGCCGGTCAGATCGGTCGGTACCACGATGCGTTCGCAGGCCGCGCGGTGCTGTTCGCCGCGCAGCACGTCCTGTTTGAACGCGAGAATTTCGCTCAGGTCGAGCTCGAACAGCCGCGCATCGGCCGGGAGGTCGAGGCGGAAGGCGCGGGCATCGAGCCCGGCGCCGAGCGTCACAATCTGCCGACAGCCGTTCGCGCAGGCGTCGAGCACCACGTCGTCGAGGAAGCGGGTCCGAACCCTGACCCACATGATCAGCGCCGCGATCCGGTCGGGCTGGGGCGGATCGGCCCTGGGACCCCACCGTGTTCCCGCCGCGCGCACGAAAGCCTCCGCGAGCGGATCGGCGAACAGCGCGTCGGACCGCGCCGCCTCCGCGGCCCGAATCGCCGCGACCCCCACCGCGGTCACGCTGACCGCGGGAAGCGACGAAAACGGATCGTCCACCACCACCGAAGGCTAATGACCTGGTCGTCGGTCGTCGGTCGGGCGTCAGAATGCGGCCTATGACCGGACGGGAGACGCACTCGCACGTGGTGTCTGGCGGACGTGGCCATTGGTGGACCGACCGGCTTTGGGCCGCGTCCGCTGACCTGCCCGTACAGACCGTCCCGATCGACTCGATCGCCGAATTTGACCTGGACTGCTGGTTCCACGGTCGGGGACCGACCTGTCGGGAAGTCGCCGAACCCGCCCGCCGCATCAACGCCGCGGACCTGACCTACCCGGTGATCCTGGCCGCGGACGGCAGTCTCATGGACGGCGGTCACCGGATCGCCAAGGCGTACCTGCTTGGCGAACAGCACGTGCAGGCCCGGCGCTTCGTCACCGATCCCACCCCGGACTGGATCGTTCCGCACGAAGCAACCTGACCGCACGTTCCGCTGGTCAAGCACCGAACAATGCGCCTACCATCACGATGGACCCGTCCCGCCAGTCCGGACCCGCAAGGGCCGGAACCGAGCGAGGTGAGGCATGCTCCACGTCGATCGGATCGCCGACCTGCGCGCCACCTGCAACCGCGCGCGGGGTCTGGGACTGCGGGTCGGCGTCGTCCCGACGATGGGATTCCTGCATGACGGTCACCGGTCGCTGATGCGTGCGGCCGCCGCCGCCGCCGATTTCGTCGTCGTGACGATCTTCGTGAATCCGCTCCAGTTCGGCGCCCACGAAGACCTCGACCGCTACCCGCGGGACCTGACCGGCGATCTTGCCCAATGCGGAGCCGAAGACGTCGACTGTGTGTTCTCGCCCAGCGTCGCCGAGATGTACCCGCGGCCGCCCCTCACGACCGTGCACGTCGCGGAGCTCACCGCGCAGCTGTGCGGCGCGGCCCGGCCGACCCACTTCGACGGCGTGACCACCGTCGTCGCGAAGCTGTTCGCGATCGTCGGTCCGTGCGCAGCGTTCTTCGGACGCAAGGACGCCCAGCAACTCGCGGTGGTGACACGGATGGCCGACGACCTGAATCTCCCAGTCGAGGTGATCGGCTGCCCGATCGTACGCGAGCCCGACGGACTGGCGATGTCGTCTCGCAACGCCTACCTGTCGTCGGCTGATCGCCAAGCCGCGCTCGTTGTGTCGCGTGCCTTGCGACACGCGGTCGAGACGGTCGTGGGCGGCGAACGCGACGGGGCAAGATTGGCTCAGGTCGTGCGCGAGATCGTCGCCACAGAACCGAACGTCGCGCTCGAATACGTCGAGGTTCGCGACGCGCACGAGCTCACGCCCATGGTCACCGTTGACGGGTCGGCGTTGATCGCAGTTGCGGCCCGTGTTGGCAACATACGACTGATCGACAATGTCGTCGTCCGAGTCGACGACTCGGGGGTGGCGGCCGACGTCGGGATTCGCAGCGCGGCGACGCACGGCACCGCCGCCGGTTCGACAACACCGACCTAAGGCGGAGAGGATCACGCTGATGCGACGCACGATGATGAAGTCGAAGATCCACCGGGCCACCGTCACCGGCGCCGACGTCGACTACGTCGGATCGATCACGCTCGATCCGGAACTCATGCGACTCGCGGACATGCGCGAGTTTGAACAGGTCCACGTCCTCGACATCGACAATGGGGCGCGTTTCGAAACGTACGCGATGACGGGAAGCTCGGGTGACGTGATCCTCAACGGGGCCGCGGCCCGGCTCGTCGACCCCGGCGACCGCGTGATCGTCATCACCTACGGCGACTACGACGAGGCCGAACTCGGCGTCTACGAGCCGCAGATCGTCCATGTCGACGAACGCAACCGTCCGATCTCCGCGGAGCAGGCCGTGCAGCGCGCAGGCTCCAACTTGGTGTGGATGCGCACCGGATCCGAGGCGGGCGCCCGGTTCGCGCAACACCGGCGTAACCCGGTCCGCCCGGCGCCATAAGCACCGTAGGCTGATCGCGTGATCGACGTTCTCGTGCTCGGGAGCGGCGTTGCCGGTCTCACGACCGCGCTCGAAGCCGCTCGGCAAGGGTTGACGACGGTCGTGCTGACCAAAGGCGAGCTTTCACTTTCCGCGACCCGATACGCGCAAGGTGGTGTCGCAGCTGCGCTCGCGGCGCCCGACTCCTGCGATCTGCACCGCGCCGACACGCTCGTGGCCGGCGCAGGACTGTGCGACCTCGACGCCGTACAAGTGCTCGTGACCGAAGGCCCCGACCGGGTTCGGGAACTCATCGCGCTCGGTGCTCGTTTCGACACAGAGCCCGGACCCGACGGCGACCAGCTCCTCCTCGCCCGTGAAGGCGGACACTCGCTCGCGCGGGTCGTGCACGCCGGTGGCGACGCGACCGGCGCCGAAATCGAGCGCGCGCTCGTAGCTGCGGTCGAACGCAGCGACATCGAAGTGCGCGAGGGCTGGTTCGCGATCGAGTTGCTCGTCGAACGCGGCCGTTGCACCGGTGTGCTCGCGCTGCGGCCCGACCGCGAAGTCGAGTTCGTGCGTGCCCTCGACGTCGTGCTCGCAACCGGTGGTGTCGGGCAGTGTTTCGCGGTCACCACCAACCCAACCCTTTCGACTGGTGACGGCGTCGCGCTCGCGCTGAAGGCCGGGGTGGCCTGCGCCGACCTCGAGTTCGTCCAGTTCCACCCGACGGCACTGCACCATCCGTCGATGCCTCGGCCGCTGCTGTCGGAGGCGCTGCGCGGCGAAGGAGCGGTCCTGCGCGACCTCGACGGGTTGGCCTTCATGGCGACGGTGCACCCGCGAGCCGATCTCGCACCGCGCGACGTCGTTGCCCGCACACTGCACCAGAAGATGGCAGGCACCGACGCCGAACATCTGTGGCTCGACGCCACGATGATCGACGACTTCGCGCGGCGGTTCCCGACGATCTGGGATGCGTGCCAAAGCGCCGATCTCGACCCGACCCGCGACTGGTTGCCCGTCGCGCCGGCCGCGCACTACCTGTCCGGCGGTGTCGTCGCAGATCTCGACGGCGCGTCAACGCTTGCGCATCTGTGGGCGTGCGGCGAGACCGCATGTAGCGGCGTGCACGGCGCCAACCGTCTGGCGTCGAACTCGCTCCTCGACGGGTTGGTGTTCGGTCGACGAGTCGTGAGCGCGATCGTCGCGGGCAAGGTCGACGCCGAACCGACCGGCGCGATGGCCGGTGTGCTGTCGCTCGCGCCACCCGATCCGGAAGTGTCGACCGATCCGGTCGTGTTGCCCAAAGAGCGCGTCAGCGCGCCCGACGCCTTGCGGGGCGCGGTGCAACGCACGATGACCGCCGACTGCGGCGTGGTCCGCGATCCGCAAGGTCTGCGACTGGCCGCCGACACGTTGGCGGACCTGGCCCAACTGGCCGAAGATCTCCCGTCGCGTCAGATCGCGACGTACGAAGTGATCAACCTGTTGCGAGTCTCACGGGTCATCGTCGCGGCCGCCCAGGCACGCGAGGAGTCACGGGGCGCGCACACCAGACGCGACAAACCTGACGTCGACGACGCATGGCTTGGCCGGCTCGTCGTGCGCGGCGCGCGGGCACCCGAGTTCGTCGAACTTTCGGCACTGGCGCGAGAACAAGTGTGACGGTGGCCGCCCGACCCGCACGTCGCCTGACCGGGAAGCGGTCGTCGCCTCCTCGAGGGCCCGACGTCGTCGCGCCATGAGCTTCGACGCGCCACGGTCGGTGATGGCCGACGTCGTCGCCGCCGCACTGGCCGAAGACATCGGCCTGTTGGGTGACATCACGTCCATCGCGTGCATTCGCGAAGACCAGGTCGCATCGGCAGTGCTCGTCGCACGCGAAGAAGGTGTCGTGGCCGGCACTGCGCTCGTCGACGAAGTCTACCGCCAAGTCGATCCCGACGTCGAAGTGCGCTGGCACCTCCACGACGGAGATTCGGTCGAGCTCGGATCCGAGATCGGCGAAATTGTCGGACCGTTGCAGCCACTGCTCACGGGCGAACGCGTCGCGCTCAACTTCTTGTGCCACTGCTCGGGTATCGCGACAACGACTCGACGTTACGTACGCGCGACCCGCGGCAAGTCCCGCATCCTCGACACCCGCAAGACGCTGCCGGGTCTGCGAGCAGTCCAACGCGCGGCGGTGCGCGCCGGTGGCGGCTTCAACCACCGCGACTCGCTGTCCACTGCCGTGCTGATCAAAGACAACCATCTCGCGGTACTCGGCCTCACCAAAGCGGTAGACCGAGCCCGGGCGCGGTGGCCCATGCGGATCGTCGAAGTCGAGTGCGACACGCTCGAACAAGTCCGACAAGCGCGCGAAGCCGGTGTCGACGTGGTACTGGTCGACAACATGAGTCCCGACGAGGTCCGCAAAGCAGTCGAAATACTCGACGGTGTCGCCAAGGTCGAAGTGTCAGGAGGTGTCACGCTCGACTCGGTCGGTTCGTACGCAGAGACCGGCGCCGACTTCATCTCGGTCGGGGCGATTACGAACTCGGTGCGTGTGCTCGACATCGGTCTCGACCTTCGCTGAGGAGCCCGCGACATGTTGCTCGCAATAGACGCCGGGAACACCCAAACCGTCGTCGGACTGTTCCGCGACCACGACCTCGTCGACCATTGGCGCATCGCCACCGAACCCGACCGCACCTCGGACGAACTCGCGCTGATGGTGCAGCAGTTCCTCGGCTTCCACGGCTTTTCGTTCGCCCTCCCGAACGTCGACATCGCGAATCGATCCGACCTCGCGGAAACCCAGCTGATCACCGGCGTCGCGATCTGTTCCGGTGTACCGCGAGTCACCGCCGAGCTCCGCCAGATGACCGAACGCTATTTCGGCTTCTCCGCACTCGTGCTCGAGCCGGGCGTACGCACCGGGATGCCGATCCTGTACGACAATCCGAAAGAGGTCGGAGCCGACCGGATCGCCAACGCGGTGGGCGCCTACGACCTCTACGGCGGCCCGACGATCGTTGTCGACTTCGGCACCGCGACGACGATCGAAGCGGTCAGCATGGCGGGGGAGTATCTCGGCGGCGCGATCTTCCCCGGGGTCGAGATCGCGATGGACGCCCTGTTCGGTCGGGCCGCGGGGCTACGACGAGTCGAGCTGCAGCCGCCGAAGCACGTCATCGGAAAGTCGACCGCAGAGTCGATCCAATCGGGCGCGATCTACGGGTTCAGTGCCCAGGTCGACGGGCTGGTCGACCGCTTCACCGCCGAGCTCGGCGAATGCGCGGTGATCGCGACCGGTGGGCTCGCAGACCTCATCAGTCCGCACGCGCGGACGGTCCAACACTACGAACCCTGGCTGACGCTCTACGGTTTACGGATCATCTTCGAACGGAACGCCTGATGGAAGCCGAAGGACGCGCCGGCGACGACGAGCGCGCGGCACGGCTGACGCAGGTCGAGGCCATGCGCGTCCGAGGTGAAGATCCGTATCCGGTCCGCTTCGATCGCACCCACACCCTCGCCGAAATCCGCGAACACTGGGACGACCGCATCGAAACCGGCACGACCAGCGACGACATGGTCCGGGTCGCCGGACGGGTCTGGCTTCGCCGCGTGCAGGGCAAGCTCGTGTTCGTGACCCTGCGCGACGGGCCGGGCGAGTTGCAGCTGTTCGTGAACAAGGCCGAACTCGGCGACGACCCGTTCGCCCGTTTCGTCGACGAAATCGAGCGGGGCGATTGGGTCGGCGTCGAAGGCACCGTGATGAAAACGAAAAGGGGCGAGCTGTCCGTGAACGTGAAAACGTTCTCGCTGCTCTCCAAGTCGTTGCGGCCCCTGCCGGAGAAGTGGCACGGTCTGACCGACACCGACACCCGGTTCCGCCAACGGTACGTCGACCTGATCGCGAACGACGACGCCCGACGCGTGTTCGCCGTTCGTTTCGCGGCGATCGCGTCGATGCGGGCGTTCCTGACCGAACGTGGGTTCGTCGAGGTCGAAACACCCGTCCTGCATCCGATCCTCGGTGGCGCGACCGCCCGCCCGTTCGTGACGCATCACAACGCGCTCGACACCGACTTTTACCTGCGTGTCGCGCCGGAGTTGTATCTCAAACGCCTGATCGTCGGCGGGCTCGACAAGGTGTTCGAGGTCGCACGGGTGTTCCGCAACGAGGGCGTCTCCACCCGGCACAATCCCGAATTCACGATGTTGGAGCTCTACGAGGCCTTCGCCGATTACACCGACATGATGGCCCTCACCGAACAGATGATCGCGCGCGCCGCAACCGAGACCGTCGGCACGACCGTCATCGAATGGGACGGGCAAACCATCGACCTGACCCCACCGTTCGCGCGCCGCACGATGATCGACCTCGTCAAAGAACACGGTGGCGTCAGCGTGCACCCCAGCCAACCCGTCGCGCAGGTGCGCGCGCTGTGCGACGAGCTCGACGTGCCGTACCAGCAGCATTGGGGGTCGGGCAAGCTGTTGCTCGAGATCTACGAGAAAACGACCGAAGCGAAACTTGTCGCCCCGACGTACGTCTGCGACTACCCGCTCGAGGTGTCGCCCCTCGCTCGCACCCATCGTGACGACCCGACGCTCACCGAACGCTTCGAGCTCATCATCGGCGGTCGCGAGATCGCCAACGCCTTCAGCGAACTCAACGATCCCGTCGAGCAGCGACGCCGCTTCGAAGCCCAGGCTGAACTCAAGCGTCGCGGCGACGCCGAAGCGAACGACATCGACGAGGACTATCTACGGGCGCTGGAGTACGGACTGCCACCGTGTGGAGGCATGGGCACCGGGATTGACCGTATCGTCATGTTGTTGGCTGGCGTCACGTCGATCAAAGAAGTGATTCTGTTTCCGCATCTGCGGCCGGAGGCTGACAATCTGCGTCAGGAGGACGCGTGACGAACGAACGAGTACTGATCACAGGTATGGGAGGCGAACTCGGGACGCGAGTCGCGCAGCTGATCGAGCAGCGCTCCTGGGCCAAAGAAGTGGTGGGAGTCGACTTCGTGCCGCCCCGCCGCCGGCTGCGCCGCGCCGAGTTCCATCGCATCGATCCACGCGATCGTGACCGGCTCGCAACGTTCGTCGAAGACTTCGCTCCCAGCATCGTCGCCCACTTCGGCGTGTACGAACCCGCGTCGCGCATGAGCCCGCTGTCGGCGATCGAACGGACGGAACTGTGCACGATCGCGACGATGAGCGCGGCCGCACGCGGCGGCAACTTGGCCTACGTGGTCGTGCGTAGCGGCCTCGAGGTGTACGGGCCGCTCACCCTGCGCGCCTCGGTCCCCGACGAGGACGTGATGCCCGAACCGCGCACGCCCTACGGGCGGTCGCTGCTCGAGGTGGAGTCGATCGTCGCGGGTCTCCGTCTGCGTCACAGCGTCCCCGTGTGCACGTTGCGGTACGCGCCGGTGGTCGGACCGCACGTCCCCAGTCCGGTCGGACGGCTGCTGCGACTTCCGGTGGTGCCGGTACCGGCGTTCGCGGATCCGCCGTTCTCGTTGTTGCATCCCGACGACGCAGCCGAGGCGATGGTCGCCGCGATCGACCGCCGTTACGACGGACCGCTCAACGTTGTCGGTCCCGGCGCCGCCACGCCGTGGCAGTCGGTACGCCTCGGGGGTCGAGTGCCACTCCCCGTCGCGGGACCGCTGTGGGACGTCGCGGCGCGGGTCGTCGAACTCGCAGGCGCGGCCATCGCACCCCATGTGATCGAACAACTCCGTTACGGTCGGACCGGCGCCGGCGACCGAGCGGTCGACGCTCTCGCGTTGGGACATCTCGTGCCGACACAAACGGTCTTGCGGGAACTCTTCGAATGGGCCGACGTGATCCCGATCCCCACCAGCCGAGAGCAGGTTGCATGAGCGAACCCACCAAAGCGCCGTGGCCGCACGGCCACCCGTGCCGCGGCCACGGCCGGCCAGCCCGGCGGTTGCGACCATCGGCGACGACATGAACATGTCTGTGGCCGATCGGGAACGTCTCGACGTCGACCAGATCGGACGGGGCGTCCCGCTGAGCGCGATGTTGCGCCGCCGTCTCGGCGGCCGGTACCCGATCGACGCGTTCGGATTCGATCCACAGGTCGTCGACCTCGTGACACCGCTGTTCACCGCCGTGATACGCGTCGACGTCGAAGGCGGCGAGCACGTCCCGACCGCCGGCGCGGCGGTGCTGGTCGCCAACCGCGGTTTCGGTATCGTCGAACCAGCCGTCCTCGGCATCGCGGTGCGTCGCGTCGCCTCGCGCCGGCTTCGCATCGTCGGCGCGCCAGCCGTCCCCGCGTTGGGTGGCCTCGTACGCCGCTTGGGCGCGATCAGTGCCAGCGCGCCCGACATGCGAGCGTGCTTGCGTGCCGGCAACCTCGTCGCGGTTCCCCTCGCGCCAACCTGGCTGCGCCGAGGCGCCGGAATCCCGCCCCGTCCGCTGCTCCAAGCGATGACGACGGCACCGATCGTGCCCGTGGCCGTGACGCCCGGCGGGCCGTTCGGTTTGGCGTTCGCGCCGTGGCGGGTGCAGTTCGGTCCGCTGGTCACGCTGCCCGACCCGTACGACCCGGGCGATCCGCTCGCAGCGGCACGCTTCGGTGAGGCAGTACGCGACGCGGTCTCGGATCTCCTCGAGCAGCCGATACGTTGACGTCGTGAGCGACATCGTCACGAGCGACGGCGTACACATTGCGTACGACGCCTGGGGTGCCCGCGACGGTTCACCCGTGCTCATGATCCAAGGGCTCGGCATGAACGCCCGCGGTTGGGCCCTTCAGCGAGGCGCGTTCGGTCGGAATCATCGGTGCGTCGCGATCGACAACCGCGGCACCGGACATTCGGACGCACCGCCCGGACCGTACGACCTGGTGCGGATGGCTCTCGACGCGGTGGAAGTCCTCGACGCCGAACACATCGAAAGCGCCCACGTCATCGGCGCATCGATGGGAGGCGTCATCGCGCAGATTGTCGGCGTCACCTTCCCAGAGCGGGTGCACTCGCTCGTCCTTGCGTGCACCGCCTGCCGACATCACGAGTGGCGCCGCGAGCTGCTGGCCGAATGGGCTGAGCTCGTCACCGCGCACGGCATGAACGCACTCACCGACGACGGCATGCGTTGGCTCGTCGGCCCGCGTCTGCAGCGCCGGTTCGGCGTGTTCGTGAACGTCCTCGCTCGTGTGCTCGTGCAGACAAAGCCGGCCGCGTTCGCGGCCCAGGTTGAGGCGATCCTCGCCATGTCCGACGACATGCGCGCCGAGCTCCATACGATCACCGCGCCCACCCTGGTGATCACCGGCTCGCAAGACACTCTCACGCCGCTCGGTGACGCCGAAGAGATGGCCGAACTGATCACCACCTCGCGGCTGTATGTGCTGCGCGGTGCCGCGCACGGCCTGATGGCCGAAACTCCGAACGCCTTCAACGACGCGGTGCTCAAGTTCCTCGCCGAGATCGATTCAGCCGGCGTGCGTCCCGTGCGCGGCGTCCGTTCCTGAGCCGGTCGGTTCACCCGCGCAGCCGGTCTCGGAGCTGCCGCTGGCGTGCGGCGCGCCGTCCGAGGTCCGCGCTCTCCGACGCTGCGTCACCCGGCGAGAACGGGCCGAGGGTCGGGGCAAGTTCAGCTTCGAGCAGTTCGGCCATGACGTCGGCGTGCACCGGTCCGCTCGCGAGCTTGTGGCGGAGACGAAACCGGCGAACCGCATGGGGACCGAGCGCGAAGAAATCGCGTGCCGCTCCCGCGTCGCGTTCGAGACCGACCCGACCCGCCCCCGCACCGTCGGTCGTGCGCACCTCCAACGCTGCCACCAGACGCAGGCTGTGACCTGCGAGGAACGCATGCAGCAAAGGTCGTAACTCGGGCGCCACGGGCGTGTCGAAATGGCTGGGCGGCGACGACCCGAAATCCTCGTCGGGAAGTGTGCCGCACGTTCCGGTCCGCGGTGCGCCCACAGAAGCCGAAGCAACGCGCTGTATCCGCCTTTCGTGCGCTTGGCGACCGACGACGTCGCGCCTTTGGCGAGATGTGGGAACGTGCCGTACACGCATCCCGGGCCGGTCGGTATGTCGGTGAGGTCGAACGACGTCGCGACCGGGCCGGCGGTCACGACGACATAACGATGCGGGTTCTGTTCGACGTGCGCGGCATTGAACGCGGGGTTGAGCATCACGATCAGGTCGACTTCGCGCCGCGACGCCGCCTCGGCGTTGTCGTACGTCTCCCAACGCACGGTGCACACCGCGTCGAGCAGCACGCGGCGTCGCACGTCGGACGTCCGCGACACGTCGCGGGCATGATCGCCGAGCCGTCGCCGAAGGTCGACCGCCTTCCCGACGTACAACAGGTCGCGGCCGGGACCGAGGAAGAAGTACACGCCGGGAACGTGAGGCGCGCGCACCACCGCGTCGGTCAGCGCAGTCATCCGAGAACAGCCGCAGCGGGAGGCGCGAGATGATGCTCGCGCCACCAGGCGATGCGCCCGTCTCGCAGCTCGCAGACCGACAGTCCGCGCCATTCGACAATCACGTCGTCGTCGCGGCGGCGCGCCCGGATCGTCCAATCGCCGAAGACGATTCCGGCGGCTTCGTCGACCGCGAAATGGTGCACGTCGAACGACACCGGCGCCGCCCACGCGAAGCTCGCCTCGACGAGCTTGCGGTACGCCGCGGCGCCGACGATCACGCCGGTCGGCAGTTCGATGCGCATGTCGTCATGCCAACAGTCGACGTAGGCCGTGACATCCTGCGCAAGCCACGCGTCGACCCGACGCCCGAACACTGCCCGAGCTTCGCCGACGGTGATCATCGGGTCAGCTCGAGCGCAAGATCAGCCCGTTCACCAGCGTGCGCATGCGATTGCAAACGTCGGTGTCGAGCTCGGTCGCTCCGGCGAGCGCCTCGGTCGCTTTCGTTGCGTGCGTCCGCGCGACCGCCATCGACGCGTCGACGACATCGGCCGTGCCAACGAGCGCGACGACTCGATCGACCTCAGCTTGGTCGAGTTTGCGCCCGAGCAGCGCGGCGAGCTCCGAAGCGTTCGCGGACTGCAAGGCGTAAATCACCGGAAGCGTGTAGACACCCTCATGCACGTCGTTGCCGACCGGCTTGCCGAGTTCGGTTTCGGTGCGTGTCACGTCGAGCACGTCGTCGACCACCTGGAAGCACATGCCAAGATGCTGGCCGAACTGCGTAAGTGCGTCGAGCGTGTCGGCCGACACGTTGTGCACCATCGCTCCGACGCGGCATGCGGTCGCCATCAACGACGCGGTCTTGCCTTCGATGGCCGACAGGTACGAGTCTTCGCTGCGATCGGTATCGAACAGGTATTGGAGCTCGAGCACCTGTCCGCGGCACAGCTCGCCGATCGTCGCGGCCAGTAACGCGGCCACGTCGGCTCCGAGCGACGCGGCAAGTGCCGACGCCTGCGCGAGCAGGTAGTCGCCGGCGAGGATCGCGACGATGTTGGACCAGCGCGCGTTCACGCTGGGAACACCACGCCGGATTTCGGCCTCGTCGATCACGTCGTCGTGGTACAGGGAGCCGAGATGCACCAGCTCGACCGCGGCGCCGCCGGTGATGGCCTCGTCGGCGGCGGACCCGCCGGCGCCGTGAATCGCGTACGCCGCGCACAGGCTGAGCATCGGCCGCAGCCGCTTGCCCCCGGCCTGGAGTAAGTGGCCGGCGGCCTCGCCCAGGAATCGATCGTCGGCGGACACGGCGTCGCGTAGGCGGACCTCGACGCGTGCGAGGTCTCCGGCGAGCGGTGCGAGTCCCACCTCGTCGAGGAGGTGGTTGGTCATGGTGGCCTCGCTTTGGCGTCGCTGGGCGCCCCTCGGCCGCAGCCCCTCACGGTCGCCGGCAGGCTAGAGCGGGCTCGGTCCGAGCGTCGACTCGTCATCCGAACGGCCCGGACGGCCAGCCCGACCAGGGCCGACGCGAGCGGGCGGTCGTCGCGTCACGGCCGTGGGACCTCAGACCGCCAGGTCAGGGAATGTCCGAGACGATCTGGGTGTCTACATACTTCTAACTAGACCGGCCCGCCTCGAAGTCGCCAAAGAAGCGGGGGGACCGGCCGATAGAATGAGCACCAGCCGGCATCTGTCGGCTTCGTGGTCAACGGATACCAGGTGATACCCACAGGCGAGGGTGTCACCATCGGGGCTCCGTTGGCGACGAAGCTTCAGGGTCGGGAACCTCACGAGAGGCGGAGCATCTTGTTCGAGCGCTTCACTGACCGGGCACGACGAGTCGTGGTCCTCGCGCAGGAAGAAGCGCGGCTCCTCAACCACAACTACATCGGGACCGAGCACATCCTGCTCGGCCTGATCCACGAAGGTGAGGGTGTCGCCGCCAAAGCGCTCGAATCGCTCGGCATCTCGCTCGAGGCCGTGCGCGCGCAGGTCGAGGAAATCATCGGGCACGGCGGCCAGGCGCCGTCGGGTCACATTCCTTTCACGCCACGCGCGAAGAAGGTGCTGGAGCTTTCGCTGCGCGAGGCACTGCAGCTCGGCCATAACTACATCGGGACCGAGCACATCCTGCTCGGCCTGATCCGCGAAGGTGAAGGTGTCGCGGCTCAGGTGCTGGTGAAGCTCGGCGCCGATCTGTCTCGTGTGCGTCAGCAGGTCATTCAGCTCCTGTCCGGCTATGCCGGCTCGAAAGAGTCGGGCGGTGCGCCAGCCGGCGGCGGATCGGCCGAGTCCGCGCCGTCGGGCTCGCTGGTGCTCGACCAGTTCGGCCGCAACCTCACGCAGCTCGCGCGCGAGAAAAAGCTCGATCCGGTGATCGGTCGACAACGCGAGATCGAACGCGTGATGCAGGTGTTGAGTCGACGCACGAAGAACAATCCCGTGTTGATCGGTGAGCCGGGCGTCGGCAAGACCGCGATCGTCGAAGGTCTCGCGCAGAACATCGTCGACGGTGACGTGCCCGAGACACTGCACGCCAAGCAGCTCTACACCCTCGACCTCGGTGCGCTCGTCGCCGGGTCGCGCTACCGCGGCGATTTCGAAGAGCGCCTGAAGAAGGTCCTCAAAGAGATCCGCACCCGCGGCGACATCATCTTGTTCATCGACGAGCTGCACACCCTCGTCGGGGCCGGCGCAGCCGAAGGCGCAATCGACGCGGCCTCGATCCTGAAGCCGATGCTCGCACGCGGCGAGTTGCAGACCATCGGCGCGACCACGCTCGACGAATACCGCAAGCACCTCGAGAAGGACGCGGCGCTGGAACGGCGTTTCCAGCCGATCAAGGTCGAAGAACCGACCGTCGCGCAAACGATCGAGATCCTGAAGGGACTACGCGAACGGTACGAGGCGCACCACCGCGTGTCGATCACCGACCAGGCGATCGTCGCGGCGGCCAACCTCGCCGACCGTTACATCTCCGACCGTCACCTTCCCGACAAGGCGATCGACCTCATCGACGAGGCCGGCTCGCGTTTGCGCATCCGGCGTATGCAAGCGCCGCCCGACTACCGCGAACTCGAAGACGAGATCTCGAAAGTCAAACGCGAGAAGGAAGCCGCAATCGAGGCGCAGCAGTTCGAGCGCGCCGCGAAGCTACGCGACCGTGAGAAGGAACTGCTCGAACAGCGATCCTCGAAAGAGCAGGAATGGCGCGCTGAGGGCGTCGACCTGTTCAACGAGGTGAACGAAGAGTCGGTCGCCGAAGTGCTCGCATTGTGGACCGGCATTCCCGTCTACAAGCTCACCGAAGAAGAGACCGCCAAGCTCTTGCGCATGGAAGAGGAACTGCACAAGCGCATCGTCGGCCAGAACGACGCGATCAAAGCCGTCTCGCAGGCGATCCGGCGTACGCGTGCGGGCCTCAAGGATCCGAAGCGCCCGTCGGGCTCGTTCATCTTCTTGGGACCGTCCGGTGTCGGCAAGACCGAGACCGCGAAGACGCTCGCCGAGTTCTTGTTCGGCGACGAGACGTCGATGATCCAGCTCGACATGTCGGAGTACATGGAAAAGCACACGGTGTCGCGCCTCGTCGGTTCGCCCCCCGGCTACGTCGGTTACGACGAGGGCGGCCAGCTCACGGAGGCCGTGCGCCGTAAGCCGTTCTCCGTGGTGCTCTTCGACGAGATCGAAAAGGCGCATCCCGACGTCTTCAACGCGCTGTTGCAGATCCTCGAGGATGGACGCCTCACCGACGCGCAGGGTCGCACCGTCGACTTCAAGAACACCGTGATCATCATGACGTCGAACCTTGGGACCGCCGATCTCAAAAAGGCGGCGCTCGGGTTCGCTCGCGCCGACGAATCGTTGACGTACGACAAGATGAAAGAGCGCGTCCACGACGAGCTGAAACGCCACTTCCGTCCGGAGTTCCTCAACCGGATCGACGACATCATCGTGTTCCATCACCTCACGACCGAGGAGATCACCGAGATCGTCGATCTGTTGATCAAGCGGCTCCGCGGCCAGCTCGACTCGCAGGGCCTCGGATTCGAGCTGACGAACTCGGCGAAGCTGCTGCTCGCCAAGCGAGGCTACGACGCCTCACTGGGTGCCCGTCCGCTGCGCCGTGCGATCCAACGTCTCGTCGAGGACCCGCTCGCCGAGAAGATCCTGTGGAAAGAATTCCACGCGGGCGACACGATCGTCGTCGACGCCGAAGGTGAAGACATCGTCTTCCGGTCGGTCGAAGCGGTCGAGCCTCCGCCGGTCGAGCTCGCCGGTAGCGGCGCACCCGAGTAGGCACCAACCTGACGCTCACAGCGGCGTCGCGACACGATCGAGCACACGCACGAGCGACGTCGGTGCGCCGCGTGTGCGCATTGTTGGTGTTGGTCGGGCTCGTCGCGGGATGCAAAGTCGACGCGCGGGTCGACGTGACGCTCCGTGCCGACGGCTCCGGGACCGTGACCGCACGGGTCGCGCTCGATGCCGACGCTGTCCGTCGCCTGACACCGACCGAGCCGCTCGCCCGGGCGGTCCCGCTCGGCGACGTACGCGCCGCAGGCTGGAAGGTGTCGTCGTGGACCGCCGTTTCCGGTGGCGGCGACGCGATCACGTTGACGCACGACTTTGTCGGACAGGCCGACCTGGCGCGCCGACTCGCCGATCTCGTCGGCTCGACCGGTGTGTTGCGTGGCCCGACGATCACGCATACGCGGGGCTGGTTCGGTTCGAAGGACACGCTGGCGGTCACCGTCGATCTGCGCGACCTCTCGACCGGTCTTCGCTCCGACGCCCAGCTCGCCAAACAGCTCACGTTCGCGGGAGTTGACGTCAAGACACTCGACGCGCAGCTTCGTTCGCAACTCGGCAATGCGCTGACGTTCACCGTTCGGGTCCAAGCCCCGGGCGGGCAGTCCCAGACCGTGCAGCTGAGCTCGGGGAAGCAAGCAACTGTCTCCGCTTCGACCTCACACACCTACACGCGGCGGATCGTGCTCGGGGTGACCGGTGCAGGTCTGATCTTGGTTGCGTTGCTCCTCGCAGCCGGGTCAGCGCTGGTCAGGTCGCGCCGGCGTCGCGTGGTGTAAGCATCGTCAGGCGAAGTCGCCCACGCGCGCGGTGTCCGCCGATCATGTCACAGACGCGAACTACAGTGCCCCTCATGACACGAACACTTGTTCGCTATCGGTGCGGGAGCTGCGGGCACGAGTCGCCCAAATGGTTGGGCCGCTGCCCGCAGTGCGACGAATGGGGCACGATGTTGGCCGTCGACGGTGCCAGCGCGGCCCTCCGGGCCGAGGTCGGTGCCCGGCCGGTTCCGCTGTGCGACGTCGATCCGCTCGGCGCCCCGCGACGCGTGACCAACGTCGATGAGCTCGATCGCGTTCTCGGTGGCGGTCTCGTCGCAGGTTCGGTGACGCTGGTCGGCGGCGAGCCGGGCATGGGCAAAAGCACCCTCGTCCTCCAGGCGTTGGGGGCCATGGCAGCCGACGGCGCACGCTGTCTGTTGGTGTGTGCCGAAGAGTCCGCCGCGCAGGTCCGGCTCCGAGCCGGCAGGCTCGGCACGCTCGCGCCCGACCTGGCCGTCGTGTGCGAGACGTCGTTGCCGCATGTGTGCGCGCACGTCGAAGCGATGCGTCCCGACGTCCTCGCGATCGACTCCATTCAGGCGGTACAGGATCCCGACGCGCCGGGCGGGCCCGGTTCTGTCCCCCAGGTGCGCGACGGCGCGATGCGCGCGCAGCGGCTCGCCAAAGAACTCGGCGTCGCGACGCTGCTGGTCGGTCACGTCACCAAAGATGGCTCGCTCGCCGGTCCGCGCACCCTCGAGCACGTGGTCGACACCGTGCTGTCGTTCGAGGGTGACCGCCACCACGCGCTGCGCATGCTGCGTGCCCTCAAGCATCGTTTCGGCCCGACCGACGAGCTCGGACTGTTGGAAATGACCGCCGACGGGCTGGTTTCGGTGTCCGACCCGAGCGCGTTGTTCCTCGCCGACCGGCGTGCCGGCGCGTCCGGCTCGGTCGTCGCGGCGGTGCTCGAAGGCACCCGTCCGTTATGTGTCGAAGTGCAGGCGCTGGTTGTGCACACCCCTGCGCCGATGCCTCGCCGAGTTGCGCAGTCGTTCGACGCGGGACGGCTCGCGATGCTCGTCGCGATCGTGGCCCAACGAGCCGGCGTCGCCCTCGCCGGCCACGACATCTTCGCGAGCGTCGCCGGCGGTGTGAAAGTCGCAGAGCCGGGCGCCGATCTCGCGGTCGCCCTCGCCATCGCCAGTGCCCGTTCGGATTCCCCGGTCGTGGCCGACACCGTCGTCGTCGGCGAGCTCGGACTCGGCGGCGAGGTCCGCCAGGTCCCCCAGATCGGCCGTCGGCTGGTCGAAGCCCAGCGTCTCGGCGAGGCATCGGCGCAGGGGTGTGCACAACCA
>JBKQIY010000267.1:0-4009 GCA_052148155.1 Acidimicrobiia bacterium | reverse complement strand
CCCTTCAACACCGACTCGGTCATCGAATTCACCGCCAACTACTTCGACACTGACAACATCGTCGGCCGAACATTCTGACCACGCAGGCTCGCGACCTCGGGTGCCAACGACTCGTCGACGCGTTCACCGGACAGTTCGACATGCCCGGTTCGTTTCAGTCCGCAACGGTTCGCAACGCCACGCGGCCGCACTGAGCCGTGTGGCGTACTGGTCGGTGCCCGCCAACCCGCGAAAGCGTTCCGCACACTCCACCAGTGACCGCCTGGTGCGTGTCCGGCCGGACGACGCGAACGCGATTCGAACGTCGCGGCTTGTGCCACCACGCGACCGCCGCAGAGTTCGCGAGTGGGCTTGCCGATGCGATTGAGGGGCGCGCATTCGCCGAGAGCGGGGCGCAAACAACGGTGTGCTTTGTGCAGCGCGATCACGGGGCGGTAGCTATCGGGGCATCGTGATTGCACAGTTTGAGTTACGTGGGCTGTGCCATCGTTCGGAACCGCTCGTTGCCCCCGTTCCGAATCCAACGAGGCTGGCGAGCGGTGCGTCGGTGGTGGCACCCACACGGCCGTCCGGGGCGAGGGACCCCGTTCGGTCCAAAGCACGAAGAGTGCGAACCGAAATCGGCCGGCGGTTCGCGTTCAATCATCGATCAAGATCGTCAAGCTTCAGACCGCCTCGCAACTTTTGTTTTCCAGCACCTGCTCCGCCGGTGCGACTTGTCTGTACTGGTCCGGCACTTGAGACACCGAGGCGCTGATCGCCAACGCTCCGCCGCAACGTACGCACGCCGGTCGCTGCCGGTGTCGCTGAGCTTCCTCGGCGACAGGATCAGACCGAAGACTGGAGCATCGGCGCCGCGGACGGCGCCGCCAAGTCAAAGAAATGCAGTCGTGCGACAACCTTGCCGCCGCGACGATCGCGCGCCCAGAATACAGGACAAGATCGCGCTCAGGTGTGGCGACGCCGACGAAATCGTGCGGCCCCGGAAGCTCAACGTCGGAGCGACAATGAGCCACCCGATACCCGACAACGAACAGCATGACCACGAACGTCAGTGGATGCTGGCAATTTGGGGTACGGCCTACACCCTCGTAGGTCTCGTCGGTTTGTATTTCGCTCGCCACACCGCGAACCCGTGGCACCTCTGGCTGAACGTCCTCGGACTCTTGTTGACCGTCGTCGGGGGCGGGTGCCTGTTGTGGTTCGTCGGTTTTGCGAGCATCCTCGGGCTCGATCAGATCGAGGACACGCGACCCGTTGAGCGCGCCTGCCTCCTGTTCGCCGCGGTAGTCGGGTGTTGGGCGGTCTACCTCATCGTCCGTATCTGATCGCGAACGAAACCCGCCGCACATTTTCATCGCAGCCGATCTGGCGAGCGGCGCAGCGTTGTTCAGACCTGCGTTGCAGTCATTGGGTGTCGAGCGACGCCCTCGATGAACTCGGCCGTACCCGGGTACGCGTCGCCATCGATGACTTCGCCACCAGCTACTTCTCGTTTGGCGCGCTCGCCGAACTCCCGACCGACGTCCTCAAGATCGACAAACGATTCATCGACAACCTCCCGCAACGACGAAGGGCGAGCGACCGTCTAAGCCATCGCAGCTCGCCCAAACACTCACACTCGAACCCATCGCCGAAGGACACCCGACGCTCTGCGCAGGACGAAGCGCTCGCCGAAACTCCGATCCACCCGCCTCCAGAGTTGCCTCTCTTCACGACCCCCGACCGGGCGACCAAGGCGACACCTCGCTCGAGCATCACAACACGACTGCCGTGCCGTTGAGGACGGGACGGAAAAGAACGCACCCGACATCGGCCCCACGCCTGACAATGTGGAGCGCAGCAGCTGTCGCCGGCGCCACAGACCTCGACGAGATGGACCGCTTCAAGACCAGCGGATCGACGAGCAACGTCGCCGGTCAGGGCACTCGATCCGTCGATGGATGCCGAGCACGTCATCTGTTCGCGGCCCCTTGTATGTGCACTTGTGAGCGCCTTGCACCGCGCGTAGCGTCGACCGCGCGGGGACCGTTCGTGGTGGAGCGTCGACAGTGCGCGTCGATCTCGGGGCGGTTTGGGGAGCGCTACATGGGTTGGTGGTCGGCCAGGGTTCCGGCGCCTATCTCGCTTGTCGTGCGGTACGTCGGCGGTGGTCGAGGTAACGGTGGCCTGCCGCCACGTGGAGGCGTGTTTCGCGCAGCAGTGAAGGCCATCCCGCTCGCTGACATCCGTCACCTCGCGGCGACACCCAGGGCCGCGCGCGCATGACCCGCTACGGCGGACCGGCGGGTCATATGCAGTCGAACATCGCCGCGGACTTCACGGGCCTTGGGTTGGCCGACGAGTTCGGCGACTCGATCGGACGGACTCCGGGGCGTCGGGCATTTCCGCGGGCGGAGTGTTCCGTGAGACATCGATGGATCGCCCACTCCAGAAGCGCCCGGCACGGGAGTCGACGACGGTGAAGCGCGGGTTCCGTGCGGCTGGCCAGCTGAGAACTCGCAGCCCGAAGTCGGCTGCGATTGTCGCGCTCGTATTCGGTGTCGTGCCCCTTCTGGTTCAGCCGGCAACCGCCGAGGCGGCACGAACACCAACCAAACGCGTTGCGCCGACAACCATCGCAGTCGACAGGGTCGCATTCGATCGAAGCTTCGAGGTACGGATCGATCGCGCAGGCGCGGCGGTTCACACGAATGCAGGGGCGCAGTGGGAAAGCCCGAACCACGACGGCGTGACGACGAAAAACTGGCCGATCGCGTACAACATGAATACCCCGATCACGTTGCAGGCTCAGTTCTACGTGGCCGGTGCCGTGCCCGAAGGCCCGGCAACGATCACGGGCACCACCACGGTCGGAGGCCGCGAGCTGACGTTTCAAAAGGCCGGGATCACGCTCGTGGCAGGAGAAAACCCGATCACGGGCTTCACGCCGCCAAACGGCAAGACGGCCACACTTCCGAACATGGTCACACAGATGCTTCTCCCGGCCTCGCCGATGACTATCACCTGGGTCGTGACCACAGCCGCGAACACCACTATTCCGGCGGGAATCAGCCGCCATGACCTCTTCGTCCTGTTCCACGGCAGCGGTTCGGTGTTCCTGACCATCGTCTGGCACACCACACACGGAGCCGAAGGAAAAAACACCCAAGCCGATGTCGCCGCCGGTACCTGGTCAGAATTCTCGAACGCCGGCAACGCTCCCGTCGGCGAGTTCCGGCAAATGACACTCGACCCGACGACCGGCGATATCGGCGACGGACCCACGCTGCACTACTACGACCCGGGGTTCGTTGGCTCCGCCGCGTGTCACGCGACGACAACCGAAGAACTGTTGACCGACGCGCACAGTATCGGGCAGTGCGCGTCATGGGCCCACCTCTTCCAGGACTCCCTCGCAACGGAAGGGATACCCGCGTCGTTCGAGACAATCAACGCAAGCGCTATCGACCCAGGCGCGACGTTCTTGTTAATCAAGAACTGGCATATCGCCGGATGCATGCCCAGAACAACGCGCCTCGCATACCCATTCGCGCTGAACCAAGACGACATCGCGACGGCCGACGGCGGAGGATGCGATGAGCCAGGCCTCCCCGGGCAAGGCAACCCCAACCCGACCGGTTGGCTCCCCCAGCTCTTCGTCATCAAGTACGCCAATGACGTATACGACCCGTCTTATGGCATCCTCCAAAACAATCAGGCCACGTACCAGGAAAATCTGACCGGCTACGAGACAAGAATGATCGCCGCCACCTGCAGAGGACAGACTCCGCCGGACCCCGAAGCGCCGGACCTGTACCGCAACTTCGTAGCCGAATGCCACGCGGGCGTCTGAACGTCGCTGTCCGCTTTCGAGCAGAGCCCGCGGTCAGCGGTCAGCGGTCACCAACGGTCACTGGCATCAGCCCCGTCGAAGAGCCAGAAGCGTATGCGTGAGGTCGTCGTCGTGGAGGCGACACGCCATTGTCGCACCGCAACGCGAGGTGGCCCCGCGGATAGCGCCGCGGGG
>JBKQIY010000266.1:0-4569 GCA_052148155.1 Acidimicrobiia bacterium | reverse complement strand
GTCCCACATCACGAACAGCAGCGGATCCCCGAACTCATCGTGCGGATTCTCGGACATCATCCAAGAGCCGTGTGCCGACCTCGGCGATGGCTGTGAACGAACCCGGCTTGGGCTCATCTGTCGATGGCAAGGGCGAGGAGGGTATTGACGGCGGTTTCGAAGGGACGGCTACTCCGATGTACTTGGGAGAGTAGAAGTCCTCCTTCGAGCGTGGCGAGCAGAGTGGTGGCGAGGTCGTCGGGGTCGATGCCGGACGGGAGTTGCCCGTCGGCATGAAGGGATCTCAGTCCATCGCCGATGGCGGCTGCCCACTGATCGAAGCCTGCCGCGATGCGCGCTCGGGCCTCGGGGTCACTCTCGGCGAGTTGACCAACGAGCGAGCCAAGTGCGCAGCCCCCCTTTGCTTTGGTGCGCTTCGCTGCGGAGATCACCATCTTCCGCCAAGCTTCGACTCCGTTCGCGCTGCTGAGCGCCTTCCGGTTGCGATTGACGATGGCGTCGGCTTGGTAGTCGATCACCGCCTGCACGAGCTCCTCTTTGTCAGCGAAGTAGTGGGAGAGCTGCGATCCGCTGACTTCCGCCGCCACCCTGACGTCTTCCAAGGTGGTGCCCGCCACCCCGCGCTCATGGATGAGGGCGGCGGCCTCCTCCACTATTCGTGCCCGGGTGCGGGCTCCCTTCGGGGTGAGCCTCGGCCGGTCACTCGTCTCGTTGACCATGCACCAATGTTAGCAGGATTTTGGGTTTGACAACCCAGTACCGAACTGTCAAAGTGGGTCGCACAACCCATTTTGGAGCGAGCGGGCGACACATCGCATGACCGACCTAAAGGGCAGGACAGCTCTGGTAACGGGCTCGACGAGCGGTATCGGCAAGGCGGCGGCCATCGCCTTGGCCGCCCGCGGCGCTCACGCACTGGTGGTCGGACGCGATGAACAACGAGCCAAAGACGTGGTCGCCGAGATCGAAGGCAGCGGCGGCAGCGCGACGTTCAGGCTCACCACGTTGCGCGACCTCGAATCGGCCCGGGAGTTGGTCGAGTGGGCCACTGACGCAGGTGACGGTCACGTCGACATCCTCATCAACAACGCCGGCGTCGCCTTGCTCGGACCAAGCAACGCAGCCACCGAAGCAGAGTTCGATGAAACCTTTGCAGTGAACGTCAAGGTTCCGTTCTTCCTCGTCGCGTCCCTGGCGCCAGCCATGGCCGAACGCGGATGGGGCTCGATCGTCAACATCTCCACCATGGTCGCCAGCTTCGGACAGGCCGGCATGGCTCTGTACGGCGCCAGCCGAGCAGCCCTCGAACTCTTGACGAAGGTCTGGGCCGCCGAGTACGGCCCGCGTGGTGTTCGGGTCAACGCGGTTGCGCCCGGCCCGACGCGCACCCGGATGATGGAAGCAGGCCCCGAAGAGGTGGTGAATCAGCACGCAGCACTAGCACCAGCAGGTCGCTTAGCTCAGCCCGAGGAACTGGCGGCGGCGATCGTCTTCCTCGCAACTGACGACGCCAGCTTCGTCCACGGCGTCACACTTGCGGTCGACGGAGGCCGAGTAGCGACGTAACGCCGGTCGGCGGTGACGTTTAAGGGTGAAGACTTCGAACACAGATTACACCTAACAACTGAGGCTTATCCACATGAGCGCATACGTAATTGTCGAATTCACAGTCAAAGACCCGGATGTTTATCGTGAGAAATACAGCCGCAACGCTGGACAGACGGCAAAAGAGCACGGAGGCGAGGCTCTCGCCAACAGTAACTGGGAGATCCTGCATGGCGATGGCTCCCTCACTTCAGGGGCACTCATGCGGTTTCCGGACCACGAGGCGGCCGTCAGGTGGTACAGCTCGCCTGAATATCAACAGTTGATCGATGTCCGAAGTGTCGCGATGGATGCCCGGTTCAGCTTGCTCGACGGCCTCGCGACGCCCAAAGAAAATGAGGGGCAATCCAAGTGAGCACACCCCAAGGACAGACTGTGCTCATCACCGGCGCCAACGCCGGGATCGGCAAGGAGGTGGCCCGGCAACTGGCATTACGTCCTGAGATTGCGCGGATCTACCTGGCGTGCCGGAACAAAAATCGGGCGATAGCGGCAAAGGCCGAACTCGAAGCTGCGACCGATCGGCACATCTTCGACATCATTCTCATGGACGTCGCCGATCTGGGTTCGGTCCGCGCCGGCCTTGCGGCCATCGACGGATCCGTCGACGCGCTGGTCATGAACGCTGGTGTCATTGGCCCGCAGTCGATGGGCTTGACTGCTGACGGGGTCACCACCGTGTTTGCGACGAACGTCCTTGGCCACGTCGTCCTCCTCGAAGGACTCCTGGCCGAGGGGCGGCTTGGCGAGGTTGCGGTCCTCGCCGGAAGTGAAGCAGTCCGCGGGGTCCCGAAGTTGCGGATGAAGGGGCCATCGTTCGTCTCAACCTCAGCCGACGAGCTCGCCACTGTCATTGACGGCAGCTACTTCGCCGGCAAGAAAGCTGACTTCAACTTGGCCTTCGCGCAGGCCAAGTACATCGGGGCCCTCTGGATGGCCTACCTGGCACGCCGGCACCCCGACCGCCGCTTCATCACCGTGAGCCCCGGCAACACCACCGGTACCCAAGCCCCCAGCGACCTTCCCCTACCGATGCGGGTAGCCGCCAAGTACGTCATGCCCGCCCTAGGTCTCGCCCACAAACTCGACGTGGGCGCGAAGCGACTGGTCGACGGTGTCACCGACCCGATCCTGTTGAGCGGCATCTTCTACGCCAGCGCGGCTAACACGCTGAAAGGTCCCTTGGTCAACCAAGCAGACTTCCTCCCCGACCTGGCCAACCCGTCGTTTCAGGACCACGCCAACGAAGCCATCCACCGCTTCATCTCCTAATGACGTTCGCGTCGATCACGCAAACTCTCGGAGGGACATCTGATGGAGCAGCGACGGTCTCGGATCGACGGTGGTGGGTCCTGGTCGTGATGTCGGTGGGCACATCGTCGCACCGCAGGCGCTTGCCGCTGCTACCCATTGCCCGTTCTGATCATGGGTGAGCGTCCGACACCTGCCCGAACCGGCGATGCGCTTGCTCGGCTCGACTTTGGTTGGTGGGCATCCAACGGCCCGACGGGTGGCTACCTTGCCAGCCTCGCCCTCGACCGCGCGTGCGAAGAGACCGACCTCGACCCGACAGCGGCGCGGAGCGTCGAGCTGAGCGTCCTGCGGCCGGCAGCCGCTGACACGTACGTCACGGACATGTCCGTCGCTGACGGCCCGACCCGGATCGCGCTCGCCACAGTTACTTTCACCCAACACGAGCCGTTCGCACAGGCCTTGATCTATTTCAGCCCGTCCGTGGGCAGTTCGATACCGGGCGACTGCAAGCCCCCAGGGGCCCTCCCACCTGAGGCGTACGCCGAAATGGCGAGCAACAGGCTGCACGGCCCGCCCGTCATGAGCCAGTTTGTGTATCGGCCGACCACCGACCCAGACGGACAAAGCCCCAAACCCGGATGGGACCTCGTATGGGTACGTCCCGTGCAGCCGATGTCAGGGCGAGCCAACGTCGCGCGTCTCGTCGACAACTGGTACCCACCAAACCACACGCGTGCGGTTCGGAACTATCTCACTGGCCACGCCGAACTCGCCGAGCCGCCAACGGTAAGTCTTCTCGGCGCTTCCATCGTCTTCCCCGCGCCTGAGGATGCATACCGAAACGTGAGCTTCGTGCTCGTCGCTAACCAACTCGACATCGTGACGAACGGCCACTACTTCGAACAAACCGAGGTGTGGTCCGAGCATGGTGACCTGCTCATCGCTGCCCGCCTTCTCCGGCGCAACCAAACCACAGGCGGAGACCGGAGCGCTCCGGGAGTCTCGTGAGGATCGGAACCGCGGCCCGAACGAAAACTGAGACCGACGCGGTATCGGGAACGGTCGCGCGGCCTCGTGGGCGCCGCCGCGAGACCGACCGTGAGCCGCTGATCCTCGACGCCGCGCGCGAGCTGCTCGACGAGATCGGCTACGACCACCTTCGAGTGCAAGACGTCGCGGCGCGCGCCCATGTTGGGCTCGCAACGATCTACGGGCGCTGGTCGACCAAGCAGGAGCTCTTCATCGCCGCAATGAGTCGTGCGAGGGCCAAGGTCGAACGGCCGAAGACCGCAGACCCGCGCGCCGATCTCGAAGCCCTCCTCTGCGACATGATCAACGACATATTCGACCCGAAGTCGTGCTTCATTGTCGGGTTCATGACGGCATTGCGCAGCGATTCCGAACTCGGCCGCGTGTTTCGCGAGTCATTGGTCGTGGAGATGCGCAACCAGCTTCGTCACCTGATCGCACGCGTGCTCGGCGGCGACGACCCTGACCTCGACCTGCGCGTCGACATCGCGCCGTCGTTGCTCATCTTGCGCAGACTGGTCGACGACCAACCCGTCGGTCCCGTCGAGCTCGCTCGCGGTCTGTGCGCGCTCCTACTCGGTTCGGTCGCGCCGCCCCTGAACAATTGATAGGACGACCGCTCCGGGGCAGGTCAGCGGCATGACCTGCCGAGTCGTCAAACCGAACAACGGCTCGTCGCAA
>JBKQIY010000265.1:0-52239 GCA_052148155.1 Acidimicrobiia bacterium | reverse complement strand
GTTCGACGTAGCCCCTGGCGGCTAGGGTGAGGAAGCGCAGAACGTTCGGGTGAGCTGACGTCGCACTCGCAATGCGTTCGATGCCGCCGGCCCAGTGCCGGCGGCTTCGTCGTTAACATCCAGGTGTGACCGAAACCCACATGCCGGCCGCGGTCTATCTCGGCGACGGCGACATCGCGGTGCGCGAACTCGACGTTCCGGACGTGGCCGCCGACCAGGTGCTCGTCGAGGTTTCGCATTGCGGTATCTGCGGCACCGACCTGCATCTCGTGCTCGAGCGTTACGCCCGTCCCAACAGCGTTCTCGGACATGAGTGGGCCGGGACGATCGCGGCGGTCGGCGCTGACGTGCACGGATGGGAAGTCGGCGCGCGCGTCGTCCAGAACCCCACGCCGGGCTGCGGCGAATGTCGTGCGTGCCGGCGAGGACGTTCGTCGGTCTGTCTGCGACGCGAGCCGCCCGACCTGCTTGCGTGGACGAGCGGCGCGTTCTGCCGCTACAAGGTTGTGCCGGCGGCGCGGCTGCTGCGCGTTCCTGACGGCCTGACGACCCGCGCCGCGGCGCTCACCGAACCGACCGCGATCGCGATCCACACTGTGAATCTGTCGGGCGTCACGCCCGACGATCGTGTGCTGGTCACCGGCGCAGGTCCTGTCGGTTTGCTCACCACCGCGGTGTTACGGGCGCGCGGCATCGTCGACGTCACCGTCTCCGAACCTACGCCCCGTCGACGCGAACGCGCCGTCGCGGTCGGTGCCGCACGCGTGATCACGCCGGACGAACTGACTCGTCCGCCGATGGGCCGGCCGGTCGAAGAGCCGTACACGTTGGCGTTCGAATGCTCCGGGAACGCAGCTGCGGCCGAGGCCGCCTTCGATCACCTCGACTATGCGGGGACGCTCGTGTTCGTCGGAACCGGCCACGACATGCCCCGCATCAACCACAACCGGGCCATCGTGCTCGAACTCTCGATCATTGCCGCATACAACTACGACATTGAAGGTTTCGCGCCGGCGCTCGAACTGCTCGCGTCGGGCCGACTGCCGCTCGAGGCGCTGATCGAGCCCGACGACGTGCTGCTCGACGATCTGCTGGACACGATGCACCGCCTCGCTGCCGGCGAGCTGCCCGGCAAGGTGATGGTGCGGCCAGAAACCAGATCATGAGGCAGCCGTGACGGAGCCCGAATTCGCTCCGCGCCTCAACCACGTCGCGATCAGCATGGATCCGACGTTGCTCGACGATCGAGGTCGCGCCGAGCTGTTGGACTTTTACGGCGACGTGTTCGGCTGGACCGAGGGTGACAACACCGGCGAGGTCGGCGATCCGCTCATCATGTATACCGGCACCTTCGGCCAGTTCGTGTATCTCCTGCCGGGCGACCCGTACCTGCGGGCACCGGCGATGGACCACTTCGGTGTCCAGGTCGCGACGCGAGCCCAGCTCGACGGGATCGTCGATCGGGCGAAACAACGTCGACAGACAGACGAACGCGTGACCGTGATCGACGTGCACGCACGAACGACGCACGGCCCGGCGTACGACTACACGCTCACGAGCGCCTACATCGGGTTCGTGATACCGCTCCTCGTCGAACTCCAGCACCTCGAACGACACGACCGGCCGGCCGGCTGACGTCGACGTCGCCGTACAATGGCGGCGTGGCCCGCATCGACATCCCCGACGGTCCGGGTGGCGACGCCGCGATGGTGTGGTCGCTCCGGCCCGAGATGGCCGGCATGGTCGACCGCATGATCACCACCGCGTATCGGCGTTCGAATCTGCCTGCGAGCGAACGTGAGATGGCACGGATGCGGATCGCGGAGCTGAACGACTGCGCGGCGTGCTCGACGTTCCGGTCGCCGTCGGTGCTGGAGGCGGGCGTCCCTGCCGAGCACTACGCCCATGTCGGCGAGTATGCGACATATCCCGGCTACTCCGACCGTCAACGACTCGCGATCGAGTATGCGGAACGTTTCGCGGCCGACCACCGCAACATCGACGACGAGTTGTTCACACGGCTGCGCGCCCACTTCGCCGACGACGAGATCCTCGATCTCACGTTGTGCTGCGCGGTGTTCGTGGGCCTCGGCCGCACCCTCGAAGTGCTCCAGATCACCGACCACTGCCCCGTCGACCTGTAGGACGGCCCCGAGGGGCCGCGCCGCGCACCCGACGGCGGCGATGCCGGCACGACCCGCGGGTCGAACCCGGTGCCCGGTCGTGACGTGACGCACCGGGCCCGGCGCGTGCGACCCCCCACGTTCGGTTTGGCGGCACGGCCGCACCGACGACGGGTCGTGGCTACAGTTCGGCGATGGTCGACAGCCGTCTCGACGACCCACTCGAGTTCGATCACTTCCACCGCGACGTACTTCCAGCCCGGCTCGGGGCCGGCAACGGGGCGCTCGCCGTCGACGATGCCCGCAGGATCGGGTCGCTCGCGATCCGAACTCCGGCCGGCGCGTTCACGTACGTCCCCGCCGGCGACACGATCGAGATCGTTGCCGGTGACGACGACGCCAAGACGGTGATCGTGCTCGACGACGAATCGTGGCACGGACTCGCCGGCGATCTCGATACGCCGCCCGGCTTGTTGTACGGCGGCCGGGTCGAGACGGTGCGTGGCAACCCGTTGCGGTTCGTGCGGTGGGAACCGGCACTGCGCGCGATGTATCACGGCCGCCCGGTGTACGACGCCGCCCGCGTCGACCTGCACGGGATCGACCCGACGGCGACGTTCGCGATGTCGGATGTCAACACACAACCCGACAAGGTTCGTGACTTCCTCGAAACGTGCGGATATCTGGTCGTTCGTCAGGTGTTCACACCCGGAGAGATCGTCGGCTTCCTCGACGGCGCCGACGTGTTGTCCGACGAGGCCCGCGAGGGCGACAAGATGTCGTGGTGGGGCCGCGACCGCCACGGTCAGACGGTGTTGTGCCGGGTACTGCGCGCCGGGTCGCGCCCGCGTCTGCGGGCGCTGCACGACGATCCCCGCGTCGTCGCCGTCGCCGATCTGGCGCCGGTGCCCGTTTCGGCGAAACGCAAGACCGCCGACGACGGCGTCACCGTGTTGTGGAAGCGGCCCGACGTGACGGAAGGCCTCGCCGACCTTCCCTGGCACCGCGACTGCGGTATGGGCGGTCACGCGTTGAACTGTCCGGGGTTCGTGATGACGATCTGTCTCACCGACGGATCCGCCGCGGCCGGCGAACTGCGCGCACTTCCCGGGTCGCACCACATGACGCATCCCACCATCGATGGGACAGAAGCGGACGCGCCACGCGGCGTGTCGTTCGCGGTGACGGCGGGCGACGTCTCGTTCCATTATTCCGACGTGCTCCACGCGTCGATGCCTCCGACCGGAACTCAGGGCCGGTACCGCATCAGCGTGCTGCTCGGGTTCTCGCCCGAGGGTGCCGGCCATCACCGCGGCGAACGCCACTACAACGACGTCCTGCTCTCCCGCGATGACGGGCTCGTCCCCCACCTCGTCGACCATGTCGGACGACGCCGCGAGCCGACCTAGCGCCGACGAGACTCACGCATCATAAAAAAATGGGCCATGCAGGCCGACGAGCGTGCGGGCACGGTCGGTGTCGGCCCGTGCGATCGCCTCGGCGCTGAGTTGGTTCACGACGTCGGTCGTGCGGATACGTTGCGCAACGTCACGCCGTCCGTAGTGCACCTGCAGAAAATATCGTCCGTGTCCGCCTTGTGCGGGCAGTCCACGGTGCCACGAGTCGGACACGAACAACAACACGTCTCCGGCGGTGCCTTCGAGGATCACGGCCGGGCGACCGTCGTAGGACAGGTCCGCGTCGCCCATCCGATCGAACGGCGCGAGCCGGCCCGAACGATGACTTCCCGGCACGACCGCGGTCGGACCGTCAGCGAGAGTGCAGTCCTGTAACAGGATGTGTGCGCCGATCGCGAACACCGGGTACGGGATCCGGTCGTCCCACGGCACATCTTCCGGGCGGGGAACGTGCGGGCCGGCATCTGAATGCCAGAAACCGCCCGGAAACTCCGGCGGGTTCCGCCAGGCGGTGTTGGCGATCACATGGCAGTCGTCGCCGAGTAACGGTTCGATCGCCTCGAGGATCTGCGGATGTGCGAGCGCGCGCTGGCATGCCGCGCTCCGGTTGAGCATCTCGTAACGGAACTCTTCTTTGTCGTCGCGTGCCCGTTCCGGCGGGACGGACTCGAACACGGCGTCGATCTCGACCCGCAGTTCGGCGACTTCGCGGTCGGTGAACACGCCGCCCAAGACGGTGCATCCGTCGCGTTCGAGCTGCTCGCTGGCGGTTGGTGCGTCTGCCGTGTACACCGTCAGGTTCTTGCCGAGGCGTCGGATCACATCCGCGACGCTAGAGCGTGCGTCGGTGGACGTCGACCCGGCTCGAGTCTTCGGCCATGATCTGGGGATGGCCGATGACGAAACCATCTCGTTCGACCCGGGCTACGGGCCGTTGGTGCCGACCCGGGTGAGGATCGTCTCTTGGAACCTGTGGGGACGGTACGGGCCGTGGGAACAGCGGCTGGCGGTGATCGTCGAGAACCTCGGCGCGATCAACGCCGACATCCTCGCGTTGCAAGAGGTGTGGGAGGACGACACGCGCAGCCAAGCTCACGAGATCGCCGAGGCGCTCGGCTGTACCGAGCCGGTGTTCGCGGCCAACCTCGAACGCGACGGCGCACGTTCGGGAAACGCTGTCATGTCACGCTGGCCGATCACCCGTCACGAGGTGCGCACGCTGCCTCGCCGCGGCGCGTACGACGCGATCGACGAAGAGGGCGAAGAGCGGCTGTGCGTGTTCGCTGACGTCGCGGGTCCCCGCGGTCCGATCCAAGTGTTCTGCGCTCATCTCAGCTGGTCCGATGACCACAGTGCGATCCGTCAAGCCCAGGTCGGCGAGATCTGTCGTTTTGTCCGCGAGACCCGACCTCGACCGTTCCCGGCGGTGTTGTGCGGCGACCTGAACGCCGATCCGTCCAGCGACGAGATCCGCATGCTGACCGGCCGCGCCGCGTCGCCCGTCCCGCGGGTCGTGTTCCGCGACGCATGGGAGGCGGCCGGTAACCGCGAACCGGGCTACACGTGGTCGAACAGCAACCCGTTCGCGGCGGCCAGCCTCGATCTCGAGCGTCGCCTCGATCACGTGATGGTCGGGCATCCGAAACTCGGTGGGGTCGGACACGTGATCAGCGCGCACGTCGCCGGCGATGTGCCTGTCGACGGACTTTGGGGCTCCGACCATCTCGCGGTCGTCGCCGAACTGCGATATTGACCGCGGCTACCGCGGGCGGCGTTGCGCCTGACTTTTCCTGACCGTCCGGTCCATCACTTTCGCGACGAGGCCGGGCGCGACGCCGACGAGTTTGGCTAACCCTTTCGTCGACGCGTCGGGCACGATCGCGAAACGTTCGGCTTCGATACCGTCGACGATGCTCTTCGCGACACGCTCCGCCGAGAGGGGCTTGATCGTGCCCGAAAGAGCTTTCGTCTCGCGGGGCTTGAAACGGTTTTCGTCGGCGAGCTGGGGCGTGTCCGTGTCCGGCGGGAACGAGCAACCGACATGGATGCCGTACGGCAACAGCTCGGCGCGGAGCGACTCGAGGAACCCGCGCACCGCGAACTTCGTCGGCGCGTACGCGGTGTAGCCGAACACGCCGACCAGTCCAGCCGCCGAGGACACACCGACGATGCTGCCGTGGCGACGTTCGATCATTGCCGGCACCACCGCGCGCACGACGTTCACCGTTCCGAAATAGTTGACGTCCATCATCTCGCGGAACAGGCCAGGATCGAGCTCGCTGAAGTAGCCGGGCCGAGCCTGGCCCGCGGAGCAGATCACCACGTCGACCGGACCGAGGGCCGCGGTGACGGCCGTCGTTGCGATCCCGACCTGCGCCGCGTCGGCGACGTCCGCGGCCGCGACCGAGACCTGCCCTCCCGCGGCGCGCAGCGACTCGGCGGCCTCGTCGAGGACGTCAACCCGGCGTGCGATGAGCGAGACGCGTGCCCCTCGGTCGATCGCGAGGCGGGCGGTCGCGAGGCCGATGCCGCTCGATCCGCCGGTGACCAGCACGTGGGCACCTTGCACGGTCGTCATCGCGGGAGCGTACGCCCGGCCCCGACGATCGTGGAAAGGCGGCCGGGCCGATCGTTCGGCGCGCCGGCCCGGGCACGATCATCGCGGTCCGGTTGTTTCGTCTCCGCCGGCCCCGCGGGTCCGGCTGATCCACCGTGACGGAGCCTCGTCCGATGGGCGGGCATCGCTGACGGGGGACGCCAGGGCGGATGCAACGCGGACCGGCGGGACCGGCATGATCTGCGTCGCCGCTCGGGGCCGCGGACGGTGTTCGAGCTGGCCGACACGATCCAAGACCCAGACGCGGGGCGGAGAACGACGGCTCGCGGCGGGGCTATGGCTGGAGGAGACGACCGATACGGCGCGCCGCGATCCGCAAACCGACTGCTCCCATGACGGCGAGGTACGCGGCGTGGACGACCAGCATCCATTGAAGGTCGCCGAGCACGAGAGACCGTTCGAGCACCACACCTTGATAGAGCGGCGTGATCCGGATCACCGCCTGCAAGCCAGCCGGGTACTGGCTGAGCGGAAAGAACGTCGCCGAGAACAAAAAGAGGGGAACCAGCGCGAGGGTCACGTAGTCGAAATCGACCCACGAGCGCATGAATGTGGTGGCGGCCAGCCCGGCGCCTGCGAACGCGAAGCCGATCAGGACGGCTACCGGAACGACGAGCAGCGCCCACCATGACCGAACGAGGCCGAACGCGACCATCGTCAAGAGAAACGCGCTCGAGTAGATCGCGCCGCGCATGAGCGCCCACACCACCTCGCCGGTCGCGACGTCGCCGGTCCCGACCGGCGTCGCGAGGATGGCGTCGTAGGTATGCGAGTACTTGAACTTGATGAAGAAGTTGAAGGTGGTGTCGAGCAACGACCCGTTCATCGCCGCCGACGCGAGCAATCCTGGTGCGACGAACAGCTTGTAGTCGACGGTATGACCGTCGAAGGGCAGTTTGCCGACCAGTTTGCCGACGCCGATCCCGATCGACAACAAGAACAGGACCGGCTCGAGGAACCCACTCAGGAACACCACCCACGTACGCCGATAGGCCAGCGCGTTGCGTTCGACAAGCCGCCACGGCCGTTGGCGGCCGGTGAGCGGCGGAACGACGCGAAACATGTCGAGACGGCCGTTCACGACGTGAGCCTCCGCGTGAACGTGCGCCGCGCCCATACCAGCCCGGCGGCGACACATCCGACCAGCACCGCGACGTGCACGACGTCGGCGCCGACGTGCAGGGTGCCGGTCGTCGCGTCGCGTGCCAACTGCACGCCGTGCCACAGCGGCGACAGCGCGGCCAGCGGACGCAGCCAACCTGGCAGCTGCGAGATGGGAAAGAACGTCCCCGAGAACAAGAACAACGGCAGGACCGCGACCCGCATGATCACCGGGAACGAGATGTCACTGTCGAGTCCGACCGAATACGCGGCCAGGGGAGCGGCGAACGCAGCGGCGCATAGGGCCGCCGTCGGGATCGCGAGCAGCCCCCACCACGACGGCACCGCGCCGAGCAACGCGGCGACGAGCAAGAACACGGTCGACGCTCCGATCGCCCGAATCACGATCCAGAGCAGGTATCCGACCGCGAGCTCACCGGGCGAGATCGACGTCGCCACCGTGGCGTGAAAGTTCTTCACCCATTTCACCGCACCGAGGACCGGCCACATCGCCTCATTGGCCGCGATCTGCATCGCGCTGGCGACCATCAGCCCGGGCGCGACGAAGTCGAGGTAGCTCAAACCTGCGACCTTGCCGGTGTGGGCCTTGACCAGGCCGCCAAGGCCCAACCCCATCGCGGCGAGGAACAGGACCGGACTCACGACCGTCGAGAACACCATGCCGCGCCACAAACGCGCGAACACGCGTGCCTCACGTTCGACCACTCGGATCACCGCAGGTGTCGACATGCGCCTATTCCTCGAGTGAGCGGCCGGTCAGGATGAGAAACACGTCTTCGAGACTGGCGCGCCGCACGAGCATCGACGCCGCGCCCACGCCGTCACCGCTCACCGCCGCCGCGGTGGCGTCACCGTCGTCGGTGTAGACGAGCAGCCGGTCGGCGACGGGCTCGACCCTCGGCGCCAGCTCCCGCACGCGTGCCAACGCGTGTTGTTGGTCGGCGGCACGCGCGAAGCGCAGCTCGACCACCTCGCGTGTCGCGTGCGTGGCGACCAGCTCGCGGGGTGATCCTTCGGCGACGATGCGGCCGCCGTCCATGATCACGAGCCGATCGCAGAGCTGTTCGGCTTCGTCCATGTAGTGCGTCGTGAGCACGAGCGTCACCCCGTCCTGTTTGAGACGGTAGAGGCGTTCCCACAACATGTGTCGCGCTTGCGGATCGAGACCGGTGGTCGGTTCGTCGAGCAGCAACACTTCCGGACGATTGATCAACGCGCGCGCGATCGTGAGGCGCCGTTTCATCCCGCCCGAAAGCGGATCGACTCGCGAGTCGCGCCGGTCGGCCAGCTGCACAAACTCGAGGAGCTCTTCGGCCCGTCGTCTGATCTCCGGGCGCGCCAGATCGAAGTAACGCCCGTAGATCATCAAGTTGTCCCAGACCGTCAGCTCAGTGTCGAGATTGTCCTCCTGCGGGACGACGCCGAGCCGGCTACGGATCCGTGTCCCGTCGGACGCCGGATCCAGGCCGAGTACCCGCAGCGTGCCGCCGGTGGCCGGCGACACGCAGCCGATCATCCGCATCGTCGAGCTCTTGCCCGCACCGTTGGGCCCGAGGAACCCGAACGCCTCGCCGGGATGGATGACGAAGTCGATGCCGTCGACCGCGACGAACGCGCCGAACCGCTTGGTGAGCGCCCGAGCTTCGATGAGCGGATCTGTCACGGCTGTCGACGCTAGCCAGACCGACCGCACGAGCCCCGACGGTTTCGAGGCCGGTCCTGCACGGTCGGGCCGCGACTCGCGCCCGCGACCGGACCACCAGACGCGCCCGGTGACAGCGAGACGCGACTACCGCCGCAGGAAACGGTTCCCGGCGACGCTGACGTCGGTGGTGCAGCGCAGACAGAGCTCCAACTCGAGGTGGATCTCGGGGTCGATCGCGAATCGGAACGGCGGATCGCCGGGGCGTGGATCTTCGAGGTCGAGCTCGAAACGGAGCGTGCCGCTCGGCATCGTCACCCGACGGGTCACGACGGCATGGAACACACCGTGCAGGGGCGTCGGGTCGTGATAGATGACCCGGTCCCCCACCTCGCAGTCGCTGCTCAACAGGCCCTCGCTCGATAGATCCCCCTGGGCCGGCCCTCCAGAGAGTGTCGGACACCGATGGACCAAAGCTTGAGCGTTCGCATCAAGGCCCGCGGGGTTTCGCGCCGATCCTTTACGGGCAACGGACTGCGACCGCGATGCGAAGGACGGCAATGAACGAGCTCTCGACACGACTTCTCGACAGTGACGGCGAGGTGCAGGCCTCACTTGTCATCGCGCAACTCGAGCGGCGACGGCCGCACGCGTTCGCGCACTCGTGCCGGGTCGCGGCGCTCGCGGTCCAGGTCGCGCAGCTCGCACGGCTGCCCGCGCCCGAAGTCCGCCAGGTCTATTGGGGTGCGTTGGTGCACGACATCGGCGAGCTCGACGTGCCCGAGGCGATCTTCGCGATACCGGGCCCGCTCGCGACGGTCGAACGCGAGGTGGTCCACGAACATACGGCGATCGGCGCCCGCTGGCTGGCGTCGACACCGGGACTGTCGTCGCTGGTGCCGTACGCCCGCTGGCATCACGAACGTTTCGACGGCAAGGGCTACCCCGACCGGCGCGGCGGCCATGAGGTGCCGCTCACCGTCGCGTTGGTGACGGTCTGCGACTGCTGGGACGCGATGACCGAACCTCGGCCGTATCGCAGCCTGTGCTCGGCCGACGACGCGGCCGAAGAGATGCGCAAAAGCGCGGGCCGTCAGTGGAGCCGGGTGCTGGTCGAGTGGTTGCTCGAAACGGTCGAGGCCCGCAGCATCGACCAGGCCCAAGCCGGTTAGTCGTCTCGCGGTTCAGTGCGACGTGTAGTCGATCGGCGGCGCGCCGTTGACCGCGACCGCGAAGCAGAAGCAGTGGATCGCGCCACCACCGGTCGGCCGCAGGCTGTGGACGGTGTCGGGCGGGATGTAGACGAGATCCCCCGGGCCGACGGGCCGCTCCTCGTCGGCGACGATCATCACGCCTCGCCCGGACATCACGAAATAGAACTCGTGGGTCGGGTGCTCGTGCGGGTAGACGGCGCTTCCCGGCGCGACCTCGAACTCGTTGACCAGCTCGAGCGCGCCTCCGTCGGTGAGGTCGTGCATTTCTCGGGGTTTGACGAGGTACCACACGGGCACGGTCCCGTTGTGCTCGACCTGGGGTTCGACGCTGACGATCGACCGCACGTCCATGACCACTCCTGTTTTCGTGAAGCGTGTGGCCTCAACAGTACGCGAGCGCACCCGCGACGATCTTCCCGACCGTTTCGTGCTCGGTGAGGAAGGCATCGTGGCCTGACATCGAGTCGATGACCTGCACTCCGGAGTTGTTGGGGATCAGTTCGGCCAGCTCTTCTTGGAGACGCAGTGGGTACAGCCGGTCCGAGGAGATGCCGGCCAGCGTGACCCGGGCGGTGATCCGTCCGAGCGCGGCTCGTACGCCGCTGCGGCCCCGGCCGACGTCGTGATGGTTCATCACCTGAGACAGCACAACATAGGTGTTGGCGTCGAAACGGCGGGCCAACTTCTCGCCGTGGTACTCGAGGTATGACTCGACCGTGTACTGCCCGCCCGCGAACGGATGTTCGTCGTTCTGATGGCCGCGGTTGAAGCGCTGTGCGAACTCGAGCTCGGTTCGGTAACTGATCTGGCCGATGCCGCGCGCCAACGAAAGGCCACGCCACGGTCCGACGTCAGCGTCGTAGTAGTCGCCGCCCGCATAGTTGGGGTCGTTTTCGATGGCGCGGATCTGCAGGGCGCACAGGCCGATCTCCTCGGCGGTCGCGGCGGCGCCGCACGCGATGATCACCGCGTGGGGGACCCGTTCGGGGTAGGTCACTGCCCATTCGAGGGCGCGCTGGCCGCCCATCGAACCACCCACGACGCAGGCCCAACGTTCGATCCCCAGCCGGTCGGCGAGCAGTGCCTCGACCGCGATCTGATCGCGGATCGTGATCGTCGGGAACCGCGAACCGTACGGTCGGCCGGTGCTCGGATCGATCGACGCAGGCCCGGTCGTTCCTTGGCATCCGCCCAACACGTTGGGGCACACGACGAAGAAGTGGTCGGTGTCGATCGCGCGTCCCGGTCCGATGAGCGCGTCCCAGAATCCAACTTCGCTGTGGCCGGGTTCGACCCCGCCGGCCGCGTGGCTGTCGCCGGTGAGTGCGTGCAACACCAACACCGCGTTGGTGCGGTCGGCGGCGAGGGTCCCCCACGTTTCGTACGCGACTGCGATCGGGGCGAGATGTCCGCCGGCGCGGAGTCCGAGCGGCCGATCGGCGGCGACGGTCGCGAACTGCCGCCGTCCGGGCGGGTCGCCGGGACGCCACGCGCCCGTGACCGGCATCGGCGCCGAATCGGTCACGCAGACTTGGCGGCGCGGAATCCGGCGTCGAGATCGGCGAGGATGTCGTCGAGGGTTTCGATCCCGATCGACAGACGCACGAGTCCTGGCGTCACGCCGGTCAGGAGCTGCTCGTCAGCGTCGAGCTGGCTGTGGGTGGTACTCGCGGGATGAATCGCGAGGCTCCGCACGTCACCGACGTTGGCGAGGTGGCTGAACAGTTCGAGGCTGTCGATGAAGTTCCGGCCGGCATCGAGGCCGCCTTTCAGCTCGAACGCCAGGATCGCACCCTGACCGCGCGGCGCGTACCGTTGGGCACGGTCGTACCATCTGCTCGAACGCAGACCCGGGTAGGCGACCCATTCGACCTCGTCGCGTGCTTCGAGCCAGGTTGCGACCGCGAGCGCGTTCTGCGAGTGCCGTTCCATCCGGATGCTCAACGTCTGCAGACCCTGCAAGAACAAGAACGCGTTGAACGGGGAGATGGCAGGGCCGATGTCGCGTTGGTACTGCAGGCGTGCCTTGAGGATGTACTGCGCCGGCCGCAGCGCCTCGGGCAGCTGGGAGAACACCAGTCCGTGGTAGCTCGGGTCGGGTTCGGTGAAGCCCGGGAAGCGGCCGCTGGCGACGTAGTCGAAAGAACCGCCGTCGACGATGACACCGCCGATCGAGGTGCCGTGCCCGCCGATGAACTTCGTCGCGGAATGCACCACGATGTTGGCGCCGTGGCGGAACGGCTGGATCAGGTACGGGCTGGCCAACGTGTTGTCGATCACGAGCGGGATCCCGTTGTCGCCGGCGATCTTGGCGACACCTTCGAAGTCGAAGACGTCACCTTTGGGGTTGCCGATGCTCTCACCGTAGAACGCCTTCGTGTTCGGGCGGATCGCGGCCCTCCACGCGGCGAGATCGTCGGGATCGACGAAGCTCACCTCGATGCCGAGCTTCGGGAACGTGTAGTGAAGCTGGTTGTAGGTGCCGCCGTACAGCGACGTGCTCGACACGAGATGGCCGCCGTTTTCGGCGAGGTTCAACAGCGCGAGGGTCTGTGCGGCTTGCCCGCTCGCGACGGCCAGCGCGCCGACTCCGCCTTCGAGCGCGACCATCCGCTGCTCGAACGCGTCCTGGGTGGGATTCATGATCCGTGTGTAGATGTTGCCCAACTCGGCGAGACCGAACAGTGCGGCGGCGTGATCGGTGTCACGGAACACGAACGACGACGTCTGGTAGATCGGTGTCACCCGGGCGCCGGTCGCGTCCGGTTCGGTCCCTGCGTGTACCTGACGGGTTTCGAAACCCCAGTCGGCCATGGCTCGCTCCTCACGCTGGTGCGGTGCCTGAACGCTACGAACCGAAACCCGACTGGTCAAGTCGGGATTTCGGTTCGTCCATACTCGTCCGGTGCGACGTTCGTTTCTTGGAGCTCCGCGCGTCGAAACGCGCTCGCGTGCGGTGCGTGTACGCGCCGGCCACGACATCGGCGTGTACGAATACGGCGACCCGGACGGTCGGCCCGTCTTCGCGTTGCACGGGACGCCGTCGTGTGGGGCGGGGTTCGACTGGGCCGACGCACCAGCACGTCGGCTCGGGCTGCGGGTCATCGCACCGGACCGGCCCGGCATCGGCCACTCCGATCCTGTCCCGCTCGCATCCGTCGCCGAATACGGCCCCGAACTCGAAAGTCTCGCCGACGCGCTGTCGATCGACCGGTTCGTGGTGCTCGGCTACTCCGGCGGCGGTCCGTACGGTCTGGCGGTCGCGTCCCGGCTCGGCGATCGGGTCGTGTCGGCCGCCATCGTTTCCAGCGCCGGCGAGATCGGCGCGTGGGCGACCTGGAAAGACCTGTCGCGCAGCGACCGTCAGCTCACGTGGCTGTCGCTGCACGCGCCGCCGACGGCGCGGGTCCTGTTGCGCCTCGCCGATCTCGGTGTGCGGATCGTGCCGCGGGTCGCGATGTGGTCAGCCGAAGCTGAAATGTCGAAGTGTGACCGCCAAGTGATGCGACAGCTTGGCTCGCGCGCCGCGCTCGCCCTGTTCAGCCAGGCGCTCGCCGGAAGCGCCGCCGGGGCCGTGAACGACTACGCGCTGTTGGCACGCCCTTGGCATGTCCGGCTCGGCGACATTTCCGTGCCGGTCCATTGCTGGCACGGCACCGACGACACACTCGTCCCGCTCGCGCACACCGAAGCGCTCCTGGCGCGACTGTCCGACGCCCGGCTGACGACATGGCCTGGAGAAGGTCACCTGGCGCTGATCACTCACGTCGGCGAAGTACTCGACGATATTGCCGCCGGGTTCGGCTGACCGGTCCGGTCGCCAAGATCTCAGCCGATCACGTCGCTCGGCACCCGCGCGCCGGTGGTCAGCGCGAACGCGTTCGGTACCGGATACTGGCCGAGGACGAAGTTGAGGATGGCCGCGTGCTGCAACTCGACCGGTTGGATCGACGCGGCGGTCTGGATGCCCGCCGCGCCCTGGATCAAACCGATGCCGTTCAGGTACGTCGCGGCCGCGACGTTCTCGAGCGCGAGCGCCAGTTTCGCCAGGCCGGCAACGTCGGTGACCTTCGCGAACGCCGGGTCGACGACGCTGGTCTTGACGGTCTTGTCGACACCGGTGACCGCAGGTTTGCCGGCCTGGGCGAGTACCGCGTTCCATGCGGCCGCGTGTGCGGTGTGATGCGACTGGGCCGTCGTCGCGAAAGTGACGACTGCCGGTGGGACCGTCCCCAGCTTGCCGGCTTTCGCCGCGGTGATACCGGCCTGGTAGGTGCCGACCGCGAGGTTCTCGAGACCGGCGGCGAGCGCCACGATCGCGAGGTCGCCGGTGAGCTTGCCGGCAGCGGAGCTGACCGCCGTCGTGGGCGTGTTCGTCGCCGTTGTCGTCGACGACGACTTCGAACTGCTGCTGCACGCGGCAAGCGCGAGTCCGCCGAGTACGACACCGGAGCCGAACAGGAACTGGCGTCGGCTCGCAGCGGTCTTCGAGCCGCTGCCAGCGTGCGAGCGGAGATCGTCGGCCAACTGCTTGAACTCGTCGACTGCGTCGCGCAACGCGGGAAGGCTTCCATGGTGCATCTCGTCCATGTCGGCCGTCATCGCGCTGAGTTCAGCTTCGCTGATCTGGATCGGAGTGTCGTTCGCACGACGATCGACGGTCATTTGAGCGCCCCTTCGGTGGCCGGGCGGGCCATGTCGGTCTTGTAGAAGGCGTTCGGGAAACCGACACTGCCCGCGGCCGCGGGCAACTTCGCAAGCGGCGGCGGCAACGTGATCTCCTCCGGGTGGCCGGCCGCGATGAGCGCCTGCACCGCGAGGAGCACCGCGACGTGTTGCGCCTCGATACCCATGATGCTGGCCGTGACTTTGCGGGCGTTGAGGTTCGACAGTGCGCTCGTGTACGCGACGTACGTTTCGGCCGCGCCGGTTTCGAGTTCGATCGCGAGTGCAACGACCGGCGCCGCGCCGTTGAGTGTGGGTTTTGCCTTGTTCACGACGGTCAACAGGGCCGGATCAGGATTGTTCTGCGCCTTGCCGCCCAGCGTGATGAGGGCCGCGTTGAACGCCTTCGCGTGATCGGCGTGTTGACCCATCGTCGTCGTGACGAAGGTCTTCACGACCGGCAACGCCGACGCACCGCCGATGAACGGCAGTGTCAGCGCGACCTGGTAGGTCGCGACGGCAAGGTTTTCGATCGCGGCCGATGTCTGCAACATCTGCACGTCGGTTGTCTGGCTCGCGAACGCGGGCGAGCCGAGCATTGCGACCAGCGCCGCTCCGAATCCGGCGGCCGCGAGTGCGCCGCCGCCCATCACACCGCCGGAAAGCAACCGGCTCGTCTCGGACGCCAGCTGCTGTCCCTCATCGGGATCCGCGCCGCCCGCGATGCGTTCGTGGCCGAGTTCGACCATCTCGTCGAGCGCGACGTGCGTGTCGCGCATCGAGTCGGCATGGAGGTCTTTCGACTCCTCGACGCGCTCGGCAAGCGTCCGCTGATCGATAGACATAGCACTCCTCGGTGACGATGAAGGGACCACGATGAAGGGACGACGATGACGGGGTACGGACGACGGGGTGACGATGACGGGCTGGGCGTGCCCAGGTGCGTCGAAGTCGACGGATTCGGGCCGCGGGCAGTGTTCGGAGTCAACCAGTGACCTGGATGGTGCCCGTCATGTAGTTGTGGATGTTGCAATGAAACGGGAACGTCCCGGCCTTCGGCACGGTAAAGGTCGCCGACTTGCCGCCTGGGATCGGGCCCGTGTTGAAAGAGCCGTCGAGGGCGGTCACGGTGTGGTCGGTATCGTCAGAATTGTTGACGGTGATGGTCGTTCCCGCTTTCACCGTCAGCGTCGACGGATGGAACGAGAAGTTGTGGATCGTGATGGTGCTCCCAGTCGCCGTGCTGGCCGCCTTGGCGGAACTGGTCGAACTGCACGCACCGAGCGACAACGCGAACGCCAAGATGGCCACTGCGAACCCGAACTGGGTCGTGACGCGTTTCATCGTGTCTGCTTTCGTCGGCGACGATCTCGACATGTTCGGAGCGAACGGTCGTGCGGATGACCGCCGACGGACACCCGGCCCGGCGGTCAGTATCTCGAGGCGACGAGGAGAGCCGCGACCACCGCGGTGACCGCCAACAGGGTGAGCGCATCTCGCCAACCGAAGGACCCGTCGTCGTTCGCGCTGATCGCGCCGATGCCACCACGTGCGGTTATCGCGTCGGCGAGATCATGCGCCCGACGGAGCGACACGATAATCGCGGTTGAAACAAGATCGTGCAGCTCGATCACCGATCGGCGCGCGTTGCGTCGCGCCTGCGAATCGCGATGTCGCAGCCGACGTACCGCCGCGAGGGTGCGCATCTCGTCAACGATGAGCGGAAGACATCGCAACGACAGCGCAAGAGCCACGATCCACTCGTCGACCGGGAGACGCAGCACGCGTAGTGGGCGCGCGAGACGCAACAGGGCAGGCGCGACCGCTCCGAGTTCGGTCGTCCACCCGACGAGCGCGGCCGACACCACCAGCACGACCGCCAGCCCGAGGAAACGGGCAGCCTCGGCGAGCGCGCCGAGGCTGATCGGCAGTGAGCCGAGATGCACGACGGTCGGGGTCGTCGAGATCGCGTCGAGCCCGAGACCGAACAACAACAGCAGGTACAGGGCGCGCGGCAGGCGAGGAAACGCGCCGAGCGGTATCTGCGCGACGAGCAGCCCGATGCCGACAACGCACGCGACGACCCCGAGCGTCAGCCACGTGGGCGCGATCGACGCGACGAGGGCCAGCTCGGCCGCCGCGATCAGTTTCGTGCCCGGCCAGAGGCGATGCACGACTGAATCGCCGGGAACGAGCCGCAGGAACGTCAGCTCGGCTTCGCGCCGTTTTCGCACACGGTCGTCGGTGACGGTCATGACAGGTTCCCGCGCGCGGCGTTGTGATCGTCGGCGCGACCAGGTCCGTCGTAGGTGATCCGGCCGCCGGTCAGCTCGACCTCGCGATCGACGACAGCGACCGGCAGATCGCTGTCGTGCGACACGCACACCAACGTCATTCCGTGCTCGTCGCGAAGCCGAGTCAGTGCTGCACTCAGCTCCGACCGGGCGCGTTCGTCGAGGCCGGCGAACGGCTCATCGAGGACCAGGGCGCGGGGCCGACGTGCGAGCGCTCCTGCGAGCACGACCCGGCGCGCCTCTCCGCCGCTCAGCTCGTCGACTCGGCGCGGACCGATCTCACGCGGGTCGAAGCCGACGTCGGTGAGCGAACGCCACACGACCAGCTGCGTCGCACCGGACGCCGCGCTCACTTCGGCCAAGACGGTGGGCCGCAGCAGCTGCAGCCGTGGATGTTGGAACGCGACGCCGACCTGCCCGACGACACGGCTGAGCGGCCGACCCTCGACCCGCGCGTCACCTTCGCTCGGTTCGAGCAACCCTGCCAGTATCCACGCCAACGTCGACTTCCCCGACCCGTTGTGACCGACGACGAGGACCGCCTCACCGCGATCGATGCGCAGATTGACGTCGGCCAGCGCGCGGTGTGCCCACGGCGTTCGCCGCGAGTACACGTGCCCGACGTCGCGGAGAATGAACAGCGGATCGCCGCGGCGACGGGTCGTCGTCACCGGCGGCTCCGCCGCGGTCGTCGGTGCCGGGACCGGAACGACGTGTCCGCCGTCGAAGGCGATCGTACGATCCGCGGCCGAACTTTCCGACCGTCGGTGCGTGATGTGCACCACCGCCATCTGGTCGTCGGTCACCAGTGTGCGCAGCAACGCGACAAGTTGGGCGCGGCCGGCACCGTCGACCATGGCGGTCGACTCGTCCGAGATGAACAGTTGCGGCCGGCGCGCGAGCGCGGCCGCGACCGCGAGGCGCTGCAGCTCTCCTCCCGACAACGTCGAGGTTTCGCGATTGGCGAACGCGGCCAGACCGACACGCGCGAGTAGCGCGTCGACATTCACGGCGGACGGTTCCGCCAATCCCCACACGACGTCGTCGCGGACACGAACGCCGAGCACTTGCAGCTCGGGCCGCTGGAACACGATCGCGGTTCCGCCGATCTCTCCGAGACCGGTCGGGCCGGGACGGGTGACGGTGCCGGTGCTCGGGTGTCGTCCGGCGAGGATGCGGGCGAGCGTTGACTTGCCCGACCCGTTGGGTCCGACGATCGCGACGAGCTCTTTGGCGCCGATCTCGAGCGACACGTCGCACAGCACGTCGGTGTCGCCTCCGGGGTAGCGGTACCCCACGTCCGACAGGACGACCGGGACCGGCGCCGGTTCGACCGTGCTGGGGCGGTGTCGGCCGACCCGGTCGTCGGGGCTGTCGATCGCCGCTGAGGAATCGGCCGCGAACGCGGCTCTGACCCGACGCAACGTCGGCCCGGTGATGCGCTGGGCGAGCCCAGCCGCGACGACCACGACGACGAGCAGTCCGACCGGGACGGTCAGCCACCAGACTCGCAGCAGTTGCGCGACGATGTCGTCGCCTCGATTCGCGACCGCGGTGATCGGAGCGACGTGCAGGTTGTGTAACGCCCGGCTCAGTCCACTCCAGGCGTTCCGTATCTGCGCGAGGATCAGCTTGCGGTATGCGGAGAACACGAAGAGCAGCACGTCGACGCCGATCGCGGCCAACGGCCACAGCACGACCGCTGCGAACCCGATCGTGCGCCCGAGGCTGAACCCGCGTCGAGCCGCGTAGCCGACGACCGCGCCGAGCGCGCCGCACGCGACGACCGACGTGACCACGGGCGTGCCGAGTACCAAGAAGCCGACCGTGGAGGCCGCAACGGTGCCGACGATCACCGCCCGCAGCCGGTTGCGTGCCGCGACCGCGGCCATCGGGACGACCGCGACGACGAGCAGGGCCCCACCGAACGGAAGGATCTGGCTCGCGACGGAAAGCACGAGCGTCAGGTCGGCGAGGACGGCCGTCTCGGCGAGCTCGGCGGCGCTCAGCGGACCTCGTCGCGACCGCCACGCGTGCATCGTTGCAGCCTCACGCGTGCCCATGTGACCGCCTCAGGGACCGCGGGGAGATGCGCGCAGGACGCTGAATCCGAGCAGCGCGGCGATCGCGGGCGGCGCAACCCACCAGGCTGACCGGTTGGCGTGCGCGAGCCCGCCTGCGAGGCCGAGCGCGGCGAGCGCACCGGCGGCGAGGCGCCAATCGTCGCCGATCACGAAGTCATACCAGAACCGTCCGAACTGTTTCAGTTGGCTCATCGGCTTCCGTTCACACCGAACCGGGCGCGAGTGTGCTGCCACGGCGCCGCAAGACTTCGACCAATCCGAACGCGAGCGCGGCGTAGAACGCCAGCACACCGAGGATCATCAGGTCCGAACCTGGCCAGTGCACGCCGGCACCTTCTGCGCCCCAGAACGTCCCGAACGTCGTGAGCATCAGACCGACTCCGAGCTTCATGGTGTTTTCCGGGACGCGACTCAACGGACGGTGCACGACGATACCGGCGAGCGCGACGACCACCACAGCTGCGGCCGCCGAGCCGATCGCGAGGGCGAAGTTGCCGTGGGCAGCGCCGATCGTGACGACGATGAACGCGACCTCGAGTCCTTCGAGGAAGACGCCCTTGAACGACAGCGTGAACGCGTAGGCGTCGAAGCCGGGCTTCACCGGCGCTCCCGAGGCGGCGAATTTGGCGACGTCTCGTTCGAAGATCTTGTCTTCGTCGTGCAGCGGAAGGATGCCCGCCGCGCGCAGCAGCGCCTTGCGCAGCCACTGCAGCCCGAGGCTCAGCAGCAAAAATCCGACGACGACGCGCAACGCGTCCAGCGGGAGCAGCGTGAGCGCAGGCCCGAGGAGCGCGACGACCGCGGCGAGGACGACGAGCGCGGCGACGATCCCGAGCCTAACCGAGTGCCATCCACGGGTCATGGCGGCCGCGAGGACGATGGTCAGCGCCTCGACCATCTCGACCGCACACGCCAAGAAGGTCGCGGCCACCAGGATCACGCTGCGCATCGGCCAAGGCTATGCAGGACCGGCACCTGGGCGTGGCAGATCGGGCCGCGACGTGGTTGGATCGTGTCATGGCCCGAAACGTGCTGGGTGGCGACCTCGAACCTTGCAGCTACGAACCTCTCACCGGCTTCTACCGCGACGGCTGCTGCGAGAGCGGTGGCGACGACGACGGCGTGCACTCCGTCTGCGTGGTCGTGACCGGCGAGTTCCTCCAGTTTTCACGCGCGCACGGCAACGACTTGAGCACCCCGATGCCGGATCACGGATTCCCCGGACTCGTGCCCGGCGACCGGTGGTGCCTGTGTGCGTCGCGCTGGCAGGAAGCGTACGAGGCGGGAATGGCCCCGGCCGTGGTCCTCGAAGCAACGCACGCCCGCACGCTCGAGTGGTGCTCGCTGTCGGCGCTGCAAGCGCACGCGGCTCCGGCGTAACGCTCGCCGTCCCGCCCCGACCCGCCGACATGAGCGCACCGGCGATGCGCGCGGCGTCTACCCGCGCCCATTCGACCGATCGTCGGGGTCGCGTGGATAGCATCCGCGTTTCATGGGCGCGTCGGGCTCGACTCCCAACAAGACACCAACCCGGGGCCTGGTACGTGTGGAGCCCGGACCCAAACGCGTGCGCGCGTACCTGGACGGCGTGGCCGTCGTCGACTCGACCCACGTACGCCTCGTTTGGGAGCAGCCCAACTATCCCGTCTACTACTTCCCGATGGCCGATGTCCGGGCAGACCTCCTGCACGCGACGGGACAGACACGACGATCACCGAGTCGCGGTGACGCACACCTCTACGACGTACACGTCGGCGGCAGGGTCGCGGCGGGCGCCGCGTATCGTCACCTCGGCTCGCCGCTCGAACCGATTCGCGATCTGGTCGCCTTCACGTGGAATGCCATGGACCACTGGTTCGAAGAAGACGAAGAGGTGTACGTCCATCCCCGCAGTCCCTACACACGGGTCGACGTGCTGGCCAGCTCACGCACGGTTCGGGTCGAGATCGACGGCGTGATCGTCGCGGAGTCGGACCATCCGACGATGCTGTTCGAGACTGGCCTGCCGACGCGTTACTACTTCGCCAAACCCGACGTCCGCCTCGATCTGCTGGTCGAGACCGACACCTCGAGCGGCTGTCCCTACAAGGGCACCGCCCGGTACTGGTCGGTCGTGATCGGCGAAACCGTCTACGCCGACTACGCCTGGGCGTACGACTACCCGTTGCCGGAGAGCGTCCGTATCGGTGGTCTCATCTGCTTCTACAACGAGCGGGTCGACCTCTTCGTCGACGGCGAACACCAGGACCGGCCGAAAACCAAGTTCTCGTGAGACGCCGAGATGCCCGACGTCCAATCGAGGTGAGACACTCCCACCATGCCCCTCACCAATCGGATCCTCGACCCTGAACCTGTCGTCTCGCTCGCCGCGTACCTAGCCGGCGGCGGCGGGAAAGGTCTCGCCGCTGCCCGCGCGCTCGGGGCGCAGGCCACCATCGACGAAGTGTTGGCCGCCGGAATCCGCGGCCGCGGCGGCGCCGGGTTTCCGACCGGCATCAAGTGGCGTACCGTTGCCGCCAACGCGTCGCCGGTCGAACGCTCCACGGTCGTCGTGAACGCCGCCGAAGGCGAACCCGGTTCGTTCAAGGACCGTGAGCTCCTCGACCGCAACCCGTACCGGGTGCTCGAAGGTGCCCTCATCGGCGCGCTCGCAGTCGGCGCCGATCAGGTCGTCGTCGGGATGAAACGCACCGCAACCCGACATATCGGCCGGGTCCGCGCCGCGATCGCCGAGGTGCAAGCATCGGACCTCGCAACTGGTGTGCAGCTCGATCTCGTCGAGGGCCCACCCGAATACCTGCTCGGCGAGGAGACCGCCCTCCTCGAAGCGATCGACGGTCGCTACCCATTCCCGCGGATCGCGCCGCCGTACCGGCGCGGCGTCGACGAGATGGTCGAAACCCCAGCCGATCTCACCTCGGAGTCAGGACTGTCCGCGCACGTCGAGATGGCCGGCGCTGGCTCCGACACCGACGCCCCGCCGACACTGGTCGACAACGCAGAAACACTCGCGCACGTCGCGGTCGCACTCGCTGAAGGCGCCGACTGGTTCCGCGAGGTCGGCACCGACGAGTCGCCCGGGACCGTGTTGTGCACCGTCAGCGGATGCGTCACCCACGCCGGCGTCGGCGAGTTCACGATGGGCACACCACTGCGTGAGATCATCGAAACGCTCGGCGGCGGCGCCCGGCCGGGACGCACAATCCGCGCCGTGCTCCAAGGTGCCGCCGCTGCGATCATCACCGACGATCAGCTCGACACCCCCGCGAGCTGGGAGGGGATGGCGGCCATCGGTTCCGGTCTCGGAGCTGGCGCGTTCATCGTGCTCGACGACACAACCGACATCGCCGCGGTCGCCGCGAGCGTGTCACGATTCTTGGCGGTCGAGTCGTGCGGTCAATGCTTGCCGTGCAAGCAGGACGGTCTGCTGATCACCGACGCACTCACACATGTCGCAACATCCCAAGGCACCGAAGAAGACCTCGATGTGGTCCGCCGCCGGATCGACACCGTCGCGTTCGGTGCGCGCTGCTCATTGGCGACCCAACAACAAGTTGTGGTGGCCAGCTTCCTCGCCGCGTTCGGCGATGAGCTCGAAGCCCGCGTCGAACATACCGCGCACCGCGGGACGGAGCTTGCGATCGTGCCCATGATCGATCTCCGCGACGGGGTCGCCGTACTCGACGACGAACATGCACGCAAACAGCCCGACTGGACCTACGCAGAGCACTGGTCCGGCAAAGCGCCCGCCGACCGTCTCGACGACCACCGCTCGCATCACGAAGAGCTCTGACCCGTCGCAGCCCATGATCGACGAGCTCGCGACCGACTTGTGCTCCGTGCGATCGCCGCCCACGACATCGACCAACTGGTCGCGCTCGACGCCGACCCGGCCGTGACGGTTTTCATCGACGGCGCCAAACCCAGACCGCGCGATGGCGTTCGAGACTTCCAGCTCCGAATTCGTCGGATAGTTCGGTCTGAGCCCGTCTGAAGCACACGTGCGCGAGCCCGGATACCAGCTGCGAAGGCCGACATGGCGCACAGGGTTCGCGACAGGAGGATCGGAGTCGCGAATATCGCCGCACGTTACGCGGGGTGAGTGAGCGGGGTCCGCGTTTCGGCGGGGTGGGCGCGGGTTCGGCGACGCGCGCCGGCATCAGCAATAAAAGCGACGACGAGGCACCCGTACTGCCCGATGGGCTCCCTGGAAGTCGTAGGTCGCTTCTACTGCTCGGTCGCCTCTGCAAGAGCGGAATTCGATTGTTGTTACCTTCTGCCCAGGTCGCGGACTCCTTAAGGAGGAACGGCGACGCCACTGCGTGGGATCATCGAATTTGAGGACCGGAAGAAGAAGGCGATCAAGCGGGAGACATGGCCGACGTCGCGGATGTGGTGGTGGTCGGAGGGGGCATTGGAGGCGCGTCGCTCGGGTTCGCGCTTGCGCGCGCAGGTCTGGGCGTCACGGTGTTGGAGGCGAGCGAGGAGTACGAGGACCGCGTCCGGGGCGAAAGCATGCATGTGTGGGGGGTCAAAGAGGCGCGCGAACTTGGCGTCGAAGGGGTCTGGCTCGCCGCCGGCGCGCACATCACGCCGATGTGGAAGCAATACAGCGAGGGGATCGGCGACGCGGCCGAGATCCCGATGGCCATGAGGATCGCGGGCATTCGCGGGACGCTCAATCTTCCACATCCGGTGGCGTGTCAGGCATTAGTCGACGCGGCAGTCGGCGCGGGTGCGACGGTCGTGCGGGGCGCTCGCGACGTGAAGTTGGCGAGCGGTGCTTCACCGACGGTGTCGTATAGCGTCCACGGCACCACGCATGAGGTGACCACCTCCCTGGTCGTGGGTGCGGACGGGCGATCGTCGACCGTGCGCAAGCAAGTCGGGATCACCCTCGAACGACAAGAGGCGATCGGCTACGCGTCCGGCCTGCTGGTGGACGACCTGGTCGGCGTGCCCGATGACCACGATGTGCTCGCCGGCGAGGGTGACTTCCTCTTCGTGATGTGCCACCAGGGAAGTCGTCGAGCCCGCGTGTATCTGTTCGGGGGTCTCGCTGGACAACATCGCTTCTCCGGCCGACGAGGTACCGAGCAGTTCCTGGCCGCCTGCGCGATCTCCTGCTACCCATGGAGCGAGCAGGTCGCAGCGGGAAACCCGGCCGGTCCGGTCGCCACCTATCCAGGCGACGACACGTGGACCGCCGCGCCCTATACGAACGGCGTCGTGCTCATCGGCGACGCCGCCGGCCATAACGACCCGATCCTCGGCCAAGGCCTCTCAATCGCGTTACGCGATGTCCGCATGGTTCGAGACCTCATCCTCGATGGCGCCCGCACACCCGAAGCGTTCTCTCCCTATGGACAAGAGCGGCAGACACGGATGCGGACGCTTCGCTTCATTGCCGACGTGCTCGCAGTCACCCAGGCCGAGGACGCCGACAACCGGTCCGCGCGCCGGGCGTTCGTCGGCGAGAAGATGGCAGCGATGGATCCCGAGATCTCCACGCTCCTCCTGGGCGGCTTCGCCGGCCCGGAGACCGTCCCAACGCAGCTTATAAACCCCCGCCTGTTGGAACGCATCCGCGCCGCGTGACCGACACCAGCGCCGCGCCCGCGTCATCGGTGCGTTGCACCCAGTCAACACTTCAGCAGTCCCTCGCCTGGTAAGCCGATCCAGCTTGTCGTCAATGAGCCGCTCGATTTCCGACGACCGCACCGTCGCCAACAAACAGCTCAAGTCCCGGCAACGCTGACCTCGTCGCATCCGCTTGCGCGGCGCGTGGCCGCTTCGCCGCGACACACCGTCGCATCGCGGCGTCGCGACACGTCCCCAACGCAATCCGACGCGTCGGACAACGCGCGAGACTGCGATGGTGACCATTAGGGGCGCACCGTTCGCGGCTGGTTCTGTGTCGCTGCGCATCTATCCGCATCTCGACCTCGCCGCGCCGGCGATCGTCGAAGAGCTGCGCGTGCAGGCGACGCTGGCGGTCACGCATGGGTTCGACGGGGTGATGACGAGCGAACACCATGGTGGATTCGCGGGCTACCTGCCCAATCCGTTGCAGGCCGCGGGGTTCGCGCTCGACGCGATGCCGGCCGGTTGGGCGGCACCGTGTCCCCTGCTGTTGTTGTTACGTCCGACTGCGCTCGTGATCGAAGAGACGGCATGGCTCGCGGCCCGCCATCCCGGGCGGGTCGGGCTCGGCGTCGCGGCCGGCGCACTCCCGGCCGACTTCGAGACGATGGACACGACGATGGACGACCTCGCCGGGCGCTACACGCGGGCGTTGGGACACGTCGCGGCGGTCCTCGCCGGCGGCGACGCCGGCCCGCTCAGTGGTGATCCGGCGATTGCGCGCTGTCGTGAACATCCGGTCCCGGTTGTGAGTGCGGCGGCCAGCCCGACCGCGGCGCGACGGGCCGCCGCGGCCGGCGTCGGTCTCATGTTCGATTCGTTGACGGCTCCCGAACGTTGCCGCGAACTCGTCGACGTCTACCACGTTGCGGGCGGTTTCGGTCCGTGTGTGCTGATCCGGCGGGCATGGGTCGGAGAGGAGCCGCCGTTGCAACCCACCGAACGCCAGGTCGCCACCTACCGCGCCTACGCGCCCAGCGGCGCGGCGGCGCACTGGGGCGCGGCCGAGATGATCGCCGCGTCCGACGCCACCGCGGTCGCGGCCCGACTGGTGTCCGCGCTGACCTTGGCCGGCGCCGACGCCTTGAACCTGCGTGTCCACGTGCCCGGCGTGACGCCGGCCCACGCGCGGGCTCAGATCGAGCGTCTCGCGGCCGACGTTGCACCCATGGTTCGAGACGCGCTGTACCGTGACGGCGTCACCAGCACCTGAGGGGCATGTATGCAGCTCTCCGACATCGACCTGCTCGACCGTGACCGCTTCACGAAGGGCATCCCGCACGAATGGTTCACGTTCCTTCGGAACGAGGCACCGGTGTACAAGCATCCCGAGCCCGACGGGCCCGGATTCTGGGTGGTCACCAAGTACGACGACGTCGTCACCGTCGGCCGGGACGGAACGACCTACTCGTCCGACCAAAAGCGCGGCGGCGTCGTTGTCCTGGAAGGCGGACCGGAGAACTACGAGTTCGAGCAGGGCGGCAACCTCATGCTCACGATGGACGCGCCGGAGCACACGCGCTACCGCAAACTTGTCAACCGTGGTTTCACGCCTCGTCAGATCAGCGCGCTCGAGGTACATATCCGCGAGATGACCAATCAGATCCTCGACACGGTTATCGAACGCGGCGAGTGCGACTTCGTCGTCGACGTCGCCGCCGAGCTGCCCCTCCAGGTGATCGCCGAGATGCTCGGAGTGCCGCAAGAAGACCGTCACAAGCTGTTCGAGTGGTCCAACCGGATGATCGGCAGCGAAGACCCGGAATACATTGTGTCGCTCGAAGAGGTCCAGACCGCGCAGATCGAGATGTTCATGTACGCCAACGAGCTCGGAGCCGAGCGCCGCGCTCATCCCCGCGACGACATCGTCACGACGCTGCTCGGCGCCGAGATCGACGGTGACACGCTGTCGGAGATGGACTTCAACCTGTTCTTCTTGTTGATCGCAGTCGCGGGCAACGAGACGACACGCAACTCGATCTCGCATGGCATCCGAGCGTTCTGCGACAGCCCGGATCAATACCAGCTGCTCGTCAACGACCCGAAACTTGCAGTGCCGGCCACCGAAGAGATCGTCCGGTGGGCGTCGCCGGTCATGTACTTCCGGCGCAACGTCACCGTCGACACCGAACTGCACGGCCAGCAGCTGCAAGCCGGCGACAAGGTGAGCATCTGGTACGTCAGCGCGAACCGCGACGAAGACGTCTTCGACGACCCCTTCACGTTCGACATCCAGCGTTCCCCCAACGAGCATGTCGGCTTCGGCGGCGGCGGACCGCATCACTGCCTCGGCGCCAATCTGGCCCGCATGGAGATCCGCGTCCTCCTCGAAGAGATGGCACGCCGTATGCCGAACCTTGAGCTGAACGGCGACGTCCAGCCGTTGCGTTCCAACTTCATCGGCGGCATCAAACACATGCCGGTGAAATTCCCGAAAGGCGTTCGCGAGGCCTAACGGGGGGCGGCGAGCTGGCGGGACGCTTCCCAGGTCAGACCTTGTTCGACGTCGTAATCGTGGGGGAGGCCGAGGAGACGTTCGCCGATGATGTTGCGCAACACCTCACTCGTGCCGCCGCCGATCGTGAGCGCGGGACTGAACAGAAAGCCGCGCATCCACGGCTGCCAATCGGCGTCGACGTCCGCGCCGGCCAGCATTCCCTGCGCACCCATGAGGTCGCGGCCGAGAGTAAACACCTTCTTGCCGTGCGGATCGGCGAGCGCTTTGCGCAGCGACGCATCCGGTCCGGGCCGCTTGTTCACCGCGGCCGAAATCATCCGCATGCGGTGGTAGCGCAAGATCTCGCCCTCGATGTAGGCGTCGACGACCCGTTGACGGAACACAGGATCGGGAAGTCCGCCACGATCACGCATGAGCTGCACGAGATCACGTGCGCTCGGCCCGTAGCCCCACTGCAGGCCGCCGCCAGTCGACAGTGAGACCCGCTCGTTGGCGAGCGTGGCCTTCGCCATCCCCCACCCGAGGTGTTCCTCGCCGATCAGGTTCTCGGCCGGGACGCGCACGTCGGTGAAGAACACCTCGTTGAACAGTGCCTCGCCCGTCATCTCGCGGATCGGCCGCACCTCGATGCCGGGCAGGTCCATCGGCACGATGAAGTAGGAGATCCCGCGGTGCTTGGTGACGTCGTTGCGTGTGCGCGCGATCAGGATGCCGAACTTGGCGTGCGCGGCCAGCGACGTCCAGATCTTCTGGCCGTTCACGCGGTAGATGTCACCGTCACGTTCGGCCCGGGTGCTCAGATTGGCGAGATCCGAACCTGCGCCCGGCTCGCTGAACAGCTGGCACCACAGCTCGTCGCCGCGCAGCATCGGCATCAGATACCGCTGCTTTTGCTCGTCGCTCGCGAGCGCAACGAGGATCGGGCCGCAATGCCCGATGCCGATCGGGTTGACCGGCTTCGACGCGCCGGCGCGTTTCATCTCGTCTTCGATGATGAGCTGAAGCTCAGGCTCGGCGTCGAGCCCGTACGGAGGGGGCCAGTGCGGCACAACGAACCCGGCGTCGACAAGCTCAGAAGGCGTCGGTGAAGGATGCGCGTCGAACCATGCCCGCACCTCGACCCGTCGGGGATCGTCTTCGGCGGGAAGGTCGAGATCCATAGTTCCTCTCCTTCCTGGCCTGACTCACCGCGCGTCGTGCGAGCCGGTCGCTCAGGTCAGCGCACGGGTTCGCGGCTCACGCTAGGGCTTTCGGCCGCGACGACCCACATCGAGAAATACTGCGTTCGACGTGCGCGCGAAACAACTGCTGCGCGTCACGCAGCAGGGACGGGCGACAGACACGCGGACAGCGTTCAGGAGGTCGACCTCAGCACGGCAATTGTCTTGTCGCCGATAGCACCCACGACGTATGCGCCCATTCCAACGACGACGAACATGGCTGCGAGCAAGGCGATGGTATGCGGATGCGGCATGTGGAGCACCGACACCACTGAACGCGGCGCGACCACGACGTCCCAACTATTGAGTCGCACGACTCGACCGAGGTACATGGCGATCACACATAGGCCGTGCACTGCGACCAGGACCGGCAGGACGCATCGTCGCGGAGCCACTCGGCGCAAGAAGCTGCGCAGCAACTGCAGTGACGCCACGTACGAAATGAGGCCAGCCGCGGCGTAGAGCGCGTAAGTCAGGAGGACAGCGAGCGTGTACGCGTGAGAGGGCGAGGCCCGAACGTCGCCGCGCATGTGTACGACATCGGTGAGAACGTATGGCGCGTTCGGGAGAAATACCAACCACGCGCCGAGGGTCAGCCACCAGCACACGCCGAGGTGTTTGGCTCGGCGGAAGAGCACGAAAGACAAGGCGAGCGGTATCGCGGCCAAGAAGAGGTTCCACACCATGAACGGGTGCACAGTGCGTGGCACGCACTCACACTAGTTGTTCGCAAATCGGGTTTCGAGCTGTGGCGCCAGCGTGCCATCGATCTCGACGAAACCTTCATATGGGTGCGTGCGACAGCACGACCGTGCTGATTCTCGACCGCGTCGCAGGCCCGACTCACCCGCGTCGTGCGAGCCGGTCGCGCCGGTCTGCGCACGGGTTCGCGGCTCGCGCTAGGGCTTTTCGGCCGCGACGACCCACATCGAGAAATATTGGGCGGCGCCGCCGTACGCGTGGCCGAGCGCGCGACGTGCGTCGGCGATCTGATGGTCGCCGGCGAGCCCACGAATCTGTTGCGCCGCTTCCGCGAACCGCAACATTCCGGATGCGCCGATCGGATTCGATGACAGCACGCCGCCCGAACAGTTCACCGGGATGTCGCCTTCCATCGATGTTGCGCCGCTCTCGGTGAGTTTCCAACCGTCGCCGATGTCGGCGAAGCCGAGATTCTCCATCCACATCGGCTCGTACCAGCTGAACGGGACGTAGCACTCGACGACGTCGAAGTCGGCGCGCGGATTGGTGACGCCGGCCTGGCGGTACACGTCCGCCGCGCAGTCTTGACCGCCTTGGGGGTTCACCGGATCGCGGCCGGGAAACCAACCAAGTTCGGTGCGGACTGCGGTGCCGTGCACCCACGCGGGCGGTTTGGTCGCGCGGCTGCCGCCGGCCTCGTTGGTCAGCACCATCGCGCACGCGCCGTCCGAGGTCGGGCACGACTCGAGCCGGTGGATCGGATCCCACACGAACGGCGACTCCATCACCATCTCGATGCTGATATCGGGTATCTGCAAATGCGCGTAGGGGTTCTTCAACGCGTTCTTGCGGTCCTTGACGGCCACCATCGGGCCGACGTATGCCGGCGCACCTGACCGTTCGATGTAGGCTCGAATGTGAGGCGCGAAGTATCCGCCGGCACCCACGCCGCCGCTGCGGCCGCTCGAGAACGCGAAGTTCGTGTCCCCTTCGCTTTGCTTTTCGAACGCGACGGTGAGGACGCGTTCGTGCACCTGCGACTCGATCAGGTGCGTCGCGACCACCGCGGTCGAGCCGCCGACGCTGCCGGCGGTGTGTACCCGCATGATCGGCTTGCCGGTCGCGCCGAGTGCGTCGGCAAGGTACAGCTCGGGCATCATGACACCTTCGAAGATGTCGGGCGCGGTCCCGATGACGACGGCTTCCACGTCAGCCCAGGTCATTTCGGCATCGTCAAGGGCGCGCATCGCGGCCTCGCGCACGAGACCGGCCATCGACACGTCGTCCCGGCATTTCGACATCTTCGTCATGCCGACACCGACGACCGCGCACCGTTCGGCCATCAGTCTCTCGCTTCCAGGACACAGACGAGGTTTTGTTGTAAGCACGGACCCGACGATGCATGGCCGAGCACCCGTTGACGGCCGTGGTCGTGGACCTGTCGGAACGCTTCACCGATGCGCACCAAGCCGGTGACCATCACCGGGTTGGCGACGAGCGCGCCACCCGACGGGTTGATCGTCACGGAGTCGCCGAGCCCCAACGCCTCGGCCAACACGAGCTCTTCCGGCGTGCACACCGCGCAGAGTTCGGCGACCTCGACCCCGCCGTTTCCGACTCCGGCCCGCGCGCCGGCCAACGCCGCCGAATTCGACTGTGCGAGGTCGCGTACGCCGGGATAGTGCGGATCGGCCCGGTGGTCGAGACCGGCGATCCATGCGGGCCGGTCGCATACCTGGCCGGCGCGTTCCCCCGCGACGAGCACGACCGCGGCGGCTCCGTCCACCGCCGGGCCGACATCGTGGGTGCGCAACGGTTCGACGACGTAGTCGTTGCGCAAGAGTTCGTCGACGCTCACGTCGCCGGACACCGCCGCGTGCGGGTTGCCGATGGCGTCGTGGCGGCGCTGCACGACGATCTGCGCGAGGTCTTTGTCGGTGCGGCCCGTACGTTCCAGGACTGCCTGGGCTTGCAGCGCGGCGAGCGACACGTAGTCGGCTCCGATCGGCGCGAGGTAGTAGGGATCGAGCTGAAATGTCAGGGTTTCGCGCAGCGACGCACTCGCGGTCGCGCGGCCCGACGAGAACACCAGCGCGACGTCCACATCTCCGTGCTGTAGCCGCACCCACGCTTCGTACAGCGCCCACGCGCCGTCCATCTCGACGTGCGATTCCGAGATCGGCGGCCATGCGCCCGCGGCTTCGAGCATCTGCACGAACGTGAACGTGCCGCCGGTGAGATAGTCGGCGCTGCCCGAGCAGGTGAAGTCGACGTCGCGTCGGGAGAGGCCGACCGCGTTGAGCGCGTCGGTGATGGTGGGTAACAGCATGAGTGTCTCGGTCTGGCCGGGCGCCTGGTCGAGTGGCGCCTGCGCGAACGCGACGATCGCGACGTCACGCATCACAGCACATGCTTCGCGAGTTGCTCACGGGGCAGATCGGGTTCGCCGGTCGGCCGCCAGCCCTTGACTGCGTCGCCGAGACCCATGCCGCGCACGCCGACCGCGGCCGCGCCCCGTTCACCTTCGGGGGCCCAGACCGCCTCGACCCGCAGGCCGGTACGCACGTCGGCGATCGCGATGCCTTCGACGCCGGTCACCATGATGGTGGTATCGCTGCCGTCGAGGAGCAGCGTGGCCTGCACGTAATCTTCGGTTTCTTGTTGACCCTGGTATTGCAGCGGTGTGATCACCGAGAAGGTGGTGATCGTGCCCCGATCGGCGATCAGCACCTCGTCGGCGTCGGTCGTCTCGACCACGCATAACGGGCAGTAACCGCGGGGAGGCACGTACACTTTGGCGCACTGCGGGCACCTGTGCCCGATGATCTTGCCGCGGCCGAGCTGCGTAGCGAAGTGGACACCGAGCCGCGAAGGCTCGGGCAGCGCGTATTCGACCGCGGTGTGATGCGACATGAACTGGACCGGGTCCGTCATGTCATTCCGGCTCGAAGCATTCGATGTCGTTCAGATGTCCGACAGTTTCGGCGCGCCAACGGATACGGACGCGCGCGCCGGGCTCGGCAGCATCGGCCGATCCGCAGTCGAGCGCATGCAACATCGCCGTGTCGGCACCGTCGAGCCGCACCAACGCCCACGCGAAAGGTCGATCGAGCGGATGTGTGCGCAGCGGTGCTGGGACCCACGCGGCATGTTCGATCACACCCGCGGATCCGACTTCGACGAGGTCCGACGCCGGTTCGCCGGTGTCGGGGTCGTACTCGAACGGCGGGACCAGCACCCGGCCGCCGGCGGTGCGCACGCCCACGACCCGACGATCCCGCAAGCCGGTGAGGAAGGCGCCGATCACCGGTCCGACACTGCGCCGGTACGGGAACTCGAGCTTCCACGTCGTGGCCACGCCGTCAGTCCTACCCCACGGCGGCGCACCCGCGCCAGGTCAGCTGGATTGATCTTTCAGTTCCACGATGATCTCGTAGTACGGCTCGTCTCCGACGTTGACGGCCGTTTCGATTCCGCCCTTGGGGACGTGCGCGACCATGCCGGGAATCACGGGCGCCTCGAGGTAGTCGCGGTGCGGGCCCTGCGCGTCGGGTTCGGGCTCGACCGCGATGCGATCGCCGCTGATCTGGATCAACAGGTGGTCGAGATCGTGTTGATGCACCGCGCTGCGTGCTCCGGGCGCGAGGCGCAGCACCCAGACGCGCACCTGGTCGTTCTCGAAGACGACCTTCGTTCCGACGGCCCCGAAGTGTCGATCCTGAACCATGACCTGAACCCTAAGATCCGGCTTTGCTGTTCGACAAGGCCGGAGGCGTGGGTGACGGGCGTGGTGGTCGTCGGCACCGGATTCGGCTGCATCACGCATGTGCGTGCCTTGCGGGCCGCTGGTTTCGACGTGCATGCGCTCGTCGGACGCGATCCGGATAAGACGAACGAACGAGCGCGACGCTTCGACGTGCCGTACGCGTTCACGAACCTGACCGAAGCGCTCGCACTGGGGGGAGTTGACGCGGTCGCGATCGCCACGCCGCCCCACACGCACGCCGCGATCGCGCTCGAGGCGATCGCGGCACGGAAACACGTGCTGTGCGAGAAGCCGTTCGCGCGCGACGCGAACGAAGCGGCCTCGATGCTCGATGCCGCACAAGCCGGCGGCGTCGTGCACTTCCTGGGTACGGAGTTCCGTTGGTCATCGGGACAGGCGTCGATGGCGCGGGTCGTCGCGCGCGGCGAGATCGGCACGCCGAAGCTCGCGACGTTCCTGATGCATATCCCGATGCTGGCCGACCCGGACGGTGAGGTGCCCTCATGGTGGGCCGACGCGTCCCAAGGGGGAGGATGGCTGGGCGCGCAGGCCGCGCATGTGATCGATCAAGTGCGCGTCATGCTCGGCGAATTCGAAGGGGTGAGCGCTTCGCTCAGCCAGGTGTCGGCCCGCGACTGGGACGTCGAAGACAGCTTCACGGTGCGTTTCCGCACAGCTTCCGGTGTGGATGGGACGATGCAGAGCACGGTGGGAGCGTGGGGTCCGCCGGTGTTCTGCACGCGGGTCGCAGGCACCTCCGGTACCGTCTGGACCGAATTCGACACGGTGCGGGTCGCCGACTCGGCCGGGACGCGCGAGGTCCCGGTCCCGGCCGATCTGCCGTTGGCGCGGCCCGACCCTCCGCCGGCCGATCTGCTTTCGACCGCCTACGACAGCCTCCATGCGTTCGGGATCGACCTGGTGCCGTACACCCGCCTGTGCACGACGTTCCTCGATCGCATCGAAGGTCGCGTGGTGCCGGACGATCCGGCCCCGGCAACGTTCGCCGACGGCTTCGCCGGGATGCAGGTGCTCGACGCCATCCGCCAGTCGGCCCGCACGCGTACCTGGATCACGATCTGACCGATCGAGCTAACCGAACAGTTCTACTGCGACGGCGACGCCGCCGGGTTCGACCCCCGGTGCGGGGGGTTCACCGGTCGGTCGGGGCACGTCGGTCGGGATCAGCAGCGAGCAGCACGCGCCGACGGTCACCACCGCCGCCGCGAACAACAGCGCCGGCCGCGCTCCGTTCACCACCGAGGTCTGCAACGCATGCGTGAGCGCGCCGATTTGTTGACGGGTCGCACCGTTGGCGGGCGCATAGTTGACGCCCTTCGCACGAATGGCGGCGATCGTCGACGCCTTCAGCGAGCCCGGGAGAGCGGACGAGGCACGGACTGCTCGCACCGCGTGTCGGATCGATTGGGCGTTGAGCAACGAACCGATCACCGCGATGCCGAGCGCGGCGCCGACCTGGCGCACGGTGGTGTTGGTGCCGCTCGCCACGCCGGCCTTATCGCGGTCGACTTCTGACAGGATCACGTTCGTGAGCTGCGAGCTCGCGAACCCGACCCCGATGCCGAACAGCGCCGACCCCGGAAGTAGCGCGAGCAACGTCGTATGCGTCGAGATCATGAGCGCGACGACGACCAGCCCGACCGCTTCGAACACGAGGCCAGTTCTGACGACGCGCGTCGTGCCGACAATCCGGGTGAAGTGTGCACCGATCGGAGCGCCCAACGCGATGAGCGCGCCCATCGGGACCATGTACACACCCGTGCGGAGCGCGCTGAAGTGCTGACCGTCTTGGAGCAACACTGGGATGACGAGCAAGAACCCGAACTGGCCCATCGCGAGCACCATCGTGGTCTGTAGGCCGTAACGGAAGCTCGGATGTTCGAGCTGGCTGAACTCGAACAGCGGATCGCGATTGCGTCGCTCTTTGGCGCGTTCGAACTTGTAGAAGCCGACAAGGATCACGGCTGCGGCCACGACGGCGAGCGGCGCGATCGAGATCGGCCGCGTCGCCGGCCACAGGATGTGGCCGTCCACCGAGAAGTCCTGCAGCGGCCGCAACATCCCGAAGGTCGCGGCTTCGCTCAGACCGAACACGAACGCGAACGATCCCATCGCGATCAGCGCGGCGCCCGGCGTGTCGATTCTTGGCCGTCGCTTGGGTCGTTCGTCTTTGCGCATGAGGACCAACGCGCCGATGACGAACATCGGGGCGGCGATGACGTTGATGCGCAGCGCCCAACGCCACGAGTAGTCGGTGGTCAAGAACCCGCCGACGAGGGGTCCGAACGCCACCGACGCGCCCGCCACCGTCCCCCACGCCGCGAACGCGATGGCACGTTCGGGACCTTCGAAGGTGGTCGACAGGATCGACAGCGTCGCGGGAATGAGCAGTGACGCACCGATTCCTTCAATGATCGCTTCACCCAAGACGAGCGTCGGGACCGAATGCGACACCGATGCGAGGAACGACCCGATCCCGAAGATTGCGGCGCCGACCATGAACATGCGCCGATGCCCATACATGTCGCCCAGGCGGCCGCCGATGATCAACAGCGTGGCGAACGTCAGCGAATACCCGGTGATCACCCACTGCAGGCTGGGCAGGTCCGTGTGAAATTCGCGCAGGATCGTCGGAATCGCGACGTTGAGCACGGTGTTGTCGAGGACTGGGATGGCGACGGACACGATGACAACCGCTGCGGCGAACCACCGACGGGGGTCGAGTCGCTCGACGTCGGACATCTTTGGCATGCTTGCACACGCAAGGGTGAGGGCCCGTGGGCGCTCTGGGGACGCCAACCCGATACGGGGCGCCAACATCCCCGCAATAGCCTCAGGCTGCTCGCAGGATGCTCACAAGATCAGCGGGCAAGGTGAACACACCACATTGGCCCGGCTCCTCCGAGGCGATGCTCGATGACCGATCAGTCCCATGACGACCCGCCCATGAGCGACCAACCCGACGATCACCGGACGATGGACGAACCGACCCGTCACTTCCCAGCTGGTGAACCCCCCGCGGGCACGCCGACCGCACCCACCCCGCCGGTGGGCCCGCCTTCGGCAAATCCGACCCCCCCTATTTTCAGGCCCCCCAATGTGATGCCCCCTAATCCGTGGGCTCCGACTGGGCAGACGCCGAACCTGACCCCGCCGGTGCCGGCCGCGCCGACGCCGCAGTTTCAAACCGACCCGCCCCAGATTCACCAACCGCCGGTGGGCGCAGTGCCGGGCCCGTCGGGTTGGCAGACGCCAACGACGTGGGGATCGGCGGCTCAGGGCTGGCCACCTCCACCACCTCCGCCGCCTGCGGGCGCGGGCGGGGCCGGCATGGGTGCGCCACCTCCGGGCGACGGCAACTGGAATTACAGCTACGGGCCGGGGAGCTGGGGTCCGCCTCCCGGTGCGGCTCGCCCGCCAGCCGCGGCGCGGCGAACGGTCGCGGCAGTTGCGGTCGTGTTGTTGGTGTTGGCGTCGGCCGGTGTCGGCGCGGCGATCAGCTCCGCGATGCACACGAACAACAACGCGGCCGGCAACAGCGCGACCGGGCCGTTCGGCGGCTTCGGATCGAATAACGGTGGCGTCGGTTTCCCGAGCGTCGGCGGCAACTCGTCCGGGACGAGCAGCGGCGGTCAGCCGTCGAGCGCGATTGTGGCGAAGGTCGATCCGGCTGTCGTCGATATCTACACGACGATCGACTCGGCCGGCAGCGAAGGTGAAGCCGCGGGGACCGGCATGATCCTCACTTCGTCCGGCGAGGTGCTCACGAACAACCATGTGATCGACGGCGCGTCGACGATCAAGGTGCAGGTCGCAGGCTTGAGCGGAACCCGTCCGGCCGAGGTGCTCGGCTACGACGTCGTCGACGACGTCGCGCTGATCCAGGTGGAAGGCGTGTCGGGCCTGCCGACGGTCAGCTTCGCCAACGCTTCGAACGTCCAAATCGGCGATTCCGTCGTGGCGATCGGCAATGCCGGTGGGCGGGGCGGAACACCGGCCGCGACGCAGGGTTCGGTCACCGCACTCGGCCAGAGAGTGACCGCGGGCGACGAAGGGACGGGCGACTCGGAAACCCTGCACGGGATGATCCAAATGTCGGCTCCGATCCAGCCCGGCGATTCTGGCGGACCGCTCGTGAACGCCGACGGCAAGGTCGTCGGCATGGATACCGCCGCCGCGCAGAGCGACGACTTCTTCGGCCAGTCGGGCAGCTCGACCGCGTTCGCGATCCCGATCAACAACGCGCAACAGGTCGTCGCTCAGATCCGGTCCAAGAACGCCACCGACTCGGTACACATCGGCGATCGCGGCGTCCTCGGTGTCGACATCGGCCAGAGCGGATTCACGCCGACCGCGAGCGGTGCCCCCGTCGCGCAGGTGGAGCCGAACTCACCGGCCCAGTCGGCCGGTCTGGCCCGCGGAGACGTGATCACGTCGGTCGACGGCAAGTCCGTGTCGAACGCATCGGATCTCACCAAACTGATGTTCCCGTATCACCCCAACGACCGGGTGGGCATCGTCTGGGTCGACCAATCAGGCAACCAGCATCGCGGCACGCTGCAGCTCATCGCCGGACCACCGACCTGATCCGTCCGGCCAACCTCGGTCCGGGCCAACGTCAGTCGGGGTGCGTCGCTGGACGCATCTGAGAGGTTCGGTTAGATCTCGAGTGGGCCGTACTCGATCTGTTCGACCAACGACGCGAGGCTGCCGGCTTCGACGCCCCGGCTGAGGCGACGGGTGAAGAACCAGGCCATGGCGGCCGCGCTGACGCCGGCACCGGCGATGGAGCCCATCTCTACCCGCAAGAACAGCGCATGACTTGAGAACTCGGTCGCGAGCAGGAAGCCGATGAGCCCGATGAACCAGGCGGTCATGGCCTGACGATGCCCGGACAGCGCGATCAACGCTTGCGACAACGTCAATGCGAGGATGAACAGTCCGCTGCCGGCGGCGAGGAACGCGACGTCGGCGTGTCCGAGATTGAACTTGTGGCCGAACAGGATGCGGCCGGCGAACGGGCCGATCAACCCGCCCACGACGACGCCGAGCACTCCGATGCCGACAACGATCAAGACGAGCGTACGGACGCCGTTGCGGAACTCGGAGTCTCGACCGGCGCTGACGAGGGTCGACAGTTTCGGCAGCAGTGCAGCCTGGACGGCCTGGAACAGCAGGATCGGAATCCGCGAGAGGAACAGACCGACGATGAAATCGGCGACGATGGCGCGCTGGTCCGGCTTGGCGAGCACTTGGGCGCCGAGGAACGGGGCGTAGCTCAGCACCTGCGCGAGCAAGGAGCCGCCGAGCAGGAAACCGAGGTTGGTGGACAGCTCCGACCACGGTGCGGGCGGACCGGGGGGAGCGAGGCCCTTCTGTCCGTACAGCGCGATACCGGTCGCGAGCAGCGGCGGCACGGCCAGGCACAGTCCATACCAGAGGGGATTTGTGACATTCGCGATAGCGAGCGGGATGCACGGTAAGAGGCGCAGGACACCTTCGGCGGCCAAGCTCAGGCCGTACGCCCCGAATCGCCCGACTCCCGCGAACGCGCCCCGGGCGAGATATTCGACACCGAACGTGAACAGCGCGACGACGAGGCACACGACGAGTCCGACGTGACCGTTGAATTTGTTCTGGACGATGTTGGTCGTGGCTGCGAGCAGGACGATCGCCGAGGCGAGCAGGATCGAGAACACACCTCCGAGCAGACCGGCGCGGCGCACGACCGGCCCGCCGCCCACTCCGCGCACGAGTCGTGCCGAAACGGCTCGCCCAACTTCTTGTTCGAGCGGCAGGAACACGCCCGGCGCGAGGACGAAGACGAACACCCACAGCGCGTTCAGGGCCGCGTAGTCTGGTTTGCTCAGCCCTCGGAACGCGAGGATCTGGAAGCCGTACGTGGTGACGCCGGAGATGGCAAGTCCGGCCCCGACCGCGAAGGTTCCCTCGGGAACCATGTGGCGGGCCCGGTCGACGGCGGACGCGAACCCGTCGGGAGAGGGCAAGCTGTCGTGGTTCTCGGATGATTCGGGCGCAGGCACGTTCTGCCCGGCGGGGCCTTGGGGCGTCGACACCGTTTCCTCTCCTGCGCTCCCGTCGGCCCACACAGTAGGCGCCCGCTACTGGCACGTACGAGCACACTGCAAACAGTAGGGTCCGGGCCGTCTCGTGCGACGAGGGGAGCAACGCATGGAGCCACGTATCGGGCGGGCGAAGCGGCGTCAACGGCCGCACCCGCCGGACAAAACGGACTCGCGACGGGGCCGGGCCAACGTCGCGGTGGCGGCTGTCGCGGTGATCGCGGTGGTGGCGCTGGCCGCGTGTGGTTCGGGCACGAAATCGTCCACGACGACCGTCCCGGCCACGCCGACGACCAGCGCTACCAGCCTGGACAAGACCCTCGGCATCGGCGTAACGGCCACCCAGATCAAGGTCGGCGTCGCGCTCGTCAACTTCGGGCCGATCGAGCAGTTCACCGACACGATCCGCACCGAAGCGGAACAACAACAGATCTACAGCATCTTCATCAACAACATCAACGCGAACGGCGGCATCGACGGCCGCAAGATCGTGCCGGTCTACAAGTTCTACACGCCGCTCGGGACGTCGCAGATCCTGCCCCTGTGCACGTCATTCGCCCAGGATGACAACGTGTTCGCCGTGGTCGGCACCTTCATCGACTTCTCCGGCGACGCGCAGACCTGCATCGCGAATCAAGAAAAGCGTGTCCTGATGACGTTCAACTTGACCCAGGCGATCATCAACCAGTCCCCGCCCGGTCTCATCGTCACAGCCGGCGACATTCCCGAACGTTCCGGGTCGATCCTGATCCAACTGCTCGAGAACAAGGGCCTGCTCAAAGGCAAGACCTTCGCGGTGCTCGGCGACACGACAGAATCGAGTGACGTCAACGACTACATCGTTCCCGCCCTGAAGAAGGCCGGCGTTCCGATGGGTTCCACCGCCATCCTCGATGTCGGCACCACGGGCGACACGACGGCGGGCCAGGCGCAGCTCTCCAGCTTCATCGAGAAGTGGAAAACCGAGCACGTCAACGCCTTGATCTTGTCTGGAGATCTCGCATCGACGAAGCAGTTCGTCGTGAAGGTGAAGCAGGCATTTCCAAACATGTCCTTCTATGCCGACACTCAGGACGTCCTCGACCAGGCGCAGCAGGTCCAAAAGTCAGGGCCGTTGCCCAACCCGTACGACGGCATCATCACCGCCGGTGGCCTCTCACCCCAGGAGTACACCGACAGCGCGAACTGGAAGTACTGCGCCGGCATCTACCAAAAGGCGACCGGCCAGGTCCCCGAGAACGCGATGCAGATCAAAAAGACCGCCGACGGCAAGATCGACGACACCTACGGCACGATCAACGACGCGTGCCAGACGATGACGATGTTCCACGACATCGCGCAGCGAGTCGGCCCGTACCTCAACAACACGAACTGGGTTTACACGGTCGACCACTTTGGCCCGATCGAGAACCGCGGCTCGGGGCCGTACTCGTCGTTGCACACCGGCAAGTACTCAGCCGATGACAACTGGCGGCTCGAGCAGTACGTCCCGACCCTCGGTCCTGAGGGCGACTGGCAGCCGATCACGCCGCTCGAGAACATCACCGGCAACTAACACACCAGGGCGGGTCGGAGTTACACCCGCCGAAACAACGGTAGGACGAGGTCGTCGCTGGCATCTGCGCCGGCGACGACCCGCGTGAGGGCGAGTTCGACGCGCATGCCGACCGCGAGCTCTCGAATCGGACAGTCGACCAGATTGGTGACCAGGAACACATCCTCGTCGAGGCGCACCACGACCGCGCCGTAGGGTGTGCGATCGGCGAAGGCCGCCAGGGTCGGGGGGTGCACGACGGTGTACGACCACACTTCACCGGCGCCGGAGACGGGCCGCCACTCACGTTCGGTCGCGCCGCATTGTGCGCAGATCGGCCGGGGCGGATGCCGGAACGTGCCGCATCCGGTGCACCGTTGGATGCACAGGTTGCCGTCGCGCAGCGCCGCCCAGAACTGTGCGTCGTCCTCGTCGGTCGGATCCGGGCGCGGCAGTTCGCTCACCGGTCGACTCCGAGCAGGACTGCGCCTGACGGGTCGCTGATCGCGCCGCACACGAACGCGACCTGTGCGCCGGCCACCTGGTTGCAGGCGTTCCCCCGCAGCTGGCGGACGGCTTCGGGCAGGTGGTTCACGCCGTGCACGAAGGCTTCGCCGGTCGACCCGCCGTGCGTGTTGACCGGCAGCGCACCGTCAGGCCAGCGCGTCGCGCCGCTTTCGATGAATGGGCCTCCTTCGCCCATCGGACAGAACCCGTACTGTTCGAGCGCGAGCGGGACCGCGATGGTGAACGGCTCGACGATCATGGCGACGTCGACGTCGGCGGGTGTGAGCCCAGCCGTGCCGAACAGACGCCGGCCGGCGACGATCGCGCCGCTGTCGCGTTCTCCGAACGCGGCGGTAGTCGCAAAGAACGCCGAAAGTTCGGTGTGGATCGGCGCGCCGTACTGCACCTGCGACAGGACCGACACTGCAGGTTGTGCGAGGTCACGTGCCCGCTCGAGTGACGTCACGAGTATCGCGGCGGCGCCGTCGTTTTCGAGCGAGCAGTCGAACAACCGGATCGGTTCGGCGATCGGACGGGACGCGGCCCAGTCGTCGAGGGTTATTTCACCGCGCATGATCGCGTCGGGATTCCGACTTGCGTGGAAGCGTTGCGCGACCGCCTGCATCCCGAAATGTTCGGCGCGTGTGCCGTACACGTGCATGTGACGTCGAGCGATCAGCGCCATCTCCTGCGCAGGTGACGCCACACCGACCGGATGCTGCCACTGGCGGACGTCGCGCAGAAGACGTGGGGCCTTCGCCCAGGGGCGGCCGCCCTGGTTTGGATCGGCGCCGTACGAGGCGGCCTTCGAACGGTTACGGGCACGGAAGGCGATCACGTACTCCGCGCTGCCGTTCGAGATCGCGAGTGCGGCCAGACCGATCAGCGATGCGGCACCGCCGCCACCGGATGGGGTACGGGCCATGAACCGAAGTTCGGAGATACCGAGGGTCGTGAACAGTTCGACCTCTGCGACTTGCTCCACGTGGTAGCTGACGATGCCGTCGATCGCGCTGACCGGCAGGCCGGCGTCGGCGCACGCACCGCGGATCGCGGCGCAGGCGAGATCGATCTCGCTGCGACCCATGTTCTTGGCGTATCGGGTCTGACCGATTCCCGCGACCGCCGCGTCCGTCATCGTATGTCCGTCCCCGACGCGTCAGTCGGTGAGCGCGGCCGCGACGTCGGACAGGCGCAATCCCCGGACGGCTTCTTTCATCATGTCGGTGTCGATGCCGTTGGTGCAGTACGCGAACGAGATGCCGGTCGCAGGATCGCCCCAACCGACCTGCATGTGCGCGCCGGCATGGCCGATCGAGCGTGGCGAGTTCGCGACGCCGAAGCTGCCGTAACGCATGAAGTGCTGGCCGTCGTCGCCGGCGACGACCAGTCCGAGTGTCCGATTGACGGGAACCTGCAGCAGGTTGTCGGGAAGCACACACCGGATGTTGGACGTCGCGTCGGACAGCACCTCGGCATCCCAGACCGTGCCGTCATCGTGCATGACCGCTTGGTAGAAGCGCGCGAGATCGGCGGCGCGCATGATCGCGCCGCCGCCGGGCACTCCCGCGGCACGCACCTCCGGTCGATCGAGCCACATGATGAGCTCGTCACGTGGTCCGTCGCCGACGGGCACCAGCGCTGCGATGTCGCCTTGTTCGGGTTCGGGGATTCCGAGCAGACGGGGAAGCCCGAGCGGTCTGGATATCCGCTGTTCGACGAAGTCGCGGAAGTCGATGCCGCTGACCCGTTCGATGATGTCGGCGAGCACCCAGTGCGCCGATGTCGCGTGGTACTCGAATCGAGTGCCGGGCTCCCACTCCAACTCCCAGTTCGCGAAGTTCGTGCGGCGCCGGGAAGGGTCCGCGCCGTCGACTCCTGGCATCAACGCGTTCGGGAAACCGCAAATGTGGAGCATGACCTGCTCGACCGTGACCTGTTCTTTTCCGTTGGACGCAAACTCGGGGACGTAGTCGGCGACCGGCCGGCTCACGTCAAGTGACCCGTCGCCGATCAGGGCCCAGACGGCCGACGCGACGATCGGCTTCGTACACGAAAAGATGCAGTATCGACTGTCGTTGGTCGCATCGCCGAAGGTGTCGAAGGCGATGAGCTCGCCGTGACGGGCCACCGCCAACTGACATGACGGCAGCCACCCGCTGTCCACGTCGGCTCGGGCGAGGTCGAGCAGCTCGCGGATGGTGCTCACGCGGGCGAGGTTAGGCTCCGCGCGTCCACGAGGGGGAACACCAATGAAGCTGCGTTCGTTGAGTCCGGGACTGACGTTGCTGGTCGCGTGCACGCTCGCCGCGACCGCGTGCTCGAGCTCTGCGAAGGCGTCCGCACCGACGACGACACCGGCAACGTCGACGACGTCCAATCATCCCGTCACCGTCGGGACCGACACGCCGGCGGTCGCATGTCAACGGCCCCACAAGGCCGGCCAGTTCTCGCAGGCCTTCACGTTCGAAGGCAAGTCGCGCACCTACCAGCTGTACGTCCCGACCGCGTACAACGGAACGAGTCGGGTGCCGCTGGTCTTCAACTTCCACGGGTTCGGCTCCAACGCCGTCCAGCAGATGGCGTACGGCAACTTCAAGCCCGAAGCAGACCAGCACGACTTCTTGATCGTCGCTCCCGACGGGCAGGTCACCGCCGCCGGCCGCCACTACAACCTGACCGGCGAGAAGGGCCTGCAGAACGACGTCACGATGGTCGGATCGTTGTTGAATCATCTTGAAGCGACGTTGTGTGTCGACCCGTCTCGCGTCTACGCGACTGGCATGTCCGACGGCGGCGCGATGACATCCGTGCTCGCATGTGTCGACTCCGACAAGTTCGCGGCGTTCGCTCCCGTCGCGGTCATCGTCTACTGCGGGAGCCCCAAGTCGCGACCGGTCGCGCTCGAGGCGTTCGACGGCACCGCCGATCCGATCGTGCCCTTCTACGGAGGCGCGGTGCACTGCTGCGGCGGCGCGGTGCTCGGTTCGAAGCCGGTCGCGATGGCCAACTGGGCCGCGCACAACCACTGCAACAAGCAGTTCACGAACACACGTCTCGGAACCCAAGTGGTGCGTCGCACGTGGTCGGGCTGCGCGTCGTCGAGCGCGACAGTGTTCTACATCATCGAAGGTGGGGGCCACACCTGGCCGGGCTCGATTCCGATTCCGAGCCTCGGCCTCACCACCACACAGATCAACGCGAGCGCGACGATCTGGAAGTTCTTCTCGGCGCACACCCTTTCGAGCTGATGCGCGAGATCGGATGACAAGCCACGACCTCGTCGTGCGCGGCGCGACCGTGATCGACGGGACCGGCGCGTCCGCCTACGAGCGTGATGTCGCAGTTGACGGCGACCGCATCGTCGCGGTCGGCGACATCTCCGGCACCGGCTCGGCCGAACTCGACGGTCGAGGGTTGGTGCTGGCCCCAGGTTGGATCGACACGCACACGCATCTCGACGCGAACCAGTTCTGGGATCCGTTCCTCACCCCATGTTCGCGTTACGGCGTGACCACCGTCGTCCTGGCAAACTGCGGATACTCGCTTGCGCCGGTCACGACCGCAGAGCAACGCGAGTACGTGATCGACGCGTTGGTGACGGTCGAACAGGTGCCCCGCGAAGCAATCGACGAGACCGTCCCGTTCGACTGGACCGACCACGCCAGCTATTTCGACGCCCTCACACGGCGCGACACTGCGCTCAATCGGGCGTTTCTCGTCGGTCATCTTCCGGTACGGGCCGCGGTGATGGGCCCGGAGGCTGCGTGCACGCGGGCCGCGACCACGACCGAAGTGCGCGCGATATGCGAACTCGTGGCCGGCGGGTTGCGGCTCGGCGCCCTGGGATTCTCGACCGACCAGGTCGTCGGCAACGTCGGCCCCGACAACAGCGCGCTTCCCGGACAGGTCTGCGACGACGAGGAACTGTTGGCCGTCGCTCGTACGCTCCGAGCTGGTCCCGGTCCCGGTCTGTTCACGATGGCTCCCCGTGCCCTGCTCCTCGACCGCGAGCAGCGCCGATCCGACCTCGGTTGGCATGAACAGCTCGCCGCCGCGAGCACAAAGCCAGTTGTGATCGGTCCGGTGTTCGACACGTACGACGAGCCTGGCGTCGGCCGCGACCTCCTCGACGCGATGGGCGCGGCCCAAGCACGTGGCCTGCAGGTGGTGGGCCAGGTTTCGCCGCGCCCATTCGAGCTGTGGACGCGCCTCGACACTCAAGGGGTGTTGGTGCGTGTGCTGCCGACACTGAACCGGGCGGTGAAGGCCGGCGGCGCCGAGGAAGTACGACGCCTCGCCAACGACCCGGCCGCAATGGACCAACTTCGTCGGGAGGGTGCGAACATCCGGCCCAGTCTGATCTTCAGTGGACGGTGGGAGCACGTACACGTCCGGTACTCACCCCGCAGCGGCGATCTGCGCGACCGTGACGTTGCGACCATCGCCGCCGCCCGCGGCGCCGACCCGATCGATGTGCTGATCGACACCGCGATCGGCGACGATTTCGAAACCCAGTTCGCGATCGCGATGCGCAACCCCGCCGACGTCCGCCTCGGCGAACTTGTCGCGCATCCGGCGGCGCAGCTCGGCGGCAGCGACGCCGGCGCACACACGCACAGCAACACCGACAGCTGCTACGCGGTGTGGACGCTGCAACATTGGGTGCGCGAACGGGCCGTCTTGTCGCTCGAGGCAGCCGTCGCGATGCTCACCGGCCGTCAGGCCGCGCTGTTCGGGCTGACCGATCGGGGCCGGATCGTGCCCGGCGGGTACGCCGATCTCGTGCTGTTCGACCCCGACCGTGTCGGAATCGACGACGTCCGCTACGTGTCCGACCTGCCGGCCGGTGGAACGCGACTCGTCGCTGAGCCGACCGGGATCGCGGCGAGCGTCGTCAACGGGGCGGTCGTCACCCGCGACGGAGAGCTGACCGGCATCCGGCCGGGCACGCTGGTCAGGCCAGGCGGTCGATCGTGATCGCGAGTTGCGTCGCGTCGCAGCTCGCGACGTCGCCGCCGCCCGGTTCGACGATGAAATACAACGATTCGCCGGTGGCGACCTGCACCTTCATCGATGGCAGCATCGCCGCATTGTTGTTCGTGAGCAGGACCGACGCGAGTTGGCGGGTCCCGACATCGACGAAGTATCCGACACCATCGCCGCACGACCCGCCGAGATCGACGACGCCGTCGTAACTGATGTTGACGGTCCCGTCGAACGTACTGGTCCACGCGACGACCGCGCTGTGAGACGGATCCGGATCGAGGAACGCTGCGTCACCCGGGATCGATGCCGAGCACAGCGAGATCGGCGCGCCGACCGTGTTCACGCCGACCGCGGGCAGGCTGGGGCAACCGGCGCTGGCGTCGTGCCAGGCCGATATGCCCTCGGAGCCGAACGTCGACGAGAACGTCGGCAGCAACGGATAGAGGCCGTCGCGGCTGAGGGTCGCGCCCTCGCGCAGGCTCCACACCGGCGTCCCACCGAGATAGCTGGAGAACGGGTTATGTCCAGGATGGGTACGAAAGTCGAGTGCGAGCTCCCAACGCATCACGATGCCCGGCAAGTAGGTGGGAAGCGGTGCCGGCAACGTCGTCGGAGTGGCGGACGTCGTCACCGAACCGACCGTCGTCGTCGTCGCGCTGGGGGTCGCACCGGTACCGGATTTCGTCGTCGACGACGGTTTCGTGGTCGTCGGCGACGAATGTGAGGTCGTCGCCGATCCGGCCACCGTCGTCGGGATCGCGACGGTCGGGAACTCCGTGGTCGAAGCCTTGCCGGTCTTTTGGGACGAGGAACAGGCCGCGGTGAGCAAAGCCAGCGACATCGCGAGCGCCGCGCCGCGTACGAAATGTTCTCTCATACGGTCAATTTACGCGATCTGCAGCGGGTCCTTGAACGGTTTGGGAGTCGAGGACCGTCGCCGCAATGAGCTCTTCGAGTCGCCGGTCGTCCCACCACGAGATCTGAAGCTGTTTGGCCCGCCGGAAGAACAGCTGGATGTCGTATTCGACGGTGAAACCGACACCGCCGAACACCTGCTGCGCCATTGCGGTGACGTCCCGGAAGGTCTTGCAGGCGAACAGTTTCGCCATCGGCGCCAGCCGGTCGATCGATCTGCCGGTGGCCGCGGCCCAAGCCGCCTCGAACACCAACGTCTCGGCGCCGTCGACGGCAGTGACCGCGTCGGAAAGGTAATGCGCGATCGCTTGGAACGCGCCGAGCGGCTTGCCGAACTGTTCGCGGTCTTTGGCGTACTGCACCGTGATGTCGAGCGCGTAGCGAGCGCCGCCGACGGCCTGCGCGGCCAGGAGCACAACGCCGTCGAGCAGCGTGTCATGCCAGATGTCCCAGCCCGAACCGGCGGCCCCGACACGGGCCGAGTTCGGCACCCGCACATCTGAGAACGAGACTTCGTACTGGGTGTCGGACGCCACCGTCAGCTGCTGGGTCATCGTCAGCCCTGACTGGCCCGCGTCGACCACGAACAGATCGATGTCGGCCTCGCCGGCGCCGGTGCGGGCGAGCACGATCATCGCGGTCGCGGCCGACGCGAACGGCACGTGCCACTTCACACCTTCGAGCACGACATGATCGCCGTCTGAGGTCGCGTGCGTCTGCACGCCACGAGCTGTGTACCCGTTGCCCGGTTCGAGCCATGCGGTCGTCACGATGGCGTCGCCGGCAACGATGCGCGGCAGCCACTCGCGTTTTTGGGCCTCGCTCCCCGATCGACACAACACGCCGGCCGCCATGACCGCGCTGACAAAATGAGGTGTCGGTGCCAGCGCCCGACCGAGCTCCATGTAGACCACCGCGCCTTCGAGCGCGCTCATCGCCGAGCCGCCGTACTCGGCTGGGATCATCAGTCCGATCAGATCGAGCGCGGCCATCTGTTTCCACAAGTCGGTCGGGTACCCGACCGGATCGTCTTCCATGGCGCGCACCGTCTCGACCGACGCGTACGACCGGCAGACGCCACGCACCATCTCTCGCAGCATTTCCTGCTCGGAGGTGAGATCGAGATCCATTCGCTAGCTCCTCGGATTCGTCGTCATGGCGAAACGGTCACGGCTGCCAGGAATCGCCCCGACGCCTCCACGGGTTGTCGTCGCGATCGACGGGCAGCGCGAGACGCGCGGTGCAGTCCGTCTTCAGTTCATCGTTCACGGCGAGGCGCACCAACACGGTGACCCAGCCACAACCCAGGTCGTCGGTTTCGACGTGTTCGACGGTCGCCGAAAGCACCATCGTGTCGCCCGGGAACACCGAGCCTTTCATACGAAATCTCATACGACCGAGCCGCCCGTACGGTCCCGACCAGTCGGTGAGGTACCGCTCGAACCAGGCTGCCTGATTTGGTGTGTTCAAGAAAATGTCGGGTGTCCCGTTGCGTTGCACGGCGAAGTCGTGATCGTGGTGCATCGGGCGGGTGTCGCGGGTGGCGAGCGCGCCGAGCACGACGGTCGTCGCAGTCACGTCGTACCGCAGTTCCGGCAGCACGTCACCTGGCCGTACCCCATCGAGCGTGAGCCGGTCGGTCTTCACGATGCGTCCCGGCGGTAGCCGAACCCGGTGTATGACTCGACACCGACGAGTTCGTCGCGCTGGTTGACGTATTCGACATCGATTACCCAGAACCGGCCGGTACCGAGTTTGGTGGTCTTCGGTTCACTAACCGAACGCAAGATCTGACGGGTGCGCAGCACGTCGCCGGGACGTACCGGTTCGTAAAACACGATCGTGTTGTCGCTCATGATCGCTTCCGGAAGCCCGAAGATGTCCTTCAGGTCGAAATGCACCTGCAGCGGCAGTGCTGGTTCCGTGCGGCCGGGGGACCAATGGTGGGGACGGAACCACACCGACAGCATCGTCGGCGGCGAGATCGGACCGTCGGTGATCTGGTCGGCGACCGTGTCATCCCAGAACAGTGGATTGCCGTTCTCCACCGACGCGCACGACGTCCAGATGTAGCCGCGTTCGACGGGGAACTCGCCGGTTTGTTCGTATTGCACCTGACCGATCGCGGTGGCGACATCGGCCGGCAGCGTCGTCTCGCTCACGCCGCGGCTCCTTCCTCGCGCAGCACCGCGATCTCACCGGCCGAATATCCGAACTCGGCCAGCAATGCGTCGGTGTCGGTGACGGTCGCGTCGCGCACAGTCGGGCTGGGCTGTTCGCGTTCCATGCCCGCGAGGATCCACCCGACCTGTTCGAAATCGTCGCGTCCGGCAGCGGTGGCGGACGTGAACACGTGTCGTTCCCGAAGTTGTGCTGCGCCGACGAGCTCGGGCACTGACGCAACCTCCGAGACGCAGGTGTTCGCCGGGCCGAGTTCAGCGACCCACTCGTCGCGTGTTCGACGCGCGAACGCGGCCGCGAAGTCGGCGCGCATGGCGTCTTGATGCTCGTCGTCGGTCTGGTGGCCGAGCCATTGGCCACAGCCGAGCGCGCCGCACAGATTCGCGAAGAACTGCGGCTCGATCGCCGCGACCGCGACCCACCGGTCGTCGGCGCAGGCATACACGTCGTAACAGGCGTACCGTCCGGTCAGGATGCTGTGCCCGGGCCCGGGAACCTGCCCGGTCGCGAGGTACTCGTCGACGGCGAGCGACATCAGCGCGATGACCCCATCGGCCGCCGAGACGTCGAGGGTTGCTCCCTGTCCGGTCGCGCCACGGTGGACGAGCGCGGCGAGGATGGCGATGACCGCGTGCATCCCTCCGCCGGCCGCGTCGCCAACCGTCGCGCCGGGAAGCGCCGGTCCACCGTTGGCTGCCCGTCCCGAACAGTCGAGGTATCCGCCGACCGCGAGGTAGTTGAGATCGTGCCCAGCCCATTGGGAGCGGGGCCCAGACTGGCCGTAGCCGCTGGTCGAGCAGTAGATGATGCCCGGATTGACTGCGCGGACGTCGGCGTCGCCGACACCGAGCCGGCCGACGACACCGGGACGGAAGCTTTCGATCACCACGTCGGCGCGGGCCGCGAGCCGCAAGAATGCGTCGCGGCCCGACGGCTGCTTCAGGTCGAGGAGCACACGTTCCATGCTGCGGTGGCCGCTGTAGGCGTAGAACGGCGGGACGATCTGTACGCCCGACTGGCTGGGTGGCGGCCCGACCTTCACGACGCGGGCGCCGTAGTCGGCCAGCCACCGCGAGGTACGCGCGGCGGGACCGACGCTGGCGAGGTCGAGGACTGTCACGCCGGACAACAACCCGAAAGACACGACGATCAGAAATTCTTGGGGAGGCCGAGCAGACGCCGGGCGATGATGTTCTTCTGCACCTCCGACGTGCCGCCGCCGATCGTGTCGATCACGGTGTAGCGGTACGTCGACTCGGCCCGTCCTGCCATCGGCGCAGTGTTGGTCCGCACTCGGAGTTGACTGCCGGGCGCGGCGAGATCCATCGAAGCGTTCGCGAGCCGGCGTGAGAATTCCGTCGCGAACAGCTTGTACTCCGACGACTCGACCGTCGGTGGCGGCGTGTCCGGCACCTTTTCGCCTTTCATCGACGCCGCGACGACCCGCAAGCCGAGCACACGGGCAACTTCGGCGTCGGTGACGAGCCGTGCGATCTCGCGGCGCACAACCGCGTCGTCGCGTAGGGATTCGCCGTCGCGTTCGGTGGTGCGCACATAGTCGATGAGCAGATCGAGACGCTGATTGATCGGAGAGAACGTGAACATCGTGAACCGTTCGAGGTCAAGCGCCTGAGAGATGTACTGGAAGCCGCGGTTGACTTCGCCGACCACGTACTCGTCGGGAACGAAGACGTCCTCGATGAACACCTCGTTGGTGCGTTCGTCGCCCATCGTCCAGATGCAATTGATCGTGATGCCGGGCTGGTCGAGCGGCACGAGCATGAGGGTGATACCGCGGTGTTTGTCGTCAGGATTGGTGCGGGTCCCCAGCCAGTACCACTCGGCGAAGTGCGCGGAGGTCGTCCACGTCTTCTGACCGTTGAGGATCCAACCCGACTGGCCGTCGCGTCGGCCGCGTTCGGCCTTCAGACGCATCGACGCTGCGTCCGAGCCAGCGTTCGGTTCGCTGTAGCCGACCGCGAACTCGACGTCGTTGCGCAGGATCCTCGGCAGGAACTCCTGTTTGAGGAAGTCGCTCGCTTCTTTGATAAGCGTCTTGCCGATGATGCCGACACCTTTGCCGATCTGGGGACCGCCCCGCGCCGCGAGCGCCTCGTTGAGGAGAAATTCGTAGACCCCTTCGCCTTCGGAGCCGCCGTACTGCTTCGGCCAGGTCAGTCCGAGCCAACCACGTTCGCCGACCTCGCGCATCAACGCTCGACGTTTGGGTGTGTCGACAATCTGCGCCATGTTCTCGCGGGTGACGTCGAAAACCTCGGGATCGTCGTGCTCGTCGAGGAACCGCTCGACCTCCGCCGCGAAGGCGCGCTGTTCGGACGAGAACTCGAAATCCATACATCCCCTCCCCGGCGCGGCGCCGCAATCTGATGGCCACACGCACGATATCGACCGCTGTTCGAGCCCATCGCCAGCGAAGGGGCCAACACTGTCGCGATCCTCGTCGTTCGAACTGCGGGGGTCCAACTCTCCGACTGGACGGGGGAACGGAGGTCATGCCCCCGGGCGGGTCGGGTCGTATACAACGACATGTGAGGCTCAACATGGACCGAACGGTGGGGGCGTCGAGCATCGCGGTGGGCCTCAACTCGCCGGGCGGGTCGCGTCGTAGTTGCAACGGGTTGGCGAGTGGTCGGTGGGTGTCGGTGGTGCGTGTGACGCTCGGGGACGCCGCCGTTCCGGGTGCGTTCGGTGCAGCCCAGGCGGAGGACGCGAACGCATGTTCGTATCTGGGTGCGGCGCTCACCGACCCGCACCTCCTTTGCCGACCCGCAGCCGCGGCCCGGCCGGACCGACGCGCCGCCGTACGATGATCGGTCGTGCCTGCTTCGAGCCCTGTCACCCACGCCGATCTGATCGCCAAGAACCGGCGGACCAGCGTCATGATGCTCGTCTGCGAGTTCGTGCTGGTCGGATTGCTCGGAGCCGGGATCGGCTTCCTCGTCACCCGTTCGGCCGCGGCAGGCATCCTCATCGGCGCGGCCGCGGCAATCGCGATCGACCTGATCGCATGGCTGTTCGCG
>JBKQIY010000264.1:0-66000 GCA_052148155.1 Acidimicrobiia bacterium | reverse complement strand
AGTTCGTCGATCAAGAGGATCTCCGGGTCGTGCATCAGCACGCGTGCGAGCGCCAGCATCTGTTGCTGGCCGCCCGACAGGCTGCGCGCCGGCTGCTTCTTGCGCTCTTCGAGCTCGGGGAACAGGTCGAGCATCTGTTGGATACGTGCGTCGATCTCGCTGTGGGTGCCGCCGTTGAGTCGGGCGCTCACGGCGAGGTTCTGCGCGATCGTGAGACTCGGGAACACACCCTTCCCGCCGGGGAGCTGAACGATACCCATCCGCGCCCGTGATTCTGGGGCCACGTAGGTGATGTTGCGCCCGTTGAGGCGCACGACACCACGTTCGGGGACTTCGAGGCCGCTGATCACACGCAGGATCGTGGACTTCCCAGCGCCGTTCGTGCCGAGGAGCGCGACACACTCGCCCTGTTGGATCTCGAAGTTGACGTCGAAGAGCACCTGCACGGTGCCGTACGAGAAGTCGAGGTTCGCGACCTGCAACACGGGAGTTTGCGCTCCCTGCTCGGCGCGCTTGTGTTGTTCGGCCTGTTCTTCGAGGAGCTCTTCGACCACGAGCGAGAGGTCGTGACGGATGTGGCGCGCGCCGTTCATCAATAACAGGCTGCCGATGATGCTCGTAGGGATCCCGAGAAGCATCACCGCGGCTCGCACACCGAACGCGTTCGTGAAGAAGTCGGCGAGCACGCCGCCGGCGAAGCCTCCGATGAACACGACGTACATGACGCCCATCGCGGTGCCCAAGCCGCGCAACCGGTAGGGGCAGACCGCCTGGAGTACGGGTGTGACCATGGCGAACGCGCACGCGGTGAGCACAGCCTGCGGGATTCCCCAGATCACGAACCACGGGACGCTATGGGTCGATACCTGGAGCGGCGTGAAAAGCGCCGACGGCAGGATCAGCGCGCCCACGATCACGAGTGCCTTCGCGGGGTCCTTGCGGTAGGTGCGGTCGAAGTAGGCCCCCACCGGGAACAGGAACGGCACCGCGACCCAGCCCGCGAGGCTGAGGATGAAGCCGCGGTGAAGGATGTTGGTCACGTGCAGCGTGTTGTTGAGGTAAAGCACCTGCAGGCTGCCGAGCGCGAAGATGCCGAAGCCGAGGGCGGCAAACGCGGCGATCGCGGAACGGATCGTCGCGATCTTCTTGAGTCGCGTGAACGCGGCCTCCATCGACGGCTGCGCCGGGTTCTCGTCTTCGACGACCTCGCCGAGGACGTCGTCTTTCTCGAACTGGCCGCGCGGGGGTTCCTTGATGAAGAACGCGACGGCCGCCACGAGCGCCGCCGGGATGCCGAGGATGAAGAACGCCCATCGCCAACCTTGGGTGCCGCCGGCGATGGTCGCGATGACACCCACGAGGAGCGGACTGAAGTTGCCGAGGATCTGCTGGCCGAGGTTCAGCACCGCCGACATGCGGGCACGGATGCCGATCGGGTAGTTGTCGGCGATGAGCGACGGATGCACCGCGATGTCGTTCGCTTTGGTGATCCCGGTGAAGCAGATGGTCCAGAACAGCATGAACGCACCGATCGCGGCGCCGGTGACGAACGTGAACGCCGCTCCCAGGATGCTCGTCACCCCCACGATCGGCACGCGTCGCATGCGGTCGGCGAGCCAGCCGAGCGGGATTGCGCCGAGCGCGTAGAACAATCCGGACGCCGTGCTGATGAACACGGCCGTGCCTTGGCTGATGTGGAACGTGCGGATCAGCTCGGGTTCGACGGTCTGGACCGCGTTGAGGGTGAGCGCATCGAACGAGACCAGCAGTCCCAGCACGATGAACATGAGCTTGCCGCCCTTGGCGAACGCTTCGCGAAAGTCGACCGGCTCCGACTCGACGCCGGGGAGCATGTCGTCCGGGAAGATGACCTGCTCTTTGGCGCGAGCCTGGGCTTCTTGGCGTGCGGCTTCCTCGTCGAGCACCGCGGCCGCGAGCGACGCGGCGTTGCCGCTCGTGCCTGTCGCCTCGTCAGGTGCGTCCACAGCTCTCCCGGGGCGTCATTGTGCCGTTGGCGGATCGTAGGCGCTTCCTGACATGCGTGTCAGGCCCACGGTGCGCTTTTCGGCTTTGTCTCGCATCAACTAACTTCCCGCGATGACCGACGCTCCCGTTGCTCCTAAGTCGTTTCTGCTGTCATCGGACCTTGCGGCCTACCTCGTCGGGCACGGTTCGCCCCCGGACGAGGTGCAGCGGGCCCTCATCGAAGAGACACGCGGACTTGGTGCCGTCTCGGGCATGCAAATCGCGCCCGAGCAGGGAGCGTTCCTGACGATCCTGACGCGGATCGTCGGTGCGCGCTCGGCGGTGGAGGTCGGAACCTTTACCGGCTACTCGTCGCTGTGCATCGCTCGTGGCCTGGCCGACAACGGGCGGCTGGTCTGTTGCGACGTGTCGGAGGAGTGGACGGCGATCGCTCGCCGAGCGTGGATCCGAGCCGGTGTGGCCGACCGTATCGACCTACGGATCGCGCCGGGCGCCGACACGTTGCGGGCCCTGCCGAATGCCGAGACGATCGACTTGGCATTCATCGACGCCGACAAGCCGAACTATCCGGTGTACTACGAGGAGATCCTCACCCGCCTCCGTCCGAACGGCGTGCTGCTCGTCGACAATGTGCTGTGGAACGGCCGGGTTCTGGAGCCAGACGCCGACGACGAGAACACGCGTGCGATCCGGGCGTTCAACGACATGGTCGCGGCCGACGCCCGCGTCGAAGCAGTGATGCTTCCGATCGCCGACGGCCTCACCCTTTGTCGAAAGAAATGAGCTCGAGGGCTACATGCCTCTGAGCATCTTGTAGACGGGGGCCATCTTCTGGCGGGTCTTGTCGGGAAGCGGCACGAGCTCTCCGAGCGCCCGTGCACCCCAGACCATCTCCGCGGTGATCTCCACCAGGTTGGCGATCTTCAACGCGTCTTTCGGCGACTTCCCGACCGTGAGCAGCCCATGGTTGGCCATCAACACCGCAGCCCGATCGCCGACCCACTTCGATACCTCGTCAGCGAGGTGCTGTGACCCGGTGAACTTGTAGTTGGCGACCGGCACGTCGCCGCCCACGAACGCCTCGACCTCCTCGATCACGCACGGGATCGGCTGGTGCGTGATCGCGAACATCGTGCAGAACTTTGCGTGGCAGTGGATGACCGCGTGGATGTCGTCGTACGCCTTCAAACAGGCGAGGTGCAGCATCTTCTCGGTGGTCGGGCCGCGGCTGCCCTCCACGACATTGCCGTCCAGGTCGCAGACAACAAGGTCTTCGAGCGTCATCGTGTCGTACTCGAGCGACGACGGCGTCAGCGCGACGTTTCCGTCGGGCAAACGTGCCGAGAAGTTGCCGGCGGTGCCGTGCACCAAGTTCGTTCGCAGACTCTCCTGGGCGACCCACAACAGGTCGGACTTGATCTGCTCAGCGCTGCCTTTGAGTTCGCCCATATCAGCTGCATACCTCCGGGTTCACGCAGTTGACCGGCTTGTCGCCGCGCAAGATCCGTGCGACGTCGTCGGCGATCAGTTTCGAATGGTTGGCTTCGGTGTCGTAGGTTGCGCCGCCGATGTGGGGGGTGAGCACGACGTTGTGCATCGCGCACAACGGATGGTCGAGCGCGAGGTGTTCGCCTTCGAAGTGGTCGAGACCGGCGCCGGCAAGGTGGCCGGACCGCAACGACTCCACGAGCGCGTCGGTGTCGTGCAACAGCGCTCGGGCCGAGTTGATGTAGATCGATCCCGGCTTCATCGCCGCGAACTGTGCCGCACCCATGAGGCGCTCCGTTTCGGGAGTGACCATCGCGTGCATCGACACGACGTCGCACGCGGCGAGCATCTCCTGCAACTCATCAGAGCTGTGGTGCGTCGCGTCCGGGTTGTACGGGTCGAACGACAGCACCTGCATGCCGACACCCTCGAAACGCCATTTGGCGGCCCGGCCGACCGCGCCGAGACCGACGATGCCCGCCACGCGCCCGGCGAGCTGCCACGCCCGGTAACGCTGGTAGGGGATCTTGCCTCCCGCGTAGACAGCATCGGTGCGCACGTCCTGGTCGGCCGGCACGATGAACCGGTTCGCGGCGAACATCAGCGCCATGGTGAGTTCCGCGACGGCGTCGGCGTTGCGTCCCGGCGCGCGCAGCACCGGTATCCCCGCTCGGGTCGCCGCGTCGATGTCGACGTTGTTGGGGTCGCCTCGACACGATCCGATCAGCTTCAACGGGAGGTCGAGGACCGGCCCCTTCACCGAGTCGGACTCGACGATCAGGATGTCAGCGCCTTCTTGGACCAGGCGCGCTGCGAGCTTCTCACCGTTCATGATGCGGATCGGGACGTGTTCGATCCACGGGTCGTACACGACGTCGACCAACCCGTTGAGCGTCTCCCAACCCTCGCCCCGGAACGGCGCGGTTACGAGCGCCTTGTGTCGTTCGGCCACAGGGTCATCCTCGCGCGTGGCTGACGCGGACGTCAGGTTGGCTCCGGGCCGACCCCGCGGCCCCAACGGCCGGCGCCGGTCGTCGGGAGATGACCGAAGGGCGAGGTCGTGGCCCCATGAGCGGGATCACTAACTTCTGGAACGTGCCGATTCATTACGAACAAGACAGCGAACACGTCGTCGTGATCACGATCGACCGGCCCGAGGCCCGAAACGCGGCCGACATGGCGCATTTCAAGGCGCTGCGGGAGGCGTGGGAACGGTTCGAGGCCGATGACCAGGCGTGGGTCGCGATCGTCACGGGTGTCGGCGAGGCGTTCTTCGCCGGCGCCGACCTGAAGACCTACGTGCCCGAAATTACGAAGTTCCAAAAGGAGATCGCCGAAAAAGGGCTCACAGAAATCGACGGCTTCCGGCTCGACGACGGCACCCGATCGGTGTTGCGGAACTGGCCGCTCTACAAGCCCGTCATCGCGGCTGTGAACGGCTTCTGCACCGCGGGCGGAATGGAGATGCTCGGCGGCTGCGATATCAGGGTCGCGTGCCCGGAGGCGAAGTTCGCGGTGATGGAACCGAAACGGGGCTTGTTCGCAGGCGGCGGCACGACCGTTCGTCTGCCCCGCCAGATCCCCTGGGCGCAGGCGATGGAGTTCTTGTTATGCGCGGACCTGATCCCGGCCGAGCGCGCCTACGAGATGGGACTCCTCAACGCGATCGTTCCCCGTTCCCAGCTGCTCGACAAAGCCCGCGAGTACGCAGCGCGGATGATCGCCAACGCGCCGCTTGCGGTGCAGGCGACGAAGCAAAGCGCCCTCAACGGCCTCTACGTCGACGAGGACGCAATCACGCAAGTGCGCGAGGCCGCCCGCGCCTTGCGCGCCGCGCTCGAACAGGTCGACGCCGCCGATCCGACGACCGCGCACGCGGCGATCGCGGCCAGCATCGCGGTGTTGACCCGCCTCGGAAAGGAGCTGCGCACGGCGTTCGAGAAGGAGAGTCGCATCTCGAGCGCGATCTTCCAGACCGAAGACGCCAAGGAAGGACCGAAGGCATTCGCCGAGAAGCGAACGCCGATCTGGCAAGCCAAGTGAGCAGTCTCGATCCGCGTACTCCGTGCATCATCGGAGTCGCGACCCACACCTGGCATCCGGAAGTTGTGGGCGAGCAGGGCGCACCCGAACCACTCGAGATGTGGGAACACGTGTCGAGGCTCGCCGCCCGCGACGCCGGCAATCCAGTGCTCCTCGAGGCGCTCGACAGCGTGCAGATCGTGTACTGCCAGACGTGGGAGTACGACGACGCGGCCTCGAGGCTTGCGGCCCGGCTCGGCGCCGAGCCGCGGCATCGCCACTATTCCGGCATCGGCGGGACGACGACACAGCAGCTCGTCAACGCCACGAGCGAAGCCATGTTGCGCGGCGAGATGGACCTCGCGCTGATCACGAGCGCTGAAGCGCTCGCCACGAAGCGGCTCCGCAAACGCCAAGGTGTCCGCTACACGGCGTCGTTTGCGCCCGCCCAACGCTCGCCGTTCCCGTGGGAGTCGCCGCCCGACCCGATCGAAGTCGCTCACGAAGTGTTCCAAGCGTGGCTGACCTTCGCGACGTTCGACTCGGCCCGGCGCGCGCACCTTGGCGTCGGGCTCGACGACTACCGCACCAGCATCGGTGAGCTGCTCGCGCCGATGACGCACATCGCGGCCCGCAATCCGCGTGCGTGGTACCGCATCGAACGGTCAGCGGCGCAGATCGTCGACGTCGGCCCGGACAACCGAATGGTCGGCTATCCGTACACGAAATACATGGTCGCAGTGATGGACGTCGACATGGCCGGCGCACTCGTGCTCGCCACCCACGCTCGTGCCGACGAGCTCGGGATCCCGGCCGACCGGCGGGTGTACCCGCGCGGGTGGTGTGACGCCCGTGATCCGACGCTTGTCGCCCAACATCCCGACCTCGGACGCTCGCCTGCGATGGCCGCCGCGAGCGCCGAGGCGTTGCGGATCGCGGGCGCAGACGTCGACGACGTCGCGTTCTTCGACCTCTATTCGTGCTTCGCGAGTTCGCTGCACTTCGCCTGCGACGCGCTCGGGATCCGCACCGATGATCCTCGCGGGGTGACCGTCACCGGCGGGCTGCCGTATCACGGCGGACCCGCGAGCGGATACCTCACCCATTCGATCGCCGAGATGGTCGAACGGCTGCGGGCGGAGCCTGAAGCCGTCGGTCTGGTGAGCGGTGTCGGTATGCACATGACGAAGCACGCCTTCGGCGTCTACCGTGCATCGCCCGGAGCGGTCGAGCCGCCCGACGCGGCCGGGGCGCAGGCCGCCGTCGATCGTGCCGGTTCGACCGAGCTCGTCGCGGAGCACGACGGCCAAGCCACGGTCAGCGCGTACTCGGTCGTACACGACCGAGACGGCTCGCCCGCATGGGCTCTGTTGGTCTGCGACCTCGTGTCCGGAGAGCGTGCGTACGCGCAGGCCCGCGATCGGGCGTTGTGTGTCGACGCCGAAACCAACGAGCTCGTCGGACGCACCGTCACGTTGACTCCCCACACCGTCGACGGTGCCGCGGGCCCTGCCCGCGTCAATCTCGCGACGTGGTGAATACGTCGCAAAACGGCCTCGGTACCCGCGCTCGCGAACGCGACCACAACGCGAAGAACCCGACCGTGTCCAAAGCGAACCGCGCAGGCCCGGCCGGCGCCGTTGTCACTGAGCGCGACCGTCGATCAACGTCGGCGAGCGTGAACGACCCATACGGTCATTGACAGGGGCGGCGCTTGTTCCTTAGGTTGCGCCGGTACGATCACTGTGACGACGGTCACATTCGGCGTCACGCGCACTGCCGGTCCCTGTGCCGGCCCAATGTTACTTTGGGAGAATACGTGAGACACGTTTTCGGGTCGCGTCATCGGAGTGGAGTCGTCGCGATCGCCGTCGTCTCGGCGATCGTGCTGGCTGCTTGCGGGAGCAGTAGCAAGAGCACGTCCACTAACAAGACTCCCAATACCGCAACGCCGACGACGGCGAGCGCCCTCGACCTGCCCGGAAGCCCACTTCCTGGGCTGACTGCCGATACCTCCAAGCCAGTCGAGGGCGGCAACGTCACGTTCGCGGTCGACTCCGAAACGACCGGCGGCTGGTGCCTGCCTGAGGCGGAGTTGGCCATCAACGGGATCCAGGTCGCCCGCGCGATGTACGACTACCTGACGGTTCCCGACGCCAGTGGCGGCTATGTCCCCTTCCTCGCCGACAAGATCACCTCGAACGCCGCCTACACCCAGTGGACGATCCACTTGCGGTCAGGCATCACGTTCTCGGACGGGACGCCGTTCAACGCGCAGGATGTCGTCGACAACCTGGACGCCTACCGGGGCACATTCCCGGATCGTCACCCGTTGCTGTTTATCTTCGTGTTCCAGGACATCACGTCGGTCACGGCGACGAACAACATGACCGTGCAAGTCGACATGAAGACGCCGTGGGCGTCGTTCCCGGCCCACCTGTACCAGTACGGGCGGCTCGGAATGATGGGCGAGCGCCAACTCAGGGACGGCAAGAACTGCGCGTCGGACATGGTCGGGACCGGTCCGTTCATGCTCAAGCAATGGATCCCGAACGACCAGCTCGTCGTCGTGAAGAACCCCCACTATTGGCGCAGGGACCAGTACGGCCAGCAGCTGCCGTACCTCAACCAGATCACCTTCAAACCCGTCACTGACGGTTCGGTGCTGCTCAACGGCTTGAACTCCAAGACGTACGACCTCGCCAACACCGACGACACGACCACCGTGATCCCGGCGCTTCTACCCGAGGCGAAGTCTGGCAGCATCGGTCTGGCGATCGCGACGGCGAACCCCGAAACTGCGTACACGATTTTCAACACCTCGAAGGTGCCGTTCAACAACATCCTCGCCCGCGAGGCGTACGTGTACGCGTACAACACGACCCTGTACAACAGGCTGCGCCAGGACAGCCTCAACCAGGTCGCCGACGGGCCGTTCGGTCCGAACGTGCTGGGCTTCCTGCCCAGCACCGGATTCCCGGGCTACAACCTCACCAAGGCGAAGGCGCTGGTCGCGCAATATAAGACACAGACCGGTCAGGCCCTGTCGTTCACGCTGAGCATCCCCAACGACTCGGCGTCGGAGGCCAGCGCCGAGGTTGTGGTCGGCATGATGAGCGCGGCCGGCATCAAGATGGGGCTCCATCCCGAAGAGCAGTCCCAGGAGATCAACGACGTCATCGCCGGCAGCTTCCAAGGGGCCGCATGGCGCAACCACCCGGGTTTCGACCCCGATACGCAGTGGGTGTGGTGGCACTGTGGCGTGGCGCCCGCGATTGCGGCGGCCCCGGCGCCGCCGTCACCGAACCTCGGGCCGGCGACGGCCCTCGGTCCGGTCGGCAACAACTGCGACAACGCGGTGAACTTCAGCAAGTTCAACGACCCGGTGATCAACCACGACCTCGAAGTAGGTCGCACGAGCACCGTTCCGTCGGTCCGTAAAGCCGCCTATCAGGGCATCAACATCGAGTTCGCGAAGGAGGTCTGGGAGGGCTGGGGTTACTGGTCGGTGTGGACGATCCCGTACCAGACCGACGTGCACGGGATCCTCGGACCGAACCTGCCCACCGCGACTTCTCCCAATGTCGTAAACAGCTCTCCCAATGCTTCAAACAACAGTCAGCCTCCGTACACCGGTCTCGCAAGCGGCGACGACGTGTCGGGGCTCTGGCTGTCGTAGTCGTGGTCAGGCACAATCGAACAGGAAGTGGACGCGGCTCTGCCGAACAGGAGTGAAGGATGCGAGCAGCACTGCGGCGTGTGATCCAACTCGCTGTAGTGCTGCTCTGCGTGTCGTTCTTCTCGTTCGGGCTGCTCAGCCTGGCGCCCGGTGATCCGGTCGTCGCGATCGTCGGCTTCGCTTCACCCCAACAGCTCGCAGCGGTCCGCCATCAACTGCATTTCGACCGCCCGTTCCTCGTCCAGTACTGGTCATGGTTGAGCGGATTTTTACGCGGCAATCTCGGCTACCAGTACTTCGGGCCGACGAGCGTCCAGAAGGTATCGACCGCCCTCGGTCACGCCTTGCCGGTGTCACTGCAGCTGATGGCCTACGCGATGATCCTGACGGTCCTGATCGCGATCCCCCTCGGGGTGCTCGCGGCGTACAAGTCGGGCACCTGGCTCGACAAGGTCATCAACCTGACCGCGTTCGGCTCGCTCGCCCTTCCCGACTTCGCGCTCGCCCTCATCCTTTCGTACTGGGTCGGCGTCAAGCTGCACTGGCTGCCGTCGCAGGGCTACGTCTATCCCAGCCAAAACTTCGTCTCGCACCTCAAACACATGCTGCTCCCGGCGCTCAGCCTCGCGGTCGGCCAGACCGCGGCCTACATGCGCTTGCTGCGCAGCGACATGATCTCGACACTCCAAGAGGATTTCATCCTCATGGCCAAGGCGAAGGGCATCACCAACCGGCGGATCCTGTGGCGCCACGCCCTGCGCCCGTCAAGCCTCACGCTCCTTACCGTCGCCGGACTCAACGTCGGGGCGCTCATCGGCGGGACCATCGTCATTGAGGTCATCTTCCAGCTGCCAGGGATGGGACTGCTGTTGTTCAGCGCGATCGAAGAGCGACAATTCGTGATGCTGCAAAGCCTGGTGGCCGTCATCGCGGTCGGATATGTGCTCGTCAACATTCTGATCGACACCCTGTACTCGATCCTCGACCCAAGGCTGCGGCATGCTCGCGCAATCGCCTAACACCATCGCCGACGGCGACGTCGCACCGCTCGAGCCGGCCGACCCGGTCAAAGCTCGGCGGTTCCGTCGTCCTCGTTCCCAACGTCTCGGCATCGGCGGGTGGGCAGCCATGATCTGGCTCGGCATCGTGTTCTTCGGTGCCGTGCTGATCCCGATCTTCTTGCATTCCAACCCCAACTCCAACGCGTTGGCCGGCCACTCGAGCCAAGGGTTCCTCAAAGTGTGGAGCCACCCGCTCGGCTTCGACCGCGACGGCAACGACATGTTGTTGAACCTGGCCAAGGGTGCCCGCAACTCGATGCTCGTCGCTATCGGCGCGATCGGTTTCGGTTTCATCGTCGGGGGCGGCTTGGGCCTCATCGCCGGCTATTTCAAACGAGGTGTCGACAACGGCATCACCACCGGCTTCAACGTTTTGCTCGCCATCCCGCCGTTCGTGCTGGCACTCTCGCTGATCACCGTGTTCGCGACCACCGCGATCGACTCGACCGGCAACCAGCATCCACCGTCGTCGTTGCATCGCCTGCTCATTCTGATCTTCGCGCTCGGCGTCGTCTCGATACCCCTCCTGGGGCGGATCACACGGGCCAACGCACTGCAGTGGTCGCAACGGGAGTTCGTGCTCGCGGCGCGGGCGCAGGGTGCGAGCCACATACGTGTGATGCTCCGCGAGGTGCTGCCTAACGTGTTGCCGGCGATGTTCTCGATCGCCTTGTTGGGTATCGCGGTGACGATCGTCGCCGAGGGCGGACTGTCGATCCTCGGCGTCGGAGTGCTCCCCCCGGCGGTGTCGTGGGGAAATATGATCGCCATCTCGCGTGCTGATTTGGAGACGTTGCCGTTCGAATTGTTCGAGCCGATCGCATGCATTTTCTTGACCGTGCTTTCGTTGAACTACCTCGGCGACATCGTGCGGGCCCGGTTCGACGTGCGGGGGAGTGCGCTATGAGTCTGCGACGTCGCAGGCCGACAACCGAACGGTTCGCGGACGCTCCGCTTGACGGTCCGCTGCTCGAAGTCGACGGAGTGCAAACGTTCTTCCAGACCGACCGCGGGCTTGTCCACGCGGTCGACGGCGTTTCGCTGACCCTCGAACGGGGCAAGACGCTCGGCATTGTGGGGGAGTCGGGTTCCGGCAAGTCGGTGCTTTCGCGATCGATCATGGGTCTGCTCCCCGGCAACGTCGAGCGTCATGGCAGCATCAAGTTCGAGGGTCGAGAGATCGGCAATGCCGGCAACGACGAGATGCGTCGGTATTGGGGTACCCAGATGTCGATGGTGTTCCAAGATCCGATGACGTCACTCAATCCTGTGATGCGGATCGGCAAGCAGATCACGGAGCCCTTGCGGTATCACCTCGACGTGAGCCGCGACTACGCGCAGGAGACCGCGCTGGCATTGCTGCAATCGGTCGGGATCCCCGAGGCCGAACGGCGCTTGCGTGAGTATCCCCATCAGCTCTCAGGCGGGATGCGCCAGCGTGTCATGATCGCGATCGCGTTGGCGTGCGGTCCGAAGCTGCTTTTCGCCGACGAGCCCACCACCGCACTCGACGTGACCGTGCAAGCGCAGATCCTCGACTTGCTTCACGCGCAACAACGCGAGCGTTTCATGGCGATGGTGCTCGTGACGCATGACCTCGGAGTTGTGGCCGGTCGCGCCGAGACAACGGCCGTCATGTATGCCGGCCGCGTCGTCGAGTTCGCGCCGACCCGGGATCTGTTCAGCGCGACGCGCCATCCCTACACCGAAGCGCTGCTCAAGTCGATCCCCAAGCTCGCCCAGCCGAGTCACACTCGTCTCGAAGCCATCAGCGGCCGCCCACCGGACCTTGTGAACCCGCCCGTCGGCTGCAAATTTGCGGCGCGCTGTGCATACGCGCAGCCCCGCTGTGTAACCGAGGAGCCCCGACTCGGTGATCCGGAGCGACCCGGTCATGCGTTCCGGTGCTTCTATCCGGTCGGGACCGAGGCCGGGAAAACTGCGCTCGCGACGAACGTCGCGGCAGGCAAGACCGCCACCGGATTGCCGGTCGGTACGAGCGCTTCGGTGACGGCGCCCGCGTCGGTTGTGGCCTGATGGCGGGGTCGGGCACCGCGCATCTCCGCCCGCCTGACGAGACTCTGCTCCGCGTCGAGGAACTGGTCGTCGAGTTCCCGGTCGGCCGTACCGGCCTCAAAGTCCACGCGGTCACGAACGTGAGCCTCGACGTGAAGCCCGGCGAGACGCTCGGCCTCGTGGGCGAGTCGGGTTGTGGCAAGTCGACGACGGGCAAAGCGATCATGCAGTTGCCGCGCCCGAAGTCGGGCCGGGTGTTGTTCGAGGGCGCCGACATGACGCACCTTTCAGGTGAGGAGCTTCGCAAGACCCGTACCCGCATGAAGATGATCTTCCAAGATCCGATCTCTTCGCTCAACCCGCGCCGCAAGGTCGAAGACATCATCGCCGAGGGTCTTCGAATCTGGAAGATCGGCACCCGCGAGGACCAGCAGCAAAAGATCGACGAGGTGATGCTGGCAGTCGGGCTCGATCCGTCGCTGCAACGAGGGCGGCGACCCTTCCAGTTCTCGGGCGGCCAGTGTCAACGTATCTCGATCGCGCGGGCGGTGATCACCGACCCGACGTTGATCATCTGCGACGAGCCGGTTTCGGCGCTCGACGTGTCGGTGCAGGCGCAGATCCTGAATCTGCTCGAAGACATGAAGGCACGCTACGGACTCACGCTGATCTTCATCGCGCACGACCTTGCAGTCGTGAAGAACGTGAGCGACCGGATCGTGGTCATGTATCTCGGCAAGATCTGCGAGGTGAGCCCACCCGACGCGCTGTACAAGCAGCCGGCGCACCCGTACACGGCCGGTCTGTTGGCCGCGATCCCGGTACCGGATCCGAGCGTCAAGCCCTCGGAGCGGCCTGCGCTCGCCGGCGAGATCCCGTCGCCGGTCGCGCCGCCGAGCGGCTGCCGGTTCCGCACCCGGTGCCCGAAGGCGCAGGACCGCTGCGCGTCCGAGGAACCAGAGATCAGGCAGGTCGCGCCCGGCCAGTTCGTGGCGTGCCACTTCCCGATGGCGCCCGGCGAAACGCTCGCCACCCGCAACGGCCAAATGGCGTAGACCGCCCCGACCGCGGGTGCGGACCCGTCGGGCCGGCTCAGTGGCGCGGCAGACCCAACATCCTCTGGGCCAGGATGTTCTTGTTCACTTGCGTGGTGCCGCCCGCGATGGTGAGCGCCCGGCTGTAGACGCGGTCCCGCGCCCATTGGCCGCTCAGTGCATCAGGACCGAGCACATCGGATGCGAGCTCGGCGACGTGCTGTTCGGTTTCGCTCCAGAGCAGCTTCGCGATACTGCCTTCCGGGCCCATCCTTCGGCCGTGCAGCTCGGCCGAAAGTGCCCGGTCGGAGATGAGCTTGAGGAGCTCGCCGTCGAGGTAGACCGCGGCCAGCTTCTCGCGCAGGACCGGATCATCGGCGGCCATGCGACCGTCGCCGAGAGGTGTGCCACGCGCATCTTCGATCAATCGGGCGATTTTGGCTCGGGTACCGGTGTGGAGCTTGGCAACTGTTCCCCGCTCGTAGGCGAGGGTCGTCATCGCGACCCGCCAGCCCTCGTTGGTTGGGCCGAGTGTGCAGCTGGCCGGGACCCGAACGTCGGTGAAGAAGATCTCGTTGAACTCCTTCTCTCCAGTGATCGTCACCAGGGGGCGCACCTCGACGCCGGGAAGCGTCATGTCGACGAGCAGGCAGGTGATGCCCTTGTGTTTGGGGACGCTCGGATCGGTGCGGACCAGGAGCTCGCACCAGTTGGCCATATGACCGAGCGTGTTCCATGTCTTTTGTCCGTTGACGATCCAGCATTCGCCGTCTCGCACCGCCGAGGTGCGCAGCGACGCGAGATCGGAACCCGCATTGGGTTCGGAGAAGCCTTGGCACCAGATGTCGTCGCCGCGCAGCATGCGGGGGAGAAGCGACCGCTTCTGCTCGTCGGTGCCGTGTTCGATGATCGCCGGGGCAATGTTTGACAGGCCGAGCGGGTTCAGCGTGCCCGGTGCGCGGGCGCGCTGCATCTCTTCGGCGTAGACGACCTGGTCCATCACGCCGGCGCCTCGCCCGCCCCACTCTTCGGGCCAGGCGATGGCCGCGTATCGTGCGTCGGCGAGGGTGCGGTTCCAGACGCGCAGGTGCTCGAGGGGGGAGTGTTCAACTCCGAGCGCACCGCCCACGCCTCGGCCCTGGACATGGTCGGCCAGATGTACGTCGAGCCAGGCCCGAAACTCGCCACGGAATGCTTCGGACTCGGGCGGATAGCGAAAGTCCATCGTGCGTCAACTGTCCGCGAAACCTGACATGCACGTCACCCTAGAACGTTCTCGGTCGCGGACGCTCAACGAGTTCACCGCATGGGGCGCCGGCCGGGGAGTGCGGGCAAGGTCGAACAGCGACCGATCAGGCTGGTTGGTGTTCGACGGCGTTCAGGCCGCCGCGGGCGAGGGCGTCGTCGACTTCTCGTTGTCTGGCGATGTTCTCGGCGTGCAGCTCGTCGGTCGTGCGGACATGACCGTCGACCTTGAGCTCACCCATGATGTGGACTTCGCCGAGCGTTTCGGTCATGTAGTCGGGTCCGTCGGGCGTGGGGATGAACCAGCCGGTGGGGCACATCGTGAGCACCTCGACGAACGAGAAGCCCGCTCCGGCAAGCTGCGACTCGAACGCTCGCTTGAACATCTTCTGTGTGCGCGCGACCGCTCCGGCATTGTGGACCGACCCGCGTGCGACGTACGCCGCGCCTTCGAGCTGTGCGATGAGGTCGCCGATGAGAATGGGATAGCCGTGGTACTGCGCGTCGCGTCCGTCGATGGAGTTCTTCGTCCGTTGACCGATCACCGTCGTGGCGGTCATGTGTCCACCGGTCTCCCCGAACACGCCGTTGTTGAGCAGGATGCACGTGATCCTCTCGCCTCGGGCGGCGGTGTGAATCACTTCCTGCAGGCCCTCGTTGACCATGTCGCCGTCGCCCTGCAGCGTGAAGACGAGCGCGTCAGGAAGCATTCGTTTCACGCCGGTCGCGACCGACGGCGCACGACCGTGCAACGCTTGGACGAGGTCGACGTCCATGGTGCCGGAGAACGACGTGTAACAACCGATGCCGGCGACCGCGATTGCGTGTTCGACGGCGTCGAGCTGGGTGATCGTCTCGAGGAATTGGCGCACCGCGATCGGCTCGCCACAACCGGGGCACATGTGATGTTCCTGCGTGAGCAACAGGTCAGGTTTTTGGGCCTCGACGCGTCGGGCACCGCTGGTGGGCGCAGCTGACGTGTCGAGCACGTTGCCGATCGGTCGATCCGTGGTCGTCATCGAGCTGCCTCCGCCTGGTGGGGTTGCAATGCGTAGCGGTTGATGTCGTAGCCGGGGATCGGCGGCATCTCGCGGTCTTGGTGCAGTGCGAGCAGCCGTTCGGCGATCACCTCGACGTCGAGGATCCGGCCCACGCCGAAGCCGGAATGGTCGGTGGAGACGCCCCCGATGAACGAGACGGGCGCGCGGCCCGCGGCACCGATGCGCACATCGTCGACCATCTGCCCGGCCGACAGTTCGAAACTTCCGATGCGCCGCACCTGTGAGCCCGCCGCCGCGTCGGCGATCGTGGCGTAAGGAAACGGCCACAAGGTGACCGGGCGCACATAGCCGATCCGGTGACCGGCGGCGCGCAACTGCCGGATCGCGTACTTCACGAACTTGGCCGGCGAACCGAACGCGACGATCACCGTCTCGGCGTCGTCGACGAAGCCGGTTTCGACACGTACCTCGCGTTCCATCAATGGCAATTTGGTCGCGATGTACTGCGCTTTGCCTTCCTGGCCGAGCGCGGGCTGTCCGACCTTGGCGACACCGAGTGGCGTCACCGCGCGGCTTGCACCGGTTCCGGAACGTGATCCATCGACTGCCCAATCCTTGGCGGGCAGGTCTGGGAACGCGATCGGTTCGATCGTCAGCGCTTCTTGTGTGTGCGCGAGGAGATAGTCGCCGTAGATGAGCGCCGGATTGCGCCACTTGTCGGCGAGGTGGAACGCGAGTTGAACAAGCTCGACGCCTTCGGTGACGTCCTGCGGTGCGAGCACGATATGGCGATAGTCGCCGTGGCCGCCGCCGCGTGTCGCCTGGTAATAGTCCTGCTGACCGCGGGCCATGTTGAACACGACGAGAGGCAGTTCAGCCAAGGTGATCTCGGAGAACGACTCCTGCATGAGGGAGAGGCCTTGGCCCGTCGACCCGGTCGCGGCGCGCGCGCCGGTCGACAGTGCCCCCCAGGTCATGCCGACGGCTTCGAGTTCGGACTCCGCGTTGATACAAACGCCGCCGGCCTCGGGGAGCAGTCGGGCGAAGTGCTCGAGAATCTCGGTGAAAGGCGTCATCGGATATCCCGCGAAGAACCGGCAGCCGGCCACGATCGCCGAACGGGCAAGCGCCTCCGAGCCCTCCATGAGCACACGTTCGCGGGCCGTCGCGGTCGCGGTCATGACGTGACCTCCGTGAGCACCGGTTGTTCGAAGCGGAACACTTCAAACACGAAGTCGGGACATACGTACGAGCATGCGGCGCAGCCAGTGCAGCCCGGGTACAGCTCGGGGTAGCGGTAGCCCATGTGGTTGACCTGGACCGACATCGCGAGCACGCCGGGCGGGCACGCCGGAATGCACAGATCACACCCCTTGCAATGCTCGACGTCGATCGTGACCGTGCCGCGACTCTTGATCGTTGTCGTGGTCGGATCAGGCATGGGTTGCGCTCCTCTCCCAGGCCGGATTGGCGTGGGCGGGGAGGAGTTCCCATCCCGCGCGCAGTGCCTGCTCGTTCGCTTCGATGTGTTGCGTACGGTAGGGCGGGATCGACTCCCGCATGGCGTCCACGAGCGATGCCAACTCGACGATCGCAGTCGTTGCCGCGTATGCCGCGAGCATCACCATTGCGCCGCCGAGCGGGTTCCCGAGATCGGTCGCGACGTTGGTCGCGGGAACTCGGATCACGGTCACCGCCGCGTGGATGTCCGCAGTGAACGTGGCGTCGTTGACGAGCACGAGTCCGTCGGGCCGGAGTTTCGCCTCGATTGGTGGCCAATACTGGTCGTGCATTGCGATCGATGACCAGGCCTTCGAAACGACGGGCGGAGCTTCGATCGGTCCGTCGCCGATCACGACGGTGCTGTCGGTGTTGCCGCCGCGCATCATGCCCCCGTACAGGCCGAGATACATGACACTGCGCCCTTCGAGCGCGCCGGCCCGTGCGAGGACCTGCGCGGCGAGCTGCACCCCTTGACCCCCGATGCCTGTGATCAACAGCTCACGTTCCACCGTTACGTCACTCCCTTGATTCCGGCGAGACAGAAGTCGACGAGGCGCAGTATCTCTGCGCGGCTCGGAACGCGTCGATGCGCGATCGCATCGTTCATGCGTGCGAACGTCAGATCTCGAACGAGCTCTGCGTCCTCAGCGCGGCCGCCCAATGCAGTCACCGCCGGCGCGAGCGACGCGAGCATCTCGGCCCGACTCGCGGCCATGTCGGCGGGAAAGAGATCGGCGAGCCGCGCACCGTTGCAGGCGAACGGGCGTGTCGCCTCGGCAGCATCACGGTCCCGGGCTTGGGCCATGACGGCGCTGATCCAACGCTGTATCCGCTCGGCGGGGTCGGAGACGGCCGCAACCCGCCGAGCCAGATACGCCACCAGCTGGCGTTGCCCGTCGGCCAAGACGGCAAGCAGCAGCGCGTCCTTCGATGCGAAATGGCGATAGAACGCCTGATTCGACAGGCCCGCTTCCTGCACGATCGCTCGCACCTGCGGGTCGATGTTCCCCTCGCGCCGCATCACCACGAAGGCGGCGTCAATCAAGCGGCGAGCCTCGGCTGCGTACGCTGCTCGTCGCTCGGCCACCGCCCGGTCGGCGAGGGCTTCTTCAACCCTGTCGGACAAGCCCGGAACAACGTTCTGCACAGCCAGAACACTATTCCTAGACGTCGGGAGGGTCAACCGTGCGCCAGTGGTTCCAATCGCCGCGGCGATCAGACCCCCGTCGCCGGTTAGGCCGATTCAGGCTTTTGCTGGAGTCGTTCCACGATGAGGGGACGCTGGATTTGGCCGGTGGCGGCCGTGTGGGGGAGCGAGTCGACGATCGCGACGCGGCGAGGATGTTTGAATCCGGCCAGGCGACCCTCGCAGAACGCACGCAACTCTTCGACGGTCATCGGCGCCGAATCGGACCGGGTCACGATCACCGCGGTGACGACTTCACCCCACTGTGCGTCGGGAACGCCGACAACGGCCACCTCCGCAATGTTGGGATGGGTGCCGAGAAGAGCCTCGACCTCACGCGGTGCGACCGTCTCGCCTCCAGTCCGGATCACGTCACGCGCCCGACCGACGATTGCCATGTACCCCTCGTCGTCGACCGCGCCGAGGTCGCCGGTGTGGTACCAGCCGTCAACGAGCGTTTCGCGGGTCGCGTCGGGATCGTCGAAGTAGCCGTCCATCAGGAACGGGCTGTGAACGCATACCTCGCCGTGCTGGTCGAGTCGCACCTCCACCGCTGGTTGTGACACGCCGACGCTGCCAGGCTTTCGGAACAAGTCGGCGTCGCCGAGCGCGAGCGACGGACCGGCCTCGGTCGAACCGTAGAACACTCGGGTCACCGTGTTCGGTAACGCGTCTTTGATCGCGGCCAGCAGCTCTGGGGGCGTCGCCGAGGTCCCGGTATCGGCCTCGATCAGCGAGGTCAGGTCATAGTCGGAGACGCCGTGCTCGAGGATGCGACCCCACACCGCTGGAATGCAATACAGCCGCGCCGCGTGATGGCGTGCCGTAGCCGCGAGCAGTGTCGGCGCGTCGGGGTCTCGTACGAAGTGCACCGGACGTCGGGCCTGCCAGGCCCCGAGCGCGATCGTCCAACCGGCCATGTGGAACAGCGGAAACATGCACACGGTTCCACCCCCACCTGGGCTGCTCGTCGCACCAACGAACGTGCGAAGCCAATTCGCGCGGTGCGACAGCACGACGCCCTTGGGTCGTCCGGTGCTGCCGCTCGTAAAGAAGATGACATGCGGATCCCGCTCGTCGATGGCGCCCGCCCGGGGCTTGAGGGTCGACGCGTTGCCGGTGAGGTCGCCGTGGCGGAATGGCACTGACAGCCGCGGTGCGAGCTCTGCCGCCCGCTCGACGTGCGAGCTCCCCGCGAGCAGCAGGTGCGGACGCGCGTACTCGGCGACCGGCGTCACCTCCTCGAGTGACGATCGAGCGTTGAGCGGCGCGAACACCGCGCCAAGCTTCGCCAAGGCGCAAAAGACTGGAACCGCGTCGAGGTCGGTATCGCCCCACCACAACACGCGATCTCCGCAGCCGATGCCCTCGCCCGCGAGAGCATTGGCGATCCCGTTCGCCTGCCGGTCGATCTCGGCGAACGTGACGGACTGGTCGTCGAGGGTGGCAGCGATCGCGTCAGGTGCGACCCGGGCCGCGTTCTCGAGAATCTGACTGACGAGGAGCATCAGAGGGAGCCTCGCGCGCCAGACGATGGTCCCGCCTTTCCGACTTGCTTATCGACAATCGTTGTCCATAGGGTGCAGTTGTCATGAAGACGAGCGACCAGTTGACCGATCTGTTCCGGGAGCGTGGGCTCCGGGTCACCCCGCAACGTCAAGTCATCTTCCGGTTGCTCTACGACGACGACGCGCATCCCACCGTTGAGTCCGTGCACGAGCGGGCGCAGGCCGAGATGCCGACGATGTCACTCAAGACGGTGTACCAGACGGTGCACGATCTTGAAGCGCTCGGCGAGGTAGACGTCCTCGACCTCGGCACGGGTTCGCTACGCGTCGATCCCAACGTCGAACATGCGCACCATCACCTCGTGTGCCGTGCTTGTGGTCGGGTCCGCGACCTCCCCGTCGACTTCGATGGCCTGCGCGTTCCCGGCCGCTACCGGCGGGACTTCACCGTCGACTCGGTGCAAGTGATCTTCCGCGGTCGCTGCGATAACTGTTCGTAAGCTCGATCAGCCCAAAGGAGCAATGTCGATATGCCGAAGCTCAATGGAACCCAGACTCACGAGAACCTGAAGGTGGCGTTCGCGGGTGAGAGTCAGGCCAACCGTCGTTACCTGTACTTCGCGCAGAAGGCTGACGTGGAAGGCCAGCCCGACGTCGCGGCGTTGTTCCGGTCGGTCGCCGAGGGTGAGACGGGTCACGCGTTCGGTCACTTCGACTTCCTCGCCGAGGTCGGCGACCCGGCCACGGGCGTCGCGGTCGGCGCCAGCGAAGACAACTTGAAGTCGGCCGTTGCCGGCGAGACATACGAGTACACCGAGATGTACCCGGGCTTCGCGCGCACGGCCCGCGACGAAGGCCTCGAGGAGATCGCGGAGTGGCTTGAGACGCTCGCGCGCGCCGAGAAGAGCCACGCCGGCCGCTTCCAGGCTGCACTCGAGTCGATCAGCTGACTGCGACATCGCTGGAGTGGCGCAACATCGTGACGGTCCGCTCGATCCCGCGTTCGCCGACACGTCAGCGACGTGGATCGCGCGCGATCGCACGTTCCGTATCGGCACTGACCTCGGGATGCGCGCGAGATGTTGGCCGAGCTTGTGTCCAGCCGTCGGCGTTTCTCGCGGCCACGCGCCGAGAGCAGAAGCTGCACACCAACGTCGCGATCGGCGAGAGGACGCAGCACAACTCAGTGCTTGCGCGGCACAGACCTGCACGAGGCGACGCGGTCGCGGCGTGAGATGCGCAGGCTGACCCTCGACGATATCGTCGACGCTCGTGCTTACGAACGTGAGCGCGCCGACTTTCAGCGTCGCATCATCGAGCTGAAACGGATCCGGCGGATCGCGATCGGGCCAGTCATGACCGTCGTGTTCGAGAACACCGACACGATGCGCTGGCAGGTGCAGGAGATGGCACGAGCTGAACGTATGTTGCGCGACGAACAGATCCAACACGAGGTCGACACATACAACAAGATCATCCCCGGTCCGGGCGAACTCTCGGCGACCCTGCTGCTCGAGCTCACATCGGACGCGCAGCTGGGCGAGTGGCTCCCTCGGCTGGTCGGCATCGAGTTCCACCTCAAATTCACGTTTCCAGACGGCAGCGTCGCACCGGGCAGACCCTCCGATGAGGACGAACAGCGCCTGACGCGCGCCGACACAACCGCCGCCGTGCACTTCCTTCGCTTCGAGTTGACACCGACGCAGATCCGCGAATTCGACACCGGTCCCGTCAAGCTGATTTCGGACCATCCCGAATATCCGGAGGAGGTGGTGCTTGAGCCCGCGACGAGGACGGCACTCGCCGCGGACCTGCACGACCTGTCATAGTCGTGGTCGCGTAACGTTCAGGCTGTGCGCATCCCGATCCGCCGGCTCGATCCCGGCCTTCCGCTCCCCGCCCCTCAGCACGAAGGCGACGCGGGAATCGACCTGTTCGCTGCGGCCGACGCTACCCTCGACGCGGCGGGAGGTCGTGCTCTCGTTCCGACGGGCATCGCCGTCGCGATCCCGACCGGATACGCCGGGTTCGTGCAGCCGCGATCGGGGCTCGCGCTCCGCCACGGAGTGACGGTGGCCAACACTCCCGGACTCGTCGACGCGGGGTATCGCGACGAACTCCGGGTGCTGCTCGTGAATGTCGACCCGGTGCAGCCGTTCAAGATCAGCCGCGGCGACCGCATCGCTCAGCTCGTGATCCAACGCTTCGAAACCGTCGAATGGGACGAAGTCGCTGACCTCGACGCGACCGAACGCGGGTTGAGTGGTTGGGGATCGACCGGCTAGCCGGGCCCGCACGACGCGCCCGACTGGATCGCTCGGCGTGTTGACGGCCGGTCGGGCGGAGCTCGTAACCGCGTAGATGTGAGCAGATAAGGTCCGGGCCCGTGGAGCGTCCCTTTCGATTCGGCGTCATCACCCCCACATGCGGTTCGGGGCGCGAACTCACCGAACAAGCCCGCAAGGCCGAGGCACTTGGATACTCGAGCCTGTTCGTCCCCGACCACTTCGTCGATCACGACCTCGCACCCACCGTCGCGCTCGCCCACGTCGCGGCAGTGACCGACACGCTGCGCGTCGGCCCCCTCGTGCTTGGGAATGACTACAAACATCCGGTCGTGCTCGCACGCGAGATGGCAACCCTCGATTTGCTCTCCGGTGGGCGACTCGAGCTCGGTATCGGTGCCGGATGGATGACCGTCGACTACGACAAGGCGGGGCTCCCACTCGACCGCCCGAGCGTACGCATCGCTCGGCTCTCCGAGTCGATCGGAATCCTGAAAGGCCTCTTCGCTCCGGGCCCGCTGACCTTTCACGGCGAGCACTACCACGTGACAGATCTCGACGGTATGCCCAAGCCTCCGCAGGGCGCGAATCTTCCGTTTCTCATTGGCGGCGGCGGCCGGAAGATCCTCGGCCTTGCCGCGCGCGAGGCCATGATCGTCGGGATCAACGCGAACCTGCGGACCGGCGAAGGCGAGTCACACGAGACCGCCCAGTCACTTCTTCCCGAGGCCACCGACCAGAAGCTCACCTGGCTTCGAGACGCCGCGGGTGACGGATATGCCCGCCTCGAGATCCAGTCGTTGCTCGGATTCGTACATGTGACCGACGACGCGTCGGACATCGCACGCGCAATGGCCGGATCATTCGGTGTTTCGGAAGCCGACGCAGTCCTCGCGCCGGCCACGTTGGTCGGTTCGGTGGAGAGCATCGTCGACCTGCTCGAACAACGACGGGAGCGTTGGCAGATGTCGTACATCGTCGTGCCCATCGAGTCGACGGAGACACTGGCGCCGGTCGTCGCGCGCCTGGCGGGAAAGTAGGACCTGTGCCCAAGCCCTTCCGATTCGGCGTCCAAATCTCGAATGCAGCCTCCGCCGCGGCGTGGCGCGACACGGCCCGCAAACTTGAGGACTTCGGCTACTCCACGTTGTTCATGCCCGACCATTTCGGCAACGAGCTTGCACCGATGCCGGCAATGGCGATGGCCGCCGCGCACACGACGACCCTCAAAATTGGCGCCCTCGTGTTCGACAACGACTACAAGCATCCAGCCATCCTCGCCAAGGAATCCGCGACCATCGATCTGCTGTGCGACGGTCGCCTCGAGCTCGGCATCGGCGCCGGCTGGATGAAAACCGACTACGACGCGCTCGGGCTGGACTATGACCCGCCCGCGGTGCGCGTCGACCGCTTCGAGGAGGCGCTGCACGTCATCAAGCAGTGCTTCACCGGCGAGCAGTTCACCTATCACGGCGCGCACTACCGCGTCACCGAGTACACCTCGTACCCCAAGCCCGCGCAGCATCATGTGCCGATTTTGATCGGCGGTGGCGGCAAGCGGGTGTTGTCGATCGCAGCCCGTGAAGCTGACATCATCGGCATCAACCCGAATCTGCGTGCGGGTGAAGTCGGGCCCGAGGCCACGAAAGACTCATTGCAGGGCCAAACCGATCGCAAGCTCGACTGGGTGCGTGAGGCCGCCGGCGCGCGCATGGCCGACATCGAGATCCAGATGCGGTTCTTCGTCACCAAAGTCACCGACGACCGGATGGCACTGGCCAGGGCAATCGCGCCGGTGTTCGGCGTCGAACCCGAAGAAGCGCTGGAGTCAGGTGCGGCACTCGTCGGGACCGAGACCGAGATCATTGAACAACTCCACCGGCGCCGTGAACGATGGGACCTCTCGTATGTGATCGTCGGAGACGACAACATCGAAGAGTTCGCCCCGATCGTCGCCAAGCTCACTGGTACCTGAAGGCCCGCAGCGAAGAGCTACTCGGCCAACCGTTCGGGGATCCAAGCGCTCAGGCGCTCGCGAATCTCGTCGGCTGCTTCACTCAGCAGATGACCGGCGCCGGCCAACAAGACGATTTCGCCCTGACCCGCGAGCGCCTGCACGACCGCGCTCGTTTCGGGCGGCAGGATTTCGTCCGCAGTGCCGTGAAACAACAAAAGTGGCGTCTCCCGCAGCTCGGACGCGATCTCACATCCGGCCGACTGAGTCGAGAGTGTGATCACCGCCCGACAGTGCCTGCCCAGTACCGCGCCAGTTTGGATCGCGACGGCGCCTCCGAACGAATGTCCCATCACGACGAAGCGCCGCGCGCCGCGTCGTCCGGCCAAGTCGGCGGCCGCAGTTACGTCGTGAACGCATCGGGCGAGATCGTTCGGCTTGCGGTAGCCGACGCGGATGGTCCCGATGCCACGTTCCGCGAACCGCACACCGAGGTCGTGATAGAGGGCATCGGCCGGACCGAGCAAACTGCCCATGCCGCCCCCGCACGTCAGGAGCACTTCCCGAGCATCGGTCGGGCCGTGCCACAACAAGGTCAAAAGGCCGCGCAGCGTGTAGATCTCGAGGTGGCGGAAGTCGGACGCGATCTCAACTTCTTCCACAGTGAGCGCTTCGAGCAGTTCAAGCGGAGCGCGCGGGTCGTCGGGCATTGCGCGGCCGAACCGATCAGAGCGACGACTGCAGCAACGCGCGGGTTTCTGCGCGTTCTTCTCGCGACCCGAAGATCGACGCAACGTATTCCGTCACGCCCGCATCGGCGAGCTGGCCGAGCGTGCTCGTGACCGCGGCCTCGTCGCCCACGATCGCGACGTCGGCCGGTCCGGCCGCACCTTCACGGTCGAGCATGGCTCGATACGAAGGCAAGAAACCGTAAATCTGGAAGTCCTTGGCTGCACGCTCTCGCGCCGCGTCGACGTTGCCGGTCACGCAGATCGGCAGGCTGGCGACGATTTGCGGCGCAGGACGTCCAGCCCGCTCGGCCGCGGCCGTGATCGTCGGGACGGTGTACTCCGACAGAGTCGCGGGTCCGGTCATCCACGTCATCGTCCCATTGGTGACCGTGCCCGCGAGGTCAAGCATCTTCGGGCCGAGCGCCGCAACGAGCACCGGGAGCTCCGAGCGCGCCGCGACGTCGATTGCGGCGTGAGTTGAGATCGTCTCACCGTCTATGTCGGCTTTGCCGTCGATGAGCAAAGGCATGAGCACCGCTAGGTACTCGCGCATGTGCCGGAGCGGCTTGTCGAACGACAAGCCGAACATGTTCTCGATCACCATCTGATGCGACAGTCCAATACCGAGCGTGAACCGCCCGCCGCTCGCGACCTGCACCGTGCATGCCTGCTGGGCCATCGTGACGGGGTGTCGGCCATAGGTCGGGACGACCCCTGTGGCCAGTCCGATCCGAGGTACCTCGCGTCCGGCGATCGCGAGCACACCCATCGCGTCGAGGCCGAAGATCTGTGGAAGCACGAAGCTTGCAAAACCGTCTTGCTCTGCAACGCGCGCCTCGCCGACGACCTCGTCGATAGTGCGTCCGCCCGTGTCGCCGCCGAAGATTCCGATACGCATCGCCCCTCCTAGGGTGTCGGTGGGCGAGGCTACCGGTCCGGACGCAAGCATCTCCCGTGGCGTGAGCCAGATCCCGAAACCCTTCGGGCGGATGACCGGGTTATCCGATCACGAACGGCTTCAGTCCCTTGATCGAGAGTCCGGTGATCGCGCTCGTCTTCGAGCAAGACTGTCCCCCATTGACGGAGTACGCGATCGCGCTCGAAACCTTTGAGCCCTTGAACAGGCCGGCGGTGACGGTGCCGCTGATCGTAACCTGCAGGACCTTCGCGCCCGTGCCGCTCAGCGTCGCGCCGGTGAACGTCGAGGTCTTTCTCGTGTTCCACGTAATGCTCTCGGTGAGCGCGCCTTTCGAACCGCCTTTGGCAAGGCCGGTGCAATCCGTGGCCCCCAACTTCACAGTTGCCTTGCCTGATCCAACCGCGACGCCACCGCCTGTACACCCCGAGAGTGTGATGGTCGCCGCAATGGTCTGTTCCATCTGCGCCGAAGACAGGCCCGGCATGATCGTCGCCTTGCCGACCGACGTCTTACAATTCGTGGCGCCCGCCGCACCCGCCGGGCCGGCGACAAGGCCGATCGGAAACAGCAACCCAACGCCGATCGCGCGCCGGGCAATCGATCGCATAGAACTTCCCCCTCTGGCTGGTCGACCGGCCGAACGATAACCCCCACCCGGTCGGCCGGATAGTCGAGGATGTACGTGCTGAAATGGAACACCCTCGGTTGGGTCAAAGCCGGGCTCGCATATCTCAGCGCGCCGCGTGAGCGTCACTGATGACACGGCTCGCGGCGCCCCAACACGACGGTGACACTGCCGCCGAGCATCGGATCAGACACAAACGCCTGGGTCGACGTGTCCGCCAGCGTACGAACAGCCCCATCGTCGCTTGGCCGTGATCGGCGGTGCTCACTCAGGCGAGATTCGGCGACGTCGTGGCCGTAAACGATGACGTCAGGGTTGTCCCATCTGATGGTGGATACAAACTTCAGGGGTGTCGTGGACCTCGGGGCGAACCGCCAACGATCACCTTGGTGTTCAGCGATCCTTGACGGTCCCGCCGGTACCAGCACACCCGTTCAGCGAGTTACCAGGACGTTGCTCGCGATGGTCTGGACCGTCGGCCTCGAGGAGAAACCGAGCGACAGTGACCTTCTCCCGAAGGCTGTCGACAAGCTATGCCTGCAGGTGCCACCGCCCATCGTGCGGTGAGAAGACCAGTCGGTGCCAGCAATGCCATCGGGTCTCGTCGCAAACCCACACCTGCCCGATCATGGCAGGCGCCCAGTCTGGGGCGATCGCCGTCCGTGCCGACTCAAGATGCAGTCGGGCAGTCGCGTGGGAACCACGTTCGGGCCAGTCCGACAAGCTTCCCGGGCGGGGGAGGCGATTATCGCCAGTCCGCTTGTATAGTGATTTCCCTCACGCGGACGTGGCTCAGCTGGTAGAGCACAACCTTGCCAAGGTTGGGGTCGCGGGTTCGAATCCCGTCGTCCGCTCCAACGTAAGTGGCGAATCAGTGGCCGTGACCGGCGCTGATTCGCGTCCGGAGCCGCGCGACCTCGGGGAATGTCCGCAGTTTGTTCGCAGGATTCTGAAAACCGGTCGCGCGGGTGATGTCCGCGTCACCTTTGGTCGAATCAGTGAACGTCTCGTCGAGTGAGTCGGCTCGGGAGGCGCGTGCCTTCGGGAAGAGATGCCCATACCGGTCGCTCGTGACGCGAATCGACGAGTGGCCGAGGTACTCCTTCACATCTTCGTCGTGTCGACCGTTCGCGATTCAGAACGCCGCACCGGCGTGTTGAAGGTCGTGGTTATGCCGAGATCGGCATAACGGTGGAAGCGGATGCCCGGGAGCGATTTCAGTCGCGCAGAGGTAGTGGCGGTTGCGACAGTTGTGGTGATGGATGGGGCCGCCCTCGCCGGCTGTGAACACCCAGGCGCCTGGTGAGGGGGAGCGACCGATGTGCTCGCCGAGCATCTGCGCGAGGAAGCGGGGAACGGCAACCGAGTACGTGCAGACTCTCGACCGCAATCGTGCCGTGTTGGACTTCACGGAGATGGGATGGCCAGATTTGCGCGAAGTCGACGGCGACGCTGCCGAGCGAGCAATTGTCAGAGATGCGTTCCGACGACGAATCGAAGTCGGAACGATCAGCGCCGATGTGTCACGGCGGTTTGACTATACGGCAGGGGAACGGCGAGGTTGCCGGTTGCACCGAGGATCAACGAGGTCTCCGACGCCACGGGCCGACGCGCGATGAGCTCACGTTGGCCGTGCAATGCATGAGGAACTGGGTTCGTGTTACCAGTCCGGCGTTTCGTCCATTCGCGTGAGGCGCAACTCCACGCGCCCCGGCGCGAGTCAACGCGCCTCGTCTCCATTTCGCTGCGCGAACGGCTCGGAACGACGGGTGACGCGCTTGACAAGGTACGCGGCGCCGGCGAGAACGCACTGCCGGAGTTTCTTAACCTTTCGCCGGTCGTGGTGGGTGCGGGCGTCGCTTTGGTGCTGCTGCCCGGTGCGGCGCTCGCACCTTGTTGGTTGTAGACATCCATTCGCGGGTTTGTCCCGTTCGTGTCTTCAGACGACGATTGGGACCCGATGAGTAGCGGCGACCGGGGCGATAGCGAACCCGACGATGTCGATCGCAACGACCGACTTGATGATGCGGTTGCCCTTCAGGGTGCGCCGTTCCATGACGCGGTTGCAATTCTTTCCGCGTCGCTAGCTCTCGAAGTCGCGCACGCCGACAAGTCGTGGGATGCTGAATACGCCCGGGTCGCTGACTCTCGGCGCGCTGACCTTCAACGGCTCGTGAGAGAGATGCTGCTCGACACTGAACACGCGGCGCTTGTGATGGAGGGGCTCGCTCGGCACGCGTCGATGTTTCTGATCGGGGCCGCGGCGACCGCAGGCCTTGATCCGACTGTGATGCTGCAAGGTCTGGTATTGCGAGTCGAGGTGGCGGAGGCTGAGGCTGAGGCCGGCGACGAAGTCGAAGATCCGACGGACAGCCTGCCTCACGGGTAAGCGTTCGGGACCCGTACTGGTCACCGGTACCCGCGTGACGCGTCACGACCCGCCGGGACCGGGTGATCGCGGGCGGGTCGTGATCGGTTGGCCAGCTCTGCGGGAGCTGGCCGGGCGGCATCGTACGCGGAGCCCGTGTCGACCTTCAACGGTACGAATGAGGTACTGCAACGACAGCGGGCCATCTGTTTACCTCAGCGGTTACCGCGCGGCGTGCATCGAAGATGACGAGCACGACGGTTGCACCGGCCGACGTGCGATCCACTCACTGGCATCGAGGTTGTGTGTCGATGAGTGGGAACGCCGTAGCTACTGCGGAGTCGCGGTCCCCGTGCTCAGCGGCTTACGAAGTGGTCGGCCGCGTATCCTTTGGTAGCAAATGGTCGTGAGGTACGGTCGGCTGGCATCGGTTCTGGTCGGAGTTGATTGCGAGTAGTTGTTGTTGGTCATTGACCTTGAAAGTTCCTTGTCTGTTGTCGCGGAACGTGAGAGATAACCCGTCGCATTTGCGGACCGTGGACGGTCGCGACCTAAAGTTCTTCCCGGGTGCTCAGTTTGGGGGACGCGATGAGGCGGGGGCCTGCGAAACGCGGATTCGTGCATCGAATGGTCGTGGTGCTTGTCGCGGTCTCGGCCGTGTTGCCGGCAGCGGGGATTGTGGTGGCTGTGACCGCGCGGGCTGCGGGTGCGGCGATCACGAACTACACCGATCCGTCGATCAACGGGCCGAACGGCATGACGGCGGGACCCGACGATGCGCTGTGGTTCGTCAATAGTACGGGCGACTCGATCGGACGGATCACCACTGCCGGGGTGATCTCGCACTTCAACGACGTGACGATGAACTTCCCGAAGGACATCGCGGCGGGATCGGACGGTGCACTTTGGTTCACCAACGAGTTCGGCAACTCGATCGGGCGGATCACCACCGGCGGGGTCGTCTCGAACTTCACCAGCCCGACGATCAGCGAGCCAGTGGACATTGTCGCGGGACCGGACGGCGCACTGTGGTTCACGAACTACAGCAACAACTCGATTGGGCGGATCACCACCGGCGGAGTCGTGTCGAACTTCACCGACCCGACGATTTCGAACCCGTTAGGGATTACGGTCGGCTCGGACGGTGCATTGTGGTTCGCCGACTTCGGCAGCAGCTCGATCGGGCGGATCACCACCGGCGGGGTCGTCTCGAACTTCACCGACCCGACAATCCAGGGCCCGAACGCCATTGAGGCGGGACCGGACGGCGCATTGTGGTTCGCGAACGAGAACGGCAACTCGATCGGGCGGATCACCACCGGCGGGGTGGTCTCGAATTTCACCGACCCCAACATGGCCGCCCCGGGGGATATCGCGCCTGGACCAGATGGCGCACTGTGGTTTGTGAACGTGGGGAACAACTTGATCGGGCGCATCACGACCACGGGCAGCGTGACGTACTACACCGACCCCACCATCGTGAACCCAGCGTTTATAACCGCGGGACCCGACGGTGCGATGTGGATCACCATTCAGGGGAACAACTCGATCGGGCGGATCGACGTTCCCGTCAATCCTCCCGCGGCACCGACGTTGAATTCGGTGACCGCAGGCAACGGGTCGATCTCAGTGGCGTTCAATGGACTGGCGGGCGCAGCAGCACGGAGCGGGCACGCAGCGAGATTGCACCCTGCGCTGGCGGCTCCTGGCTATGTCGCGTCGTGTAACTCGTTGAACGCAGGGATCGACGGCACCGCATCCGGGACAACGAGCCCGCTTGTCGTGTCCGGATTGACGAACGGCAAGAGCTACCAATGTTCGGTCTTCGCGTACAACGCGGGCGGAAACAGTCCACCATCTGCGTTGTCGGCCGTGGTCATCCCGTCCGCGGTTTCGGGCACTGCGGTATGCACGAACCTCACCATCTGTCACGCCAGCGCGCCGGCCGCGGGGTCGGCGGCGGCGCCGGGACAAGATGCGAATGTGACCGGCACGCCCGACTCACCGAACGGAACCATCGTGCTCACCCAGACGGTCGGGACGCTCGGCTGTCCGTCCGTCACCAACGCCCCGGTCCCGATCTACAACCTGGTTGATACTGGTTTTTCGGCTGCGACACGGCTGCATGTCACCCTCACCTTGCATTTCGCGGCCGCGACTGCCACCGAAGCAGTCTGTTTCAACTCGACTGTCCCGTTTGCCAGTCAAGAACACCCGACCGTCAAGACCGCCGGAACGGGCCTGCTCCTGGACTGCGCCCAGGTCGCGAACATCGCCCCCTGTGTGGTGTCCTCCAAGAACGTCGGCTCCAACATCGTTGTCCAGTTCCTCGTACCCGGGGGCGACCCCCGCTTTTACATCGTGTTACCCAAAGGCCGAGCAGTCTGGGCAGAAACTCTCAAGAACGCGACCGTCGGCAAGCAATACGAAGCGAACATGCAATCCGCGGGCGGCAAAGCGCCCATCCACTGGAGCGTCACGTCCGGCAAACTCCCGGCTGGACTCGTTATCAACCCAACCACCGGCGTCATCGCCGGCACGCCGACCGCCAAAGGCCAGACAACCGCGCTCATCCAAGCGAAAGACTCCGAGACCAGACCCAAAACCGCCGCGGTAAACCTCCCATTCGCCGTCGGATGAGATGAGCGCGCTCGACCGGGCGACGGGCCTCGGTGCCTGAGACGCGGTGGAGCAAGCCGCACGCGTCACGACTCGCCGGGACCGGATGATCGCGGGCGGGTCGTGATCGGTTGGCCAGCTTTGCGGGAGCTAGCCGGGCGGCACCGTACGCGGCCGGTGTGTGCCTCAACGTACGAATGAGGTAACGCGAACTCGTCAGACCGGCGCTCTCTTGGACCGGATGCCGCGTCGGTGATCGTTGATGTCGACGTACGTTGCCCTGCGGCGCCGACACGTACGACCTGACCGACATCGACGAGGTGCGATCGGCGGGACCGAGAACGACGTGACCCGGGAATTTCTCGCACCGAGTCTCTCAGGTACTGGCGTGATCGCGCGCGACGACGCGGGACGTACCACGAAGCCGGGCCCGCTGTCGTCGCGTTGGACCTCGGTATCGAAGTGCGCACGGTCACGATCGGCGATGATGGGCTCGACGCGGGCTGAGCCAATCGCGTCATGCCAGACGCCCTGACAAGCGGCGGGCACTTCGCGCGATCGTGCCTCATGGCCTCGCCAGATCCCCGTGATCCTGCTCGCCAAGCTGGCCCTGAGCGAGAACCTGCACGGTCAGGGACTTGGTGCGCAGCTTCTCGTACGCGCGCCCGGCACGATCATCGATTAGGCGCTGGTCGTGGGCGGCAAGGTCGTTGTCGTCGACGCGATCGATTCCGAAGGCGAAGCGTTCTACCGACATGACGGTTTTCGGCTGCTCCCGAATCGCAACGACCGGCTCGTGATGAACCTCAGCACCGCGGCATGCGCGTTCAACAAGGACTGGCCCTGAACGCGAGCTCAGGCCGCGGTCAGGCCGCGGGAGGCCGCGAGACGGGGCGAATTGACGACGACCAACGAACACTGGTTCCGCAGGTCAGCGGCATCCCGTTTCCCCCATAGAATGCTTCGCGTTATGGCATCGGCGTCTCTCCCGCAGGGTCGATTGGACCGCCGAAGTAGCGGCGAGGTTGCAGCGCTCTACGTCCGCAAGTTGATCTTTGACGGTTACCTGCGCCCCGGAGCGCGCGTACACCAGGACGACGTTGCCCAAGCGCTCGGAATCAGTCGTATCCCGGTGCGCGAGGCACTGATCGCACTCGAGCAGCAGGGTTGGGTCACGATCGAGCCGAATCGAGGGGCGTTCGTTGCGCCCCTCGACGAGCAGGCAGTTCGGGACCATTATGAGCTTTACGGGCTGGTGTACGGCTTCGCCGCGAAGAAGGCGCTCGAGCGGTCGGATGGTGCGCTTGGAGAAAAGCTGGTTCAGCTTGCTGATGATTACGCGAGTGCGACCGATCCCGCGGAAGCCCAGCGCATTGCTTTGGCGTTTCATGCCGCGGTGATCAGCGCCGCGTGCTCGCCTCGCGTCAATGTTCTCGTTCGCGCGCTTTCGGCGCTGGTACCGGGGGACTTCTACGAGCTGGTCCCGAACGCGAAGGAGCTGCAACGGCCCGGCTTCTCGGCCGTGGCCGGTGCGTGCCGAAGCAGCGACGGCGAACGAGCTGCGGACGAGTACGCGGCGATGATGCGCGAGGTGGGGGGCGAGGTTGTGCGACTGTTCCACCGACGAGGTTTGTTCGAGGTCTCCAGCGGGGAGTGACAACTTCGCGCTAGGCGTCGATCGGGGTCAAAGTCCGTGGTGTGGGGGCAGTTGACTCTTTCCGATCGCATCGGCACGTGCGTGCAGAAGCGCTGCGGCTCCGTCGAGGTCGTGCCCGATGACGTAACTGCCGTTCTTGATCTCCGCGACCACGAAACGGCCGAGGTCCAGTAGGTCGGCGATGTCGGCTTTCTTTCCGGCCGCGGCGAGTCGCTCGCGGAACTCGGTGAACGTCAGGACTGGTCCGGGCGTGTGCTCCTTCTTGCGGGCGAGCTCCTGGGGCCGGTTGCGCTGCGCGGTCCACAAGCCGGTGTCAAGGAGTCCGCCGGACGGATAGAAGACCGCTGCACGAAGTTGCGAGCCCGTGTCGAGCAACTGGTGCGCCAGCGCTTCGGTGAAGCAACTGATGGCGGCTTTGCTGGCCGCATACACCGAGGCGTAGGGGACTGGAGCGATGCCGCCGTCGCCGGACGACGTGTTGACGATAACTCCGGGTTCTCCCGACTCGAGCATGCGCGGCACGAAGGCGAGCACACCGTTCGCGACGCCGAATACGTTGACGCTGAAACACCATTTCCAGTCGTTGGGCTCTTGTTCCCAGGGAAGGCCGCCGCCTCCCGTGGTCACGCCGGCGTTGTTGAAGAGGAGGTGGCATGCGCCGTAGCGCTCGAACACCGCGTCGGCGAGGGCCTCCACTGACGTGGGGTCGGACACGTCGGTGGGGATCCCGCTCACGTCCCCGCGATCTTGCAGCTCTGAGACTGTGTGTTCGAGGACCAGCTGTTCGATGTCGGCGATCACGACCCGTGCCCGGGCTTCGAGGAGCGCTTCGACGATCCCGCGCCCGATGCCGTTCGCGCCGCCGGTCACGACTGCGACCTTGCCGTCGAGATCATGCATGCGTCACCCACCCCACCTGACGTGGTACTCGTCCTTCCACCACTCGGCGCGGCGGATGTCTTCGGCGGTGGTGACGGCCGAGGCGTCTTGGCCGAAGTCGTCGGGGGTCGGCCCGATCTTGTCTGCGATAGGTCGCAGGGCGACGAGGTCGAAGCCGTAACAGCGCGCCGCGGTTTCGCCGAGCATCTTGCGGGTATCGTCAACGGGGACATCGCTGAAGTCGCTGCGAAGTCGTGCGATCGTATTCGGCCAGGTGCCTTCGGGGTGTGGGTAGTCGGTCCCCCACATCGCGACATCGCATCCGATCGCGTGGCGGCGGCGGATCTCCTCCTTCGACATCGTCGACGCGCCGACGAAGATGTTCTCGCCGAAGTACTCCGACGGAAGTTTGGAGAGGATGCCCTTCATGAGGGCGGCCATCTTCTTGGTGGTATGGCCGCCACCGAGATACTGGTCCCATTTCCATTTCATGTCGGCGACCCAGTAGCTCGCTCCCTCGGTGACGACGAACTTGAGGCCCGGGAAGCGTTCGAATGCGCCGCTGAACAACAGGTGGGCGATCGGCCGGTGCGTCCAGAAGACGACCTCGGCGAGGTAGATGCCGATAAATTCGTTCATCTCCTCGCGGGGTGCCTCGCCCGAGTGCACATGCACCGGCAATTGGGCGCCCTCGCACGCGGCCCACACCGGGTCGTAGACCGGGTCGTTGTACGGCGTGTGATCGCGCCACATTGTCGGGATCATGATGCCGCGGATTCCGGGTTTGTCGGCCAGCCACTCGATCTCGGTGATCGCGCGCTCGACCCCGTGGCCGATCGGCACGAGCCCGACACCCCCTCGTCTCAGCGGGCTCGTCGCACACAGCTCCACGAGGAAGCGGTTATGGGCTCGGGCACCGGCGAAGGCGAGCTCGGGATCTTCGATCATCCCAGCGGAGAGGCCGGCACCGAACGGCGGTGACTCCATACCGGTGATCGAATCGGAGTCAGGGAAGATCACCTCCGCGGCGACACCGTCCGCATCCATCTCCTTGTCGCGCTGTTCGGCGTCGAAGGCGCCGCGCAGTCCCTCTTCATGTTCGGTTTCCCAGTGCGTGATGTAGTCGTAGTTGAGCTGCATTTGCAGATCGCGGTTGGCTTGGCGCTCGGCCAGGAATGCATCGAAAGGTGCGTGGTACCGAGCGTCGAGGTACGGCCGGTACTCCTCGCACGGCAAGCCCGCGTGCGCGTCGGCCGAGATGATCGTGTAACGGTCGTTCATGGCAGTCAACCCTTTTTGCCGAGGACCGAGAGGTCGTCGTAGCGCTGGTGCACGTAGGGCAGGAGCCAGTCGGCGGGTACCCGCTCGACCACCTCTGCTTCCTGGGACGTCGTGATCTGAGCGAACTCCATGGAGACGATGCGCCCGATCGGAATATCGATGAGGGGATCGACAGGCGACTCGAACAATTGGAACGTGCCGTCGATCGCTCGACCGTCGCGCGCCTCTTCGTGACGCCGGACGTGCACGAGTGCGGGCTCGGTATCGAACCCCTTGCCATCGGGCGACGGACTGATCTTGAAGTAGAAGTCGACCTTGTCGCGTGCGGGGATCTCGATCGGGGCACCTAGACGTCCGCGCACTTCGGCCAGCGGGAACCCTAGGCGCTCAAAGTGCGCGTGCAGGTCGTCGCCGTCGACGTCGATCGACACGCCGCCGATCTTCTTTGGCTCGCCGAAGGTCTCGCGGCCGCCGACGGTCGCCTGCTCCGTTGTCATCGGCATGAAGAGTGCGTACTCGCCTTCGACGCTGCCGTGGCGGGCTCGCACGCCGAACCAACCCGCGCCGAACACGGGTATGCCGGTGCCCATGTTGACGGTCGCGAATCGGATGCGCGCCAGCGGTTCGGTCGGTTCGAGGGGGAGTGGCAAGACCGCTCGGATCACCTCGAGGTCGGTCTCCCACCACACGGTGACGGCGGTCGACCAAATCTTCGCCGAGGTGGCTTCGACCTCACGGTTGCGCTGGCGCTCCGGTGAACGTGCGCCGTATCGGATCGCTGCCATCTGTTGCTCCGTTCTTTGGCGATCACCGGGGTGCCGCTACCAGGCCTTGATGACCTGCTCGTGATCAAATGCGTTGCACGTCGAGTCCGCGGGATAGTCCTCAGGGTCGAGTGGTACCTGTACCTCGGCGACGGTCGGGCCGATGCGGTCGCCGACCTCTCGCAGCGCGGCCAGATCGAAGCCATAGACGCTCGCGGCGTTGGTCTCGACCATCATTTTCGTCTCGGCTGGCGGGCACGTCGCGAACGCGACGCGCAGCGCCTCGGTGGTGTAGGGGTAACTCCCCTCGGAGTGGGGGTAGTCAGCTCCCCACATGATGCGGTCGATACCGATCTCGTATCGCAACGCGCTCTCGGACGGCCGCAGGAAGCTCGCGCCGACCCAAAAGTTGCGCTGGAAGTACTCGCTGGGCGTCATCGACATGTGCTTGGTGACCGCGCCGAAGAACACAGCCTCGGCTGCTCCGCCGTGGGTCATGCGACGATGAAACCAGTCGAGGGTGTCCACACCCCGCGGGATCCAGCCGGTTCCCTGCTCGGTGAGCGCGACGCGAAGCTGCGGATGGCGATCGAGTACGCCACCGAAGATCAGGTGCCAGACAACGCGGTGCGCGTACCAAGCCAGCTCTATCAGCATGATCGCGCGCGCCGCCTCCTGGCTGCCGAAATCAGGCAGGCCACTTCCGGCATGGATGTTGCATAGCACGTCGAGTTCTTCGCACAGTTCCCACAACGGCTCATAGTGGGGGTCCCACAACGGGGGCAGCGGCGAGTTCGGTGCAACGTTCGGCAGGAGGATGCCGCCGAAGACGTGCATATGTTCCTTTGCCCAGCGAATCTCGCTGAGCGTGTCGTCGAGATCGTTGAGGAAAACCTGAGCGCATCCGGCGCGTCGACCTGGCGCCTCGGCGCAGAAGTCGGCGAGCCACCGGTTGTGTGCCTGCACTCCTGCCCAGCGGTGTTGGTAGTCGGCTGCGCTGGGTTCGAGCGCGGTGAGGTTGCCCTGCGCGAAGAACGGTGGAATCGTGTTCGGGAAAAGCACCTCGGCGACGAGTCCCTGCGACTCTGTCTCTTCGATGCGTCGGCTGCTGTCCCAGTTGCGGTAGGCGGTCGGCGCCAGCAGATCGGAGAACGGGTTAACGAATGCTTCGGCCCACGCGTCGAACGCGTCGTGCCAGCGCGTCGCGAGGTACGGCTTGTAGTCATGCATCGCGGCGCCGGCGTGACCATCGACCGAGAGCACGGTGAAACGGTGGGTGAGGGTGAGGTCAGTGGTCGTCATCATTACTCCCAAGGCTCGAAGAGTCCTTCGAACTCGAGCTTGCCGTCCTGAACCCGGCCGTACAACAGCCAGTCGCCGCGAAACATCCCGTGCTCGTACGGGGAGCACGCGATGTGGGTACGACGTCCGCCCGTGGCGCTCGGCATGAAGCGGATGGTTTCGAGGCCCGCCTTGAGGCCCGGACCGGACAGGATGGGTGCGCGGAATAGCCCCTCGACAAGTACGCGCGCCGTGTCGTACGCGAGGACCGGGATCGCGTTGGGCCAGAACGGCGGGTTGTCGCCGTAACGGGCAACGAACCGTTCGTGGAACCCGGTAACCAGCGGGTCGCTCGGATCGAACTGGTCGACGCCGACCCAACCCTCGAATTTGTCGAAGCCCATCAAATAGAACATGAAGGACGTGCCCATGATGCGCGGCGGATCCCATCCGAGCTTGTCGAGTGCCTCGCGCAGCAGGCCTTTCGCGGCGAGCATGCCGTAGCCCATATAGACCAACGCGTCCGCGCCGGCCCGGCGTAGGTTGTCAAGATTCGACGCGAGGTTCTCGGGACTCTGGCTTACGGTCTCGACCGCCGCGATGCTGATGTCGCGGCGTCGGGATTCCTGGCGGAAGAAGCGGAAGTATTCCTCGCCGTTCGGAGAGATCTCGCTCAAGACAGCGACGCGTTTGTAGCCGTGGCCTTTCAACCAGCCGACCACGAGTGCGGCATCGCCCCCGCAATCACCGTTGCCCAGGCGGAAGCAATACTCACCCTGGAGTCGCTCGGTGCCGCACCAGCTGATCAGTGGGATTTGCAGCTCGTTTGCGAGTGGCCCGACGGTGATCGCGTTGTCCGAGCTGTACGCGCCCGCGACTCCGATGCAGCCCTCGTCGACCAGGTATCGGAATCCGTCTCTCGCGTTCTTCGCTGATCCTTGCGGAAGCCCGTTCTCGGGATGCAGCACGAACTCGACAGGCCGGTCGAGCAGGCCCTGCTCGGACGCTTCGTCGAAGGCAAGCCGGTGCACCTTGTCGTACCCGCCGCCGGGCCCGTCGAGCGCTGCGCCCAGCCATCCGATCCTGACCGGTTCCACGCGAAGCTCCCCTCGCCGGCTGGCGCCGACCGCACAACTCGTATATTGCATGCACACCTTGGCGGGCCGCAAGATGGTCGCGCTAACGCGTGTGTGCGTCCTCGCCGGGACGAAGCCCAAATTCGCGAGGTTGTCGCCGGCCTGTGTCGACGCGGTTTCCGACGATCAGGACTCGTGCCTCACTGGCAGGAGCGCGGTGTATCGCTGGGCGTCTGCCGCTCGGGAGATCATCGTTGTGGAAACGTCGAAGCCGTCCGGATCGGGTCCGACCGCTTGCGGTCTGCGTGCTTCGACACCATCCAGAAGCTAGGCCCGAACGGTTCGGGGTGATGCAAGACCGGAAGTTTTGACGTGGACGGGGGAAGCATCCGTGTTGGACACCGTCGGCGAACACGTCCCGGTCGAGCAGATCAAGGGCATCGACTCGCATCGGTGCTCGATCGATATCGCGGATCAGATGTGGATGGGTACGCGGACTGGGCCGCGTACCGTCGACGTGCGGACCAGTTCGATCTCATCTTCGTGGACATGCCAGTCGGGCAGGCGCTCGAGCGTTTCTTCGAGGACGACTCGTGCTTCGAGCCGAGCGAGATTCGCGCCGAGGCAGTAGTGAACGCCGTAGCCGAACGTCACGTGGCGGTCGAGGCTCCGCTCCACGTCGAATCGGTCAGGATTGGTGTATTCGCGTTCGTCGCGGCCGGCGCTGCCGGTGAGCAGCGCGAGTTTCGAGTACGCCGGGATCGCGCGTCCGTACCATTCAACCGGGCGGGTGACGAGGCGGGCTTGGATCGGCGATGGGGGCTCGTACCGTAAGAGTTCTTCCACGGCGTTCGGTACGAGTCCTCGGTCGGCGCGGAGCTTGGAGCGCTGGTCAGGGTGGCGAGCGAGAAGTACGGACGCCCACCCGAGCAAACGCGCCGTCGTCTCGCTTCCGGCGATTTCGAGGAGGGTGAAGAACGCCATCACCTCGCGGTGGTCGAGGCGACGAGTCGAACCGTCTTGGCGCGTAATCTCGGACGCGAGCAGGTCGGACACCATGTCGTCGCGCGGTGTCCTTCGCCGATCGTCGACCATCTCTTCCATGTACGCACCGAAGTGCTGAATCGCATCGAGCTTGTCGGGGCTGATCCCTTCGGGTTCGAAACGCAGCATCTGGTCACCCCAGATCCGCAACTGATCCTGATGCTCGTCAGGGACTCCGAGCATCGCTCCGATGATCATCGTGGGGATCTTCGCCGCGAACTCCTCGACGTAGTCGAATCCGTCGACATCCCGCAGCGGATCGAGAAACTGCGCGCAGAGCTCTCGTGCTCGTGATTCGAGCGAAGCGACCCGCCGAGGCGTGAACGCCCGGCTCACCAGGCGCCTCAGGTCGTCGTGACGTGGCGGGTCCATGAAGATCATCATCGGGAACGCGTCGTCGACATCGTCTGCTTCGGTCGGCGGTCTATCGATGATCTCGAGGACGGTGCCGCGCGCTGAGCTATACGACTGCCAGTCGAGCGACGCCGCGTGTACGTCCGCGAAGCGGCTCAGCGCATAGAAGTCGTGTTCTGCGTTGTAGTAGAGCGGTGTCTCGTCCCGCAACCGCCTCCACACGGGATACGGGTTCGCGTCGATGTCGGCGTCATAAGGGTCGTAGTACGGCGGCGTCGCGGAGCGCGGGCACATGGATACGCGTTCTCCCTCGAAAATAACCCCGACCGTCGGGGTACCGGATTGCGCTTGGTCGAGTGTCTTGCGGTCTGAGCGCTCTCCGCGTCGACGTGCGACACGACCGCCCGGTCATGTATATCGTATGCAGAATTGGTGATGGGGGATTCGAAATGACGCGTCGTTGGATTGGGCTCGCCGCCGCGGTCTGCGTCCTGGCGGGTGCGTGTACCGCCAACTCGACCAATCCGACCGGCGCGTCGAGCACCAAGGGTGGTGCTTCGGCGACGTCGACGGTTGGGATCACGAAGAGCACGATCAAGATCTCGCTGATCGCGTCCGACCTCTCCGTGCTGACTCAGGAACATCTTGCACCCGACATCGGCAACTCGGTCCAGACTGCGCAAGCGGTCGTGGCGGAGATTAATGCGAATGGTGGCGTCGCCGGCCGTCAGATTCAGCTGATCACGCATGTCCTGTCGGGGGCCGCGGCGGTACTTTCGCCTGCGGTTGGCCAAGACGCGTGTGTCGCGGCGACCGAGGACGACAAGCCCTTTGCAGTGATTATCACCGCTGCGATCACCGAAGATGTGACCCAGTGCGTTGCTGACCAGCACGACGTGCTGACCTTCACGATGGACAGCTGGCCCGAGCAGTTTTACACCGCAGCGGATGGCCGCCTTTTCTCCGGTGCGACGCAGCTCTCCATCGCCGGCGGCCGTGAGTACAAGGCATGGCCGAAGATTCTCGACGATGTCGGCGCGTTGAAGGGCAAGACCATCGGGATCATTCTCGGCGATGTTCCCGATGAGCTCGACGATGTCAACGTCGGACTGAAGCCCGGTCTCGCGGATCTGGGTTACAAGGTCGCGGCCGAATCGATTCTGCCGTGCCCTGAGGGTAGTCAGACGTGCGCGCAACAAGACGTCGCGATCCAAAAGATGAAGGACGCGCACGTGAACTTCGTGTTCCTGCCCGCGGAGACGCTCATCGGCTCGTCGACGGTCGAAGCCGCGCAGAGTCTGGACTTCCATCCGCAGTGGGCAACGATCGGCGACAACGTCACGAATACGGTCGCGCACTTCTTCGTGACCGCCAAGGCCGATTACAACGGCGCGTGGGGAGTCTACGGAGGATTCAACGACCCGAACCCCGATGCCGTCAAGTGCAACGACATCATCAGGCGTCGGATGCACCTCGACTACGCCGTCGGGTCCGATGCCTACCTGTTCGCGGCGGCGACCTGCATGCAGATCCAAACCGTCACGAACGCGATCGCACAGGTCAAAGGTCCGATTACTCAGGGTGCGGTGATCAAGCAGCTCGAGTCGCTGTCGTCGCTGCCGATGATCGCGGGCCCTCCGGGCTCGTTCAGCCCGACCAAGCATGACGGCGGCGACTACGTGTTCGTCTCGAGGTATGACGCCGCCAAGGGAGTCTTCGTCCCAATCGACGACGAGAAGCCGGTCAAGGTCGGCTGACCGTTGACCGAACGGGGAGCCCCTGAGCACGACGCAGCCGCGCTCGCTTCGGCAGTCCTCGACGAAGAAGCTCGGCGTCTGCAAGCACACCGCGGGCCCGAGGTCGCCCTCCCAGACGACATGTTGCCCGGCGTCGGTGCCGACACGATGTCACTGAAGGACGCCCTACGGATCGGTGGTGTCTCGACCGTCGTTGTAGTCGGGCTCGCGCAGGTTGTCGAGCAAATCAATCAGACCGGTTTCGCGGTCCTGGCCCCCAACATCGAGAAGTCGTTGCACGTCACCGACCCGGTCCTCGGCGCCATCGGCGGTGCGTTCGGAGTGTTGTTCGTCGTCGGTTCAATCCCGGTCAGCTCACTCGCTGACCATTATCCGAGAAAGCGGGTCGCGGCATTCGCGATCGCCGTCTGGTCGGTCGTCGTTGGGCTCACCGGTTTCGTACAGAACGCGTTCCAACTGTTCGTCGCACGGTTGGGAAGCGGCCTCGGTCAGTCGTATCAGCTCCCGGTCAACGGACCGCTCCTCGTCGACACCTACCCCATCGAAGCGCGTGGACGCGTGTTCGCGCTCTGGTGGGTGTTCCAGATCGCGGGCACGGGTCTCGCACCTCTCTTCGCGGGGGGAATCGCTACCCTGATCCCGGGTGAGAGCTCGTGGCGCTGGGTGTTCTACCTGCTCGCGATCGTCTCGGTTCCTATCGCCATCGCGACCGCTCGCCTCAAGGAGCCTCGGCGGGGGCAGAACGAGATGCGCGCTGCCCTCGGCGACGAGATCGTCGAGACTGCGGGCGAGTTGCCGATTTCGCTCAGCGTCGCGTTCGAACGGCTACGCAAGATCAAGACGTTCTATTACTTTCTCGTTGGCATGGCGGCGCTGGGGTTCGCGCTGTTCAGTATCCCCCTGTTCCTCAACCTGCTGTTCGCGCAGAAGTTCGGTTTGAACGCACTCCAGCGTGGCATCGTCGGCTCGGTGAGTGTGATCCCAGGCTTCGCGGCACTCGCGATCGTGGGCAAGCGAAGCGACGCGCTGTTCCGCCGGAGTCCACCCCAGGCGCTCGTGTTCATCGGCGGACTGATCGGCTCGTTCGGCGTGTTCATCGCAGTCGGGGTGTACATGCCGAACATCGCGCTTGTGACAATCTTCCTCTCGATCGGTGGTGCGCTGTCACAATCGGCGTTCGCGATTGTCGTCGCGCCGATCTCTGCGATCATCCCGTATCGTCTGCGTTCTCGCGGCATCGCGATGATCGGCGTGTACGTCTTCTTGTTCGGCTCGTTTTTCGGCGCGGTCGCGACCGGGCTTTTGAGCGAAGCGATCGGCCGACAGGCGGCGATCGTCACCATTGTGCTCCCGTCAACAATCATCGGCGGCGCACTCATTGCCTACGGTGCGCGTTACGTGCGGCACGACATGTCGCGGGTCGTCGAGGAGCTCCAAGAGGAGCAGGCCGAAACTGGCCGCCTCGCAGTTCCTGCCACGCAGGTCCCGGTGATCCAGGTCCGGAACCTCGACTTCTCCTACGGCAAGGTGCAGGTGCTGTTCGACATCAATCTCGATGTCCAACGCGGCGAAACGCTCGCGCTGCTGGGCACGAACGGAGCCGGAAAGTCAACGCTGCTGCGCGTCATCAGCGGGCTCGGTATAGCTGATCGCGGCGTCGTGCGGCTGAACGGCCATACCGTCACCTACGCCGACCCGGAGCTGCGCGTGAAGAACGGGATCGTTCAGCTCATCGGCGGTGGCGCCACATTCCCACCGCTCACCGTCGACGAGAATTTGCGTATGGCGGGCTTTCAATACTCGCGTCAAGAGCTGCACACGCGGATGCGACGGGCACTCGACCTGTTCCCGGCACTCCACGCGCGACTCGATACGACCGCCGCCGACCTCTCCGGTGGACAGCAGCAGATCCTCGCCCTCGCGATGACGCTCATGCATGATCCTGAGGTCCTCATCATCGACGAGCTGTCTCTCGGCCTGGCTCCCGTCGTCGTCCAACAGATCCTTGACGTCGTTCGGCGCCTCAAGGACGACGGCATGACGATGATCATCGTCGAGCAGTCCCTCAACGTCGCGTTCTCGATCGCCGACCGCGCCATCTTCATGGAGAAGGGCGAAATCTGCTTCGAGGGCACGGCCGCCGAACTCGCGACACGAGACGATGTCGCCCGCGCGGTATTCCTCGGGAGATAGCAGGATGCTTGCGTTCGAGGTTCCGAAGCAGCTGGTCTTCTCGGGCGCGGTGACTGGCGTCACCTACGGCGTCATCGCAATCGGCCTGATCCTCATCTTCCGATCAACACGCGTGATCAACTTCGCGATCGCCGAGATGGGCGGATTCGCGGCCGCGGTGCTCGCGCGCATGGTCCTCAACTGGGGTGTCGGATACTGGCTCTCCTTCGTGTGCTGCTTGGGGATCGGTGCTCTCGTGGGCGCCGCACTCGAGTTGTTGATCGTCCGTCGGCTGTTCACCGCACCGCGCGTCATCATGCTCGTCGCAACAATCGGCGCCGCGCAGCTCTTGCTGTTCGCGCAAGCAATCCTCCCGGAGCCGAAAGGCTTACAGCCCTTCCCCACTGCGTTCTCGCGCACTTGGGAGGTCGGCGGCGTCATCGTGCACAGCGAGGATCTCGTCGTCCTGATCGTCATGCCTTTAGTCATTGCCGCGCTCGCGCTCTTCCTCAACCGCACGAAGTACGGGCTCGCGATCCGCGCGTCGGCAGCGAACCCGGACGCGGCGCGACTCTCGGCGATCAGCGTCAAGAAGATGTCCACGCTCGTGTGGGTTCTCGCCGGGACACTGACAGCGATCGGCACGATCCTGTGGGCGCCGCTCACTGCCAACACCGCGACCGACACCTTCTCGCTTGGCCCGACGTTATTGCTACGCGCGCTGACCGCAGCGCTGATCGCCGGTATGACCTCGCTGCCCGTCGCGCTCGGCGCGGGCATCGTGATCGGCGTCGGCGAGTCGGTGCTGCTCTACAACAACGACACCCCGGGCATCTTGGACGCCGCGCTGTTCGTGGTCGTACTGATCGCGCTGCTCGTCATGGCACGCAACCAGCGTTCCGCGGAGACGGGTGGAGCGTGGTCGTTTTCGCCGCGGGTCCGGCCGACGCCCGCTTCGCTCGAACATGTGTGGTGGGTCCGGCGGCTTTCGCGGATGAGCGGCATCGTCGCCCTGCTTGTCGCGCTCACGCCCCTTGTGATCTTCACCCGCGCGTCCCAACAGCTGCTATGGAGCCGAATGCTGCTCTACGCGCTGGTCGCGCTCTCACTGACCGTGCTCACCGGCTGGGCGGGTCAGCTTTCGCTCGGCCAGTTCGCCTTCGTGGGCCTGGGTGCGATGAGCACGGGGGCGTTGGTACGCAACGGGGTCGGCTTCGTTCCGGCCCTCGTCCTGTCCGCCGCGGTCGGGGCGGCGGCTGCGATGATCGTCGGCGTGCCGGCATTGCGCCGGCCGGGACTCTTCCTCGCGGTATCCACGCTCGCGTTCGCGGTGATGACCGCATCGTGGTTGTTGTTCCGACCCGTCTTCTTGCCCGCCAACGTCCTCAGCGTCTCGATACCTCGCCAGATCATCGGCCGCGTCAATCTCGGGTCGCAAGGCACGTACTACGCGATATGTCTCGTGGTGCTCGTAGTGCTCATGCTCGGGATATCCCGAGTTCGCCACAGTGGACTCGGCCGATCGATGATTGCCGTGCGCGACAACGAGCGCGCCGCCGCCGCGCTCGGCCTGTCACCCACACGCGTCAAACTCACCGCGTTCGGCATCTCGGGCGCGATCGCGGGTCTCGCCGGTGGGCTCCTCGCGGGACTGCTCGTGACATTCGAGCCGGCCCTGTTCTCGGCGACCGAGTCGCTGAACGTCGTCTCCATCGCGGTCATCGGCGGTCTCGCGTCAGTGCCCGGCGCGGTTCTCGGCGCGTTCTGGGTCGTCGGGCTCCCCGCGCTTTTCAACAACAGCAACACTGTCGGGCTGCTCACGAGCGGTGCCGGTCTCCTGATCCTGCTCCTGTACTTCCCTGCAGGCCTCGTGCAGCTGGGCTACTCGATCCGCGACATGTGGTTCGCGCGTGTCGCGAGCCGACGTCCGTCCGATGTTGCGCCAGTAATCATCGCTCCGCTGACAAGCACCCGCCTACCGCCCGGGCCGAGCGTGCCCGCCGACATTGACACCTTGATCCGGGTGCGCGATCTCACGGTGCGCTTTGCGTCGAGGACGGTCGTCGATGGTGTCGACCTCGAGGTTCGGCGGGGCGAGGTGGTCGGCCTGATCGGCTCGAACGGAGCCGGCAAGTCGACGCTCATGAACGCGATCGCGGGCTTCGTGCCAAGTGGCGGCACGATCGAGGTACTCGGCCGCGACGTCCGTCGTATGCCACCGGCGAGGCGGGCGCGCCTCGGTCTCGGTCGATCCTTCCAGGGTGCCGAGCTCTTCGGCGACCTCACTGTCCGGGAGACGATCGAGACCTCGTTGGAGAGCCGCGCGCATGCCGGTCTCGTCGCGACGGTGCTGGCGCTACCACGGGCGCGGCGGCTCGAGCGCGTCAAGCGGAGGGAGGCGGACGAGATCGTAGGCTTCCTCGGCCTCGGCCGCTTCTCGGGCAGCTTCATCAACGAGCTCTCGACGGGAACACGTCGGATCGTCGAGCTTGCGTGTCTGATGGGTTCGGGCGCGCGGATCCTGTGCCTGGATGAGCCGACTGCCGGGATCGCCCAACGCGAGAGCGAGGCGTTCGGACCGCTTATCCTCGACATTCGACGCGAGCTAGACGCAAGCCTGCTCGTGATCGAGCACGACATGCCGCTCGTTCTGGGTATCAGCGATCGCGTCTATTGCCTCGAGGCGGGCCGCATCATCTGCGAGGGCGCTCCTGATGCGGTGCGCAACGATCCGCTCGTCGTGGCTTCGTACCTCGGGACCGACGCGGCGGCTATCCAGCGCAGCGGCACGCGTCCCGCCGGGCTGGCCACCTAATCCGTATCGTCTGAGGATCACCGCCCAGCTCTGTAGCATTATTCCACGAAATGGCGATTCGGACTCGCGGCGATGCCCCGCAGTCGCGCCGCGAACGTTGCGCGTACGCGAGCATCTCGAGGCCGCGAGCACGGCCCCGAGAGCTCAACGTGCTTCGCTAGCTGATGTCGAACGGCTTGCCCTTGACGGCAACGATCGTGATCTTCTTGATACCCGTCGTGCAGCTGGTGCCCTTGCCGTAGGTGTACCCGAGCACGTTCGAGATCTTGCCAGAGGCGAACAGTCCAGACAGCACGTTGCCGGTGAGGGTGGCCTCAACGACCGTCGGTCCCGTGACGGTGGTCTCCGAAAACGTCGAAGTCTTCTTCGTGTTCCAGGTGATCGTTCCGGGGAATGGCCCCGTCTTGACGCCCAGCTTGGCGGCAGTTGTGCAGCTCTCGTTCTTCACCGTGAAGGTGGACTTGATGCTGCCGCTGCTGACACCGCCGCCCGTGCAGTGTGTGATCGTCTCGGTGGACGTGAAGTGTTCGGTCTGCTTCGTTGTAGTGATGCCCGGGCTGATCGTCACCGTTCCGGATTGCCCTGTACAGCTCGTACCGCCAGCCGCTCCTACTGGCCCCGCTGTGAGCACGGTCAGCGGAGCGAACAACGCGACGCCCGTGACCAACAAACAAATCCTCCTCATACAACGTCCCCTTTTCGGTAGGTCCTAATCTTCGTCTACAATATACAATCTGAGCGAACTGGTCACAGGAGCGCTTGCGTCATCCCGGGACGGTCTTCGAAGGCTTCCTCGAACGGCGTTACGTGCGACGTTCGCCTTTCCGCCTTGGATCCCCCTGGGCGTTCAACTCGCGGCGGGGCTTTCGTGGGTCGTGAGACGTAGCGAAACGGTGAGTACCGACGAGGAACAACAGGTGTTGTCTGTGTAGGGCAGGGCCGGTCTTGCGTGGTCAGCGTTCTCGGCGATTCGACTTACGGAGGCTGGGGTCGTGGGTTCGAATCCCGTCGTCCGCTCTCGGTGTAAGTCGGGGTGGGCTGCTGACTACACCTCTTTCCGGAGTTCGGCGGACCCGCGAATTCGGTGTGGGCGTCACAGCTTCGCAGGAAAGCGCGCCGCGGGCGTCTGACCGGCCATCGCCACGCGCGCCTCCGGATAGAGGTGCGCTGCGTGTCGCTCGTGACCCGGATCGTGCTGTGCCGAGATGCTGTTTCACATCTTGCAATGCAAGCTGCGCCTAGCCGCGACGAGTAGCGCGCGCAGCTGTGGCGGAGATCATGATTCTGCCGATGTCGGCATAATCATGAAAGCGGAGGCCCTTGTAGTACCGAAGGTGCGCTCGTCCGTCGTGAACTCACCGGCCCCGCGGCGACACAAGCCGGTAGTTGTGACGGCGACGGACGTTGTGAGGGTGCGCCGGACCGGCTTCGGCGCGGTGAATTTCGATCAAGAGTCAACGCATCCGAAGACAGTCAGGAACAACGCGGGGTCACGATGCATCAGCCTGACGGAGCTTGCACGACGTTGGTCCGTCGAGCCTCAAGTGATCTACTCGATGCGATACCGCGGCAATGACCAGCCGCAGCGAGAAACTGGGCGCGAGTTGCTTTCGCGGCGTGTCGGCGGACTGGCTGTCTGGTGTAGGTAACGCCCCAAGCGGGTATGTCCGTCCCGATGGATGACATGTCGGGCTTGCCAAGCACCCTCGTGTGGCACGCACAGGGCATGGTGTCCGTGCAAGCCGGATGTGAGCTGCCGTATGCGCTGATGCTGATGAACGAGCGGGCCCGGGTCGAAGGGTGCAGCGTCGAAGAGATCGCGTCTCAGGTTGTCGGGCATGAAATCAGCTTCGGGGCAGCCACGAACGAGGAGATTCACCACGCGATCCGCGAGCGCTTCGCCGACGGTGGCCTCTTCACTGCGAGCATGGTGGCCAACGAGGTCGGCGTGTCCATCCAGGAGGTAATGACTGCGCTTGCGACCCTTGAGGAAGGACAATTGCTGTTCCAGGGTAGGATCGAGTTCCTCGACGCCAACGGAGAACACATCGGCCCGGCGTACGCGTACAAGTACTTCGGCCACCGATAGCGGACCCAGTCGACACCACGACGAACGGAACGGTCGCACCCGATAACTACCCTCGACCCCGTGCGCTCGTCCGTTGAACCGAAATCGGAACCCTGGCCTCGGTGTCGATTGCGAGGGCAGGCTTATCGTTGACGTGCACGTCAACGGCGACATCGCGACGTGTACCGAAGACGACGAAACGGTTGGCCGCGCCCGACGGGGAGCGACGCGAGGTGTAACAGATCGCACTGGGCGCTTTCGGTTCCGGCGCGCTCGAAGATCTCACGAGCGAGTGGCGAACGCTTGATGACAAGCGGTTCCCGTTTCCGGCCGATGCGCTGGCGCTTGCGGGCCTGACGCGATCCGAGCCGGTGTCGCTCGAGGAGTTCGCCGAGAGGTACGTGGCGGACACCGACATTCGGGGAGTACCGCTCATCAGAAGAGCCGGGCCGCGCTGAACCTCGTCGTCGCGTTGCATGCTGGCGTCGTGTCCGACAATTCCGGTATCGCGGGCTGGTGGGAGCTACAGGATCTATCGTGGTACTCGTTCCTGGTTCTGCGCTGATGGTGCGCGTCGCGGAGGAACGAACGGGTGGGCCGGTCGCTGATGGCTCGCCGCGGCTCGTGGCATCGTCGTGTGAGTCAGCTCGCGCCGAGAACCCGTGCTCCCAAGGCCTTGAGCTCGAGATCGGGGAAGCCGTGTCCGTGTCGGAGTGGTCCGCACGGCGTGTGGGCTAAGTGGAGCGATAGGTCGACGAGGTCGTCGACGCCGCGATCTTCGCGGTAGGCGTCGGCGAGGTACGAGAAGTCGTTCATTGTTCCGAGGACGCTGCGACTCGCCGTCTTCGCGAGACGATGCTCGGTCATCTCGACGAGCTCTGCGTCGATGAAACGCGGGTCGAGGCCGTGCGCGGCGAGAACGACGCCGAGGTCGTTGACGAACCGCGACACGAGCGTCGCGGCGGGAGCAAGCCGAACGAACACCGGCAGACGCGTTGGCTCGTTGACGAAGAACGCCACCTGCGGCTTCCAGAACAGCGCCGTCGCGTACCAATCGCCGAGCGCAGTCGTGGTCGGTCCATCGGCCGGCGACGGACCGCCGGAGCGGTCGAGGAGCTTCTTGGTGGCATGGGCGACGAACACGGTCGTCAGTCTCGCATCGAGTGGTCATCCGCGGGTGGAACGGTCTTTCGGATGCTCGCTCGCAATGTGGGAACACGCGTCGGCATTTCTGGTACAACACCCAAATGTCCGCTCAACCAGATCGTCTCGCGGTGCGGGTCTCGCCGGAGCAGCGTGCGAAACTCGAGTCGGCCGCGAGCCTTGCGGCCATATCGGTGTCGGGTTTCGTCGTGGAGGCCGCAGTCGACCGAGCGGAAGCACTGCTCGCCGATCAGATGTCGACCGGGGTGCCAGCTGGCTACTTCGACCAGTTGGTGAACGCTCTGGATCGACCGGACCGCGCGCCGACGCTCACGAAGGCCGCAAAACGGGTCGCGCGACGCCCGCGGATCGCAGCTCGGTAAACCTGCGCGCAGTCGCACTCGACGACCGTTACGACCGTGCGCCGCTCAGCTGCGGGAATCTCGAACTCGCCGGTCGCTTCGGGACCACGCACGCCAAACAACCGCGACGAGCGCGCGCACCTACGTCGTGCTGGACGAAAAAGACGACGACGCGGCTGTCAGGTACTTCGCGATCGTCGAGCGTATTCTCGACCGACGATGCGCCGGGCAAGCTCGGAGGAGCTCAGGCCGACTTCAGGCCGTAGGAGGTCGCGAAACAGGGCCACTTGACGACAACAACGAACAGTCGTTCCGCAGGTCAGAGGCAGTTACGGCTGGCCACGGAAGTATGCCGAACGCTTGCCAGAGATGGGTCGCGGAGTCCGAATCCGGTCGTCCGCTCCAAGCAACGTGGTAGAAGGTGCAGGTCAGCGGTCCTTCGGGGCCGCCGTTGCGCGTTTGCGGCGGCGGGATGGTTCTTGCCGATGGGTCTTGGGTCGTCCGGTTGCGTCGTGCGTGGATCAGGTGTGAGTGCTGTCGTGAGGCGTGGTTTGGCGCGACCTGTCCTACAAGGTGGTGGCATGGCGGATGCCGGTCGTCCGGCTCGGCGCTCTCCGTCGAATCGTTTCGTGACGGCACCTCTCGGAGTTCGGCTCGTGTGCACGCGCGACGTCAACGATGTTGTTCGCCCTAGCAGTGCTGCGGGTGAGCGCGACAGTCGATCGGTGTTCGGTCTGCGCGGGCGGGCTCGTCGGCGTCGAGGTAGGCCTTGAGCGCCTCCCGCACGATATCGAGAGCGTCGCGTCCGACGAGGTTTGCCCATTCGTCTTCGACTTCTGTCCAGCGGCGTTGACCTTGTTCGAGTTTCGCGGCGCCTTCGTCGGTAAGGAGGAGCACCCGCGAACGGCGGTCGCTCGGGTGCGCGACCCGTCGCACGATGCCGGAGTGTTCGAGGAGACCGACGACTTCGGATGTCGATTGTTTGGTGATCCCGAGGTAAGCCGCGAGTTCGACGGTCGTAACGTCGTCGCGGCCGACCAGGTACCGCGCCGCGAGTCCGTGTACCACGGTCATCGGGGAAGAGGCTTCGCCCGGGCCTTCGATTCGGAACCGGTCGACGATCGCCTTCGCGGCGCGTACGACGAGAACGACGAGTTCGTCGTCCCGGCGCTCGTCTGCAGGAGTGACACCGGTCTGTCGCGTCGTGCCGCCGGCGATTCCCACACCTCCATTATAGTCAGGCGACCTTACAGTCAGGATTCCTGACGATCATCGGGTGTCTGTCCGCACTCTCTCATCGTCCCCTCCGGAGGCCCGTTCCCCATGTCGCTTCGTTCCTTCGCACGGTTTTGCTACAGGCGTCGTCGACTCGTCGTGGTGCTCTGGTTGGTCGTGCTCGTCGGCGTGAACGTGCTTTCTTCAGCGATGGGTACGAACTTCTCAACGAACTTCAGCGCGCCGAACTCCGAGTCCACGCGGGCGTCGAACTTGTTGGCCGCGAACTTCAAGGCGCAGGCCGGCGGCGCGGTACAGGTGGTCATGAAGGGGACACCGTCGATGCGCGATCCCGCGGTCGAAGAACAAGCGAAGACGTTCTTGGCGGCGTTTGCGCAACTCTCGCACGTGTCGAGTGTTACTGATCCATACGCAACGCCCGGAGGCATTTCGAATACGGGGACGGTGGCACTGGCGAACGCTCAGCTCGACGCAAAGTCGCAGGATGTGCCGACCGCAGCAGGCAAACGGATGATCGCGCTCGCGGAGCACTATTCGACTCCACAGCTCGAAGTTCGGCTCGGCGGTCAGCTGATCCAGCAGTCGGAGCGAACGCCGCTGCCCTCGAGTGAAGGCATCGGTGTCCTCGCCGCAATCTTGATCTTGTTGATCGCGTTCGGGTCGGTGCTCGCGATGGCCCTTCCGATTATCGTTGCGCTGGGCGGTATCGCCGTGGGATTGCCGATCATCGGACTTCTCACCCACATTTACCCGTTGCAGAGTTTCGCGACGACGCTCGCGACGATGATCGGCGTAGGTGTCGGTATCGACTACGCGCTATTCGTCGTGACGCGCTATCGCCAGGGATTGCACGCCGGCCTCGATCCTGAGGAGGCAGTCGTCACCGCGGTGGACACATCAGGACGGGCGGTGCTGTTCGCAGGTTCGACTGTGATCATCGCACTGTTGGGCATGTTGGCGATCGGTTTGTCGTTCATCAGCGGGCTGGGTGTGGGCGCCGCGGCGGTGGTCGCAGTCACCGTTGCGGCGGCCGTCACGCTGCTGCCCGCGGTGCTCGGCTTTGTCGGCACGAACGTCGACAAGCTTCGCCTACCTTGGGTGCACAACGACGGCGACGGCACTCGCGAAACGATCTGGCATAAGTGGAGCCGGTTCGTTCAAGGCCACGCGTGGCTGTTGACGATCGCCGGCCTCGCGGTCGTGTTGGCTTTGGCGTTGCCGGTGCTGTCGCTGCGTCTCGGGTTCGTCGACGCGGGCAACGATCCCGCCGGCAGCCAAACCCGTCAGGCGTACGACCTCCTGGCTCAGGGTTTCGGACCCGGGTACAACGGTCAGTTTGACCTGGCGATTCAGATCCCGGCGGGTGGGGATCACGCGGCTGAGCTGACGAACCTGCAAACCGCGATCGCGGCGACGCCCGGCGTTGCGTCGGCCTCGCCAGCGATCACGAATCCGGCGGGGACAGCGGCGGTGATGCGGGTGTCGCCGACGAGCGCGCCGCAAGACGCCGCCACCACGACGCTGCTCCATCAGCTCCGCCGGCACGTCATACCCCAAGCCATCGCCGGTACCGGCCTCACGGTATATGTCGGTGGCGCGTCCGCGTCGACCGACGACTTTGCGAACCTGCTGAGTCAGCGGCTCCCACTGTTCATCGCGGTGGTGATCCTGCTGAGCTTCTTGTTGCTGATGGTCGTATTCCGATCAATCGTGGTTCCGCTCAAGGCCGCGGTCATGAACCTGCTCTCGGTCGGCGCGGCTTACGGCGTGATCGTGATGATCTTCCAGTTCGGCTGGGGCAAGCAGCTCGTCGGGGTGAGCAAACAAGGACCAATCGAGGCGTTCTTGCCAATCCTGATGTTCGCGATCCTCTTCGGCCTGTCGATGGACTACGAAGTGTTCCTGCTCTCACGCATCCGTGAGGAGTACGTACGGTCGGGAAACAACAGCACCGCCGTCGCCGATGGCCTGTCCGCGACAGCGCGGGTGATCACGGCGGCCGCCGCGATCATGTGCACCTTCTTCCTGTCATTCGTTCTCGGTGACAACATCATCATCAAGCTGTTTGGCATCGGCTTCGCCAGCGCGATCTTCATCGATGCCACGCTGATTCGTATGGTGATTGTCCCCGCCACGATGGAGCTACTCGGCGACGCAAACTGGTGGCTACCGAGCTGGCTCGACCGGATCCTCCCGCACCTCGACGTCGAGGGATCGCCCAGAGCTGACGACGACGGAGTGCCGAACGACGACGACGATCTTGGCGCGCCTGACCAGCCCGGCCCCGTCCGCGTTGCTCGCGCGACACCGTGACGGCGTCCCGAAACCTCGTCGTTGCCGCCGCAGCCGTGTTCGGGGAGTGTGACCGGGGCTGGTGAGGATTGGGGAATGGTCGGGGACAGTTGCCTTGTCGCGGTCCGTCGAACGGAGCGGGCCGTTGTCGGGCGGTTGCTCAGCCGAGAGGTGGGACCTTCGTGCCCGACCAAGCCTCGACGTTCGCACGCCACTGCGCATCATCGTCGACGGTGAGACCGGCGATCCAGTCCTCGTCGGTCATGGCGAACCGCTCCACGGCGACGGTTTCTGCATCACGGCCGACCCGATGTCGCAACGTCGGTGCATCGGTTGTAATCGCACGCCAGATGACCTCCGCAGTCTCGTCCGGGGTTGTCGGCTCGACCAATCCGGCGAGGAGCAGCCGTGCAGTGCGCATCGTCCACTTGGAGTACGGCGAAGTTGTATCGAGCGGCCGCTGCGCGGCCTTATCGAAGATAGGGGTGATCACCACACCAGGTTCGACGATCGCGACGCGTATTCCGAACGGCGCGGTCTCCGCCGCGAGCGTCTCGCTGAGGGCCTCGGCCGCCCACTTCGACGCCGAGTACGCGCCCTGTCCAGGGAGCGCGACTCGCCCAGCGATGGAAGTGACGTTTACGATGCAGCCACCGCGCTGTTCGCGCATGGTCGGGAGCACGGCCTGAATGCAACGGAGCGTGCCCCACAGGTTGGTGTTCATGACCGCTTGGAACGTCTCGAGCGGTGTTCGTTCGACCGCCTCCCCAATTGCGATCCCCGCATTGTTCACCAGGATGTCAATCCGACCTTCGGCCGCGATCACCGACGCGATCCCATTTGCGACCGACGAGTCGTCGTCGACGTCCAGGATCAGAAGCGACAACGGCAGTGCACCAGCCGCGTCGGCCAACGCCGCGCCCGAAGGTTCGGATCGCACCGTCGCGTAGACCCGGCAACCCTCACGCGCGAGCCGCAGGGCGGTCGCGCACCCGATACCCGTCGAACTCCCCGTCACGATGGCTGTCTCCATCACTGCAACGTAGCGCCCACTGCAGATCACAACGCCAACCCAAGGCAACTGGCGTCAGGCGCGACCGCCACGGCGCCGCGTTGTGTCGGAGAGGCTCAAGGCCTGATTCCGGAGGCGCGAAGGAGCGTCATCATTTGGGGCGCTCGACCTTGCGAGCTAGACGCCGCGGCGGTCCCACGGGACCGTGACCGCAGTGTCGATCCTCAGACTGTCGCGAAGCGTCAACCGCGCTTTCGGATGGCCTGTCGGGGAACGTGATCTCGCCGTACGGAGAACGATATGACGACGGGCGAGAGCAGCGCCTCCCGTTGGAGATCTACGGCACATCCGCGCACAATCGCCGACCTGCCGACCGGGCCAGCACCTGTCGTTGATGCACCCTCAGGTCAGAAACCCTCGGTATCGTCTGCAAGCCGACCGTCCGCCACGCGCGGGCGGCTCGAGGACAAGGTCCTGATCGACGCGAGGAGGGGACTGAGTGGCGTTCAGGTTCCGTGGAGCGAAACAACGACCCTCATCGCCGCGCTATTCGACGGCGCTGGCCATCGTCGGATGGCTAGCCCTCGCGTGCGCGAGCTGCTCGTCATCGCACGCCGCCCACGCGCCGACAACCGGCCCCGCAACGACGTCGGCGAAGACGCACGCGACCCAAACGGTCAGAACCCCCACAACTGCTGCAACGTCAACCGCTCAGACGAGTCCACCCACTGCTGCACCAACGACAACGTCAACTCCGACAACCGTTGCGCCGGCCCCGGTCCCGACACTCGGTCGGCCGGCAGGCATCTTCGCCCGTTTCGGCAAGGGTTTCGGACAGGTCGAGCCATCCGAGATCTTCAACGGCGGAGACCCCACCGGCCTTGTCGATCACATCACCTGGAAGTCGTGGGGCGGCTCGAGTGCCGTGGGGACTGGTATCAGCGATTACGTCGGCCCCAACCAGGACGTCGCCCAAGGCTCCCAGGAGCCGGCGACAGTCGTCGCTTTCAACCTCGGCACGTGTGGCGGCAAGCTCATGTACCGCGCGGTCGAGTGGTACTTCCCCCAACACGGCCAAGTCTTCCAACACAGCGACTACGAGAACATCTGCAGCGGAAACTACACAGGAAACCCCTAACGGATCAGGCGTTCTGCGCGACTTCGCGCGACGACAGCTGCGACATCCGTCCCGAACCCACGCCCGGTCGTCCGCTCGCCGATGTGCACAGACCAGGCGCCCAGACGCGAACTGACCAGAGCCGCGTACGGCTCAACTGGCGATCCGCTATGGGATCGCGGAACGTCCAAGCGCCGACGTTATAGGCATCGGTCGCGGCCTGTCCTTGTGCGGCGCGGCAGCATCGCTATGCAGGCGTTCGCCTCCCCACGACTCCGCACGAGCGACGAGATCGTGCCTTCACTGGAGGTCTCGTCGGGCAAGCGGCCTCGCGGGATGCGCCCGCAACGCCAACACGAGGGATATCGCCGCACTGACCCACCGAGGGAGGCCCCAATCGTGGTGCAGGCCACTGAGCCTCGCCAGGATGAGGAACCTGGGTTGTGGCTGTAGGACACGTGCGCGACTTCCGATAGTCGGGGATGCGATCTCGTCCGGCGCATGGGCGGTCCGAGAGTCTCGGGGATTTCGAAGCGCTGCTGGTCGCCGCGCGTGCGAATGTTCCGACGGCGTGGGATGCATTGTTTCGGTGGCTCGCTCCCGGCGTCGCCGGCTATCTGCGGATGTCGGGCGCTCGGGAGGTCGATGATTTGACGAACGAGGTGCTGCTGGCGGTGTTCCGACGCGTCGGCTCGTTCGAAGGTTCGGAGGCCAAGTTTCGGTCCTGGGTGTTCACCGTGGCGCACAGCCGTCTGATCGACGAGCGGCGCCGCTCGAACCGGCAGCCGGTTTGCGCGCTGCTCGATGACGGACATGTCTCCATACCTACCGTTACGAGCGCCGAGAACGTCGCGCTCCGCGAGCTGGAGGTCGCACGCGTCGAGGCAATCTGTGCGCAGCTTCCGTCGGATCAACGGGCCGTCGTGCTGTTACGCATCATCGGTGAGTTGAGTGTCGATCAGGTCGCCGAGACTCTCGGCAAGAGTCCGGGAGCGATCAAACAGCTCCAACGGCGCGGTTTCGAGAAAGCCCGCAGGCTCGTCGAGCGAGAAGGCGTAACCCTATGAGCCTCTTCGACGGTAACGCTCGCGAGATGCCAGAACATCAACCCGTCGACGACGGTGCGATCGAGGCCGCGCTCGGCGGGACTGCCCGCGGCGAGGCGCTCGACCCGCTGAAGTCGTTCGTGTCGAGTGTTCGCAGCGCTATCGAAGCGGTACCTGCCCCTTCGACGGCAATGGCAGCCGTCCTGGCGGCTGGCTTCTCCACCGAAAAAGGCGACCTGTCGGCGACGGCAGCAAGCAACGTCAACGGGCCTGCGTCGCAGGAAGCCGGACTGTCGAAGTGGAGGAAGGCAAAGATGAAGATCCAAGGTTTCCTGGCCGGGCTCGGCGTCGCCGGCAAGATCGCGCTCGGGGTTGGCGTCGCTGCCGCGGCGACCACCGGTGCCGGCGCCACCGGCATGCTGCCATTCTCGGTCCCCGGCCTCGGACATCCCCACCATCACCGGGTCCTTGTGGCCGCGACCACGACCACCACGCAAGCGCGGGCGTTCGCAACGACGACGCAACGACCGCACGCGAATCACACGCACAAGATCGTGAGCGCGTCGCAACACACACCTCCGGGCACCGGCGCGGTTGCCGGCACGATGACCTCGACCTCGACAACCAACGTGACGACGTCGACCCTGGCCCTGACCACGCCGACGACCGGGACCACCTCGCCGACCTCGACGACGGCAACCACGACGCAGCCGACAGAGACGACCACGACGACGCAGCCGACAGACACGACGACGACGCAGCCGTCCGGCCCGTCGATCGAGCTGTCGTGTTCGGTCACCGGTCCCACACAAGTGACCTGCGCGTGGAGCAGTGCGCCCGCAACGGTCGCGAAGTACGCGCTGTGGCGCTGGACCACCGGAGGCAACGGCAGTGACTACGCACCGATCTACCAGAGCGCCAATGGACTCACCTTCGTCGACAACAACGTCACGCCCGGCGTGCCCTACACCTACCGAGTCTTCACCACCCTCGGCGACGGCAGCCAAGGCCCGATCAGCAACAAGGCCGACGTGACCTGAGCGCACGCCACGCAACCCGCCGGAGCGGCGGAGGTGCCCGACCGAGAGCGCACATCTCCGCCCACAAGACGAGCCGAGACAGTATGCACATGAGACGACTCGGTGCCCTAGCGGTCCTCGTTGCGGTCATCGCCGCAGCGTGCGGTTCTTCCTCGAAGACCATCACCCAAGTGTCCGCCACAACCACGAGAACGTCGAATGACGCCACGCGATCGAGCTTCTGCGACCGGTTGCGTGCCGACCAAGCGGCGTTTAACAGTTCGCAGGCTGCGCTCACGACGCCAACCCAACTCGAGACGCACTACCGGAACCTTGAGTCCGGCCTGAACGAAGCCCGCGCCCTCGCACCAACCGCGATCAAGGACGACATGCACACCTTCGTGACCACGCTCGACGGGTTCCTGCACTCCCTGGCAGCCGCGAACTACGAGGCCGCAAGGCTGGCCCCGACCGCGCTCGGCACGCTCCAAACGCCGACGCTCAAACACGCAACGATTGGCATCGACAAATACATGCAGCGCATCGGATGCAACGTCAGGTTCTAACCCGCAAGCCGAGCCCACCCTCAGCCAACACCAACAACCGCAGGTCGATCTCACGCCGGACCATCTCGCGAGCCGTTCTGTGCCAGCGTGCCGGGACAGGCCGGCCCGCGGTTGTGCGTTGTCGCGCGTTTGGGCGCGCATCTCGCCGTTTTCCACGAGAAGTGTTCCGGGACCGTTACAAGGTGCCGGGGGACGATGCCGTCAACGCAATCGCCGGAGGTTCCCGAACCGCTAGACGCGGTCGAGCTCGAGCATGCGGATCGCGTTGCCGCGAAGGATCTTGTACTTCTGCTCGTCGTCATCGATGTTGGCGAGGACCTTTTCGCAATACTCCTTCGAGCTCGGCCACGTCGTATCGGTGTGCGGGTAGTCGGTCTCGAAGCAGATGTTGTTCTCGCCGACCTCGTCGAGCGAGTTCACGCCGTGACGGTCCCAGGTGAAGCAGCCGAACACGCGGTCGTAGTAGTAGGTCGACGGTGGCTCGGGGCACAGGCGCTTAGAATTCTGCCAGGCGTTGTGCTCCTTCCACACCGTGTCGGCTCGTTCGAGGGCGTACGGCAACCATCCGATTTGCCCTTCGGAGTACGCGATCTTCAGCTTCGGGAACCGGTGCATGATCCCGCCGAACAGGTAGTCGCCCAACGACGCCATCGAGTTGTTAAAGCTGACCATGCTCCCCACACCCGCCGGCGCGTCCCTCGACGAGAACGGGTCGGTCGACGACGAGCCGACGTGCATGCACACGGTGGTGCCGGTGTCGTTGCAGATGGTGAACATCGGGTCCCAGTAGCCGGTGTGGATACTCGGCAGGTCGAGGCGGGTTGGCAACTCCGAGAAGCACACTGCCCGCACGCCGCGCGCTGCGTTGCGCTCGATCTCCTTGGCTGCGAGTTCCACGTCCCACAGCGGGATGATGCACAACGGGATATTGATGCCGATCGCGGGATCGCACCATTCGTCGACCATCCAGTCGTTGTAGGCCTCCACGCAGGCCAGCGCGAGCTCCTTGTCGTCAGCCTCGTAGAACGTCTGGCCGCAGAATCGCGGAAACGTCGGAAACGGCAGCGACCCATCGACCCAGTTGAGCTCGAAGTCCTTCTTGCGCTCCTTGGCGTCGAAGCAGCCCGGGCGCATGTCGTCGTAGGTGACCGCGGTCATCGTCATGACCTTCTTGTCGAACGTTGACACGTCTTCACCCGACGTTGCTGACTTCGGGATCGCGACGAACTTCTTCTGCACGTAGATGACCTTGTCCTCGTAGATCCAGGCGTCGCCCCATTCGCCTTCGGGATCCTCGGTCATCTCATACTTCGCGCCCTTCTTGAGCCGGAACGCGCCCCAGCGCTTACGCTCCGAATGCGGCCCCTTCTCCCGATACTTCGCGGGTAGCCATGCCTGCCAGACGTGCGGTGGCTCCACCACGTGGTCGTCGACGCTCACAATCTTCGGCAGCTCGCCCATTGCAGTGCCTTCCGCTCGGGGCCCGCTCGGGCCAGCGTCAGGAATCCTGACACCAACGTCAGTTTACGGAATCGCCCGGATCATCGCCTGAAGACCAGGCATGTCGAACCACCGCGAGCCGTCGTGCATGCCGACGGACGGAAAAGGTCGTGCTCGCCGGTACCGACTGCGGCCGTGTGATCGCGCCCGACGTAACGCTCCTCACGTCTGGCAAATCATGACCTCGACGTTCGCGACACTGCTCCACGTCTGCTACCCCAGACAGACCGCCCATCAAGAGGCACCAACGCGCGGATCGATCGCCAGTTCTCGACGACTGCGCCCGCGGCGATGCCGACCGGGACGGGCGGCCGGAATTGTGGGCCGCGGACAGTAGGACGTTATGAAGTGCCGTGCCGCAGCGAGCGTCGCGATCTCGACAGTCCGGTTACCGTCGTGGCGGTATTAGGCGTGTGCGACGGAACGCCCGTTCGACGTTCCTGCGATGCGACGAGGAGACCGAGCGACGAATGGCGACCTATGTCTTGGTGCCCGGCGGCGGACATGGCAGTTGGTGCTATCAGCGTGTGGCGCGGCTGCTCCGCCTGACGGGGCACGACGTGTACACGCCGACACTGACGGGTCTCGGGGATCGGTCGCATCTACTGAGCGCCGACGTGGACCTCGATCTGCATATCCGGGACGTGTTGGCCACGCTTCACTACGAAGACTTGCGCGACGTGATCCTCGTCGGACACAGCTACGGCGGAATGGTGATCACCGGCGTCGGCGACCGTGCTGCTGATCGGATCGGCCGGATCGTGTACCTCGACGCAGCCACGCCAATCAACGGCCAGTCGCTGGTCGACGTCGCCGGTCCCATCATTGAAGCGGTACGTCCGATGGGCCAGATGGTCGACGGCCTCGAGCTGGTCTTGCTGCCGGGTCCGGACGCTGGCCTGCTGTACGGCGTGACCGATCCCGCGGACCTTGCATGGATGGCGGACCGGCTCACGGGGCATCCCTGGCAGTGTTTCGAGCAGCCGTTGCGGTTGACGAACGAGGCCGCACTGTGGGCGATACCCCGTTACCACATCGTGTGTACCTCGACCGTCGCGACACGCGATCGGGATCTCATCGCGAAGGCGCGTGCCGCCGGCCGGTTGTGGGAGATCGACACTGGCCACGACTTGATGATCACCGAACCAGAGATGGTCGCGGAAGCTCTCGCCGAGGTTGCTACACGCTGACGAGCCCGTCCGACCGAGCCGGCCGACGGCCGTTCCAGCCCGCCGGGTCGCTTCTATTTCAAATTAAGTCCCGAATGCTTCGACGCCGCGCTGGGTGGGCACGAAGAGCAGTCGGTCGCCGACTGCGGGGGTGGCGAAGTGCTCGACGCCGTCGGTTGAGCGCGCGATGGTGACGTGGCCGGTCGTCGGGTCCATTCCTTCGAGCCCGCCAGTGTTCCAGTTGAGCGCCCACACAAGTCCGCCGGCGACGATGGGTGAGCCGTTGGGACTGCCGGTCGAAGCGGACCACACGCGTTGGAAAGACATCGACGACGGATGGATCTCGATTGCCTCAGTTCCGCTCCCGCACGGCACGTAGACGTAGATGTGAGCGTTCGCGCCGGTCCCGATCACGTCGGTCGCGTCGGCACCGAACGCGCCGCCGCCTAGACAGACCGGCCCGGTGAAGGCGCCATGCCCGATCCCGCCGAGCGGTTTGCGTTTCATGAGATAGCCGAAGCTGCCGTTCGAAGCGGGCTTGCCGGCAACGAACAACAGTGACGAGTCCGGTACCGCGACCGGACCGGCTGAACCCAGGTCCCAGTCTTCGTCGTTGAGCTGTACCCAGTTGGCGGGCGCCCAGAACCCGAGGCGCTGCAGTGCAGGTGACAGCTCGACGACGGCGTTGCCCTCGTCGAAGTGCGCAATCGAGTTAGAGCTTCCGTTCCCGGTGGCAACGAACAGATCTCCTCCGGACGGCACGAAGGCGCCGCCCGTCCCCCAGATCGCACCCTCCCGCTGGGTCGGGACCTGGTAGCTGACGAGTGCGCCTTTCCCCGATGCTGGAAGGTCGACGACATAGCCGTGGTATTGGCCGCAGTCGCCGTCGAGGCCGCCGAAGCTCACGTAGACACGGCCGACACCGCCGCCGAGCAGTGTGAGCGCCGGACGCTGTTGCTCGGCAGGGATGTAATAGGTGCTGGAGGTGTTCGCGTGCGGTGGGTCGATCTGCCGGTGCCAGACCTCGTGGTGGGTGGTCAACGACACCGCAACGATCCAGTGCTGAATGTTCTGCCAGTGGTTGCCGCCCACCTCGGTCTCCTCGGCCGCGAGGATCTGACCTTTCGCGGGGTTGATGACCGGCGTGCCGGTGATCCCGAGCGGGTTGATGTCACCGCAACCGCCATAGAGGGTCGGTGCCGAATCGATCACCGACGTGGTCACGGCGGTCCCGACGTGAACATGCCAGATGACTTTGCCCGTCTTGGCGGCGAGCGCGTAGATGCTGTCGTTTTCGGTCGCGACGTAGACCGTCCCGTCGTAGACGAGCGGCTGACCGTAGACGGCGCCGTCGAGCGTATGGTCCCAGATCGGCCTCGACGACAGCGTCGTGATCTTCGGATCTGCGATGTCGTGGCCGGACCGGACGTTCCCGTAGTCGTATGTGGTGAGGTTGCCAAGCGATGCCGCCGGGACAACGGCTGCGGTCGCCCGTGCGGCCGTCGACGAAGGAACGGTGGGGGCCGGTAGGCGAGTCGACGAGAGTCGTGGACCCGGGGCGCTCGAACAACCCGCAGCCGCGAGCGCCACGACCAAACCCACGGCCGCGCGAGCGCACAGTCGGTTCCGACCGTGACCGCTCCGTCTCACAGCAACCTCCTACGCTGCCTCCACGCCCGCGACAGCTTCGAAGAACCTACCGGCCCGACGACCAACACGCCGGCGGCTCCTCGTCGAGGCCCTCCTCGAAGAAGTCATCGACGACACTGCCCGATTGTTCTGGAACTGACGCCCAGGGCACGCCACGATCGTGTCCGCCCGGTGCGGGCGTCCGGTGAAACGCCTCTGTCGCGGTCTTCGACGGCGCGAGTGACGGGGCACCTCGCCTGCTTATCGCAGCCTTGGCAGCACTCGGTCCGCGACGAGATGGAGCGTCTCCCACCCGAGTTCCGGCGGGCAGCCGCCGCACAGGGGGTGCAGCGCGAGGGTGCCAAATGTGCGCACGTACTCGACCGCCTGCTCGGGTGTCAGGACCCGATACGCGCCGCCCTCGGCGCGCAACGCCTCGATCGTGGGCGCGGTCGACTTGCTCGCCGCCAGAGCATCGAGCAGCCACGACGCGTACATGCGTGCGTCGTGCAACATGAACGGTCCGAGACGCTGCCAAGCCCGGTCTACGTCCTCCGCCACGAAGATCGTCGTCGCGCCGCCCGCCGCGGGGAGGACGCACATGCCTGGTTGCGTTCCGAGGAGCGCGCACTCGTCGCGGTAGGTGTCCTCGAGGCCTGCCGCCGATACTTGGGCGAAAAACCCGAGCCCGAAGCGGGCTGCCCGACGAGCCGCAGCAGCGCTTCCGCCGCCGTAGAACATGAGCGGACCTCCCGCGGTTGTCGGCTGCGGCGTCACCCGGACGGTGCGGCCGTCGTACGCGAATTCCTCGCCTGACCACGCCCGGCGCAGCACCGTGAGGCATTCGTCCATCCGACGGCCTCTCGATGCGAGCGAACGTCCGAACATCTCGTACTCCTCGGGGCGATAGCCCAAGCCGGCGACGTACGCGACGCGCCCGCGGCTCATCACGTCGAGGACCGCCATGTCTTCGGCGAGCCTCACCGGATCATGCAGTGGGACGAGGAGCGCGGCGACCATGATCGGTACGGTCGACGTGCGAGCCGCGATCGCAGCTGCGAGCAGGAGCGGTGAGGGGAGATATCCGTCGGGCGACGCGTGATGCTCGGACAACACGACCGAGACCGCGCTGTGTTGCTCACCCCAGACCGACATTTCGATAGCGGCCTGGTACAGGTCGCCGATCGCCGCTGGACCGTCTGAGGGCGCGCGCATGTCGAACCGAAGCATGAACATGCTGGAATCGTAGGAGCGCTCGAGTGTTTAGCGCAGTTCCTTGGCCAGCCAGGTGTTGGGAAACGAGACCGCACCACGGACCTTGTCGTATCGTTCGACAACCGTGAATCCAAGGTGCTCGAACACAGGAGCCGCGAGCAGCGACGCGTCAGCCCAGAGTCGGGTGATGCCTCGTCGCGTTGCTTCTGCCTCCACCGCAGCGACGGCCTGACGGGCGACACCACGACCTGCGAAGCCAGGATCGACGTACAGCAGATCCAACTCGGCTCGTTCACTCTCGCGGATGCGAAGGTTCGAAAAGCCAGCGATCTCACCGCTGTCATCGACGACGAACACGCTCGTGGAATCCACGACCTGTCGGAGAGCTGCCGGGGAGAACGAGCTCGACCAGACAACGATCTGGTCAGCGTCGTATGCAGAGGCTCCGGTGATCGTGATCGCCCTGCAAGCCACGTCTGCAAGCGCCGCAGCGTCGTCTGGGGCCGCGGACCGAACGATCATGATCACTTCGCCTTTCTCGTGCGTCGACAGAGGACATCTCGTCCTCAGATTCTGACTGTCGCGTGATGCGCGACTGTTTCGAAGGCACCAACGTCGAAGGTGACGGAGTCGGTCCGGCGCCAAGGTCGCGTGTGGTCTCGCGTCGCCGAATCGCGATGAGGGAATCTCCGACCCGCCTGACACACGTAGACTCGATCGTCCCAGAGTATGAGAGATCACCTCGCCTTCGGTGGTGTCCTCCACGCCTGCCCAGGCGTCTCGCTGGCGAGACTCGAGGGCCGCATTGTGGTCGACTGTTCCTTGAACGAGTCACATCATCCCAGGTCGACGAGAGCAACCAACGCGACCCGTCGGGGTGTGTTGGGGATGACGTCACCCGACGACTGGCCGCCACTGTCTATGAGCAGGGAAGTCGGACGAGGCAACACGGAACGAACGACCGACGCGCAGTGTCCAAGAAGCGCGCGACGGTCCCCGATGTCTCGTGTCTCAGGTGTCATTGAAGCTCGGCGGCGCTCGGGATTCAACGGGCGCGCCGGGCGAGAAGACGCGACAATGTTGGCGGGTTCGGGGTTCCGAGGAGCAGACCATGACGACAATGACGGTGCGGCCGATCCGCGACGATTTCTCCGCGGGTGCACGCGTCGCGGGTGTGACCTATGACGGGCTTCGCGACGCCGACCTGCGAGCGAAGCTCAATGAGATCTTCGAGGAGTATGGGCTGCTGATCTTCGAGGACGTCGAGCCGACTCCGAAAATGCACGTGGTGCTCAGCAACGTCTTTGGGCCGCTCAAAGACCACCCGAGCAAGGCGGTCGCGCGGGCCGGTGGCGACGACATGCTCGGGGTCATCGAGATGTGCCACGAGCCAAACCAGCCAGGTGCTGTGCGGCTGGACGGTCGGCTCCTGTCAGCCTGGCTGCCGTGGCACTTCGACCACTGTTACAACGACCAGCTCAACCGCGCTGGGGTACTGCGCGCCGTCGTGGTCCCACCCGAAGGGGGCCTGACCGGCTTCGTCGACGGGATCGCCCTCTACAACGCGATCTCGCCCGAGGTGCGTGACCAGATCGAGGGGAACACAGTGATCTACGCGATGGATGTGATCTTGGAGAACCTTCAATTCGGTCGACCGGACGGTTTCGTCGAGGTCGAGCCGGCGGCGACCGCCGTCGACGTCATGGCCGAGTACGAGGGCCGGCCCCGGGCCCTCCACCCCGCGGTCTGGACTCGTAGCTCAGGTCAGAAGGTCCTGCACGTGTCCCCCTGGATGGCGAAAGGCATCGAGGGCCGAGAAGGTCCCGACGGCGATGCACTTCTCGCCGCTGTGTCCGACGAGATCGTTCAGGCGGCGAAGGAGCACAGCTACTTCCACCATTGGGAACCGACCGACATGATCGTCTGGGACAACTGGCGTCTTCTCCACTCCGTGTCGGGCATGCAGCCCGAACACGCCCGGATCATGCACCGCACGACCATCGCAGGTGACTACGGCCTCGGTCGTTTCGAAGCCGCACAACCAGCGCACTCGTAAACCGAGCGACCTTCGGCACAAACGCGTTGTAGCAACCGGTCCCAGTCGCAGAAAAACGACGGTGGGTTGTGTCCTAATCGGAACATCGCGATCAGGTGCCCTGATCAGTGCCGGTCGCGCGACGCTCGCGCGCGTCGCTGCGGTACGACGAGGAGGCACGTTGGTGTGGTCGCGCGCGGCCGGTCCGCGCGTTGTGCTCGGATGTCTGGGCGCCGACGACGTCCGGGCCGAAGCCCTCACCGACCGCCGCGCCAGATCCG
>JBKQIY010000263.1:0-9408 GCA_052148155.1 Acidimicrobiia bacterium | reverse complement strand
GACCAGCTGGCCGGGTGGCCCTGGCGCGGGTGAGACGTCGGTCGGCGTTAGTCCCGGACATGCTCACATCCGCCACGTCCACTGTGGGCGGGGACCGACCTGACGGCATAGGACTGCGTTCTCGTGCCGGAGCACCAGGAGTTCGGCGTCCCTGGTCACCTCACGCCGCGGCCACCGCCATGAGGCAGCCGAGCAGCTAGCGCACGAACAGGGAGACGGCCGAGAAGATCACTCTGGGATGATCTCACCCCGGAAAACTTCTTCAGCCACGCCAGGCCGGGTAGCCGAGCCCTGCGCGCTGCTCGAGAACGAGCAGGTCACCACCCGAAATCGCATTTCCGAGCCCATAGGCATGCGGTCGGCATTCCGCCAAGGCGACACATGAGCGACATAATCTCGAAACGGTGACGATATTGGCTACAATCTTGACGACATTCGGGATTCTGGCTAAAGTCTCAATCGTTCGGCGCCGTTCAGGCGCCGCTGCGCAGCAAAGGAAGGTCTATGCCTGCTCGTCGAAAGCGTGTGCCAATCACCGTGGCTACCATCGCTCTTTCCTCGATCGCGCTCCTGTCGGCGTGCAGCAGTTCAGGGAGCGGCTCGACTTCCGGTGACAGTTCGGCCACCGAAGCATCCGGCACCGCTATCAACGTGGGCAGCGGGTCGATCCACCCGCAAAAGATGAAGAACATCGCGTTGGTCCTGAACGACAACCTCTCGGCCACCTACTCGGTGGCCCTGGTGAACGCGGCCATGGCGACGGCAAAGAAGGACGGTGTCGGGCTCAACGTGCTGTACGACAACCTCTCGGCGCCCACCGAGCTGACGAACTACGAAAGCCTGCTTTCCAGCGGGAAATACCAGGGCGTGATCATCCAGCCGCTCACCGGTCAGCTATGCCAGCCCGTGGCCAGCGACGCGGTCAGCCATAACATTGCCTTCGTAGCGATCGTGAGCCCCTTGTGCAGCGACACCGCGAAACCGGGTAGCGACCCCTGGGCGCCGGGTACGGTCTCGTTCGTCGGCGGGATGAATAACCTCAGCCACACCGTGTCGCTCATGAAGAGCGCGGCTTCCAACAGTCCCGGCCCTCAGAAGGTCCTCTTGGTCGTCGGCACGCAGACGCTGCCGGACACCGTGTCGTTCTTGGATGGTTACAAGCAGTACGCGCAGACCAACCCCCAGTGGACGACTATGGGGACTGTCTACACCGACTTCACCTCGCCGAACGCGCTCTCACAGACGGAGAACTTCCTGCAGGGCCACAAGGGCGTGACCATGATCTTCACCTCGTATGCGGGCATCACCTCGGGCGTCGTCCAGGCCATCCAAGCGCAGAAGCTGCAGGGCAAGATCGCGGTCTACGACCAGACCGGCGGCAATGCCGAGGACTTCGCTCTTGTGAAGAGCGGGCAGCTGACCGGGACCCTGCCCAGCTACCCGGCCAGCATCGGCTCCGCCGCGGTCCAGGCGCTGGTCGACGCCGGCAATGGCACGACGCCGGAACGCTTCATAGACAACGACGGCAATCCGCAGGCGGTCTCGGGTGCCATCACCAAGTCCACGATCGGCTCGAACACCCCTCAATACAAGTAAGAGCCTGATCATCTGATCGGTCGACGTCACTGGGGCGGCCCACGTCCGCCGCTTCGGTGACATCGACAGTCTCGTCTAGCGATTGGCGCACACAATGACGAATCCCGTCCGCGCGACTGAGTCGACGCCGTTCGTCGAGTTGCTCGATGTCACCAAGACCTATGGTGAGACACGCGCGGTGCGAGGAGTCTCGATGGTCCTCGCCACGCGCGGAGAGATCCACGCGTTGGTAGGGGAGAACGGCGCTGGGAAGTCGACCTGCGTTGGAATCGCGTCCGGCCGGGTCGCACCCACGACTGGGTCGGTGCTCATCGGCGGCATGGCGGTCACAGCGGGTTCGCCCCGTGCCGCCCGCGAAGCCGGCCTGCACGCTATCTACCAGGAACTGACCATCGTCCCGGCGCTGTCGCCCGCGGCGAACGTGTTTCTCGGGCAGAGCATCGCCCGCGGCGGCTGGCTGCGGGAACGCGAGATGCGGGACCGGTACGAGGAGCTGTGCCACCGGCTTAACCTCCAGCCGGCCCGGGCTAAGAAGAGCGGCGAGCTGTCCGTGGCCGATCAGCAGATGCTCGAGATTGCGCGGGCGTTGGTCTCTGACGCAACGGGCGTCCTGTTCGATGAGCCGACCGCGTCGCTAGCGCACTCGGAACGCGACGCGCTGTTCGCCACCATGCGCGGGCTGCGGGCCGAGGGGATCGCCATGACCCTCGTGACGCACAACCTCGAGGAGGTGCTCGAGCACAGCGACGTGGTCACTGTGTTCCGCGACGGGCAGATCGTCGAGCGCCGTCCGACGAGCGACTGGAGCAAACCCGAGATGGTGTCGGCGATGCTCGGCAAGGCGGAGCCGGTGCTCGGCGAACGCCGCCGGCCAGCGACGGGTGGCCCGGCCGCGAAGGCCGCACTCACCGTTCGCGGTCTGTCGTCAGCCGACATCCTCGACGATGTCTCCTTCGACCTGCGGCCCGGCGAGATCCTCGGTATCGCAGGCCTTGTCGGTTCAGGTCGAACGTCGGTCCTGCGTGCTCTCGCGGGTTTCGACCGGCACGCGAAGGGCACCGTCCAGACGTCGACCGACCAGGACGGCGCGGCGCCACCCCGCTCCGTACGCGAGGCGCGCCGCCGCGGGCTGGCGTTGCTGCCCGAAGACCGCAAGGGCCAGGGCCTCATGCTCACCCGCAGCGGCGCGGAGAACGTGACCCTCGGCGAATGGAAAGGGCTGTCGAAGTTCGGAGTCCTACGCGGCGCGAGCGTCCGGCAGGCAGCCCGGCAGGCGGCGACTCCGGTCGGGTTCAATCCGAACCGCGTCGACGAGCAAGTGGAACGCCTGTCGGGCGGGAACCAGCAGAAGCTGCTGCTCGCCCGGTGGCTGTACACCAACCACACCGTGCTATTGGCCGACGAGCCCACGCGGGGTGTCGACGTCGGAGCCAAGGCCGAGATCGCTGCCTCGCTCGAGCGACTCATCGCGGACCGCCGCAGCATCGTACTCGTTTCCTCAGATCTCGAAGAGGTCGTCAACCTCAGCGATCGAGTGATCGTCCTGAACGGCGGCCGGGTACTGGCCACGCTCGACGGCGCGGTCGACGAGATCTCGGTGGCGCGGATCCTTCACATGATCTTCGCCGCAACCGAAGACTCACCAACGGCAGGGAGCCCGGCATGACTCAATTGCAGCACACCTCGGAAACGGGCGTCGAATCCGTGTCGAGTGGCCGGATGCAGCGGTGGTCCGTGCTCTGGAAACACCCGATGCTGCTGGTGCTGGCCGCCGAAATCGTGGTGACGAGCATCGTGTACCCGGGATTCTGGGCCACTGTCAACCTGCAGAATCTGCTGTCGCAGAACGCGCCACTGACGGTGGCCGCCGCTGGCATGACGCTGGTGATAATTGCCGGCGGCTTCGACCTCTCGGTCGGCGCGGTGTTCGGCGCCGGCGCGGTGTTCTACGTTTCGTTGGACGGTACCTTGCCTGCGGGGCTGGCGATCCTTGCCGTGGCACTGGTCGGCGCCGTGTTCGGCCTGTTCAACGGCACGGTGGTCAACCTGCTCCATGTAAATCCATTTGTGGCCACTCTCGGCAGCGCCTCAGCAATCAGCGGATTGGTATCGCTCTACTATTTCCACGACAGCACCAAATACACCAAGGACGCGTCATTCAAAACGCTCGGCACGAGCCAATGGCTAGGTATCCCAGCGTCCTTCGTAGTCGCGGCCGTCGTCGTCGTCATTCTCGGTTTGGTGCTGGCGAAGACCACATACGGCCGTTCTGTGTACGCTGTCGGCGGCAATACGCAGGCGGCCCGGCTCAGCGGCTTGCGGGTGGGTCTCATCAGTGCCAGCACCTTCGTGCTGATCGGCATCCTCGCCGCGATCGGTGGTCTGCTGCAGGCAAGCGCAGTCGGAACAGCCGATCCAACGTTCGGCGTCACCCTCACCCTGCAGGCGATTGCCGTAGTCATCATCGGCGGCACGTCGCTGCTCGGCGGCGAGGGAGCGGTCTGGCGCACAGTTGTCGGCATCGCCATTCTGGCCGTGCTCAATAACGTGTTCGCGGCCAAGAACCTGGACCCGAACCTGCAGTTGGTTATCCAGGGCCTGATTGTTATCATCGCGGTCGCCGCCGAGGTGTGGTTCCAACGCAGAAAGACAACGTGACCCGACGGTCGGCGTCGACGACAGCGAACACTGGAAGGCGGGGTAGCTCATGACCATCGATGAAGGCGTGCTGGCGCAGCGGAGCGGGCTGTCGTCGCCTGAGGCGCAGCGGTTCTTGGCCGACTCGCCGAAACGGCTACTCATCGGCGGCAACTGGGTGCCCGCGATATCGGGATCCGAGTTGGACGTTTACGACCCCACCTCTGAGAAGGTCATCGCGCGCGTCGCGGCCGCAGGCGCCGACGACGTCGACCGGGCGGTGATCGCAGCACGCCACGCCTTCGACCACGGCCCGTGGCCGCGCATTTCGCCGGCCGCGCGGGGGACCGTGCTGCGCCGGTTCGCCGACCTGATCGACGCGCACCGCGAGGAGCTCAGCCAGCTCGAGTCACTGAACAACGGCATGGCCCTGCAGACCGCTCGTCCGACCATCGAGGCGGCGGCCGAGACCGTTCGGTACTTCGCCACGAGCGCCGAGCACATCCACGGCGACACGCCGCAGACCGACGCCGCCTCGTTCCACTACACGTTGCGCGACCCGATAGGCGTCTGCACGGCGATCATCCCGTGGAACTCCCCCATCACCAACTTTGTGTGGAAGGTATCGCCCGCGCTGGCAGCCGGTAACGTGCTGCTACTGAAACCGGCCGAGACGACGCCGCTGACGGCGGTGCGGTTGGGCGAGCTGATGATTGAGGCCGGACTGCCGGCCGGCGCGCTCAGCATCCTCCCCGGCTTCGGCGACCCCGCCGGCGCCGCGCTGGCGCGGCACGCGCACGTGGACAAGATCTCGTTCACCGGCTCCACCCGTACCGGCAAGACGATCCTGCACGCGTCGGAGGTGAACTTGAAGCGGGTCTCGCTGGAACTCGGCGGCAAGTCCCCGAACATCGTGTTCGACGACGCCGATCTCGGCGCCGCGGTCGCTGCCTCGGTGACCGGGTTCGTCTCGATCACCGGCCAGGTCTGCCTCGCCGGCACGCGATTGTTCGTGCAGAGAGGCATTCACGATCGATTTGTGGCGGCCATGGTCGACGCGGTGTCGGCGCTCCGTGTCGGCGATCCGCTCGATCCGGCCACGACCGTCGGGCCATTGGCGTCGAAGGCTCAGTTCGACCGAGTGTCGTCCTATCTGTCGCTCGGCAAGGACGAGGGCGCCTCAGCCGTCGTCGGCGGTGGGGTCCTAGACCGGCCCGGCTACTTCGTCGAGCCGACCGTCTTCGTCGGCGTCACCAATACGATGACGATCGCCCGAGAAGAGATCTTCGGCCCCGTCCTCTCCGTGATCCCGTTCGACGACGAGGCCGAGGCGCTTGCGCTCGCCAACGACAGCCCTTACGGGCTGGCGGCAGCCGTCTGGACCAACGATCTGCGGCGGGCCCATCACGTCTCCCGCGGGCTGCGCGCCGGCACGGTGTGGGTCAACGACTATTTCAAGCTGGATCCGACCATGCCCTTCGGCGGGTACAAGCAATCCGGGATCGGCCGTGAGTTCGGGATCGACTGGTATCTGTCTTACACCGAAGCCAAATCGGTGTTCGTCACGCTCGGGCCGCCCGAAGGGGCCACGGCGTGACCGCGATCGAAACGTCCCCGGACGCGACCTCGCGCGTCGCACTGTTGCCAGCGTTGCGGGAACGGACGATCGACAATCTGTGGCGGCGCGCAGTTGCTGCCCGTCCCGACGGTGTGTTCTTGATCGTAGAGGACGACCAGTTCACCTACCTTGAGGCCGAGCAGCACGTGGCGGGGACGGTCCGGCTGCTTCGGGCCGGCGGACTGAGCCGCGGCGATCACCTCGCGATCCTGCTGGATAATCGCGCCGACTACGTCTGGCTGCTCCTGGCCGTCGGCCGGATCGGCGCAGTTGCCGTTCCCATCCACGCTGAGGCGCGCGGGGAGCTGCTGGCGCACTTCTTCCGGTCGACCGACTGCGCCTACGCGGTGATCGGGTCCTCATACGCGGCGGGCGTGGACGCTGTCTTGCTCGATGGGCGCCCGGACACGGTGTGGATCGTGGACGATAGCGACGGCCCTCCCGGTGACCCCTCCGTCACGGCTCCCGTCCCGACGATCGGCCGGATCCAGATCCCGTTCACGGCGCGCCCAGCGGAGAATTCGGACTCCGACGACCCGGTCGGCCCGTCTCTGGCACCGCGGTTCCGCGACTCCTACCTGCTCATGTTCACCTCCGGGACGTCGGGCCCGTCGAAGGCGGGCGTAGTCAGCCAGGCCCAGCCGATCACTCACGCGCTCAAGATCGCCGAAGCCTGCGGCTGGCTACCCACCGAGCGTTTTTACACCTGCCTGCCCCTGTCGCACGCCAATGCCCAATGCCACACATTGTTCCCGGCCATCGGGCTCGGTGCGACCATGGTCCTGGGGCGACGGTTCTCGGTCAGCCGGTTCTGGAGCGACGTGCGCCGGTTTGAGTGCACCGCGATCAGCCTGCTCGGCAGCATGTTGCAGCTGTTGTGGAAGAAGGACCCGTCCCCGGAAGAGCGCGAAAATCGCGTGTCGACGGTTCTCGTCGTGCCGTTCCCGCAGAACGTCCGCGAGTTCGACAAACGCTACGACGCGCGCTTCGCCACGCTGTACGGACTGACCGAGTGCGCTCCGGTGTCGATCTCGCGGCCAGGCGAGGACTACGACCGCGCCGTCGGGATGGCCGGTCGGGTTCTGCGTGATCACAACGACGTGCGCATCGTGGACGACGACGACATCGAGGTGCCAACCGGATGTGTCGGCGAGATCCTCGTCCGGCGCCATGATCCCTACATCACCGTCCAGCGGTACTACGGCCGCGAACGCGACACGTGGGACGACTTCCGCAACCTCTGGTTCCACACCGGTGACTTCGGCTACGTGGACGAGGAGGACTTCCTCTACTTCGTCGGGCGCAAATCGGACTCGCTGCGCCGCCGTGGCGAGAACGTGTCGATCCGCGAGCTGGAGGACGCCCTCAACGCCCTGGACGGCGTGCTCGAGGCCGCCGTCGTCGCGGTGCCGTCCGACCTCGGCGACATGTCAGAAGACGACATCGCGGTCTACTTCACCGTCAAGCCCGGCGCGGGGCTCGACCCGGAAAAGCTCGATGAGCTGGCCCGGGCGAACCTGTCGCGGTACATGATGCCGCGTTATATCCGGGTCGTCGACGAGCTTCCCAAGACGCCGACCGCGAAGATTCGCAAGGACGTGCTTCGCCGCGAGGCCGAATCCGACTTGGCGGCCTTCTTTGACGCCGACCTACGACACCGAAGGACAGCTGCTGAATGAGCCAGGACTACGACCACTTCAAGACCGTCGACGTGTCCTGGGAGCAGGACGGCATCCTTGTCCTGCGCCTGCACTCGCGCGGCGGCCCGCTCGGGTGGAACGCACTGCCGCACCGGGAATTGCCTGAGCTGTTCGCTGAGGTGGCCGCCGATCGCGATGTCCGCGTCGTGGTCCTCACCGGCTCCGGTGACCGGTTCATCGAACTCATCCCCGAGTTCGAAGAGGGCATCGCGCGGGGAGCGGCAACAGCGGCCGTGATGGACGACGGCTTGTTCGAGGGAAACCGTCTCGTCGACAGACTGCTCGCCATCGAGGTGCCCGTCATCGCCGCCGTCAACGGCCCCGTCGACGTGCACGCCGAGCTGGCCCTGCTCAGCGACGTCGTCCTGTGCACAGAGGAGAGCTACTTCCAGGACGCGGCCCACGTTCCCAGCGGGCTCGTGCCCGGGGACGGCGTGCAGGTTATCTGGCCGTTGCTGCTCGGGTTCAACCGCGGCCGCTACTTTCTGCTGACCGGCGAGAAGATCGACGCCACCGAGGCGAAGCGGCTCGGGCTCGTCTCCGAGATCCTGCCGGTCGACGCGCTGCTCGCGCGCGCGCTCGTCCATGCTCGTCGCCTTGCCGTGTGCAACCCGGTCTTCGTGCGCAACACCCGGCTGGTCTTCGTCTCCCAGCTGCGCCGTCTCATCGCCGCCGACCTCGCCACCGGCCTTGCCCTCGAGGCAGTAGCATCGCTGTCCGGCGCCGACTGGCCTGGACCGTACAAACCCGAACCGACGGAGCAGTAACCCCGTGCGTCTGGTCCTGTGCGCCGAGGGACCCTGCGAGCCGCAGGCCGCGCTATCCCGCTATCTGATCAGTCAGCCACCCACTCCGACGGACCCGGTCCACCTGGTCTTCGGCATGCGGCGCACGCCTCCGCATCTGCCGCTGCCGCCCAGTCCGTATTTCACGGTGGGCACCTTCGTCCCCGGCCGCGGCCTGCGTGACATTCAGGCACTGACCTACCATCGCCGCACCTACAGCGAGATCTGCCGCGACCTCGCCACTGGTGCGTTCCGGCCTGACGTGACAATCGCCTGCACGACCCCGCCGGGCGAGGACGGCAGCCGGTCCCTGGGCGCGATCGTCGGCTATCTAGATCTCGCCGTGCAGGCCTCGCGCACCCTCGTGGTGGAGGAGGTGTCGTGGCTTCCGGTGGTTTCGGGCGCGGCGCAGGTCCGCCACGCCGATGACGTGGTCGCCGCGGAAGCTGGCCTGCCGGAGACGCCGGTCCACTTCTCCGCACCGTTCGACGCTGTCGACGAGGCGGTCGCCGCTAACGTCGCGTCGCTGCTGCCGGACAACCCTCGTCTGGCGCTCGGCATCGGGCGCATCCCCGACGCGCTCGCGGCGGCCTTGGCCGGCCGAGGCGACATCGACATCATCACCGGCGTCGTCACCGACACCGTTCGCCGGCTGAGCGAGACCGGCGCGCTCGCCGACTGGCCGATCCGGTCGATGTCGGTGGTCGGGCCGCGGTCCCTGCTCGACTGGTCAGCGGGCGAGAACCGGGTCGAGCTATCCTCGTCGACCACGATCCACGACCCCGTCTGGCTGTCGCAGCAGGATCGGTTCGTATGCGTGCTCGGCGCGCTCGACGTCGACGTCGCCGGCAACGTCAACTCCGAACGCGTCGGCTCGCGCGTGGTCTCCGGCCGCGGCGGTGCTCCGGACTTCGCGCGCGGCGCGCACGACAGCACGGGCGGTCTGTCGGTTGTCGCCCTATCCAGCCGCGACGCGACGGGCCGGTCGAGGCTCGTCGACCGGGTGGACGACCCGTCCCTTGATGCGACGATCGTGGACGCGGTCGCCACCGAGAACGGCGTCGCCGTATTC
>JBKQIY010000262.1:0-5795 GCA_052148155.1 Acidimicrobiia bacterium | reverse complement strand
CGGCCACGGAGCGACGAATCGTGATCTCGCGCATGCACATGCAGCTCATTTGACGCTGACAAATGCCCGGTGGTTCCACCAGCCTCATTCTCAATCTCGGCGCCCTTCAAGCATGCCCGAGGTCGCTAACCCGGAATGAGGGACACGCATGCCGGAGCTCGTCCCGTTCGTTCTTCAGGACGTCGGTCGGAGCGCAACGGAGCGCTCGGAAACCACGCCTGAGCGTCGGCTTGCAGGCGGGGTTTGCGGTCGCGTCTCAGAGCAGACTCGTCCGCGAACGGGCGCGATCACCCGTGTCGGAAGAGCAACCAGGAAGCCCAGTCGTTGTAAGGATCCCACCGGACGGAACTGTCACCGCGGTCCTCGCGAAGGCTCCCGAGGAGCGCCCGATTCGGCGTGGTTGACCGAGCAGGCCGTTCGATCGCACACTGGCGGAGGTGCGAGCCATGAGAGCTGTCGCGGTGTCGTGTGTGGTGGTTCTCGCGGGATGTAGTTCCGCGGCAACCGGTCGCAGTGTCGCGCGAGCGTCGGGCGTCCCTCGATCGACGACCACATCACTTCCCAACATTTCGAGACCACGCGCGACGGCGACGAGTACGACGCTTGCGAGCGCATCCGTGCTGCTCGAGGCTCCGCGGGCGTTCGCGGAACCGACGTTCATCGAGTCCGAGGCGAACGGCCGAGTCGCGGTTGCGCGGCTCGACGACGGAAAGGTCGTCCAGGTCCTCGGACCCCCGGCACCGTCGCGGATATCTCGAATCGCGATGCGCGCACCGGACGGGAGTCTCTTGGTTCGGGGATGTACAGGCTGTGGAGCGCCACCTCGCTTCCTGTACGAACCGTACTGGAGAGATGTGACGACCGGCCGCGAGTTCTCGGGTGACCCCGCGGCGGTGAGCCCTGACGGGAGCCGTATCGCCACACTGGTTACCGAACCGAACCGTCAAGAGATCATCCGGCAATACGACTTCTCGACTGGCCGCGAGTTGTCCGACCTCACCGCGGGCGTCGAAGAGGGCTACGGGAACGTCCTCGGTTTCGACTGGACACCCGACAGCCAATCATTGGTGGTCGCGGTGGCCCCCGGATACGACGAGACGCTCGGAGGGTTGTACGTCGTCAATCGCGCCGCGCGCCACCTGCCGCAGCAACCGACCCTCGGTGACACGCTCCCCGGCCGTTCGTCGGAGCCGTATGCATATGGGAGTCCGGCCGTTCTCGCGAATGGCCACGTCGTCGCGTTCGAGTACCAGTTTCCGATCCAGCACGACGCGTGGGGCGGCGCCTTCGTCGACGTCGACCTTCGCAGCGGCGTGGTCCGCACAGTCATAGGCAGTACCGAAGTGTTCGAGTCGCACGCCATGCCGGCCTGTGGCGCCATACCGGGAGTCGTGCCCCGCACGACCTCGCGCGGACCTTCGTGCTACTTGTTCATCGGAGGCTCGATCGACGCACGCGGCGACCAAGCCGTCTTCACGGACGACAACGGTGGAGCAATCTTCGTGTACGACGGCTTATCCGTACGCCGGATCCTCAAGGGCAGCTACGGAACCGCCGCCTACTGGTAACCCGACTCCGCTTCCCAAACATCAGTGCGGGTCAGGGATCAGCGGCGAACTCCCTGAAGTTCGTCCGTCATGCCCTATCGACCTGTCGCAACGCGAACGGCAGTCGGGCGGTCGGTCCTTAGGCCCTATATCGCCGGTACGCTCGGGCCCCATGGCCCTCCATCGTCACCACCGCGACGACGGCACTTTTCAGGGTCCGATCATTTCAGGAGCGCCGTTCCGCGGTGCCACGGTCGGCGCGGCCGGCCATGTTGACGTCGACGATGCCGACGCCGAACATCGCAACGACGAGCACGTCGTGACGCTCACGCGCGTGCCGACGAGCTTCGGGGCCAGGGTGGTCGTCGCGGCGCTCGAATCCCGCGGCATCAAAGCGGGCGTTGTCGGGCGCCGCGTGGTGGTGTTCGAACGCGACCTCGCGACCGCGCGGGCGATCATCGCCGAAACCAACGACGATGAAGCCGCCGACGACGATCAACTCGAAACCGACGACGATAAAGCGGCCGACGACGATCGGCCCGACTTAGGACGGCAGTAGGCGCGCCCCGGCATAGACGTCTTCGTCGACGCGATTCGCGACGACACGCGACGCAGATCGCGTCGCGTTCGTCAACGGTCCGAGGCCGATGCGGGCACCGCTCGAGACCGGTGGAGTCGCGAGGCTATTCGCGACACGCGCGAAATCGTAGAGGTTGAGGGCGTCAAGCAGTGAGGTAGGAGAGATAGGCGCGCATCCGAAATCTCCTACCCCGATGTTCGGCAGCGGGTTCTTCTATGCCGACCCAACCCCGTGCCGGAGCGTCACATTTGGCGTTGTGACCGAGCAGTCGAACGCCGCGGGCGAATGGCCGTTGTTTTCTGCCTCGCCGCTCGCAACTGACGCTGACGATCAGCCAGCGGATTCCGACTGACGCGTTACCGGACGTCCCGAGGCCGACGTGCCGTTCCGGTCCGGGTTGGGTCTCTCCGACGTCGGACCGGGCAATGTCACGGTCGGTTGTACGGGCATTGACGTGTTCTTGGCCGCATTGTCGCAGAGCGTTCACGTCGCTCTTACGAGACTCCGAGTCTGGCTCGTTACGGTTCGGCACTGAGACACCCGCTTTGCTGAGCGCGAAGCCCCGTCGGGCTGTTGGCACGGCCGTGAGTTGAGAAGGGACGCATGCAAGGTCCAGCAAATCGACCTTCCCGAATCGTGTTGCCGGTCGGTACGAGCGTCGAGGTGCGTACCCGGTATCAGGGGTCGTGGTCGAGCGGCTTCGAGGTTGCGGACACTACCGAACGCGGCTACTGGCTTCGACGTGCGTCAGATCGGCACGTGCTGCCGACTCCGTTCGAGCCGGACGAGATACGCCGCGCCAGTTGACTCTTACCGGTCATCGCGCGCTTACCCCTCAGTCGCGCGATGGCCGGTGAGGGTGGGAGTTCGAGGCCGCCGGTCAGGCTGAACCCTTTGCGGCTGCCGGCCGATACAGAGTGCGTGAGTCGAGACGTCGCGGCGGTCATCGCGGCAAAGACGCTCCTCGCGCATGGGATGGAGGTGGACGTCACCGTGGCGTAGCTGACCAAGACCTGGCATCTCGACGACGTCGACGCCACGATGGCCGTCGCAGCCGCACAGGTGCTTGCCCGTCGGGGGCACCGCACGGAGCCAGGACCGTCGAATGGCTGACCCGTACGCTGTAGTCGCGCTACCCGGCGGACGAACCCATTGACCACAACCGACCCATCGTGGTCGTGATTGCGGGACTGTCAGGTTTGATCGTTTTGTACCACTCGTTGGCTCGAAGGTTCGGCTTGTCCTCGTGTGGTGTTTCCTTTTGCGGGCCTGAACGATGACAACGTCAGGCCCGTCTGTCGGGCTGGGGTTGGCGCGCGACCGTTTCTGGTCGGGCGCCTGGCACGTGGAGCCGTTCCTGGCGATGCTGGGCGCGGGATTCGACCGACGAGTTAGAGGGGGCGTTGCGTGAGAAAGATTCAGATGTTCACCATGGTCGTCGCGTTGTTGGTGCCGATGGCGGTGCTGACGGCTGGACCGGCGGGTGCGGCTGGCGGCACGACGTGTACGGCGCCGAGCGGCACCATCACGATTCTGCCTGGCCTGACGACGAAGTTGACGGTACAGACGATCAGTTTCAATCTGCCGCTCAAGGGCTGCAAGGGCGGTGGCGTGACAGGCGGTTCGGTGAAGGGCTCGGAGAAGACCACGGCGATCGATATCGCGACGTTCTCGACCGGAAAGCCACTGCCGCTCGCCGCCACGATCACGTGGAATACGAAGACGACATCGACGTTCACGGCGACCGCGGCGACGAAGTCCACCAAGACGGGTCTGACGTACCTGATCAAGTCGAAGATCAGTAAGGGGACGTTCGCGGGGCTGACGCTGACAACGAGCGGCACTGTCGGGTTCGGGAAGCCCGGCAAGGGTGGCGCGATCAGCAACTTGACCCTCAAAGGCACGGCGCCGTTCACGATCAAGTAAGTACGTCGCGAAACGCGTCGCGAGGTCTCGGGGTCGGTTGACGCCGACCCCGAGACGTTTCGCGTTCATCTGTGACGGCGTGCCGCTCGGCTCCGCGCGTACAACCATCACATCCAGGCAGAATCGTGCGTCGTACCGCGCGCGCCACTGAACTTGACGAACGAGTACCCGTCTCACGTCCCGCCGGACACCGGCTGGATCGCCGAGGCTGCCGAGCAAGAACGAACCGCGGCCGGCGATCTCTACCCATCTGAGGCCGCCGCTCCCCCGTGCCTCACCGTCGATGACTTCCTCGCCACCATCGCAGAGCTCGGGAGCCTCGCAGGCTTACTCGAGACAGCAGCGCCGACCGACCGCGCTCACCTCTACGCCCGCGGAGTCACCGTCACCTACGACGCGGCCGCTCGGACCGCAATGCCGGCCTCGGAGTACCCGCAAACCGCGTAAGGACTGTCGGGCCTGCCCCGCGTCCGCGACACTTGCACACAAGTGTTTCCCCGCATCATCATCGAGAGTGCGAACACAAGGACGAACAATGGAACCGCTGACCGCCCGCCGGACCTGGCGCACCGCCGAAATGATCCACGGGTTCGTTTACTTCGCCCCCGAGCCCACCCAGGCGTACGCGGCGCTCGGCCTCTCCACTCGCGCGGGCTATTTCGCCTCGCGGTCTGCGCCGATGGGAGCGACCTCGGCCGAGGTCGTGATCGCGACGTTCTTCAACTTCGAACCAGCCCACGTGCGCCGCAACATGGCCGGGGTCTGGGACAACGTCACCCCCGCGGCATTGCTCGACGTGCGACGCGACGCCGCTGGTGTCGCGCTGCGCCGCATCCTGGGTCGTGAGGTCGCCGAGTCATCCGCCCTGGAGGAGGCCGCAGGACTGGCGCGCCGCGCCGCTCAGGCCGCGTGCACGCATCTTTCGGGCAAGCCGCTCTTCGCGGGGCACGCGTCTCTTCTGTGGCCCGACGATCCTCTCCTCGCACTGTGGCACGCACAGACCCTCCTACGCGAGTTCCGCGGCGACATCCACATCGCGGCGATGACCGCTGAGGGGATCGACGGATGCGAAGCGCTTGTCACACACGCCGCGACCGGCGACATCACACGCGAGATATTGCAGGGAAGTCGCGCCTGGTCCGACGACCAGTGGGACACGGCCGTCGAGTCACTCCGGGCCAAGGGCCACCTCGGCTCCAACGGCTCGTTCACGGCCAAGGGCGCCGAGAGCAGACAGCGGATCGAGGACCAGACCGATGCCGGGGCGCTCGCGGCTTACGCCGCCTTGGGAGACGAGGGCTGCAAGCGCCTTCGGTCCCTTTGCCGGCCCATGTCCGAGACGATCGCCGCGGCCGTTCAGTTCACCGTGCCGAAGGAGTAGGCGCCGGATCGCGGCGTGTTATTGAGCAGTGCGTCACGAACGCTGAAGGAGGAGTGATGTAGGAGAACTCTTCTGGAGGCGTTGCTGTGCGAGAGATGGAGGATTGTTGGCCCTCCGACGTCGGCCCTCGCGGGCGGGCGTCAAACCACCCGGTGCTGCGTTGGTTGAAGACCGTCGTGGTGGTGCGCCGGGATAAACCGGCAGGAGGATGGAGATGAGAGAGCTCTACATCGAAGGGGTAGCGACCCACGATGGCCCCGAGTCATGCGTCGGTGTCCGTAAGGGCGGTGGCGAAGCGTTGACAGGGGTACGTGCAGGCCGGGCTATAGAGCCGCGAAATAAGGGCAACTGGGGTGCCGAC
>JBKQIY010000261.1:0-16241 GCA_052148155.1 Acidimicrobiia bacterium | reverse complement strand
AGCGACCTCGGGCATGCTTGAAGGGCGCCGAGATTGAGAATGAGGCTGGTGGAACCACCGGGCATTTGTCAGCGTCAAATGAGCTGCATGTGCATGCGCGAGATCACGATTCGTCGCTCCGTGGCCGGATTGGTGGTCAGCGTGGCGTTGGCCCTGCTCGCCGCGGGATGCGGTTCTCCCGGCACCGTTGTGACGTCTCCTCGTTCGTCGTCGACGACGGTGTCGACCACGACCGTCCGTGCGTCTGGGATGCTCCCACCGCCGGCGCCTTCGCCGAAGGACGCGGCCGTGGCTCTCTCGGACCGCATGGTCGGCGAGGCCACCACTTCGAGTGTCTCGTCAGCGGGCGGGAGTCTCGCGCGGCGGCGTGAGAGCTTGCCCATGTGTGCATCCGGCTTGAGTTTGCACGATAGTCCGGGCTTGGTCTATGAGGTCGACATGTTCCTTCTGTGAACCATTGGTGGTCATGGCTCGGACCGTACGCCACGACAAACAGCGGGACAGCCGAACGTTCTCGTTCGGGATCAAGACTCGGTCGGCCCCGTTATCTCCAATATGAAGGGTTTCATTTGACTCGAAGATATTTGTTCCTTTCGCTGGGGGGCGGGGAAGGCCCACACTGACGTCTGATGGATCAGATGGTGGTGTGCGAGCACTGCGGAGAGCGGCTGTTCGTGCTCGCCCAGCAGCTACCCATCGTGCATGTGGAGCGTGAAGCAGGGGATGGAAGGCGGTTGTTCCTCCTCATCGGCGCAGACGGTTGGCTCGTTCACCGATACATCGACGCCGAGGAGTGAATCCTTGCTCGCCTTGAGGGAGGCCCGCGGCGACACACAAGGCGACACTCGGCGTTGGAGTGGGAAGTGGGATCGCAGCCTTGTGTGGGTCGTCGCAGGTCTCGTGGCAGTGCCGGTGTTCGTGTTGTTGGTCCGTGTCCTGCACAGCGGCTGGTTGTCGTCGTCGGATTGGGCGGCGATCGAGTTACGGACGCGCGATGTGGGCACGCCGCATACGCCTCTTGTCGGCCCGTACTCGCGTTACGGGTGGAACCACCCGGGACCGTTGCTGTTCTACGTGCTCGCCGTGCCGTATCGGATCCTTGGTTCGCAAGGACGCGGGATTCTCGCCGGCGCGCTGGCGGTGAATGCCGCCGCGATTGGGTTGGTCGGCGTGGTTTTGTGGCGACGAGGACGGGTCGCGGGACTGACGCTCGGCCTGCTCGTGGTGCTGCTGCTCGCGCGAGCGCTCGGTACGGGATTTCTTGTCGACCCGTGGAACCCGTATGTGATCGTCTTACCGTTGTTCGCGGTGGTGTGCTTGGCGTGGGCCGCGACCGATGGCGATCTGTGGGCGTTCCCGGCGGCAGTTGGTGTCGGCTCGTTTGTCGTGCAGAGCCATGTTGGCGTCACGTTGGCTGTACTCGCGGCGATTGGCGTCGCGGCTGTCATCGTTGTGGTCGACGCGCGTCGTGACGGCTTCGCGCAGCTCAAGACGGTTGCGGTCGTCTCGTTGGCGGTCGCGTTCGCCTGTTGGCTTCCACCGCTCCTACAGCAACTTGAACATGAGCCCGGAAATCTGGGCGAACTGACCCACTTCTTCCTTCGACCACACGCGACGGTGACCGGCTGGTCCACCGGCGCACGAATCGTTGGACAGCAACTCTCGATTCCTGCTCCCTGGTTCACAGGCCACGAGAGCGTGAACGCATTTACCGACGGTGTCGATCCGCACTGGCACGTCCCGATCGCGTTGATCCTCCTCATCGGGGCTGGGCTGGTCGCGCGACGCCGCCATGATCGTCAGTCGCTCACACTCGACGCCCTGGCGCTCGCGGTCGTGTTCGCCGCGGTGTTCTCCGCCGCGCACATCGTCGACACGCCCTACAACTACATCGTGCGTTGGATGTGGACCGTCGGTGCGCTCGTCTGGCTCGCGATCGTTTGGACCGCATGGCGAGCCCTACCCGTCGGCATCCGCCGGGGGAGGACCGCATCACGACTATCTGCTGCGCTCATCGCAGTGCTCGCCGCGTGGCTCGCGGTCACGGCGATACACGCCACGTTTCCCGATCAAGCAGACCAAGCTTCACTCGTCGGGATCGCACCGGCGGTTAGGCGCTCACTCCGCGAGCTTCGCGGACCAGTTCTCTTGCAGGCGCCGCTCGACTTCCTCTCGGGCCAGGTCGCCGAAGGCATCCTCCTCATCGCGATCCACGCCGGCGTCGACGCTCGCCTCCCTGACCGGTCAGCCAACGCTGTGGGAAGTGCCCACACGAGCTCCGAAACGTCGGCCCGAAGCATTGTCGTCGTCGCGGTCGACGAATCGATCGACTCATATCTGAACAACCCGGCATATCGCAGCCTCGCACACTACGACCCACTCTCCGCTAAGGAACGCGCCTACCACACCATGTTCGACATCCAAGAACGCGACGCTCTGTCGAGCGCGAATGCCGATCCGGAAGCGTGGCTCGCGGCCCACCAGGCCGACCTGTCACGAATACACGAACTCGACACACGCGGGCCCGACATCGAACTATTCCTCAAAACCACCGAAAATGATCGCCCGCGACAGACATCCTCAGCCCCTCCACGAATACAGGATGGTGGAACCGGGTGGGGAGCTCCGGACCTCTCGGCGACGGATGTTGATGGGAACGAAGCGCGCTGCCTTCGTGGCGGTCATGGTTGTGGTGACTGTCGTAGCTCCTGTTCTGCCGCTTCCGTGATCCCGCCTGTGACGGTGGTGGCGTCGCCACCACCATCGCGTGCACGGCGGTACTGGGCGAGTCGTTGGCGAGCGTCGTGAAGGCGTTCACGCGCTCCTTGCGGGCCGGCGTCGTAATCCGTGTTCGTGTCCGCCGCGACGAGGAGCTGGGTCTGTTGGGTTCGTTGGGGCGCGAAGAGTTCTGCGAGCCAATCGGCGTTGGCCTGCACCAGTGTGTCTTCTCGGGCGTAGACGTCGGCGGGGTGGTCGTCGGTTGTGAGTCCGGGGCGAGCGCGGCGTAGCTCGCATCGGTAGCAGCGAGGGCGGTGGGCTTGGTGCTCGCCGGTCTTTCGTCGTTCGCAGGTGGCGCAGAATACGTGACCGCGCAGCAGGTAGGTGACGTCGGACGGTCGGGCTGCGCGGCCCTGCGTAGTTGTGATTGCGTGGATGCGTTTCCAGTCGTCGCGGTCGATGAGCGCGTCCTTTGTAGGTTCAGGCGACCATGTGGGTGCCGAAAACCCGGTCCGGGACCGTTGGGACGAGCTGCGGCATTGCTCGCGCCGGGGTGCACTGCCGTGGATCTCGTGAAGGTGCGCGATCCGCGCGAATAGCCTGTGACCGATGGGTGGGGCGCATGGCTGTGGGGTCTGAAGCGCGGGCTTCGCCATCGAAGCTTCCGCGCTGATCGCGGGATTTCGGGTCGAGCTGTTGTTCTGGTTCCTGCGAACTCGGGAAGCTCGGGCGCAAGCGCGACTGTTCGAATCAGGTGGCGCGAAAAGCCAGTTCAGCGCGCCCGGGCGAGGTTCCGGCGCGCATAGGGCGGGGAACGCTTTGCGGCTGATGTTCACCTCTTGGTCGGCGAGTCGTACTGGGCCTGTTATTCGCCTGGCTGGTAGTCTCTGATCGCGCGTGGCTTCAGTGAGCCGCTGGGTGCGGTTTGGCGCATGGAGCTGGGCGTCTGGGGTGATACGTATTTGGGGCCGCGAGTGGCCGCCGCGGGGCGGTGTGCAATTACCCACGGTCGGGGGGCTTGTGTGATGCGTCGACTGTCGATGGTGGCAGTGGTGGGATTGGTCGGTTTGGCGGTGCCTGCGCTTCCTGCCCGGGCGGTGGCGGACCCGCCGCAGTATGTCTTCCCAACGCAGACGATCTCTTTCCCGGCTCCGCAGTCGGGTGTCGTCGGCGGTTCGTACACGCCGTCGGCGACGGCGTCGTCGGGGCTGCCGGTGTCGTTTTCCGTGGATGTGGCGAGCACGGGCTGTTCGCTCACAGACGGGGTCGTGTACTTCGACAGTGTCGGTGTCTGTGGGATCGACGCCAATCAGGCCGGTGACATGCTGCACGCGCCCGCGCCGCAGGAACAAGGCGTGACCACGATCAATCCGCCGTTCGGACCGCGCGGTGACTGCAATGGTCCGGCGCTGACGGCACCGGCGAACCCTTCGTCCGCGCCGGGCGACGCTTCGGCGACAGTGAGCTGGTCGCCGACGCAGCAGGCACCGCCTGCGGGTTGTGTCGCGGGGTATGTCGTGACCCCATTGTTGAACGGCGTCGCCCAATCACCGGTTCTGATTCCTGGTGCTGGATCGACGACCGTGATCACGGCTCTCACGAACGGAGGGTCGTACACCTTCACGATCGCATCCGAGAACGGTACTGTGACCGGCCCCGCGTCGACGGCCACGCCGCAGATCACCGTCGGCGCACCCACCCAAGCCGCAGTCGTCAGAGTGGTGCGGGTCGCGAACGGCGCACTCAAGGTTGTGTTCCGCCAGGCGCGGAGGAATGGCGCGCCGATCACCGGCTACACCGCAACCTGCCGTGGCACAAACAGCCGGCTGAAGAGATCCAGGACTGCCAAGGCTGGCCCGATCACGATCACGAGACTCGTGCCCGGCAAGACCTATACATGCGCGGTCATGGCGACAAATCGGCGCGGAACCGGACCGCCAGGAAGAACAGGGACAGCGAAGGCGTAGCACTACGCACGATGTGACCCTGAACGTCACTGCCGGCGCGCCGCTCGACGGAACCGGCGAGACCTTGGTCATCGTGGTTGACACAACCGGAAGACCGTCGCAATTGCGATCGTCGGCACCACTGCGACCGCAACAGCAAAGTTCCCGTCCGGCACTCAGACCTACCAAGCGAAGCTGCAGACGAAATCGCCCGTGACAATCGAAGTGAGCTCGACGCCCGTCACTATCACGTGGTGGCCGGAAGTCGGGACCACGACTTCCGGTCGATCCGACTGACCGCAGTCTGTGGTGACGACACGGGCGGGTTCCCTGTGTGTCAGGGTGAGGTGAGCCACACTACCCACGGGTCGCGTGTAGTCCGGGTGTGTGTCGTCCCTCCGGCACGCCCGTGGTTCGCGGCATTTGATCCCGCAACGAACCCATGGTCTCCGAAATGCGTTGGAGCGCGAGTTGATGGTCAGAGGCGGACGCGGTAGCGGAGGTTCACGACACCGTTGCTGAACCGGCGTTCGTCCAGCAGCTCGAGCTCGGCGCGCGTGTCGATAGGCAGTGACGGCTTACCTCCACCGACGAGTACGGGAACGATGAATAAGTGGCACTCATCGACGAGCCCGGCCTGGAAAGCGTGCGCTGCGAGTTTCGGACCTCCCACGATGAGATCACTCGTGGCTGAGGCCTTCATGTCACGGACCGAGTCGGGGTCGAAGTTGCGCTCGAGCTTGGTCTTGGCGGTCGGTACCGCGTCCAGAGTCGTGGAGTAGACGACCTTTTCCGCGGCCTGCCAGACGTTGGCGAAGTCGCCCATGAGTTCCGATTGGGCGGACAAGGCGGGGTCGGTTTCCCAGACGGCCATCGTGTCGTACATGCGCCGCCCGTAAAGGTGAGTGCCGACAGCGCGCACGAGCTCGGTGATAAACGCGAAGACCTCGTCGCTTGGCGCAGTCCAGTCGAAATTGCCGTGCTCGTCCTCGATGTAGCCGTCGAGGGACACGTTCGACACGTAGATCAGCTTGGCCATGCCGCTTCCCCCCCCAGCTGCCGAAGAACACCCGGGTCTCGACGAGCTCTCCGTCGCGCACGCTGATGAACTGGGCGTCGCGTTGGCACTCTCCAGTCTTTCAACCCGTACAGGTTCATCACGAACCCATCGAAAACTACCCGATCGGCGACGCAGCATCGTCAGTTCGAGCTGTTCGTCGGCGAAGAGGCTGCCGATCCATTCGTCGACGCTCGGAACGATGGCCTGTTCGCGGACGTGGACGGTCTTGGGTTGCTGCTCTCCAGCGATCATGTATCCCGCGGGGAACTTGCTCCGGGTAGTACGCATGTCCGTTGTTGCACGATGCTTGTATCTTGCGACCGCATTCCGAGCAGCGCATCAAATCCGACAGCACGTACGGATCGCGCGTCCGTTCTTTGCGACTGCGGAGCGTTGCGCGCCGGCGAAGATGTCCCGCGGCCTCGGAGAACCGGATGGCTTCGACAAGGGCCGTGGCTAGGTTCCTCCGCCGACGGCCTCACAAAGTTCGCGCGACGAGATTGTGTTTGGCGGTTCTGATCTCCGGGTTGTGCGGACCGTTGGGCATGCGTTGGAGGTTACGGAGGCGGCGGCTCAATGGACTCGCTGTCGTGCGGTGTCAGACGGGCCACCTGATCGACGAGTCGCGTAACTTGGTTTCGGAGCTGGGCGACCTCGTAGACGAGTGCATCGTGCGGCTCTGGGCTCGGTACGTCCATTTCCGAGGTTGCTTCGCCGTCGTTCGTCTCGGCGTTTCGCAGGTCGAGCGCTCCGTGTGCTGCGCTGAGCAGGAGACGGACTACGACTGCGATGACGATCAGGTCGCCGACCATCTGGCCGGTGACGACGAGTCGCGCAATGTCGCTCTTGGGCGTGATGTCACCGAATCCCACGGTCGAGAACACCGTCACGGTGAAGTAGAGCGCGGAGACGCGGCTGAATCGCTGCCCAAACGCGGCGGGCGCCGAGTGCGACATCGTGAGGTATGTCCATGCGAACACGACGATAAAAAGCGGAAGGATCAATGCCATGGCGACGGCCGCGCGTAGCATCGGATGGCGAGCGCGAGTGATCGCACGTATTTCGTAGCCAAGCGCAGCGACGAACAGCGCGAGTCCGACGGTGAGCCGTCCGACGACGGATGCATGCGTCCGGAGGTCGATCGGGGCGATGAAGTACACGAGCATCATGGCGCCAGCCGTAACCGAAGTCCGTAGCGCCGTGAGGGCCAGTTGGCGTCGTTCTACCGTCTCGGAGTGCTCAGATTCGCTCGCGCTCACGGTAACGAGGTTTCTCGAAGTTCGAGCAACGGATCTGGTGGTGACGACGTCCGAACGAGCACTGACGCGTGACGATCGCGGAGCACCAGCATGGCGCGACGCGCACCGCTACGACGACAATCGCGATCGGCAACACGTTTGTGCCGATCGCCCTTCCGACTGGATTGAACAGGCGCCGCGACTGGCCGAGTTGCGACCACGCGGCCTCGACCTGAGAGGGTTCCGTGTCGCGCGCCGCGGTTGCCTGCCGAGCGAGCACATGCACGGTCTCCTTGGCCGGCGACGGATGCTTCGGCGTCGAGTCGTCCACGGCTCTGTTCAGCGGTTCGGTCACCCACGTGACGGATCGGCCAGGTAGTCGGCGAGCGCAGCCTGATGCTTGTGGGCGATTCGCACGCTGACGCGCTGGCCGGCGAGAAACACGACGATCGACAGGGTGACCGAAACGAGCGTGCAGACCGCGAGGCGGGCGTCAGTCAGCGGTTGGCTCAGCCCGTGCGCGGCTCCAGCCCAGATCGCAAAGGCCGGCAACGAGATCGCGACGCTCAATGCCGGGACGAGTCCGTAGGGGATCACGATCAGCGAGATCCAGCGCAACAACATGTGCCGCACCGACCGTCGGCGGCGCCATCGATTTGCCAATGGGATCGGGTGATACGGGAACCGCACGCCAAGCCATGCGGCCACTCCCAACGCGCCGAACGGCACAATCAGGATCTCGACGATCGACAAGCCCGTCGTCGTCCACCGTCCCTCGTACAACCCGATTCCCAACGCGACGACAACGCACAGGGGACTGACCAACAACCAGAGCACGGCCGCACGCGCCGCCAACAGCCGGCGCAGTCCCCTGGGGTCGTCGAGCACCTCCAGCGACCGTTTCGCGTCGGTCGCAAGCACGTTCGTGGCCGGAACGTCTGCGTACATCCAGGCGGCCAACACCATCGGGAAGGCGAACGGTCCATGCAAACGAAACAGAGCATCCCGCGCGTGAGTCGGCAACAGCAGCCACGCCCCAGCCATCAACGCTCCGTTGACCGCTACCACAAGCGGAGCTTCGTACGGCGAACGGAACGCCCGCCGCAACTCGATGCGAACCAACAGCCGAAGGCTCGTCGGCACGAGCGGAACCGCGTTCTCAGTCATCGCCTCGTGGACAACGGAATCGAAGCTAGGAGTAACAGGCATGAGGCAGCTCTAGATCTGGTCTTGAGGCTCGGTCACGACACGCAGATTCTCCAACTGCAAACTCGCCGGCGTTCTTCGGCTGCTCGTTCCGGCGGCCAACGAGTCCCCGCTGCCCTGGGCCGGCCCTGGTGCCTGATTTCGGAGGTTGCCGTGACGTGACAGACCTGAATGAACGAGAAGATGCGTGCTGTTCTCTCATCGTGCACGTCAGCACGACCTACGGCGAAGGCACTAGGCGAGTCTCCGTCGATCGGGCACGACGTACGTCATGATCAGCGAGACTGGGAAGAACAGGCTAAGGATGAAGTACTCGACGAGTTTGTGCCCCTTGCGGCCAGCGACACAGGCGGGCCACAAAGCGATCGCCAGCCAGGCGATAAAACCAAGGATCCCGAAGCGAACCACATGTTGCTCTCCCTTTTTGGAATTGCTCGTCGAAAGGCGCTCGGTCTGGAGTTGCTGGAGAACCGGTGCTTCGCACCTGAATCGATCAACGTCGACACCGGCGACCGCGCCACGTCCCTTCGTCGCTCTCTTCGATGTTTTCAGGCCACTTCACCAACATGTGACGTCGTGTCGGCGTCGCACGTAATCACCCGCGGAGAGTGATCCTCAAGGTGGACTGGGGCGCGACACTCCGTACGACGTTGCGGTCCGAGCTGCCGTGTCGAACCGACCGAGTTGACTGAGAGTCGAGATACCGATCGTTGAACCAACGACCATGAGGCGCCGTTCCGATTCACCGGCACATTCCATACCGTCGCCGTTGACCTGAGGGGCGACCTCCTCAACGACGGCGAAGCAGAAATGCGACAACACATGACCCCGCCAAGCGCCGCATCCCGCGGGGCACATCGGTCGCGAGCTGCCGGGGAAGGGCTCGGCAATGCCAGTCCCGACTCCTCAGCAACTCCATTTTTCCCGTAGGTGGCGGTGAACACCTCGCTGGAAACCGGCGCCGGGTGATGTCGCGGACTCCCGCGGCTCACACGAACAGAAGGCGGTCTGCAAATCGTTGAATCGATGTGGCCCGGTGCAATCCCGTTTGGTCGGTTCGTCACGCTCGACATCCTGTCCGACCTGATCGCCGATGGCGTTCTCATCCAGCGACACGTCCACCGTCGTCGATGTCTTTCTTCTCGCGCTGATCGGGATCGGCCCGAAAGATTGGGCCCGGTCCTTCGTGCGGGTGACGTCTGCGATGGACGATGCAACGAAGCGCGGCGTCGCCCACAAGATGATCGGGACCGCGAGCGCGGTTGCTGCAGCGTTGTGAGAAGGCCGCCAAATGGCTGGAGCGTTGTCGATCACGGAAAGGATCATTCTGTTCATCATCGCGATATCGATGGTCTCAGGCGCGAGGACGGCGCCGCAAACGTCCAGCCCGCTTACGGCCTTCTGATGTGGCTCAGCCGCTGGGACGGGCGACGAGGTCGAAGGCCCATCAGCTCGAAGTGCACCGAGGTGCGGCATGTCGTGACCGCAGATGAGATCGTCAGCAGGCGAACGTCGCCGGGAGGTCTAGGTGCCGCCTGACCGTCGGAGCGCCTCCTCCGTGCAGAACCAGATCGACGGTGTGAGCGCGCCGTCATCGCGCCGCCGGGCGTTGGTGGCCCGGATCGGTGACTTGGTTCGTGCGATCGGAGACGGCGACGACGCGACGGTCGAGCAGGCCGTGCTCGACCTCAGCCGTTCTCGACGTTACTTAGCCCCGTTGGCGTTCCTGGTTGGAGCGTTCGCGATGCTTTTCGAGGGCGTCAAGTTGTTGTTCTCGGACTGGCGTCTGTTACTGATTGAGGCCCTCCCGGCCATGTGGATCTGGCTTGCGATGTTCGATCTCAAAGCCCACACCTTGCACGGCAAGTCGTTTCACGTCCTCCGCGGCCCCGTCCTCATTCCTCTCGTTCTGGCGATCGCCGCGATCACCGGAGCCAGCTACTGGTTGAACGCGGTCTTCGCGTTCGCGATCGCCAAACCGGGTCCGCCGCAGATCCGCCCCGCGTTCGTTGAGGCCCGGTCGCACCGGCGCGTGGTCTGGGCATGGGGACTGGCGATCGGGGTCTGCCTCGGTGTCAGTACCCTTATCTTCTCGCGTTGGGGCCGCTGGTGGTTTGCCGTCTCGCTCAGCATCGTCGTCGGGGTCATGATGTTGACGTACGTCTCCGTGCCCGCGCGGCTCATCGGTATGAAGACCACCTACTCCAAGCGCGACAAACTCTCGGCGACCGCGGTCGGCGGAGCGATCGGTGCCGTGGTCTGTACTCCTCCGTACCTGCTCGGCCGCGTCGGAATCCTGATGCTCGGCTCGAAGACGCTCTTCGTCGTCGGCATCGTTGTGCTCGCGCTCGGTTTGACTCTCCAAGCCGGAGCGACGGGCGCGGTCAAGGCAATCAAGATGAGCGCGAAACTCGTCGCAGGCCAGAACGCGCAGACAAATCCGCCACGCGGTTCGGGACCCGGCTAGACCCAGAACCCACCAAGCGATTCGCATCTGGACCGGTCCTTGGTCCTTCGTGCGGGAGGCATATTGTTGTACCGGCTCTGGTGTCCACGTTGTGAATTTCAGCGACTGCCGCGCCGCAGCTGTGGAAGCGATGATCCACGCGGCAATCGGTGCGGGCGGCGGTTGAGTCGGCGTCGTGTTTCGGTCAGTGACCGGTGGCGTGTATGACCCTGACACGCGATAGTCCGTCCGGGGTGAGCTGCATTCCGAACGCCGCGAGTAAGGAACCGAACACTTTCGCGGTTACGAGCATTCGGTTCCGGTCGAGGTTTGCGCTCACGCTGTTCGCGCGGCGGAACTCCGCAAGGTCGAGCTCGATCGCGGCTGCCGGCATCCCGATGATGAGGGCGGATACGCCGAGTGTGGGCGCCGGTGTCGGCGCCGGTGTCGGCGCCGAGACCAATACCACGATCCCGACGGACTTCAGCATGTACGGCGCCGCCAAGGGGCATGCCGACACACCCAGAGCGTCCCCGTCGGACCGTTCAGGCCCTACTCGAGGGGTCAATGAAGCCATTCTCGGGCGCGTCGGGCGCGATGGGTGCCATTGTCGGCATCGTCGTCGCCACCGCCGGGATTGTGTGGTTGACCGTGACAGTGGCGGGCGCCGCAGTGATCGTGATTCTCTGAGAGATCGGGAGCTTCGACGCCCGCGATCGCCGAGCCAATGCGTATGTCGGCGCGCTCTGACCGAGGCGAATCCAGCTCGGTGGACGCGGTGCGAGCCGTGATACCGGCGGCCGTCGGATGACGACGACCCCCGAACCAGCTCGCGCAGGGGGAGGTGAGCGACGCTGGCCGGCCGCACTCGCAACCGGCGTGGCGATCGCGGTTCCCTTTCTGCTGCCCGTACACGTGTTTCCGCGGGCGGTTTGGCTGGTCGCGCCGGTCGAGGTCGGGTTGCTGATCGCACTGGTGTTCGTCGATCCCGGGCGAATCGACCGCCGGTCACAACTCCTACGCAGACTGTCAATCGCCCTCACCCTCTTTCTCGCCCTGACCGCCGTCCTCATCACGGGGCTTCTCGTCATCGAGCTGGTGCACGGAGCGCCGAAACTGCGCAACGCCTCCACGCTGCTGACGATCGGCGCCGCGGTCTGGGTCGATGTCAACCTGACGTTCGCGCTGCTCTACTGGGAGCTAGACAGCGGCGGGTCCGCGGAGCGCATGCATCACAAACGCGAATATCCCGACCTTGCATTTCCCGAGCACCTGAATCCGCATCTCGCGCCACCCAACTGGCGGCCGATCTTCGCCGACTACCTCTACCTCGGGTTCACGAACGCGACAGCCTTCAGCCCGACCGACGTCATGCCCCTGGCGCGCAGGATGAAGTTGATGATGACAACACAGGCAATCATGTCGATTTTGATCTTGACCCTCGTCATCGCCAATGCAGTCAACATTCTCGGCAGCTGACCGCCGCCCGAGAAGTTGTGGATATGTGTCGTCTCCGGTCTGCTCGCGAGAACCGCTTTGCCTACAACGCGGAGGTGACAACCTGGAGCGGCTCGGAGAATCAGCATGCGGTCGCGGCTGATCTGTCCGCAGTACCGAAAAGGCCATGTGGATCGCGTCGTTGAGTTTGCGGTTTCGGCGCTTTCTAGAGAGCCGATGCACGAAACGACCGGCTGAGGAGCACTCGACCGGAGCGGTCCCGTTGTGCGGCGGAGTGATCGCGGTTAGGAATCGGGTGGCGTCGCCGCTATCGGCGATGAGCGTCGCTGCGATGATCGGCCCGACACCGAACAGGTGTCGGTGAACGAGTTTCCGACGCGCGAGCCCGTCACGCTTCCGTTTGTGTGACACGTTGAGTTGGCGGTCGGCGAAACCCCGAGCACTCTGCAACGTGACGATGTCGGTCTCTGCCAATTCAACGCTTCGCGAGAAACCGCAGTCGTGCGGCGCGAGCATCCCACGCATAGACGACTGCGGAGGAAGCGATGAGGTCGTGGAGCGCCCGGCGGTCGCGACGGAGGAGGATCAGGAGGAACCCTAGGCCGAACGGCACGAAGCTGAGCGGGAAGACGAGGACACGCACGACCGCGTGTCGTGCGTCGATATCGCTGCCGGCGGCCCGCACGACCCGCAAGCCGACGACCGCCATCCCAAACGTGCGGCCCGCCTGAACAATCGGATATGCGCAATAGAAGAACCACCAGGCCGCCAGCAAGAAGTCTGCGACGATCGGCACCTCTGAGAGACGCACCTGCTTTCCAACGAGGGCCGAGACGACGTACTCCAGGACGGCTGCCGCCAAGGCGAACAACGTGAGGACGGTGAAGGTATCGATGATGAACGCCATGACCCGCGTCACAAAACCAGCGAAGTGACCTTGGAGCCCCAGATCGCGGTCGGGCTCGACGTGCGGGGTCATGGCGGTGGCGAGTCGAGCATCAGCAACGGCGGACCGGCCGGGCGAGTTGACGGGTCCCGCCGGAGCAAGCGGTCCATCCAGCGGTGTATAAACGAGTCGAGCCCGACGCCCTGGCTTCGTCCGACATCGAGGACTTTGCCGGCGACGCCGGCCCCCGAGCGGGCGATGAGTGAGCCGATTTGGGTCCGCTCGATCAACGCGTCGAGATCGATGTTCTCGAGAAGTGCGTTCACGTCGAGGTTGGCAACGATCTCGTCCATGTCCAGACGATCGACGAGAGCCTGGACGTCGATTTTTGCGAGGAGAACGTTCAGGTCTATGCGCTCGAGTACCGCCTGAATGTCGATCTCCCGGATGACGCCGTCGAGGTCGAGAACCTCGATCACTCCGGGAGCTACGTCCTTGGCGACAGACTCGGCGATGTCGCCTGCGCCATCGAGTATTGATTCGAAAAGACCGCGGCGCGCGGACCGAGACCGTCGAGTCCGGCTGCTGTGACGCGCCATTCCGCCATTGTTATCATTCTGGGATCTCCTAGGCCTTGAAGTGGCTCCGGGCGGCGGACGCACACGAATTGCGAAGCACCGAAAGTTGGAGCCGATGAACGAATATCTGAGCCCCATTGAAGCGATCATGTGGCGGGTCGGCCAGGATCCGACCCTTCGCATGACGGTCGGCGCCGTCATGATTCTCGATCACGCGCCGAGCACCTCGGCGTTGAGCGACCGCCTGTCGTCCGCTGCTGATCACACGCCGCGGTTGCGCCAGCGCCCCGGCGATCCGACCTTCACGAGCGCTCGTCCCGCCTGGATCGAAGGCCCGAAACTCGACCTCCACCATCTTCGATCCGCGGCGATTGCTTCGCCGGGCTCACTTCGTCAGCTCCTCGACTTGGTCGCGCTGTTCGAGGCGATGCCCTTCGATCCCGAGCGTCCTCCGTGGGATGTCACACTCATCGAGGGGGTGGAAGGCGGCCGCGCGGCGCTCTATTTCCGCGCGCACCACGTGGTCACCGACGGGCTCAGCGCGCTCCGACTCGCCGGTGCACTGTTCGACGAGGAAGGGTGGCCGCGCCACCGGGACGATGAAGCGGGCCGCGAGCGGACACAACCGAGGCGTACGCCGAGAAGTGCTCGTCGGTCCGGCACTGTCACGATCGACTTCACAAAGGTGACGGGCACGTTGCGGCATCGTGTCAGCCATGCCTTTGAAGTGGAAGCACTCGACACCGTTGTCCGTGGACTCCAGCGCGGCCTCGAGGTTGCCAACTCCGTCTCCCGCCAGGTAATGGTGACCGGTGGTCCACTCTCGCCCTTGTTCGTCGACCACTCGATGGCGAGCCGTTTCGAGGTGTTCTCTGTCCCTCACGCACGTGAGGCCGCGCTGGAGTTGGGCGGGAGCAGGAATGACCTCCTCGTCGCCGCGGCGGCGGCGGGCCTCGGCCTCTACCACGACGGCATGGGACGGCCGAGTCCAAAACTTCGCCTCGCCACGCCCGCCTCCCAACGGCGCGGACGCGAAATCGGTGGGAACTGGTTCGCACCAGCCCGTGTCGAGGTCCCCACCGGAGCAGGACATCCCGGCCGCCAGTTCGGCGTCATCGCCGAGCGACTCGCACAGGCGCGCCGCGAACCGGCGCTCCAGTTGACGAACGCGCTCGCGTGGACCATCGGTCGCCTGCCGACGCGGCTGTTACTGCCGGCGCTGCAAGCCCAGGCAGACTCCGTCGATTTCGCTGCGACCGCGTTGCCCGGTTTGCATCGCCCTCGACATGTCTGCGGCGCGCTCGTCGAGGCCACCTACCCGTTCGGCCCGCGACTCGGCTGTCCCGTGAGCTTCACCGCGTTCGGCAACGGCGATCGCCTCGACATCGGCATTGCTCTCGACCCTGCCGCGATCCCCGAGCCACAGCCGTTCCTGGACAGCATGACCAAAGCGATCGAAAGCTTCGTACCCGCAACACACGTGTCCTCTGCAAACGCCCCGCTCGAGCAGTTGTTGGGCTAACACGAGTGCCAAGGCACTGAAGCCTGCGAGGAGTTCGTTCCCCGCCGCAGATCGACGCGTTCCGCGTCGAATGCTCGGTGAAGGATGCCGGTGAGGCTTCCGCAGTGCTCGACACCCGCGACGGTCTCGAGAGAGCGCCTACACCTGCGCGCGGGAGACTGCCTCTACCGGCACCGCGGCGTCGCAGACGACGCCGAGCTGCTCATCTTCCGGTGTGAGCTCGGCTGCCGGGCTGCGCAGGTCATCAGGGGCACTGAGGTGATCGTGTCGCCACGCGCTGCTGAGTTCTTCCGCTGCGTCGACGACCTGCACTGGGAGGGTCGAGCGAAAACGGCGAGCACAGCTCGGATGTGTCTTTGGCATGGATACGGTGCTCGCCGGCCGCAGCGTCGCGCTGGTCGACGTCATCGCGAGTACAGCATCGATCGCCGATGCCATCCGATTGCTTCGTGCCGCGGGAGGCATCCTGGTCGCGGTCGGCGCGTGACTCGCCGAAGGAGCTGCATGGAATCGAGGCTCGGCGACGACGAAGCGCTCGTCCGTTCACTGGGCGAGATCGCGGCCTTCGCGGCCGCCGGCGACGGCAGGCAGCGTGGGACGGGGAGGAACCTCATCTCAACTCGTTTCGTCGATCACCTCGTCTGCCCACACTGTCATCCGTTGAAGGATCGGCGAGCCGTAGGTCGTCACCATCGCGACATCGAGCGCGTCGCGACCGCGGCCGATGACCACGCGGCCGACCCGCCGGACGTTGTTGCGTGGATCGAAGGTCCACCAGCGGTTCTCGAGGAAGACCTCGATCCAGGCGCAGAAGTCCATCGGGTCGTAGGGCGGGGCGACGCCGACGTCGGGCAGGTAGCCAAACACGTAGCGAGCCGGGATGTTGAGGCCTCGGCAGAGCGTGAGACTCAGGTGCGCGAAGTCGCGGCAGACGCCGAAGCGGGTGTCCCACACATCGAGTGCCGAGGTGAGCGCGTTACTCGCCCCGGGTTGGAACTGCACGTTGTTGTGGACCCAGTCGCACACGGCGGCGACTCGTGACCAACCGGGTTCGGTCTCTCCGAAAAGCTCCCAGGCCCGGTCGCGCAGCGAGTCGGACAAGCAGAACCGGCTCGGCAACAAGAAGACCATCGTCTCGTCGGGGAGTAGCTCGACCGGAACCTCTCGCGCGCTCCTGTCGACA
>JBKQIY010000260.1:0-13669 GCA_052148155.1 Acidimicrobiia bacterium | reverse complement strand
CTGCAGGATGACGACACCGTCAGTACCGTCCGGTTGGGTCGGCGCGAAACCCTGCCAGGCGACCGTGATCACCTGATCACCAAGATTGGTATCCGGCAACGCTTCCGCTGTCATGTGGGCAGCGGCTGCCGACACCGGCCCCCCGAGAGTCGCGTAGAGCGCGCACAAGGCCACTGCAAGTACGAAAAATCGGCGGAGCGCCCGCTGGGTTGCGCCACGGCGCGTCGTCACGCTGCAATCCTCCTCAGGGCAACGCTGTTGTTAGCACCCGCGAGAGCGGGTGGCCGGTCCCGTCGCGGAAATGTCGGCCGTTGTTCCAACGGCGTTCACCATGACGCCATCTCAAGGCGACCTCCACCGAGTCGAATACCTCGGGCGTCGCAGCGGCGCGCCCACGAGCGATGGTCCGCCATACTACACTAACTCTATCCGTTTAATGCCAGGAGGCTCGTGGCCCTGCACAGCCTGGGACAGGGGACCGCTGAAGAAGAGCGCGTCCGTCCCGCGCATGCCCGGTCGAGGGCCGACAAGTCGTACCGGATCTTTGCCCGCGCGAGCGGTGGCCTGACCCTCAGCCTCATGGCAATGATCGGACTGTTCCTGCTCATCCGAGCGTGGAGCGCGTTGCGGGTCGCCGGATTCAGCTTCTTCACCCGCTCCGCATGGGAGCCGGGGCTCGGGCCGTTCGGTGTGTGGTCGGCGCTGCTCGGCACCTTCCTCATCGCCATCATTGCTCTGGCGATCGCGGTCCCGGTCGCGATCTGTTCGGCGCTGTTCGTTACCGAGTATGCGCCGGCCCGCATCCGACGCCCACTCACGTCGTTCATCGATGTGCTCGCCGCGATCCCCAGCCTGATCTACGGACTTTGGGGACGGGCCTACCTGCAGCCCCGCGCGATCCTTGTGAGCCGCTGGCTGGGCACCCACTTCGGGTTCATCCCGTTCTTCCACACCCAAGACCCGCAAAGCGTCGCCAGTTACCCGGCGTCGACGTTCGTGGCCGGCCTCGTCGTCGCGCTCATGGTCATCCCGATCTGCACCGCGGTGATGCGCGAGGTGTTCTCGCAAGCGCCGCCGGGCGAGAAGGAAGGCGCATTGGCACTCGGCGGGACCCGCTGGGGTGTCATCAAATCGGTGGTCCTTCCCTTCGGTCGCGGGGGCATCATCGGCGGGTCGATGCTCGGACTGGGTCGCGCGCTCGGCGAGACCATCGCGGTCACGTTGATCATCTCGCCGCTGTTCAACCCCCACGGACTCACCCACGTGCTGCAGACCGGAGGGAACTCGATCGCGTCCCTGATCGCGTTGCGGTTCTCGGAATCGAACGCATTCGGCATCAGCGCGCTCATGGCCGCCGGGCTGACCCTGTTCGTCATCACGCTCATCGTCAACGCCATCGCGTCGGTCATCGTGGCCCGCTCCCGATCCGGCGCGTCGACGGAGATTTGACCGACGATGACCACCACAGCCGAGCGTGGCGACGCAATCGAAACGGCCCTCGACGTCGACGAGCCTCGTATCGATCTTCCCGGCGAGCGTCCCGGCGATCGCATCCGGCCCCGCGCGTTCCAGACCGCGGACGCCCTCGATCTGGCCGGCGCCGCGGTTGGATCCTTCTGCCTCACGTGGCTGGTGTACGAACGGCTCACGCCGCTGTCGGGCGGACTCGGGTTCGGCGTCGTGTGGTATGTGCTGTTCTTGACGACGGTGTGGTTCATCGCCCGGGAGCGACTCGGCACCCTGTTGGCTCGGGACCGGATCGTCGGCGTGATCGTGGCTTCGGTCGCGGTCGGCATGCTGGTCCCGCTCGCGGTGATCGTCGGCTACACGATCGCCCGCGGCTACCACGCGTTGCGGCCGCAGTTCTTCACCCAGGATCAAAGCCACGTCGGTCCGTTGAGCCCGCCGACGCAGGGCGGCGGGTCGGCCGCCATTGTCGGGTCACTCGAGATGGTCGGGATCGCCACATTGCTGTCGGTTCCGCTCGGGATCGCGACGGCCGTGTTCCTCAGCGAGATCAAGGGTCGCATGGCGCGGCCCGTCCGCCTGATCGTCGACGCGATGAGCGCGATCCCATCGATCGTGGCGGGACTGTTCATCTATGCAGCGTTCATCATTGCGTTGCATCAGCAACAGACCGGCTTGGCGGCCGCGTTGTCGCTGACAGTGTTGATGTTGCCGACGGTGACCCGAACTGCTGAAGTGGTGCTCCGTCTCGTCCCCGGCGGCCTGCGCGAAGCGTCGCTCGCCCTCGGCGGCGGCGAATGGGCGACCGTCCGGCGGATCATCCTCCCGACCGCGCGCACCGGCCTGCTCACCGCGGTGATCCTCGGTGTCGCCCGAGTGGTCGGCGAGACCGCGCCGCTCATCCTCACCTCACTCGGGAACAACATCTACAACGGCGATCCGTTCCGCGGCAAACAAGACGCGCTGCCGCTCATGATCTATCGCCTGATCCACTTCCCGCAGACCGCGCAGATCGAGCGCGCCTGGACCGGCGCGTTCGTGTTGCTCGGTCTGGTTCTTGTCCTGTTCGTCATCGCCCGGATCATCGGGGGGCGCGGCCCCGGCCACATCGGGCGTTTCAAGCGAGCGCGGCTCGCACGGAAGGGTCTGACATGAGCTCGTCGAACACCATGGAAGCACTCGACGCGCAGCACTTCGGGGACGCGCCGAGCCGGGCGGCCGGCCTGGTGACCGAAAACGTGAGCGCCTGGTTCGGTGATCACAAGGTGCTGGACCGCGTGAACCTCGAGATGCAGGCCAACCAGGTGACGTCACTGATCGGTCCGTCGGGGTGCGGCAAGTCGACGTTCTTGCGGATCTTGAACCGGATGCACGAACTGGTGCCGTCGGCGTCGCTTTCGGGAACGATCCGCATCGACGGGATCGATATCTACCGCTCCGACCTGCTCATCACCGAAATCCGCCGCCGCATCGGCATGGTGTTCCAAAAGCCGAACCCGTTCCCGGCGATGTCGGTCGCCGAGAACGTCGTCGCCGGACTCAAGCTCGCCGGCCATCGTCTCTCGCGCAGCGACGCGCACGACACCGTCCAGCACTGCCTGGAACGGGCCGGACTCTGGAACGAGGTCAAGAACCGGCTCGGGGATGCCGGCGGCGGACTTTCCGGCGGCCAACAACAGCGACTGTGCATCGCGCGGGCGCTCGCCGTGAAACCCGACGTACTGTTGATGGACGAACCGTGCTCGGCGCTCGACCCGACCTCCACTCGACGGATCGAAGAGACGATCGACGAGCTGCGAGAGCAGGTGACGATCGTGATCGTCACCCACAACATGCAACAGGCCGCCCGGGTGTCGCAATACTGCGCGTTTTTTCTTGCCGGCGAAGGCGAACCGGGTGTGGTCGTCGAACAAGGCAGCACCCAGCAGATGTTCTTCCATCCCGAAGATCAGCGCACCCTCGACTACGTGACCGGAAGGTTCGGATGATCCATCGACTCGGCTTGGCGTTTCTCGTCGTTTCTCTCCTGGTATCTATCCTCGTGCCGGTCACGGCCGGCCCCGCGTACGCAGACGTGAGTATCGACGGCGCCGGCTCGACGTGGTCGCAGATCGCGCTGCAACAATGGGCCGCCGACGTTGCCCGCCAGGGCATTTCCGTCAACTACCAAGGCGTCGGTTCGACGTCGGGCCGCGTGTTCTACTACCAAGATCAAGTCGACTTCGCAGCGTCGGAGATTCCGTTCCAGACGGCCTACCTCGACAGCACCGGGACGGTGAGTACCGATGAGGTCGCACTCGCCGCGCACCGGCCGTACGCCTACATGCCCGACGTCGCCGGCGGCACCTCGTTCATGTATCACCTGTCGATCGATGGCCAGCTCGTCACGACGCTGCGGCTCACACCACTGTTACTGACGAAGATCTTCACCGGAGGCATCACCAACTGGAACGATCCGGCCATCGCGGCCGACAACCCGCAGCTGCAGCTGCCGAACCTGCCGATCCGGGTGGTCGTCCGGTCCGACGGTTCGGGAACGACCGCGCAGTTCACCGCGTACATGGCAGCTGAAGAGCCGGCGCTGTACAACGCGTTCTGTCAGCGGGTTGGCTTGACGGTCACTCCGTGCCCCTCGGTGTCGCTGTGGCCCGACGTCAACGCGACCTCGCAGCAACTCTCCGACGGGGTCGCCGACTATGTCGCCGCGCCGTACAACAACGGCGCGATCACCTACGTCGAATACGGCTACGCCAAACAGCGCGGCTTTCCGGTCGCCTCGATCCTGAACGCTGCCGGCTACTTCACCCAACCCTCCCCGCAGGACGTGGCGATCGCGCTCACCAAAGCGACGCTCAACCCGAACCTCACCCAGAACCTGCTCGGCGTGTACGCCAACCCCGACCCGCGTACCTACCCGGTGTCGAGCTACAGCTACCTCATCGTGCCGACCACCACCGCAGCGCCGTTCACCGCGGCCAAGGGGATCACGCTCTCCAAGTTCATCCTCTACCTGGCGTGCGCCGGCCAACAGGAGGCGGCCGAGCTCGGCTACTCGCCCCTGCCCGAGAACCTCGTCCAGGACGTGTTCAACGTCGTGCTGAAAATTCCCGGACACGTGAACCCGCCGCCGATCAGCCAATGCGACGACCCCACCATCAACGGGCAGTTCATCACCGGCGACGCGCCGCCCCCGCCACCTTCGGCCAAACAAGGCGCGATCCCGCCGGCGCAGACCGTCACCACCAACGCCCCAACCGCGAACGGTGTACAGACCGGCTCCCAACTGGGAACCTCGAGCCTGCTCGCGGGCGGGAGCGCCGCCGCCGGCGCTGGCGCCAAGGACGTCCGAACGCCCAAAGGTGAAGCCGGCACGGTCGACCCGACGCAGGCCGGATCGACCCAAGAACTTGCCGTCGCGAGCGGCCCGGTGCAGGTGCCGCCCGCCCGGGACCCGTTGCCGTTGTTGCTCTACGTCGTCGCGGTTGCGGTCGCGCTGGTCGCGATCTTCGGGCCTCCGGCCCTGACGATCTACCTCCGCAAACGAAGACCGGCGTGAGCGTTCGGGGTCGGAGCGTCCGACCCGACGCCGGCCCGTTCGCTGCTACGCGAGCCAGTTGATCGACGCCCCGTGGGGGTGCACGTAGGCGAGTGCGGTTGCGTGCGCCGTGTCGCCGTCGTACACGACCGCGCCGAGGACGCTCGGTTCGACCCCGCCGTCCGGCGGCGGTATCGCGTCGGCGAAGGCGGACACGACACCCGGACCTTCGCCGGAGATCCACACGATCGTTCGTTGCCGGCCAGCCGCCGCGAGCCGCGCGGCGAACCGTTGGCGGCCTTCGGATTGCAGATAGGCGAGCGCCCACGTGGTCAGGACACAGACGGTCGCGTCGTCGGGAAGTTCGGCGAGCGTCGCCGGGAGGTCGTCGATCATGTCGCCGCGCCGGATGGTCGGCGGATGTTGTTGTGCGTGACGTATCGCGGCGCTCGTACGTTCGAGACGGCCGGTGTCGGGCCAGATGCACGCGAGCAGCCAGCGTGCGTCGCGCTCGTCGGTCAGGTCGATCGGTGACCGGTCGAGTCCGATGCGCGCAACGATGGCCGGCAGCTGAGCGGCGATCGGTGGGTTCCCGCCGATCACCGCGCATGCGATACGGACGTCGGCGTCGGGGGGGCCGGTCGCGCCCGCAGCGCCGTAGTCGAGGCGATACCGATCGCAGGCGAGATTCAGCCCGGCGCTGGTGCCGACGTCGACCAACGCCAACGGCCCGCGGACCTGACCGGCAACCCACGTGAGCGCGGGGCCGAGCACTGCGCTGCGGCCCACTTCGTTGGTCTGGGTGCGACGCGTCTGCATCAACGCCAGAACCTCGGCGCGACAGCTGAGGCAGACGTCCCGAAACAGCGGCCCGGGATCGGCATCGTTGCGTCCCGCATAGACCGCGGCGAGCGGATGATCGAGCCCACCGAGCAACAAGTAGTGCACGACGCCGAGGATCACGTTGGGCTGATGAGCGGCCGGCGGAGCCTGTTTGATCAGCGCCAAGACGTCGTCGTCCTGGGCGACGAAACGACAGATGCGGTCGTACAGCGGCGAGTAGCCGCGACACGAAGAGTCGGCGAACCACTCCCAGATCCGGCCGAACTCACGCAGCTCATCTGAAGGTTCCACGGGCGCTCCGACGATCGCCGGTCAGCTCGGACGATGATCGTCGCCGACTCGGATGGTGCCCCAAGCCTGCCAGGTGATGCGCAAGATCAGCGCCGTGATTGCGAGACCGATGACCGGATCGGCGATCTTCACGCCCACCGCGACCGCCGCCGCCGACGCGACGACACCGAGCGACACGAATCCGTCGACGCGTGCGTGATGACCGTCGGCGACGAGCGCAGGACTGTCGAGCCGCGCCCCGGCCCGAAGTCGGACCCGCGCCGCAAGCTCGTTCCCGATGAAGCCAATGACGCCGGCCACCGCAAGCGGACCCAGATACCCGAGATGCTGCGGGTGGACAAGCCGCACGACCGCTTCGTAAGCCGCGACGCACGCGGACACGAAGATGGTCGCCACCACCGCATACCCGGCGCCGCGTTCGCCGCGTTCGCTCCGAGCGAGGAACGCGATCGCCAGGGGAATCGCGGTGAGCGCGTCGCCGCCGTTGTGGATCAGGTCGGCGAGCAGCGCAACCGAGCGGGACAGCACGAACACGACGGACTGCAAGATCGCGGTGACACCGAGAATCGCGAGGCTGATCGACACCGCCCGGACCCCAGCGTGCGACCGGATGATCGAACGGTCGACCCGTCCGTGCGTATGTCCGTGCTCGTGTTCGTGTTCTTGTCCATGCACGTGCGAGTGGGCGCGGCCATGACCATCTTCGGGTGATCGGAAGATCAGGCGAAGATGACGGTGGGACCCGTGATGATGGTGCTCATGGGTCCACGGGCCATGGCGGTGCGCCATCGTTCCGTTCATGCGACGAGGCTACGCGTCAGGCGCGGTCCGGTTCGCTCTCTGACTACAAGACCGCGCTCAGACGTTCGAGATGCTCAGGAACCGCGCGGTACCACACCCAACGACCGCGTCGTTCGCGGCTCACAACACAGACGTCGGCGAGAACCTTCAGATGATCCGAAACCGTCGGCTGCGACGTGCCGATCGGCCCGACGAGGTCGCACACGCACACCTCTCCGGTCGGTGCGATGGCCACGCGGCTGGTGGGGCGTTCAACGCTCGAGGGACCGGGCGATCAGCCACCACGAGGCCAGACCGTGTTCGCACCAGCTCTCGGGCGCGACGATGCAGTCGTCGGGGCAGCGGCACACACCGTCGGCGACCCATTCGGCGAGGCTGTCGTCGTCGGGTTGGGCCCAACCGCTGTTGACCTCGAACCACGCGAAGGTGTTGCGGAGAGCCTCGTCGGTGGTCATCACGCCCGCAAGGAGAGTGGGAACTGGGCGGTGGCGCCGCCATCGACCGCCAGTGTTTGTCCGGTGATGTACGACGCAAGATCAGAGCTGAGGAATGCAACAGCGCGCGCGATGTCGTCAGGAGTCGCGAGACGACCGAGCGGGATGCTGGCCGCCGATTCGACACGCCGCGCTTCGTTCATCATCGCCGCGACGCGAGGCGTCAGCACGGCGCCGGGCGCGACCGCGTTCACGCGTACGCCGTCGCCGCCGAGCTCGACCGCGAGTGTGCGTACGAGAGACATCAGGCCCGCCTTGGCCGCGCCGTAGGGGCCGTGCAACGGTGCCGATCGGAGTCCACTCACCGACGCGATCGCGACGATCGCACCCGCGCCCTGCGCGGCCATATGCCGTCCGGCGACGCGCGCCACGTTGAAGAAGTGGCGCAGCACAAGGTCGAACGAGTCATCCCATGCGGTGTCGTCGAGATCGATCGTCCGTCCCCACCGTGCTTCGCCGATCACGTCGACGGCCACGCCGACCGGGCCGAACGTGTCGACGGCGGCGCCGAACGCGCGCTGCACGTCGTCGAGTCGGCGGCCGTCGCCGGTCACCGCAAGCCCGTTCACGCCGACGGCTTGGGCGGCGTCGCGCGCCGCGGTCGCGTCGACATCGAAGCAGGTCACCCGTGCGCCGGCCGCGGCGAGGGTGCGCACGCACGCGCCGCCGATACCGCTGCCGACTCCGGCGACGAACGCGTGCTTGTCCTCCAACGCGAACTCGAGCATGTGCGCGTGTCCGCGGCGAGCGGTGCCTACAGGGAGCCGGGCCGCTTCTCGGAGCGCTTGGCCTCCTTGTCGGCCCGCTTCTCCTTGAGCGATTTGCCCGGCTTCTTACTGTTCGACTTCTTCGGGGATTTGTCAGCCATGTGCTCTCCTCATCGGTGACGTCAGGGTAGCGGCGGTGCAAGGACGACGGCGACCGGGCGGGGAGATCGGTGCCGCGTCGCAGACGTCACCGAGCCGAGCAACGCACCCGCGATCGGACCGCGCCCACGGGCCGCGCCGACAACGATCGCCAACGCGTCGTACCGATCGCGCCGCGCAACATCGCCTGCAGCCGGCCGGCCGGTTCACGAGCTCGACCTGTACGGCGGCTCAGCGGACAACGTCGGCCAAGTGTCCTCTTTGCCAATGCGCACCGGTCTGTGCGCACGATCGCAGGAACGCCGATGAAAGGCAAACATGGCCGCGCCGCTCGGGCGCGTCGCCGACCTCGCGCGGTCAACGACCGCAGGCGGCAACCTGCACTGGTGTCGGCCAATGCACATCGGTCGCCCATCCGGCTCGTTCGAAAAGACGGATGACCGCAGCCGACGGATCGATCTGGTGGGGGAGTGCGCCGTGGCGTGCCGAACGCGGGTAGGCGTGATGGAAGTTGTGCCACGACTCGCCGAACGAAACCACACCCAACGGCGCGAAGTTCGTGCTCTTGTCTTTGTCGGACGCGGGCTGCTTGCCGAACATGTGACAGATCGAGTTCACACTCCACGTGACGTGATGCAACAACATCATGCGCGCCGCGCCAGCCCACAACAGGGCGGTCAAAGCCCCACCGATCGTGCCCGACCAGGCCCAGCCGAGAAAGAACGGCGCCGCGAGCGAAAACACCGCGAACAGCGGGAACAGCCGGCTGATGATCGCGACGTCACTGTCGCTCACGAGATCCGGCGCGAACCGCGCCGCCGAGGTTGCGTTCACGCCGAACAGCCAGCCGACATGGGCATGCGCGAAACCGCGCAGCGGTCCCGTGATTCCACGGTCGTTCACATGAGGGGAGTGAGGATCGCCCGGACGGTCGCTGAACACGTGGTGCCGGCGGTGATTCGCGACCCATCCGATCAGCGAGCCTTCCATCGCGAGCGATCCCGCGCTCGCCAGCGCGATCTTGAGTGCCCGCCGCGGCTTGAAGCTGCGATGGGTGAACAGCCGGTGATAGCCGACGGTCACGCCGAAACCGCTGACGAGATAGAACGCCACCGCGAGGACGATGTCGTGCAGGTGCACGACCCGACCCCACAGCAACGGGATCGCGACCGCGAGCGCGACCGCCGGGCCGATGACGAGAAACGCCGTGATCGCCCTCCCGACCAACACGCCGGCACGGCTGGGTTCGGGATCCGGCGCGCGAGGAGGGACGACCGACGGAAGCACCGATGTAGCCATGAATGTCGCCGAACGTGCAGGTGCAGGCCGTGGATTCCGCTCTCCCGCCGTGGTCCGCACGAACCGACGGTGGCGAAGTCGCGGGGTCTGGGCGACCGGCATCAGCATACGCCCGTGCCGGGCCGGTCCGAAGGCCGGCGCGAAAGAGCCGCCGGCAGGCAAGCCGGCGGCTCTTCGACGCGGAGGGGAGTTAGACCACGCGGACGTTCTGCGCCTCGTCACCCTTCTTGCCCGGGGCGATGTCGAACTCGACGCGCTGCCCTTCGTTGAGAGATTTGTAGCCGTCACCGCTGATGTTCGAGTAGTGGACGAAGATGTCGTCGCCCGACTCGCGCGAAATGAAGCCGTAACCCTTGTCTGCGTTGAAGAACTTGACCGTGCCTTGTGCCACTGAAACTCTTTTCTGATCGCGACCGACCAACCGTTTCGGCCGATTCGCCGGTACAAGTGTACAGGCGGGCCACAGCCCGGAGCTCGGGGCGACCACGATACGCGTTATTTCGACTAGACTGGCCTTTCCGAGGACATGGCCACAGAGCTTGCCGACAAGCGTGCTGGCCTCGCTTTGTGAGTACTTCTCGGCTGACGGGACGCCCGAACCACGGGCCCCGCGCCAGTGCATGCACCGCGACGTTGGCGCAATGACCGGTCGCAGGCAATGAAGGGGTTGTGCGATGAGTGATCGACCGGACGACAAGGTGGCCACGGCGCGGCGGGTGGAACGTCTGGCCTCGGAGCGTTTGGCCCTGTTCGGCGCCGCGGGCGCCAACGCGGGCCGCACCGCCGTGATGCAGGCTCGCCTGACGGCCGTCGAGCGCGAACTCGACGAGTGCTTCCACGCAGTCCGCGAGCAGCGCGCCGTGCGCGACGCCCAGCGTTTCACCAACGAAGACCAGCTCCTCCGCCGCGGTATCCGTCCCCGCACACCTTCTTAGTCATCGCGTCCGGCCGAACTCGTCGCGTCGGCGCGCAGGGCGGGAACCGGAAGGCCGGTTCGTGCCGTGACGTTGAACCGGCGATCGACCAGCGAGATCGCCGCGAGCCGAGTTTGGCCTAGGTTCGGGCTATGAACAGTGGCCAGCCGCGGGTTCGCCTCGACGTCGACGGCGTGATCGCGACGATCACCAACAACAACCCCGACAAACACAACGCGTTCGACGACGAGATGGACGCACAACTGTTCGAGATTTTGGGCCAGCTCGCGTCGCGTGCCGACGTGCGGGCCATCATCTGGCGTGGCGAAGGAAAGTCGTTCTCGTCCGGGCGCGACGCGGGCTCGATCGGGACCCAGACGACCGAGCTGACCCACCACGAGCTCATGCGGCGCGGGCACCGCGGAATCCAGCGGCTGTGGGAGATCGATGCGCCCGTCATCGTGGCGTGCAAAGGCTGGGTCATGGGCGGGATGTTCCAGCGTGCGCTCCTGTGCGACATCCGCATCGCGGCGCAAGGCACGCGGTTCCGGCTCCCGGAGCTGAGCTACGGCGTGATCCCGGACACGGGTGGCGTCGGCGTGCTGTACGAAATGTGCGGCGCGGGCCTCGTGAGCGATCTCGTGCTCACCGGACGAATCATGTCAGCCGACGAGGCACTGGCCCATGGGATCGTGAGTCGAGTCGTGCCGGCCGACGAGCTCGACGCAGTCGCACGCGACATGGCCGAACAGGTCGCGGCGGCGCCGGCAGTGACCGTGAAGATGGCACGTGAAGTGATTCGCCACCTTGCGCTGCCCCAGCTGCGTACTTCGATGGCCGACGAGATGATCTACCAGACGTTCATCAACCGCAGTGACGACTTCGCCGAGGCGCGCGCCGCGCGCGCCGACGAACGTCCGCCGCGATTCACGGGGAGCTGAGCGTGACAGACCCGATCGGATTGCCCCGACCGCCCGCAGTTGGGGTCAGCGCGTTGGCGGCCGGCACCTTTGACGGCGTCTCGGTGTTCGTGACCGGCGCGGGCACCGGGCTCGGCAAGGCGATTGCCGCAGAGTTCGCCCGACTCGGAGCGGCCATCGTGATCGCAAGTCGCAAACCCGAACATCTCGATGCGGGCCGGGCCGCGATCGAGGCGATCGGCGCACGCGTCCTCACCGTCGGCTGCGACATTCGCGACGCAGACCAGATTTCGGCCGCGTTCGACGCCGCCGAAGCGGAGATGGGGTTGCCGGGCGTGCTGATCAACAACGCTGCCGCAAACTTTCCGGTCCCGGCGGAAGACATGTCGCCCAACGCGTGGCGGACCGTCGTCGACATCACCCTCAACGGGACGTTCCTGTGCTCCCGAGAGTTCGGGCGACGTCACATCGCGGTCGGCTCACCGGGATCGATCATCAATATCGGTGCGTCCTACGCCTGGACCGGTGGGCCGGGCTTCGTCCACTCGGCCGCGGCCAAAGCCGGAGTCAAGAACCTCACTGAATCGCTCGCGGTCGAATGGGCGCCGTACGGAATCCAAGTGAACGGTCTGGTGCCCGGGCTGTTCCCACACGAGGACATGACGTCCGACATTCGCGGCAACCTCGATCGCACCGACGACAAAGACGTCTGCCAGCCCGCGCTGCGTGTCGGCCAACGTCAGGAGTTGGGTTGGGCAGCAACCTTCCTCGCGTCGCCGTACGCACGTTTCATCTCAGGCCACACGCTCGTCGTCGACGGTGCCAACTGGCAGCGACGCACACTGACCAACCCCCCGGTCGTGACCGTGCGCGACCAGATGGGTCGAGGTCCGTTCGAACCGTGAACCGCTCGGCGCGGAGCCGATGTCGACGAACGTGCGTTCGTGACAGTGCGCGCGGTCCAGTGTGCACGCCCGCTAGGGACGGGGCAGTGCCGCCGTCGCGCCCCGGTGGCGGGGCGGGGGGCGGATCTCGATCCGAACGCAGTTCGTGTCCGGGTGGCGCGCGGGCTGCCAGCCGGAGGTTTGATCGGCAGCGGTCGCGGTCTTCGACGACATCGTCGGGCCGCCATCCTCAGCCGGCGACCGATGAACAGACCGCCGCGATTCCGGCCTCACCCTCGGCGGGTCTAGCGTGAGGACGTTCTCGAACACATGCGAAGGAGTTGGGAATGCAGACCTTCAAAGAGCTGTACATCGGTGGCGAGTGGGTCGCGCCTTCCGGCTCCGACGTCATCGAAGTGATTTCTCCCTCCACTGAGGAGGTGATCGGACAGGTTCCGCATGCGTCGACCGCAGACGCAGATCGTGCGGTCGACGCGGCGCGTCACGCGTTCGACGAAGGCCCCTGGCCCCACATGACGCCGGTCGAGCGCGGTGAAGCCGTCGGCCGTCTGTCGGCCGCGCTCCAGGCTCGTTCGCAGGACATCGCCGACACCATCTCATCGGAGAACGGGTCGCCGAAACAGTGGTCGATTATGGGCCAGGTGTTCTCGGCCACGATGGTGCTCGACTCCTACGCCGCGCTCGCCACCCAGTACCAGTGGGTCGAGACGCGCACCGGAATGATGGGCGGGCCGGTTCGGGTGCGCCGGGCGCCGGTCGGTGTCGTCGCCGCGATCACACCCTGGAACGTGCCCTTGTTCATCGCAGCTTTGAAGCTCGGGCCCGGCTTGCTGGCTGGATGCACGTTCGTGTTGAAGCCGTCGCCGGAGACGCCGCTCGACAGCTACCCGCTCGCCGAAGCGATCATCGAGGCCGGCTTCCCCGCGGGTGTGATCAACATCGTTCCTGCCGGACGCGAAACCGGCGAATATCTGGTGAAGCATCCGAGCGTCGACAAGGTGAGCTTCACTGGCTCGACCGCGGCGGGCATGCGGATCGGTGAACTGTGCGGCGGTCAGCTCAAGCGTTGCACGTTGGAGCTCGGCGGGAAGTCGGCGGCGATCGTGCTCGACGACGTCGACATCACGGCGCTGGTGCCTGCCCTGCTGCCGATGTCATTCATGCTCAATGGCCAGGCGTGCGTAGCGCAGTCGCGGGTGCTCGTTTCCGCGGCCCGCCATGACGATCTGCTGGACGCTCTCGCGGAGGCATTCGGCCGACAGCGGGTCGGCGATCCCTTGGATATGGCGACCGACATCGGCCCGCTATGGCCGAGCGCCAGCGCGACCGGGTCG
>JBKQIY010000259.1:0-5957 GCA_052148155.1 Acidimicrobiia bacterium | reverse complement strand
CCAGGGACCAAAGTCACGAAGGGGGCGGTCCGTTTGGCCGGTCGGGTTTGGCGAGCCGCGCCGCGAACACCGCGGCCTCGGTTCGCCGCTCCATGCCGAGCTTCCCGAGGAGGTTCGACACGTAGTTCTTGACGGTCTTCTCGGCGAGAAACATGCGTTCACCGATCTGGCGGTTGGTCAAGCCCTCCGCGATGAGATCGAGGATCTTTCGCTCCTGCTCGGTCAATCGCGCGAGGCGTTCATCCTGCGCGGGGCCGTTGCGCAGGCGCTCGAGGACCCGCGCGGTGACGGTGGGATCGAGGAGTGACTGGCCTGCGGCGACCCGCCGAATGGCGTCGACAAGGTCGGCGCCTTTGATCTGTTTGAGCAGGTAGCCGGCGGCGCCCGCCATGATCGAGTCGAAGAGCGCTTCGTCGTCGGCGAAGGAAGTGAGTACGACGCATTGCACGTCGGGATTGCGCGAGCGCACCTCTCGGCGCACCTCTCGGCACACCTCGACGCCGTTCCCGTCGGGCAGGCGCATGTCGATGATCGCGACATCGGGAGCGGCCGACGGAATTCTGGAATGTGCCTCTTCGGCGGTCCCGGCTTCGCCGACAACTTCGAAATCGTCTTCGACTTCGAGGACTTCCCGTACTCCGCGTCGTACGAGCTCATGGTCGTCGAGCAGGAACACACGAGCGGTCACGACGCCAGGCTACTTCGGCCTTCGCTGAGCGTCGTTCGATCCGGGACCACTTGCGTCCCCGCCGATCCGGCCACGAGCGCAACGGCGTCGCCGAGCGCGCCGATCGCGGCTCGGGCACCGGTGGTGCGCACAAACGATGCCGCCGCTGCAGTTTTGGGCGCCATGGAGCCGGGCGCGAATGGGATGGTCTGTAGCTTCCGCGCGGTGATCTCGCCGAGTGCGTGGGCAGCTGGTGTCCCCCAGCCGATCTGGACTGCTGGAACATCAGTCAACAGCAGCAGCAGGTCGGCACCGAGTTGCCGCGCGAGAAGGGCGGTGGCGGCGTCCTTGTCGACGACGGCTTCGACTCCGTGTCTGACACCGTTGCTGTCGATGACGATGGGAACGCCGCCCCCGCCGGCGCACACAACGAGTACGTCGTGGTCGAGGAGGAGCTTGATCGTCGATTGTTCCACGATCGAGCGCGGGATGGGTGAGGCAACGACCCGCCGCCAGCCGTTGTTGTCGGGTGCGACAGTCCATCCGCGTTCGGTTGCGAGGCGTTGCGCTTCGTCGACGTCGTACATCGGTCCGATCGGCTTCGTCGGCTTTCGGAAGGCCGGGTCGAGCGCATCGACGACGGTTTGGGTGAGGAGCGACGCGACGTGTCGGTCTGGGAGCGAGTTGGCGATCTCGCGTTCGAGGAGATAGCCGATCATTCCTTCGGTTTCCGCGCCGAGGAGATCGAGCGGGTAGCTGCGCACGTCGCGGTACGCCTCGGATTGCAGCGCCAGCAACCCGATCTGCGGCCCGTTGCCGTGGGTGACGACCAGGCGATGGTCTCGCGCGATCTCGGCCAAAACGACCGCGGCGAGCTTCGCGTTGCGGTCGGCCACCTCCGCCTCAAGGGGCTGACCTCGTTGCTGGAGCGCATTCCCGCCAAGAGCAGCCACAACAAGCATGCCGGGCCCCTACGCGCCGCGGTGCGAAACGAGGAGCGGGCAAGACACGAGGTGGAGGACGCCCATTGTGACGCTGCCGAGCGCGAACCGCGCGAGACCGCTGCGGGCATGACAGTTCAGACCGATCAGCGCCGCGGGCAGTTCGTTGGCATAGTCGGCGAGCGCGCCTGCAACGTATTGGCTCGGGATGATCGTGGCTGCGGTGCGATCAGAAAGCGCGAACTGCGTAGCCATGGCGTCGAACAACGCGTCCGAATGTTCGGCGCTCTCGACATCGAGCGGATGCGCCACGAACGCGACTCGTAGGTCAAGGCCGAGTAGTTCGGCCCATTCCAGCGCGGCCGGCGCCAACCCGTTCGACTCTTCGCTGCCGTCCGCACACGCGAGCAGATGCGATGACCGGTCGAGGAACTCGGCCTCGCAGTTCCGACCGACAAGGAGCATGGGGCGGTCGGAGCGTCGGATGACGTCTTCGGCGACACTGCCGAGCGCGGCCCACCGCAGGCGGCCTCGGCCGTGGGTCGTCATGCACACGACGCGATCGCTGCTGCTGCCCACGACGTCGACGATGGCCTGGGCAGCATAGGTGTCTTTGGTGGCGGCGACGTCAACCGGGCAACGGTCGCGGCGGGCCGCGCATTCCTCGAGGTACGCGCGAGGGTCGAGCGGTCCGTGGTGTTGCGCGGAGACGAGCAGCACATTTCCGCCGAGGCGTTCCGCCACTACTTCGGCGACGGGCAGCGCTCGTTCGGCGTACTCGGAGCCGTCGAGCGGGACGACCAGAGTTTTGGGTGTCATCAGATTCCTTTCAATCGGCGCGGACGAGCATTCGCCCAGTACGCGTGATGCGAAAGTACGAGTCGACCAGCGCCCCAGCCAAGACGCGGTTCGAATCGATAATCGGCGTCGTCGTCGAGATGTCCGAGTGGTCGAACGCGATCGGGAGCTCGGTACAGGCGGGGATGATCCCGTCGAACCGTCCGGCAGTCGCCAATCGACGCACCAACGCTTCGATCTCACTTCCGGCTCGGTCGAGCTCGTGCGCCATGACCGCGTGCACGACGTTGTCAACTTTGAGTTGGTCGTCGGCGCAGACATCGGAGAATCGCACGCCGCGTCGTTTGAGCGCGTCGTGGTACAGATGCGTCTGCCTTGTTGTCGACGACGAGAGGAGCAAATAGTTCCGGTCGAACTGGCTCGCCGCTTCGGCGGTTTCTTCGATGAGGTTGACGAACTGGGCGCTGGTGTGGGCTCGGAGCTCGTCGAGGTGCAGGTGTGCGGTGTTGCAGGCAACGCCGACCACTGTGGGGTGGTGCAGCTCGATTTCCTGCACCACCCCAACCAGTTCCCGGACGAAGTCGTCTTCGATGCTGCCGGTGGAATCGAAGTCGTCGATCCCGTGGCTGAACAGCACGATGTCGGGATAGTCGGCGTCTTCGACGGCGCCGTACCTTACGGCCGCGTACGCCAGTGCCTTGTCGAGGACGTCGCTGCCGGCAAGCGGTCCGAGTCCCGACACGATGCCGATCAATCCTCGTCCGTCCATGATCAGTTCCCTGCTCCTTGCGGGACGGGCTCGACAGTCAGTACGACCGTGGCTGCTCCGCTGACGACGGCGTCGTTGCCGTTGCCATTTCCGTTGGTGTGCACCGCGTAGGGGCTGTCGGGCGGGTAGTCGATCGGGATGACCGGCGACTCGCCGTATTCGCCCCGCTGGGCCTTCATCCAGATGTACACGGGAACGCCCAAGAAGAACGCGAAGATCCCGAAGTACACGGCCTGATAGCCGGTGCCGGCCAACGCCCAGAACGTGAACAGCAGCGCAACCGTGCTGACCGTGATGTCACGGGCAAGATGCGGCCAACTGACCGCCCGGCCCTTGACCAACAGCCAGTAGAGGTGTGCAGCTGCGGAGTACAGGTACGGGATCACCGAGGTGAGCACGCTGAGCAACACGACGTCGGTGAACACTTTCTGGAAGTGCCAGTAGCTGAAGACCATGAGCAGCGACGCGGCGCCGCTCGACACGACGATCCCGAACACCGGGATCTCGCGGTGGCTCAGCCGTGCGAACTGCCGAGGGAACAACCGGTCATGTGCCGCGGCCATTGGCATCTCTGCGCAGATCAGCGTCCAGCCGTTGAGGCAACCGATCCCGGAAATGATCGCGACGATCGCCATCGCCTTGCCGGCCCACACGCCGCCGAACATGGCGTTCACCGCGTCGGAGAACGGCGCCGTCGAACCCATCAACGCGTGGTGGCTCACCGTGCCGAACACGGTCACCGTCGCCAAGATGTATACGAACGCGCACGCCGCGGTACCGATCATCGTTGCCCGCGTCACGTTGCGCTGCGGGTTGCGCACCCGTCCCGCGACGACTGACGCGACCTCGAGACCGAGGAACAAGAACAGTGCAATCGCGGCGGCCGCGGAGATCGAGCCCCACAGCGACAGACCACTCGGGTTGAACGCGCCGAAGTTGTGCGCGTGGATGAAGAACAGTCCGATCGTGGCCATGAACACGAGCGGCACGAACTTGAGCACGGTGGTGATGTTCTGGAAGCCGGCCAAGTTTCGGATGCCCGATATGTTGATCAGTGCCGGGATCCACAGTCCAACCAGCGCGATCGCGACCGCTCCCCACTTGTTGCCACCCTTGTTGATGAACACCTCGACGTAGCCGACCCACGCGACCACGACCGCGGCGTTGCCGATCCATGCGGTGAGCCAGTACGACCACGATGTGATGAACCCACCGAAGTCGCCGAACGCGTCGCGGGCGTACAGGTACGGGCCACCCGATCCGGATACCCGCTTATTCAGCCAGCCGAACACCTGCGCCAACGCCAACGCGCCGATCGCCACCAAACCAATCGCGAGCAGGCTCGACGGTCCGTACGGCGCCAGCGCTGACGGCAACGCGAACACTCCGGTACCGATGATCGACCCGATGACGAACGCGCTCGCGGTCGCCAGGCCGATTCGGTTGACGAACTCCTTGCCCTTCGTCGTGCCCGGTGCCCCATCCGGTGTCCCGGGCGGTCGACCGGACGTCTTGGTCACTTCCATCGCTCCTCCTCGACGAACTGCACCCACGGCGCGGGCCCTCGGGACGAAAGTACGAAACATTCGCCGGCACTTTGAGAGGCCCTGGCCCCGTCTGCGTGGGACCAAAGACCCGGCCCGCGTCGGCCAAAGTGCCAACCGACCGCGGGTACGGTCGGAGTCGTCGGAGCCCGAACCGAGCTCTGCGTGAAACATCTCGGCGGCCCTCCAGTCCGGCCGGCCGCCTTCGCCTCGAACGCCGCGTGATCAGCCGCGCCGATGACGTCTCGACATTCGAGGCTGGTCGTTGCGGGCACGTTGGAGAACAAGGTCGGCGAGCGCAGCCGCGCAACGGACCGGAGCCCGCTGCGCGACGTCGAAGCCTCCGACAAAGACGCCATCCTCAAGGTCAGACTCTGCATGGCCAACCCAAGGGACATCGCATCTTGCTCACACGACGCGGACCCCCACTTTGGGCGGCCAACGAAGAGGCCGCCCAGCGCGAAGGCGGAATCGAGCACTCGCGCCGAACCTCGCCTATCCCGAGCGCTTCCTTTCAAGCCTCGAAGGCTCCGCGGTCGGGAGGCTCGCGTCCGCTAACCGGGCGCTGTTGCATCTCGACGCGGAAATCGTGACGACTCGCTCGGGCTGCCGGGACTGTCCGAGTTCTTGCTGCCGCCTCTCGATCGCGGGAAGTGATCGACCGTTCGCGCCGTCGCCCTCGGTTCTAGGTAAAGCTCACGGTTCCTTGCATCCATCCGTTGGTTTCCATGGCGCCGCCCCATCCAGATGCTCCGGTTCCGCAAGGGTCCATGCAATGCCACAGATACGTACCGCGCTTAGGAGTACGGAAGGTGAAGGTGACCTTCGAGTCAGCCGCGATCGGGACGTTCAACCCGAGGGTCGGGATCGTAAAGGTGTGCGCCACTTCCGTCTTGGCGTTGAGCACGGTCGCAGTGTGGGACGGACTCTGGGCGTTGGGGCTTTCGAGATTCAGCGCCTGAATGGTCATCGAACCTTCGATGCCGGTGGCTTTGGCGTACTGGCCGGGAAGTGCCGTCGCGTCGTCGAAGTCGTAGACCGTCATGACCACGGTTGCATTGGCGGGAAGCGAGAACGTCGCCGGAACATAGGCAGGTCCGGTCGGTTCGTTGTGCAGTTGGTCGGGTGTCTCGACGGTGAGGGCGAAGTGGTACGGGCCGGTCAAACGACCAGCACATCAATGTTCTCGGCCCGACACTCAGACTCGGCGCGATCGTGCTGGTGATGTGTGCAGTCTT
>JBKQIY010000258.1:0-10038 GCA_052148155.1 Acidimicrobiia bacterium | reverse complement strand
GCAGTCGTAACACCTGGTCCAACTGGGAAGTCGAAACACTCAATGTCGCTAACACCGCCGAAGGAGGACCCAGCGATGACCTACGCACCCGCTTCGAAGTTCACACCCGGCGACCACCTTCGGGTGCGGCGACACAACCTCTACTTTCACCACGGCATCTATGTCGGAGAGGGCCAGGTTGTCGAGTTCGGCGGCGGACCACGCGAAGAGATGAGTCAATCTGTGATCCGAGAAGTTCCATTGAGCGCCTTCGCTCGAAGCGGAACGCCCGAAGTCGTGCCCCATCCGCACCGGTTCCTGTGCGGCCTCGCGATCGGAGTAGGGAGGCGCGCTCGGCCGACGAGATCGTGTCCGACGCGAAACGGCTCGTGGGATCGACGACGGCGCGCTACAACGTCTTTGGGTCGAACTGTGAGCATTTCGCCAACTGGAGCGTGACCGGCGGCTACTTCGAGAGCCTTCAGGTACGGCGCTACTTCTGCGTCCGTGCCGCGCTCAGCGCCGGTCTCATGTTCGCGACGATCCGTTTTGGCGCGACGCCGTGGATTGTCTGTCTCACTCTCCTGCTCACGGTCACCGGATTCGTGAGCCAGGTGCTCTACCGCCAGACTCCGGCGTACCTCCCGGTCCTGTGTCCGCAAAGGCGAGTGACTCGGATCTGTTCGTCCACATTCGTCCGCCGTCGAACGTGACCTCCTGCTTCCCAAGGAGAAGCACATTGTCCACCGCCGTCGCGATGGCGTAGCGAGCCGCCAAGGGTGCAATATTCGCGCATGCCGAACGACGAGGACGGGCCGCGACGAACTCTGGTTGTGGTTGGTCACGGCGAGGCGAGCGCCGTGCCGGACCGGTGCACCATCAGCGCCGCGTTGAGGGTGATGAGCGAGAGCGTTGCTGACGCGATCAGCGGCGTTGCATCTCTCGCTGATGCTGCCTGGACGGCTCTGCGCGAGTCGGGGGTCCCTGAGTCGGATCTGCACACTCACAACGTTCATGTGCAGGACTGGATCGATCGTGAGCAACAACAGGTCACCGCGCGGGTGGCGATGTACACATTCACGGTTGACGTTCGGAATCTTCGCGAGGTGTCATCGGTCGTAGCGCTGCTGGTTGCGACCGTGGGCGACGCACTTCAGATTCAGGCGATCGGCTTCTCGCATTCGGATCATGGTTCCTTGTTGGCGGTCGCCCGTCGAGATGCGGTCGCCGACGCGAGACTTCGGGCCGAGCAACTCGCCGAAGCGGCGGCTGTGAAGATCGGCCACATTTTGGCGATCGACGAGGGTGCGACGGCGAGTGCCGGATGGGCAGCACGAGCAGTTTCGGGCGGACTGCGGGAAGTGTCGGGTCCCGCAATGCCGATGAATCCCGGAAGTCAGGGCGTCACGGCGCGCGTTGTCGTCACCTACGCCTTGACTGAGCGTCAGTAACTGCCGGTCTGCCCGCGCCCGTCAGCTCCGCGCTGAGCAGTTGCCTGCCGCGTACCGAGCACCGCACGTCGCGATTCCGATGTGTCCCAGTCGTGCGAACTGGGACGCGGTTTCCCTTATCACGCGCGCACGAATAATCGAACGTGTCGTGTGTCCCTACCGCTCGGCGCGAGCTTTCGTGGCAAAGCATCACCTGCGGGGCCGGGACGACGCTGTGACTAGGCATGTGAGCGCTCAGCCTTAGCGCGCATTGCGCCTAAGATTCCGCCTAAGAAACCGTACGAGACGACGTGAGACACGTGATTCGGCGCGCGTTCGCGCTAGCCCGAAAGCGCAGATCACACGGCAATCGTGCCGGAACGATGAGACGTACTGAAACCCACTTTTCGATTTGAGGGCCTAGTGTCCGAAAGGACGTAGGGGTTCAAGTCCCCTCTCCGACACCCGGTTTGACCAGGGGAAATGGCTCTGGCAAGGACCGAGCTGAGTTGGTCCCCGAGCCCGATTACCTAGGTTTCCCTAAGATCCCGCGCACGCGGTACGACGAGGGACGAGCACGGCACGCTGACGAAACGGCGAAAGGCTGAAGGGCCCCAGTTCGACCGTCGGAGCGCTCGTTACTTCGCGGTCGTGACCTTTGCAACGCCTGGCTAACGCGCGGTGTCGCAACTGACGGATTCGAGTTCACGGACCGGACGACGTTTCGCGAACGCCCTGATCAAAGTGCATCGCGTGGAGAGGGATACAACACGCAGACCCCACAGCGCGGCTTGAACACTTGTTCTCATGGCGTCGTGGTCGACTTGTGTGAAGTTTGCAACAGTGACGCCGTCGACCGTCGCTGAGTCGCACGGAGGTAGTTCATTGGCGGAGGTCATCGGCGCGCTTAGCCGGCGCAAGAACACCTCTGGAGAGACTTGTATGACACGCCGACTGCCGGGGCGGTGGAGCCGATTCAGCGAATGACGTAGTCGGCACTCTCCACCGTGTGCGTCCACTCCCAATAGACCTCGATGGGCCAGGGCGAGAGCGTGAAGATCTTGCCGTGGCGGTTTTTGTAGTGCGTGTGCTCGATCGTCGGATGCGACCAGATCAGCTGGTCGATCTCGGCGCGGTAACGCGTCATGTATTCGTCGAGCACCTCCTCCCGCACCTCGATGCTGCGCGCGTTCGCTTGGAGCGTGGTGCGGATCGCCTCCATCGTGTACTGCACCTGGCATTCCGAGTGCAGGATGATGCTCGCGCCGTGCGCGAGGTTCGTACCAGGGCCGTACAGCAGGAACAGGTTCGGGAAGTTCGGGACCGTGATCCCCAAGTAGCCACGCGGCTCGTCGCCCCACTGCTCGCGCAGTGACGCACCATCCCGGCCCGTGAACTCCATCGGCGCGAGATAGTCGTTCGCCTGAAACCCAGTGGCATAGCAGATGACGTCGGCCTCATACCGCTCGCCGTCTTCCGTCACCACCGCGTCGGGTTCGATGCGCGCGATCGGCCTGTTGACGAAGTCGACATTCGGCTTCATCAGACATCGGAGCCAGGAGCCGTTGTCCTGCAGGATGCGTTTGCCGGCCGGGGGGTACGCCGGAACCGACTTCTCCAAGAGGTCGGTGCGGTCGTCGAAGATCGATGCCATCCACGCAGTCAACTGTTCGCGCCGCTTCACGTTCGACCGGTTGACCCCGCGGCCGCTGAGGTCGTCGAACTCAGAGTCGCACCGGAACGGATCCGTGCTGATCGAGATTCCCGGATACATCATCAAGAAGCGGAACCAACGCCCGTAGAACGGCAGGCAGCGCATCGCCCACTCGTCACCGGGCGGAACCGCGCGATGGTACGACGGGTTCGGCAGGATCCACTGCGGGGTGCGTTGGAAGATCGCGAGCCGGTCGACGGCGTCGGCGATTGTGGGCGCGATCTGAAACCCGGTCGCACCCGCGCCGATGAGCGCGAACCGCTTCCCCGTGACGTCGAGGCCAGCCGGCCACCGCGCGGAGTGGAACGACGGACCGGCGAACGACTCCATGCCCTCGAAGTGCGGCAGCCGCGGAAGGCTGAGCGCGCCGGCCGCGCTGATGACGAAGCGCGCGTCGATCGTGCCCACCTGCCCGACCGCGTCACGCACCGCGACGCGCCAGAGTTGCGCGTCGTCGTCCCACGTAGCCCGCACGACTTCAGTGTCGAAGCGACAGTGGGACCGCAACCCGTACTTGTCCACGACCTTCTCGAAGTACCGCTGCAGCTCCGGCTGCCGGCAGAAATATTCGCTCCAGGTCGCGGACGGCTCGAAGGAATAGGAATAGTGATGCGAGCCGACGTCGACACGCGCGCCGGGGTACCGATTCGCCTGCCAGGTGCCGCCTGGAGCCGGCGCGCGCTCGACAATCGTGAATGGCAAGCCGGCTTCCTTCAAGCGGATGGCGGCGACGATCCCCGACTCGCCACAACCGATCACGACGACCGGCGATTCGGCGCGCCGCCCCTCGGGCACGGTGCCACGCCACGTCACCGCACGCGAGTCGGCGCCGTCGAGTTGGAGCTCCTCCATCATCAGCGGCACGGCCGCGTCGATCATCGGGCCGGCTGCGAGGAACTCCATCATCTCACCTACGAGCGCTGTCGAAGGTACGAACGCCTCGCGGCCGCGGTCCCGGTAGTCGATGATCGCAGTTGTCGCACGGTCGCGCACCGCTGCCTGCTCTTCGGTCGGCATCGCCGACTGGAACTCCATCGTGGTCAGCATGCGCGGTCGCTCGACGCCGCGGATCCACGACGGATCGCCAGTCATGTGGACCAGGGAACACAGCAACGCGGGAACGCTGACATCTTCGAGGTGCGCGCGGATGGTCGCCGCGTCGTCGATGAACGGTGCGCCGGCGTGTGGGGTCCTCGCTTGACTCACAGCCGCGAAGCGTACGTGCCAGCCGGCACCCGGTTCACATGCACACACCAGTGCCAAGCAACTGGGCGTTCGCGATCTGGCCCGATTCCCCGAGATGGCCGCGGCCGTGACATCAAAGGTTTGAGTCACGTATAACAGGTCGTCGAGGGGGCACGGCTCGCGCAAGGCTTGGTTGAACGAGAACTGCACGCCGCTAGGTGCAGCGCGGCCTACGACAGAACCGGAAGGCGCTTCATGCAGTCGATGTGTCGTGACGCGCCTTTGCCTGTGGTCTGGTAAGAAACCAGGCGCCAGTCTGTAGCAGAGCACCGAAGAAGAACAGCACGCCAGCCTGGAAGTTCCAGACGAGCAGAAATGCCCAGTAGACCGCAGCGGCCGCGGCTCCTGCGCCCGAATGTGTCGTCAAGCGGTACTGAACTGTGGCAGCGACGCTCAGCGCGACGGGCGGAACGGTAATCATGACCAGCCAATACGGCTCGGCGTGATACACGCCCCCGACAAGATGGCCATGCTCGCCGTGATTATGGCAGCGAGAGCCGACAGGCGGGCTGCTCGCCGTCGAGCGGTCGTCGTCTCTGGCTGATCCGTCCGTCTCGCCACACGCTCATCCTTACCGATGGTGATGTTCCTGTCGCCGTCAGCGACGGCTGTTCACGGTCGGCTTTTGGCCCGGACCTCAGGCGAGAGCGCACTGAGGTGAGGCCTGCGCCGCCACCTGGTACCCATGACGACAGGTACTCGGTCTGCGCATGATTGGGGGTAGTGGAACTGCGACAACGGGTCTGCGTCAGAAGGGCATGAGGCGTGTCGCATGCGTTTGCTTCCTGGTCGTACTCGCCGCCGGGTGTTCGTCGGGCAGTCGCAGGGCTCGGCCCTCGTTATCGTCCACGACGGTGTCGTCGTTGACCGAAGGCGCAACGGACACGCCGAAGGCTGCGGCGGTTGTCCTCGGGCAGCGGTTGCTCGATGATGTCGTGCTTCCGGCTGGCTCTCGGCGGCTGACGACGCCTGAACCGGCGGCGCTCGGAGAGTTCGTGCCGCAGCCCGGCGTCGGCAATCTACTCTTCGCTCATCGGCTGTTCACCGTCAACGAGTCGCCATATGACCTCTGGCATTTTCTGCAGGCCCATGTGCCGCGTGGATTCCGAAGTGCGGGCGGAGCGTCCGGAACTATCGGTGGGCTGCAAATGTTCGGGGTCGAAGACGACCTGTCGGTCGTACCGCCGAACATCAGCGTCGCCGAACTGCAGCTCCGCATCGTGGGAGACGCTGCGGGCGCAGGCGTCGTCCGGGTCGACTCTGAGATCGCCTGGACAGCACCGCGCCCAGCCGACGAGTTCGTCTCGCGCCGCGACCGCGTGATGATCCTGAGCACCATTCATATCTTCGAGCCCGGCGAGCCCATCGGCAAACACTTGGTCGTAACTGACGCGCACCTTGTCGGCCCGATCGTGACGGCATTCAACAGCGCGCGGGTCCAAGCACCGCTCGACGGTCGCGAGTGCGGTCCCGAAGGCGTGCGCGAGTTCGCGTACCGCATCGCCTTCGCCACGTCGTCGCAGGCCACACCGGACGTAGTCGCCACGCCCCAGTGCTACGAAGTCAGTGTCACGGTCAACCGCCGAGCTGCGCCATTTCTTCAGAACCTGTCCGAGCAAGCGTGGAACGACATCGCCGACGACCTCGGCATCGCCGAGCCCTACCCTCTGGTGGGCCGCCAACGACGTTGAGAGTGCCCAGGAGTGGTTAACGGACACTGGGGTGCCGCTAGACCGGCCCGGTTGGGTGGTCCAGCTGACGACTATCCGGGAGTCCCGTCAGCATTTCGGAAGCTGGTACCACGCGGTTGGCATCCTGCATAGCGTGGTTGATGTAGCCGACGATCCTTGCGCACCGTGCGAGCTACAGCTAACCGAGAGGACGACGAACACTGCGAGCGCAAAATGCGGTGCTTCATGACAGCATCGACTGTACCGCCGACCGCGGAACGCTGCCGTGGTGGGGAACCGGCTCTAAGCAGTGATAGCGGGCGCACCATCTGGTGCACTCGGAGACCTTTACGTGCACTTCAGACGGATCGAGCCAGGCCGATAGCAGCCGCACAAGCGATCGCGCAGCGGCTCCAGCAGGACGTTGTCAAACTGCGGAACGGCGAGCGATTACGCCGCCATCGACACCATTCGGGTGAGCCGAATCGCGTCGCGCCGGCTGACAAGTCCCCCCTCCGACATACTGTTGAAGCAACGGGATCGGCTGCGAGTCGGACCTGGTTGCGTTCCGGGTTGTAGACGGCGCTCACTCCGATCGACTCGTAGACCGCGGCGCGTTCGTCGTCGGTTGGCTGGCCAAGGATGGCGCTGAGGCCGCCGCAGTGTGCCACCGCGGCGACGATCTCAACGGTGGTGGGGCTCGGCGGGGCGAGTTGCATGGCGACCGTGAGGGCAAGGTCGGCCTGCTCTTTCGACTGCACCGTGTGGCTTGACTCTCCCCTTTAGGGAGACCGCACACTCGATGTGTCGGGCCGTCCTGGCTCGACGACGAGGGAGTATGGGACGTGGAAGAAGTCAGCATTGGCGAGTTCGCACGGCGGTCGCGTCTGTCGGTGAAGGCACTCCGCCTGTACGACGAGCTCGGTGTGCTGGTGCCCGCGCGCGTTGATCAAATCTCGGGCTATCGCTACTACGACGTCGCGCAGCTCGATGCCGCGCGCCTTGTCGCGATGTTGCGCCAGCTCGAGTTGCCGCTCGTCGCGATCAAGGAGCTGCTCGCCTGCGATCCGGTTGATGCTGCGGAGCAGATAGCGGCGCACTGGCGGGCGGTCGAGTCCGCACACGACGCGCGCCGCGAGCTCGCCGAGTACCTCGTCAACCGACTGAGTGGAAAGCAGGCTGTCATGTACGAAGTCGCCACACGAGAGATACCAGTGCGGAGCTTGCTTTGTCTGAAGCGCAATGTCGACGAACCGGGCGCGTGGGCGCTCGGCAAGGAGTTCATCGCGATCCTCCGCGAGCGGCCGCTGCCAAAGATGAACGGGCGGGAAGGCGCGATGTTCTCCATCTACTGGGGTGAGGTGAGCGCGGACAGCGACGGGCCGGTCGAGTGGTGCAAGCCGATCCCCGAGTCGGACGCGAAGGCGCTTGCGTCGCATTACCCGGAGTTGAGCTTGCGGACCGAACCCGCGCATCGCGAGGCATACGTCGCGCTGCCGAACGACGCGGTACCGGCCGGCCCGGGTGGGAACCCAGGTGTGCAATGGCAGCTCGCATCGGAGGCTTTGGAGGCCTGGGCGGAGGAACATGGCATCAGCCCTGAGGAACTAGATCTCAAGCCCGAAGATCTCGGAGTCCGGATCACGTACTTCGCGAGTGAGCCGGTTACGGAGACGAGCGCTCCCTACTGCGACTTCGCGGTGCCGTTCACCGGTCAGTCACGCGGATGACGCCGGTCGTCAAAGCCGAGTCGTTGACCACGCGGTTTGGTGAGGTCTCAGCGGTCACGGACCTGTCATTTGCGTTGGAGGCTGGGACCATCACGGGCTTTCTCGGACCGAACGGCGCTGGCAAGACGACAACGCTGCGGATGATCCTGGGTCTGGCCGCGCCGACGAGTGGACGAGCACTGGTGTTCGAACATCCTTACGCGGAGTTGCCGCGTGCCGGACACCGCCTGGCCAATCAACGGGCTCCTGCGAGGCTCATCCCGGACGAGGGACGAGGACCTCCGGTTTTGATGTCATCGAAATATTTACGACGCTTCAACAGCGACACCCGAACGGGTCGCCCCGACCGAGTGCTTCTGGCACGTCTTCCTGATCCCCACCTGACGTATCACGTGCGCCCTTTTCCCTGTCGCTATTGCGGTAGGGACCGCCCTTACGGGCGGCCCCCCGCACAGATCCCAGCGTGCGCTGCTAACGCACTGGGCTCCTGCCTCAGGTACGAACGGCGAAGCGCACTTCGGGATATGGATGCATGGAACGAGCGGGGGGAAGCCATCGGGTCACGATGCGATCCATCCGTGTCCAGTTGAGGCGATTGCGTTGGCTTCGGCTGCAAAGCGCCCGCCACCAATACCGCCCCACCTCGTTGCGGAAAGTCGACACCGTGTCCATGTTGCCGGGCACGGCATAGTAAGCAAGGTGTCCACGCACCACACTTCCTAGCCATCGGCCCTGTTCAGGGATGGGTAGATGCCGGCGTTGCCTGAGCTCACCCTTGATCTCACGCAACTTCGCCCGCATCCGTTTCGAGATGGTGATACGCCGGAGCCAGAAGCGCCCGTTCCTGTTCTTCGCACAGATGTGCGTGAACCCCAGAAAATCGAACGTCTCTGGCTTTCCGAGCCCCTGTCTCGCCCGACGCTCGGTGGCGAACCGACCGAACTCAATCAGGCGAGTTTTGTCGGCGTGCAACTCCAGACCGAACTTCGCAAATCGTTCACGGAGGTCGACGAGGAACTGTTGCGCATCAACCTCATGCTCGAATCCGGCGACGAAATCGTCGGCAAACCTCACGATGACCACATCACCGTGTGCATGTCGACGTCTCCACCACCGGACCCACCGGTCGAACACGTAGTGGAGGTAGACGTTTGCGAGCAACGGCGAAACCGCTGCCCCTTGCGGCGACCCCTCTGTCGTCTCCGTCCAGTTCCCATCTTCGATGACTCCTGCGTTCAGCCACTTGTGGATGAGCCGCAGGACCCGCTTGTCCGCTATGCGGTGCTCGAGGAACTTCTCCAGCCAAGAATGATCGAGCTTGGAAAAGAAGTCGCTGATATCAGCGTCGAGCACCCAGTTCACCTTCTTCGTGTAGATCCCAGCGGCGAGCGCATCGAGCGCATCATGCGGTCTGCGCCCCGGTCGGAATCCGTACGAGAAGCCGAGAAAGTCCACCTCGTATATGGCGTTCAACACCTCGACGAGGGCACGCTGGAGAACCTTGTCCTCCAAAGCGGCAATGCCGAGCGGTCGCTGCCGCCCATCCGCCTTCGGGATGTACACCCTCCGAGACGGCCTTGCCCGGTAAGCCCCGCTGTGGACCCTCCGGTGCAGGTCCTGAAGATTCGCCTCCAAGTCCTGTCCGTAGTCCTGCCACGTCACCCCGTCCACCCCCGGTGCGGCCTGGGGGCGAATCGCCCAATAGGCCGAACGGAGAAGGTCGACGTCGACGTGGTGCAGCAGCGCCGTGAACCTTGCTTCCTTGTCCTTTCGTGCAACTTCCCGCACACGGTCCAGCCCGTTTGACACGCCTTGCCCGGCACTGTGTCCGGAACGTGATGCGCTGCCCGTGTTCCCCTTGGCCAGACCCCTTCCCTCCACCGCCTCCGCAGCCATAGCCTTGTTCGGCGACTTCGCAGGTAATACGGGTCTGTCTGACTTCCCATGCTCGTCCATCTCAGGCTTACGGCCTTGGCCTTCCCTGAACGGCCCGACGGGTGATCAACCCGACGGGCGAGCACGGGATCTCCCGGATCTCGCGCAGAAGGACTCCGTACATGCACAGGTTCTCAGACCGCGTGGGGTCCGCTGACAACTCGCGATAGCGCTGCCAACGATGTTGCCTTCCGCTTGCGGTGACAGCGTCGGCACCCCAGTTGCCCTTATTTCGCGGCTCTATAGCCCGGCCTGCACGTACCCCTGTCAACGCTTCGCCACCGCCCTTACGGACACCGACGCATGACTCGGGGCCATCGTGGGTCGCTACCCCT
>JBKQIY010000257.1:0-3284 GCA_052148155.1 Acidimicrobiia bacterium | reverse complement strand
TCGGCACCCCCGGTGCCGAGCTCACCGCCTTCGTCTGCGCCGAGACCGCCGACGCCGACCCGCCATCGTTCGAGGCCGTCACCACCGACCGGATCGTCTCCCCCACATCCGCAGACTCGATCAGGTAGGTATCCGACGTAGCGTCGGCAATCTCAAAACAGTTGCCGCCCGCGCTGTCGCAGTCCTCCCACTCATACGAATACGAGCTCGGGCTGTTCGACCACGACCCTGTCGTCGTCGTCAGGGTCTGACCCTGCATCGCCGAACCACTCACCACAGGCAAAGCCGTATTCACCGGCGCCGGCGGCGAAACCACCGCCGTGTGCGCCGAGGATGCCGACACCGCGCCCCCGGCGGTCGACGCCGTCACCACCGAACGGATCGTGTGCCCCACGTCCGCGGCCTTCAACACATACCTCTCGGACGACGCCCCACCGATCTGCGAGCAGCTCTCACCCGAGCGGTCGCAATCCTCCCATGCATACGAATAAGCGCTCGGACTGTTCATCCACGCTCCCGTGCTTGTCGTCAACGTCTGCCGTTCCTTGGCGGAACCGCGGACGACGGGGGCGGACAGGAGTTTGGGCGCAAGCGCCGGCGGAGGCGGGACGACGCTCGTCGCCGGTGTGCCGCTGACGTATGCCGACACCGGACAGCCGCGCATGCGTACACCCCGCCACGACCGCGGCAACCCACTCATCCGCCGCTTCCGCGAACGCTGGCTCAGACATGATGCCTGGTTCCGGTAACGAAAATGGACCACGCCACCCTTGCCTAGCAAGACGATCCAGTAAGCGCCTGTGGTCACGCTGAACGGTCGCCTCACGCTCACCGTGTCCCACGTGCGCACCTTTGGATGCGACAGCGAGCCGGAACCGAGCAAAGAGCCAGGATGGCCCCCGGCGTCGGCGTAGACGCCGGCTACCAGAGTCCTGGCCCGGCTCCCCCGGGCGAGAAGCACGCTGATCGAGCGGACGGTCCCCGTAGCCCCATTGTTGAAACGGAAGGCCCTCGCCGTCCCACCACGGCTACCCCCTCGGCCCCGCTCGATGGAACGATCGCCAAACAGAAAGGCGTAGCCAGGCGTCTGTCCGAGATGCGCAAGTGGCGCGGCGCGAGCGCTCGGCGCCGTTCCTGGATTGACCATCGAGCGCGCCAACGCAGCGGTCGCGGTCAGCAACACGCACAACGCGCAAATCGCCCAGATCCGTTTCAACCTATGTGTCTCCGGTCCCAACTACTGGCATGCACCAGCGAGTGCCTCTACGACACGCTGTCGAGCTAAGGCCACCCTTCGGCGCTGTATTAGATCAGACGTCCAAACGGCCTGCTTGGCGGTCGGGCATTCTTACAGCCCTCCCGGCGGAGCGCGCTACTGCGCCAAATTGCACCCACTCAGGCGCCACACATCATGCAACGACCGAAAGCCGCGCTGGCGGCGAGCGCCGCCCGATCGACGGACGATCATCGTGGCCGCGGCGGCCCGTGAATCGCTACGCGCGGCGGCGCTAACCGAGATACGGCGCAATCGCATCGAGGCACGAATACGACTGGCCAGCGTCCGCCTGCAAATCCCAGAGCATCACGCCCTCGGTGCCGGCCGTGTCATCAGCCCAGTTCGCGATCGAGCCACAGTTCGGCGCGGGGTAGCCATCGCCACCACCAACCTGCTCCATGCCAATCAGGATCTTTGAGGCAGGCAACCCCGTGTCCTTCTCCAACTCCGTCAGATACCTCTGATACGTGGTCAGGTTGCTGTTCGCGTTATACGACATCAACTCGCCCTGATCAACGTACGGGCCGATCGCTTCGGACGTCGAATCCAAGTAACCGGCACCGAAATCAGCAGAAGCAGTCAGCCCTGCCGCGTGCGCGTCCGCCTGCACATCCTGCGCGCAATCCTGCAAGCCCGCCGTCGTCAACGTCCCGGTGCCCGGAGCCTGTTCGATGTCCAGGTCCACATCATCGAACCCGTTCGAGCTTGCGTAGTTGACAAGGTTCTGAGCGAACGTCGGCGCATCGGTCGAGTTGCAGACGTAGCCCCAGTCGGGGTTCGTCGAGCCGCCCATCGTGATGACCGCCCTCGCGCCATGCGAATGGACCGTCGAAACCCACTGAGACAGGTTGATGCTCCTCACACCGTTGCGTGACGTGTCGATCGACGTCACAGTCGGACACGCGCTCGTCACGCTCGTCGTGCAAGACGACAGAGAAAACAGCGCCATCTGAGTAATCCCACTCCACGGAATCGCCGCAGACGTAATCGGCGCTGCGCTCTGATCCCACGCCAGATCGTCCACGAACGACTGAAAACCTGTTGGTGCGATCGGATTCGTCACCGGGCCAACCGACGCGCTTGTGGCGCTGGCATTGCCCGCATCGTTGGTGGCCGTCACGGTCACCGAGACGTTCGAGCCCACATCCGAGGAGGACAGCGTGTCGCTTGAGCCCGTGGTGCCATCGGACCAGAGATACGTGAAGGTCATTGGCGTGTCGCCCGTCCACGTTCCCTGACTCGCCGTCAGCGTGTCGCCCGCAACGGGCGTGCCACTGATCGTCGGCACGACGGTGTTCACCGGCTTCAGCGCCGGAGCCTTCTGCACGGTACCCGTCTGAGCGGAAGTCGCGGACGCCGACCCGCCGGCATTGGTCGCCGTGACCACGACGTCGACCGTGTCTCCGACATCGCCGGACTGCAAGGTGTAGCTCGAACCCGTCGCAGTCGAAATGTTCGAGCAACTGGTCGACGACGAGCAGTCCTGCCACTGATACCCGTACGACGTCGGGCTGTTCGACCACGAACCGTTCGAAGCGGTCAGCGTCTGCCCCTGCTCGGCGGTGCCACTGATCGTCGGCAGCTTGGTGTTCACCGGCGCCAGCGGGACGACCACCGCCGTCTGCGCCGAGGCCTGTGCTGTCGATCCGACATCATTGGTCGCGGTCACGACCGACCGAATCGTGTCGCCCACATCCCCGGACTGAACGACATAGTCATCCGAGGTCGCGCCGTCGATATCCGAGCAGTTGTTCCCCGAGCTATTGCAGTCCTCCCAGGCATAGCTGTACGAGTTCGGACCGTTTGACCACGACCCCTCACTCGTCGTCAACTTCTGCCCCTGAACCGCCGAGCCACTAATTTCCGGCGCCGTGTTGTTCATCGGCACCCCCGGTGCCGAGCTCACCGCCTTCGTCTGCGCCGAGACCGCCGACGCCGACCCGCCATCGTTCGAGGCCGTCACCACCGACCGGATCGTCTCCCCCACATCCGCAGACTCGATCAGGTA
>JBKQIY010000256.1:0-8493 GCA_052148155.1 Acidimicrobiia bacterium | reverse complement strand
CTAACCGGAACCGTGTTCGCGATCGCGTTGGCGCCGACGAAGCTGTCGCTGCTGGGATTGCCGTTCCCGCTCCCAGCGCGCGTGCCCGTCGTCTACCTCGCGTCGGTCTCCAAGGGATCCGCCGCCGGAACGCTGACCGGCACCGTCACTTTCACCCACAACGGCGCGGTTATCGCCGGCTGCGCACGTCTCCACCCGTTGTTGGGTCTGACCGACTGCGTCGTGAGCTTTCCCGTGGGAGGCAGCTACACGATCACCGCGACCTACAGCGGTGACGCCCACTTCGGCGCATCGTCAGCTTCGCTCACTCAAATGATCTACCAGCCGCCCGCGATCACCAGCGCGAACCGCGCCAGCGCGACCCTCGGCAAGCCGTTCTCGTTCCAGGTCACCGCCACCGGATATCCGGCTCCTACCTTCAGCGAAAGTGGGTCACTCCCGAAAGGGATGACGTTCTCCTCCGCGGGCCTGCTCGCAGGCACACCGACGAGCAAAGGCACGTTCGTGATCTCAATCACCGCCACCAACTCCGCCGCGACGGTCAAACAGAACTTCACCCTCACTATCTGATCCTTCAAGGCGGTCGCGTTACTCAGCGCGACGACGCCCGGACCGCACAGCATCGTCTCGGCCGCTCAAGCGGGAGGCTCGTCCTGGACCTCTACGCGCACGTCGCGACCGACGCCGACCGTGCCGCAGCCGACCTCATTGGCGCGAGATTGTTCGCTCGTGCGGACGACGCCGAAGCACGTTCCGCGCCATAGACGCGCCATCGTCTGTTTCGTTCGCCGACTTATTCGCGCCTCACATGCAGGACGACCTGCGATTTCGCGAGAGCCGGGTATCGGAATCGAACCGATGACCTGCTGATTACAAGTCAGCTGCTCTGCCAACTGAGCTAACCCGGCATGTATTACGTCCGTAGTGTCGCACGTCTGCGGGCGATCTCGTGGCAGGCGAGCGCCGCCGCGGCCGAGACGTTGAGGGAAGCGATCGCGCCGCGCATCGGAATTGATACGAGCACCTCGCAGCGAGCGCTGGTCAGCCGGGCCAAACCGCGACCTTCGGATCCCAGGACGAGCACGAGCGGTTGATCTGCGAGTTCGAGGTCGTAGAGCGATCGGTCGGCGGCGACATCGAGTCCGATCGTCCAACATCCCGCCCGTCGGGCCCGTTCGAGCGCGGTCGGGATCCCGCCGGTGAGCGCGATGGGGAGGTGCTCGATGGCGCCGGCGGCGGCCTTGGCGACGACGGCAGTGATGCGTGCGCTGCGATGACGCGGGAGTACCAGCCCAGTCGCGCCCGCGGTCTCTGCGGCGCGGGCAACCGCGCCGAGGTTGCGCGGATCGGAGACACCGTCGAGCGCGACCACGAAGGCGTCGGGCGCGTGAAGCAGTTCGTCGAGATCGGCAGCGCGCAACGGTGCCGCGGTCGCGATCACACCTTGGGGTACATCACTTCGGGCGAGCGCGTCGATGCGCTCCGAAGGAACAATGTTGAGCACCTGGCCCGCCAGTGTTCGAATCTCGTCGAGTGTCGGGTCGTCGCGTACCGACCGTGACATCGCAACGCTTCGGACCTCGCGCCGGCCGGCACGCAGCAGCTCCAGCACGGCCCGTCGGCCTTCCACTTGTTCGCCACCCAACTCGTCGCGCGTCGACCGGTCGGACGGTGGCATCAGCCTTGGCGCCAGACAGTGCCGTTGGGGGTGTCCTCGACCACGATGCCGAGCGCCAAGAGCTCGTCACGAATGCGATCGGCGCCGGCCCAGTCTTTCGCGGCACGGGCAACGTCGCGTTGGGCGACCAGCTCGGTGACGTCACGGTCGAGGTCGGGCGCCGCGTCGGAGAGTTTGAGACCGAGCGCACTGGCGAGCGACCGTACCGCCGCGATCGGCTCCGCGGCGTCGACGGTGCGGCCATCGTCGAATGCCGTATTGGCCTGCCGTCGCAGTGTGTGCAGCACCGCGACCGCGGCCGGCGTGTCGAAGTCGTCGTCCATCGCGGCTCGGAACTCCACCGAGTCAGGTGCCGGAACGTCAGGGGTGTTCGCGGCGCGGGCGCGACGCAGAAGTGCGTCGAAGGTTTCGATGTCTTTCTGCGCGTCGCTGAGCTCCTTCGCGCCGACTTCGATCTGGCGCCGGTAGTGGGTTTTCAGCACGAGCATTCGGAACGCACGCGGGTCGTACCGATCGAGGACGTCGGCAAGGGTTGTGAAGTTCCCGAGCGACTTCGACATCTTTTCGCCGTTGACGTTCAACATCGCGTTGTGGATCCAATGACGCGCGAACTCGCGGCCGGCGCCGAGCGCTTGTGCGAGCTCGTTCTCGTGATGGGGGAAGACCAGGTCGCTGCCGCCGCCGTGGATATCGAATCCGTCGTCGAGAAGGCGCAGCGACATGGCAGTGCACTCGATATGCCAGCCCGGACGGCCCGGCCCCCACGGCGAATCCCAGCTGGGCTCACCCGCTTTGGATGTCTTCCATACGGCGAAGTCGACCGGGCTGCGTTTGCGGGTGTCAACCTCGACGCGTGCACCTGCACTGTCGAGCAGCTCGTCGAGAGTTCGGTGGGAAAGCGACCCGTACTCGGGCAACGAATCGACTTGGAAGTAGACGCCTTCCCCGTCGATCACGTAGGCGTGCCCGGCGTCGACGAGCACCGCGATGATGGACTGCATCTCGCCGATCCATTCGGTCGCACGTGGCATCTTGTCGGGGCGCATGATGTTCAGTCGATCGAACTGGCGCCAGAACTCGAGCTCGTATGTATGGGCAAGTTCGGACACGGTGGTGCGGTCGCGTTTCGCCCGGTCGATGATGTTGTCGTCGACGTCGGTGATGTTGGAGACGTAGGTCACTTCAAGACCGCACCACAGCAGGTACCGGCGGATGGTGTCGAACACGATCTCTTTGCGTCCGTGACCAAGATGGGGCACGTCGTAGGGTGTCGGGCCGCAGACATACATCGAGACGCGACCTGCCCGCCGCGGCACGAAATCGACCTTGGCGCGCGCCGCAGTGTCGTAGATCCGGATCATTCAGCGAATCTAGTGAGTACGCCCCGAATCGAGCGGCTGTTTAGCCGCGTGACAACAGCGCCACCGCCCACACCGCGATGCCTTCCGATCGGCCGAGCGCGCCGAGGCCCTCGGCCCGCTTCGGGCGGACCGACACGTGGATGCCGCGGCCCATCGGCTCTTTGGCGGGCGCCAACGTCGCGGTCAACTTCGCCGCCATCTCCGACATGTACGGAGCTAGGCGGGGTGTCTCGGCGGCGATGACGATGTCGATGTTGTCGACCCACCAGCCGGCTTCGGCCACTTTCGCCACGACCTCGCCGAGCATCGCCAGCGAATCGGCGCCGCGTCGGCTCTCGTCGGAGTCGGGGAACAGCGTGCCGAGATCGGCCAGGCCGGCGGGGCCTAGCAGCGCGTCGGCGACCGCGTGAGCGACGGCGTCGCCGTCGGAGTGTCCGGCGAGCGCGGGCGCGTCGGGGATGTGCACTCCGGCGAGCACGAGCGGCGGAACATCCCCGAAGGGATGCATGTCGAATCCCATCCCGACGCGATTTCTCACGGTCGGGTGCTCACGCGCAAGCTCCGGTGAGGAGCATCCGTACCAGCTCGAGGTCCTCGGCGTGGGTCAGCTTCACGTTGCGTCGTTCGCCTTCGACCACGACCACGACTCCTCCGCCGGCTTCGACTGACGCGGCGTCGTCGGTGTCGACGCGACCGCCGCGGTGAACGGCCCGCAACACGTCGGCGCGAAAGGCCTGCGGCGTCTGCACGGCGACTAACCCTTCGCGCGAGACAGTTTCGACAACCCGGTCGTCTTCGACTCGTTTGACTGTGTCGGTCACCGCGAGCGCCGGGACGGCGCCGGCGGCGCCGGCGGCGACGGCTTGCACGACGAGATCGAAGAGTCGGCGCGACGCGAGCGGCCGCGCCGCGTCATGCACGACGATCACCTCCGCGTCGTCGGGTATCAACGCGAGGCCAGCGCGGACCGAATCGGAACGTGTCGCGCCGCCGTCGGCGCGCCGCACGCCGACCGGCGCGACCCATGCAGCTTCGGGGGGGACGACGACGACGACACCGTCGCAGGCGTCCTGGGCGACTCCGACCGCACGGTCGATGACGGTGGCGCCGCCGAGGGGGGCGAACTGTTTCGCCGCGCCGAAGCGGGTGCCGCCACCGGCCGCGACGACGATCGCCCAAGTCCGCACCGCACAAGTATGCAGGAGCGGTACGAGCGACGGGACGAGATCGCCCGGCGGCGGACCGGTCGAGGGCCGGTCGACGTTCGCGGCTATCTCGGCGGCGAGACCGACGGACCGGACAGCTCGCGGTCGAGCCGTGCGAACAGCAGCCGGCCGGCGTTGGTCGGCACGACTGAGGTGATCTGGAGCATCACCTCCGGTCCGCCGACGAGGTCTTCGCCGCCGTTGACGACGATCATCGATCCGTCTTCGAGATGTCCGACACCCTGGCCGTCTTCTTTGCCGGCGCGGGTGAGGGACACGCGCACGAAGTCGCCGGGGACGATCGCCGGCGCGAGCTCTTGTGCCAATCGCCGGAGATTGCAGGTCGGGACGCCCTGCAGTTCTGCGATTCGGGCCAACGGTCCGTCGTTGGTGAGCAGACGAAGTTGGAGCCGCCGGGCGAGCGCGACGAGTTTCGCGTCGACTGCGTCGTGTTCGACGACCTCGTCGTCGAGGACGAACACGCGTGTCACACCTTCGCGTTCGAGGACTTCGAGTGACTCCAGACCGCGCCGGGCTCGACGCCGACGGGTTTCGTCGGCGGAGTCGGCGAACCCTTGGATCTCGTCGAGCACGAAGCGGGCGAGCATCAAGTCGCCACCGACCACGCCGGCGCGGGCGAGCGCGAGGAGTTGACCGTCCATCAGGACTGACGTGTCGACGAGCAGGCCGTCGCGGGCGTTGAACGCTTGGGCACGCACGAGGGGGCGGGTCGACATGCCGAGCGACTCGAGGACGGACACGCTTTGGCGGGACAGGATCCGGTATCCGAGCCAGCCGGTGATCCACGCCGATAGGCCAGCGACCGGAGCGGCGATGCGGACCGAGACCAGCAGTGCGAGCGGTAAGACGAGGACCAGGGCGAGGGCCCCACCGGCGATCGCTCCGAGCGTTCCTGCGATGAACTGGGCCGGCGACTTCGCTTCGACCCGCCGCTCGACCGCGCCGAGTGCCCGGTCGAGGATCCGGCCGAAGAATCCTCCGACGACGTAGCCGAGCAGGCATCCGAGGAGCCCGCCGAGCCCGTCGGCCTCGATGCCGAGCCTGCGGGCGGCCCAGAACCCCACGGCGGTGCCGAGCACCACGACGAAAAGTCGTACACCCTCGACGAACATCGGCTCCCTCGTCGACGAATCGGCCCCAGACAACAGTCGGGTCTCCGGGCCGCTCACTCAACTGACTTGTGTCAACCTTCGGGTCGACCGGGTCTGATCGGCTACTCGACTCAGGCCCGGAGCGGATCGTGCCGATGAGAAGGTGACAATTGTCACCCGGGGGCGGTGACAGTTTGCTCGGGTAGCCTCCACGACCAACGGGACGGGGCGAGATGGCGGCACGTCAGCAGGTGCTCGACAAGACCGATCTTTTTGGGACATTGCCGCCCGAGTTGCTCGGACAACTCAGAGACCGCACCGAGTTGGCGCGGCTGCGCCGCGGTGACGTCATCTTCGAAAAAGGTGAACCTGCGACCAGCCTGTACGTCGTGTTCTCGGGCCGCGTCGCGATCGCGGCGAGAGCCGCGGACGGCCGCGAGTCGGTGATCTCGGTGCTCGGCCCGGGAGCGCTGTTCGGCGAGATGTCGATGTTCGACGGCGGGGTGCGTTCGGCGCACGCCCGTGCGTTGACGACGGTGCATCTGATCGCGGTCGGGTTCGAAGACGTGCGCGAGGTGTTGGTGCACCGGCCCGACGTGCTCTGGGCCGTTGTACGCATCCTGGCTCGGCGTTTGCGGGCAACTGACGAGGCCCTCGCCGACGCGATGTTCCTCGATGTCACGGGACGGACCGCCAAGCGGCTCCTCGCACTCGCTGACGGCGACGACTTCTTCCGTATGCCGCTCACCCAAGAGGAGCTGGCCGGCATGGTGGGTGCGTCGCGCGAACGGGTGAACAAGGCGATCGCCATGTTCGTCAAGCTCGGATGGTTGGAGATCTCGGGACGCAGCCAGTACCACATCCTCGACCGGGAAGAACTCGAAGCCCGGGCGAACTCCTGACGGTGGGGTTCGGTCAGCGGGGTTCGGTCAGCCGACCAGCCAGTTGATCGCTCGGTCCCAACATTCGGCGGCGTCGGCCGGCCGGTGAGCGGGCCGATCGGGATCGTGCACGAAGCCGTGCTCGGCGTCGTCGATGACCACGATCTGGCAGTCGGGCCGGTCGCGCCACTCGGTGCGCAGCGCGTCGATGTCGGCTGGCGGCGTGTACGGGTCGGCCGACCCGAAGATCGCCAACGTCGGACACATTCGGGACGCCACCGCGATGGGCTCGATCGTGTGACCGGCGCTCAGCCATTCGGGCGGGGTGCGCAACATTCCGTAGAACGAAACTGCCGCGTCGAAACGTTCACTCGCGGCCGCTTTGAACGCGTAGAGGCCACCGATGCAAAATCCGACGACGCAAACACGCGAGACGCCGTCTTCGACCACGAGAAGATCGGCTGCGCTCGACAACATCTCGAGTTGCTGTTGATCGTCGAGGTCGGGAACGCGAGCGAGTCGTTGCTCGACGGTGGCCCGCTCCGAGTTCGGGATGCCGGCAAACGGTTCGACCGCGCAGACCGACAGGCCGTGCGTCGCGAGCCGTCGGGCCATGTCGTCGAAGAGCAGCCGAAGCCCGGCGATGTCGGGGTGCAGGACGACACCCGCGCGCGGCATCCCGTCGGGACGTGCGTGCACCGCCGGCACGTCGACGGCATCGAGCGCCAACGTCACGGGCTCGACCGTGACGTCAAGTTCACGTCCTTCTCGCAACTGGCCCATGGAGGCGGGAGTGTAGTGACGGTGGCGGCCGTGGCGGTGGCCTGGACCGTGACTTTTGACTGTGATCGCAGACGGGGGCGCCGTCGACGCGCCGTCGTCAGGAGTAGCGGTCCAAGATTGAGCTCTCGGCGACCCGTGCCAGTCCGTCTTTGATCGCGCGGGCGCGGGCTTCGCCGACGCCTTCGACGCTCACGAGATCCGAGATGCTGGCCCGCATGATCTTGGGGAGCCGGCCGAATCGCTCGATCACATGGTCGGAGATGATGTCGGGCAGACGTGGGATCCGATTGAGGAGCCGGTATCCACGCGGCTGCACCGAAGAGTCAAGATCCATCTCGGCCGGCAGGCCGAGCAGCGACGCCACAACACGCAGATCGAGCAGGTCCTCATCGGAGAGTTCGGCGAGATGGATGATCACCTGATCGAGCGACCGGTGCACGGACTCGACGAAGTAGTCGCGTCCGACGAGCCGTCGGTCGTCTTCGACGCCGCCGGTCAGTTCTTCGAGCTGAAGCTCCACGAGACGACCGTCGTCACCGAGTTCCACGACGTAGCCCTCGATCTCGTCGGCGATCCGACGGACCATCTCGGCCCGTTGCAGCACCGTCGCGACGTCGCGGAGCGTGACGAGGTCTTCTACCTCCAGTGCTGAGAGCGCGCCGGTGACGCCGTCGAGTCGGGCCTTGTAACGACCCAGGATCTGGAGCGCCTGATCGGCGCGCGCGAGCACACGTGGGATCGCGACGAGGGTGCGTTTGTGGCCGCGGTAGTGGACCGACACGACACCCATCTCCTCGGACACCGTGAAGACCGGCACGTCGATTTGGCGGGCGACGCGTTCGGCGGTGCGGTGCCGGGTGCCGGTCTCGGAGGTTGGGATGTCGGGATCGGGTACGAGGTGCACGTTGGCGCGCGCGACTCGCGTGCCGTCGGACGCGAGGATGATCGCGCCGTCCATCTTGGCGAGTTCGGACAGCCGCTGAGGCGTGAACTCGGCGTCGAGCAAGAATCCGCCGGAGCAGATGTTGAGCACCGCGGGCTCGTCGCCGACGACGATCAGCGCGCCCATTTTCGCCTGCAGGATGCGGTCGATGCCTTCCCGCAATGGTGTTCCGGGCGCGACGAGCCGCAGCGCTCCGTAGAGGGGTTCCGATCGGGGCTGCGCCACGGTCCTCTCCAGGTCAGATGTTTGACCGAGGGTACCGAAATTATGGGGTGTTGTTGCCTGCAGCGACGCCCGGGACGCTCATCGCGGCTGCGAGGTCGCCGACCCGCACCAGGCGGATCCCGGGAACGTCTGGGGTGGACACGGGAACGATGGCGCGGGTGAAGCCGAGACGCTGGGCTTCGACCAGCCGACGGCCTATATGGGGGACGTGGCGGACCTCGCCGCCGTGACCGCGCTCGCCCACGACGAGGGTGTCGGCCACGACCGGGGAATCCGAACGGGCACTGGCGATGGCGAGGGCGACC
>JBKQIY010000255.1:0-15078 GCA_052148155.1 Acidimicrobiia bacterium | reverse complement strand
CCGGAGCAAGTCTTCCATGCGTTCCTGTACAAACACTACGAAATCCGACGAGAACCGTCCAAGAGATCGGGATGGGCCGCCCGGACCGCTCTCAGCCTGAGTGGACGTGCCGGGGCCGACGATCCGTCGGCTCTTCGATCTCGCTGGCCTGTGAGATCGGCCGGTGCCGCTGAGCGAAGGAATTCATGCCGTGCCTCTCTGATCAGTCCTCGTGTGTGAGGCGATTGTTGTGAGACCAGCGACTCTGAAAAGCCCGCCGCGGGCTACGCCCGACCTTCACACAACCCGCCACTCGCGATTTGTTTCCAACCCGGGCGGCGTTCGACCACGCGAACTGCCGGCTGCGCAGCCTGACCAACGCGACGGTGTTCTCATTCCGGGCAGGCGAAACCGCGACGCGCGCGAGCGAAGGCCGTTGGGACGACGCGGAGGAGGTTCGGCGCACCGTTGGCCCATCGCACCGTCGGGTCACCGATGCTTCGACGGTGTTCGTGCAGATCGGTGAGAACTTTCCAGTTGCTCGACAGTCTCGGCGAGGACGCTGTGCACTCAGGTTCCGGTCGCGCGGTGGGGGGTGAGGGTGGGAAGTTCGAGGCCCGGGACGAGCGTAAGTTGTTGCACGCGCGGGAGACGTCCGATGCCTCGGAGCGTGATGGTCCGGGTGCCAGCCACCTGGGTCCACTGTGGCAGGGTCGCGGCCGAGTATCCAACGGCGAGAAGTTCGCCGGGCCGGGCTACTTGGCACAGACGTGCCGCAAGATTTGTGGGACGGCCGATGTAGTCGTCGCCATCGAAGATGAGGACCTGGCCGTGGGCGACGCCGCCGCGTAGTGCGAGGGGCTGGCCGTCGTGGCGGGCAATGAGTTCGACCGCAGCGGCGATGGTCGGACTCACATCGGTGCCGACCAGCATTGCGCCGTCCCCGAGCCATTTCTCGACGAGTATCCCTCGGCGGGTGGCGATGTCGCGGACCAAGAGTCGGAACGCCGTGAGTGCGTCGATGGCTGCGTGTTCGCCGTTGGTCGCGACGAAGGTTGTGAACCCGCACAGGTCCACGAACGCGAACGCACGTTCCACGAGCGGGATCGCGTCGGCAAGTTGACGTGGAGGCTCGGAGCCGCCGGTGGTCGGTGCGGTCCCGACGGTCCCGTCCGTAGCTCCGCTCTCGTCGTTCTCGTCGCCGCTGGCGATGGGGACGCGGCCGATGGCGTCGCGGCCGAGGTCGCGTACGTGACGCACACGCGCGGACAATGCTGCCCCGTCGATCTCCGACGACAACACATCGGGCCTACCGTCGAGTGAACGGTCACTTTCGCGGGACGGCATCGTTCTCCTGGGTTGCGTATCGTTTGGACGCTTCTGGTTGAACGCGAAAGCCTAAGCTAAGACACCATTCGGTCGTGACCGTTACGGACCCGTCAACGCCTGGCGAATCCTTCGCACGAGACGTCAAGGATCGAAAGCAACGTGGTGGACAAGCCCGGGCAGAGCCGCCGGACCCGTCGGGGTTTCCTTCAGGTCGAACGTGGCGCCCGGATCTGACGGCGACGAACGGTCGGACAGAAACTGACGGTATCGCTGCTCGAACGCGCGTCCGAGGAATCCGCGCGCGACGTGCACACAAAGTCGTCGGTTCGCACCGCGCGGGCGCACCGAACGCGCCTCCCAAGTTACGCGATGCTCGCGGTCCCGGCCCGGAAGGTCACACCAGTCATCGTGGCCGTTGTGATCGGGTTGGATGAGGGCGCCCCGCAGCTCGTCGACACGTTCGAGGAACAGTCACGGATCGTACGAGAGCGTTTCGGTCCTGGTCGGCGCCGAGGTCCAGGGGCACGACCAGTCGTCCGATATCGGACCTCACCGTGTGCCTTTGCTCGCCGACGGGGGCGCGCGATGCTGGAATCAGGTTTTTCGGAGGAGGTCGCACATGGCTCTTGTACGCCGAACCTTCTACGCCGTCGCTGTCGTCGCGGTCGTCGTCGTCGCGATCGTGTTCGCGTTCTCGGCGACATCCGCTGCGCTGCCGATGTAGCGGGTACGGACGAGCGATGAAAGGGGGGCGCGAAGTATCGATGGTGCTGGTCGGCAGCGTTCTGCTTGTCGCGGCATGTTCGCCGTCGAATAGGTCGTCGACGGTCACAACGCCTACGACCCGTACGACGGTCGCGAACACAGCCGCCGCCAACACGAACACCACCAGCACGACCGTGCCGAGCCGGGTCGCCGCGACCGGCCGAGCGTGTGGGAACTCCGGACCGGTATCGGAACGCTACCGGTCAGTGGTGGTGTTCGCGTTCGAGAACCGCACCTGGAACGATGTCGGTGGCGTCGGGTTCGGTGCGATGCCATACCTGCACCGCCTGGCGCAGCAGTGCGCCTATTTCAGCGACTGGAGCGAGACCGACACCAACCAGGACAGTCTCACGCAATACGTCGGACAGCTCACAGGCGCATTCCAGTCCGGGACCGTCAACGACTGTGCTCCCTCAGCGTTGTGCAGCACTCAGGCCAACAACCTGTTCCGCCAAGCACGCCAAGCCCGCTTGACCGCCATCAACTACGTCGAGGGCGCAACCTCAGCGTGCAGCTCGGAAGGCAACGCCGCCAAGCACGTCCCCGCCCTGTACATGTGGGGCGCGAATGACCGAACGTACTGCCAGGCCCAGGTCCGTCCCTTGAGCGAGTTCAACCCCAACCGGCTCCCATCGTTCGCGTTCGTGACGCCGACGTTGTGTAACGACGGCCACGACTGCGCCAACGCCACCGTCGACGGCTGGGCGCAAACGCACATGCAGCCGGTCCTCGACAGTGTCGCCTACCGCGCCGGACAGGTCGCCGTGTTCGTCTGGTACGACGAATACCAACCAGTCCCGAACATGTGGATCACCCCAACAGCCACCCCTGGTGCCGTCGCAACCGCCGGGGCCGGCTACGCGGGCACACTCCGCGCTGGGAGTCGATGCTCGGCCTACCCTGCCTCGCCAACGCCTGCACCGCACCGAACATGCGCACTGCAGCACACTCGTAGCAAACCCCGAACCAAGCGTTCTGTGACTCGACCCTGCTTGCAGGACTCGGCCACAGCGCTCGTTCTCGCCCCCGCGACTGTCCACCAACCCGTAAGGCCACGGTAGGAGTGCCAACTGTAAGAAGGACGTCATGGTCGAAGGTTCGACGCGCGTCTGTCCCTCGACGAGTGGTCGGCAGGGAAGGTCAAAAGCGAACTCAGTTCCGAAGAGTCCGGCAATGACCTCGGTTGACGCGAACGACTCCGAAGTCGATTCGGCTATCGGTGCGTCGAGACCTACGTCGCGTCCGGTGCTGCGGTTTCCGCGCCATGTTCTCGACGCACGAGTACCCGGGCGGCCGCGAGCGCCGATCGTGCGTCGATGTCATCGAGCCGCCAGGTGCGTTGCAGATAGGCGACGATGACGTCGTCGTCCATATCGTGCGCGAGTAGCGCTTGGGCTGCGATCACAGGAGCGACATCTCGGTTCACGCTCTCTGCATCGGCCTCCAATCTGTCTAGGACAAGGTCCCGGGCGGGTGCAATCCCGACGGACCGATAATTTGAAGACGCGAGCGGAAGGTTGCGCAGACGCGAGACCTGTCGTGGATCGCCGTGTCTTCTGCTGTCGAGTGCGGACTCCGAGCCCCCGCGTCCCTCAGTGGCCGGGGCTGCCGCGCACGTTGATCCAGGTCGACGAGACTGGAGTCGGCCGAGGTCAGGCGCGCTTGGTCGCCTGTTTCTTGGCGGGACGTCCGACTTTTTTGGTGGTCTTCTTTGCAGACTTCTTGGCGGTCGCTTTCAGGTTCCGGGCACGAGCGGCGCGTGCCTTGACGAGGTTCTGTGCCAGCTTGGCGCGTGCTTCGGGCGACATCGGCCGACGCTTCTTCGCGGCTTTCTTGGCGACCTTCTTCGCCGCTTTCGTTGGAGCGGACGATGGGCCGCGCCCGACGGCCGGTCGTACGTCGGCGATCTCGACGTCGGCTCGGTGGCGGTTCGAGACGATGACGGCAGCTTGATAGGGGTTGTCCGCGTCGACAATCTCGATGGAAGACACGCGAACGGTCACGCGATATCGCGCCACAGGGTTTCCTCTCATCAGGAGCAGAACGTGAGACCGTAGTGAACGCGCCGCCTCGGCCACCAATGCGGGTACGTCGTCAATCGTGGTCTGTCTTTGGCGCAGACGAGTGGCTGGTGCTGGTAAAGGCGGTCGCGCCGCCGACGAGCATCCCTTGAGGCCGGTACAACCAGGCAGGTTCGTATGGTTTGAGCGTCGTGCTTCTGTGCAATCAGCCGACGCGCACGCGGACAGCGTGGATGCTCAACGTAAGTCTTTGTGGCTCGATGTCGGGGCCACCGAACGGCGAATCGTTCCATTCGGCCGTTGCAGTCCAGGTTGAATCGTTCACCGGTCCGACCGTTCAAGCAACGTCGTTGGAGAGTTTCAGCTTGGGGGCTGTCTTTGCTCCCAGGCAGAACTCGTCGCCCACGGGATTCGGGATCGCGAAGCAGAACCATTCGGCGCGGAGCAACCGTGTTGGACACGAGCGTTGCTCGGACACGATGGTGTGGAGCGCGTTCCGAATGCCGGTCTGACAGTTCAGAGGCTGGCCGACAGACTCGTGGCCGTGCTCGCGATCGTTGCCTGTCCCAGTACGCGGATCGGCGATGCACGTGCGCCAATCTTGATGGGCGGTCGTTGACGGGGACCACGATCGAGACGCCGTCGATCGCGACAGCTGCCGGGATCGGTGACCGTCGTGCGCAGCCGCGTGAGGCAATCGCGGTACGACAGCTTTTCCAGTCGAGCGTCGCTCAGCGCGTCGAGGGTAGAGGTGTTGTGCCTATCGCGGGTTACACGTTTGTCGTGACGCGCGGCTGGAATGCGAGGCTTGTCGCGCCGGCCGGGACGGAGTCGAGTCCGGCGGCGACTTCGTCGACGCGGGGCCCGTGTTCGGCCGCGAGCGGCGCCAGCGTTTCGAGGTCGAAGCCGTAGATGCGAGCAGCGTTGCCGGCGAGCATCATTTGCACCTCGCTGCGGTCGACGTCGGCGAACGTGCGCGCGATCGCCTGTTTGGAGAATGGCGCGGTGCCTTCGGCGTGGGGGTAGTCGCTGCCCCACATGATGTGGTCGGCGCCGATGAGATCGCGCCGCTCGCAGTCGTCGCGGTGCAGGAAGCTCGCGGCGACAGTGACGTTCGTCTGCCAGCATTCGCTCGGCGTGCGTTGGAGGACAAGCGGCTCCGCGAAGCGGAGCTCACCGATGCCGCCGTGTGCGATGGCTCGCGCGAAGTTGTCCATCGTGTTCAACGCGGTGCGGATCCATCCGCTGCCCTGCTCGGCGAGCACGAGCTGCAGCCGCGGGAACCGGTCGAACACGCCAGCCATGATCAATGACCACAACGGACGGTGCGAAAACCAGCTGGTCTCCATCAGCCAGATCGATAGCGACGCGGGGTACTCGCCGTAGTCGGGCGACGCACTCCCGCCGTGGGCGGCGACGATCACGTCGCGTTCCTCGCACGCGCGCCACACCGCGTCGTACACCGGCGCGTGCAGCGGCGCGAGCCCGCATCCAGGTGGCAGGCCGGGCAGCAGCACACCGCCCCGCAGACCATTGTCGGCGATCCAGTGCACGTCGCGTACGGCCTCGTCGACGTCGTTCAGCAGGATCTGCCCGACTCCGGCGCGCCGCTTCGGCTGCTCGGCACACCATGCGGCAAGCCAGCGGTTGTGGGCACGCAACCCGGCGAGTCGTAGTTCGAAGTCCTCTGCGGTCGGTGCGAGCGCGGTGAGCGATCCCTTCGGAAAGAAGGGGGGCACCGTGTTTGGGTAGATGATTTCGGCGACGACACCGTCGGCCTCGAGGTCGCGTGTGCGGCGCGTGCTGTTCCAGTTGCGGTCGGCGTCGGCTTTTTTGAGATCGCCGAACGGGTTCACGTAGCGGTCAGCCCAGTCGTCGAAGTCGTCGTGGTAGGCGACCTCGAGGAACGGTTTGTAATCCTTGAGGTCGGCGCCGGCATGGCAGTCTGCGCTAATGACGATGTAACGGTCCTGTGGCTCGGTCACAGTTTCTAGGCTATTCCTCTTTCTGCGCTGGCGGTCCGGGCATGTCGGTCCCGGCGAGCAGGTAGTCGGGCGGGGTCTGGTCGATCTGGGACTCGACTCGGGCTCGGAGCAGTTCATGCTGGCGTTCGCTCGGCACGGTGATCCAAAACGTATCGGCGAGGATGCCGCGCAGGCACAGTTCGGCGACCTCTTCGAGCGGCGCGAACTGCACCTCCACACCTTTGGCGGTCATGATCCGGCGGTAGTCCTCGAGCGCATCTCGCCCGCCGGGCGGTTCGGGATCATGCTCGCGGGCGTAGCGCGAAGGCCGGTTCGCGCCAGCTTTCCAGATCCCAGTGTTCAACACGCCGGGCGTCCACGTCGACGGGAACAACAACGAAGCACTGACCTTGGCGCCTGTGCTGCGCAGCTGGCCCCAGAGACACTCCGTAATAGTCGTAATCGCGGCCTTGCAGCTTGCGTACGCACCGCTCGTCATCAGCGGCGTGAAACCGCCGTTGCTCGACGTCGTGTTGACGATGTGGCCATCGGTGTCCTGGGCGAGCATCGTCGGGACGAACGCATTGAGGCCGTGAATCACGCCGAACACCATCACATCGACCGACCACCGCCAGTCGACAACATGGTGCTCCCAGATGTGGCCGAGGCCACCTGAGCCGACACCGGCGTTGTTGCACAGCACGTGCACACCGCCGTAGGTGTCGAGCGCGGCGTCGCGCAGCGCGCACACTGACTCGTACGACGTCACGTCGGCGAGCACGCCCGTGACGTCATAACCCCGAGCCTGTAGATCGGCCGTCGCGACGTCGAGCGGCCCAGCAAGCACGTCAGAAAGCACCACTTTCATGCCGGCTTGGGCGAAGCGCACGCCGAGCGCCTGGCCGATGCCGCCGGCGCCGCCAGTCACGACCGCCACCTTCCCGGACAGGTCCTGCACAGACCTACGCTGTCGCGCGTCCGCGGTCGGTGGCAAACTAGCCGGGCCGACCGTCGATCGGAAGGTGATGCGGATGCCCGCCGAGCGGTACGTCGTGATCAGCGCCGACTGCCATGCTGGCCCGAACTCACCCATCTACCGTGCGTATCTCGATCCGAAGTACCGAACGGATTTCGACGAAGAGCTGGCCGAACGCCAGCAACTCCTCGATCAGCGACCATCCGGCACCGCCGACTCGCCGTTCGTCGGCGACGACGAGTTCCAGGCCGAGTGGTTCGGTACCGAAGATGAAGGTCCCAGCCTCCACGAGATCGGTCTGCGCGGTGGTTGGGACGCGGCAACTCGCGACCGCGAACTCGACCGCGACGGCGTGAGCGCCGAGGTCGTCTTCCCCGGACCCGACGCGGTGACCGGCACGATGGGCGCGCCATTCGGTGCCGGCTTCAATCCAGTCGCCACACGTTCGCCCGAGCATCTCCTCGCCGGCGCACGCGCCTACAACCGCTGGGCTGCCGAGCTCTGCCGCGACAGTCCAGCTCGACGTGCAGGCTTGATCGTCGCGCCGATCCTCGGAGACCTCACCGGCGCGGTCGAAGAGATCCGCCGCGCGCATACTGACGGGCTCACTGGCGGCATCGTCATTCCACCTCAGTGGACTGGCTACTCGTCCTACACGAGCTACTGCTACGACCCGGTATGGGCCGTATGCGAAGAGCTCGCCCTGCCGGTGCACTGTCACTCCGGTCCAGCGCCGCGTGAGGACTACGGCGAAGTGCGCGGCTGGATGAGCGTGTACGGCTACGAGACGATCTTCTTCACCGCACGGCCGCTGTGGTTCATGCTCCTCACCGGCGTATTCGAACGGTTCCCCGAACTCAAGATGGCCGTGACCGAAGCCGGAAGCTACTGGGCGGCAGACATGCTGTGGCGCGCCGACATGATGGCGACCCGCGAGCACGGCATGCGCAAGATGGTCGACACCCGCGGCATCCTGTCGATGCTGCCGAGCGAATACTTCGACCGCAACTGCAAGATCGGCTCGTCCAACACGCGCCGGCGCGAGTTGGCACGTCGCTACGAGATCGGCATCGGCAATATCATGTGGGGCAACGATTTCCCACACCCTGAGGGCACCTGGCCCTACACACGCGAATTCCTCAGGGACCGCTTCTGGGACATTGCCGTCGACGAGACCGCGCAGATCCTCGGCCTGAACCAAGCCGACTTCTACGGCTTCGACCTCGCCGCCCTGGCACCGATCGCAGATCGCATCGGCCCGACACCCGACGACCTCGGCCAAACCGACGACACCGCTCTCGCGAAATGGGAGCCGCTACGCGCGGCGGGCCGTTCGTGGCTATCGGGCGTGGAAGCCGTGCCGCTCTCGACCACCTGATCAGCACAAACGTCGACGACTGGGGAGGCCATGGGCCAAAACCGTTGGATCCAGGACATGCGACAGGGCGAAGGCGACGAGGTCGTACCGTTCCCCGCGTGCCCTCGGCTCGAGGTCACCTACCTCACCAACCCCGACGTGCTCGCCGAAGTCCTCCCACCACCACTCAGGCCGCCGCCCGAGCCTCGCGTGCACGTGCGGTTCACGAGCATCGAAGCGAACGGTCACGTGCACGAACGTGTCTGTTCGATCCTCGTCGACGCGCTATACGGAGACAAGCTCGGCCAGTGCTGCTTAGTAATGCCGATCGATCTCGCCGACGCCATCGCACCGAGCCGCGAACGCTACGGCGAGCCGAAGAAGCTCGCCAAACTCGAGTTCACTCGCGAAGGCCATCACGTGCAGGCAAGCGTCACCCGCCAGGACGTGACCTTCGTCGAGATCGTCGGCGACATCAACGCGACACTGCCGACACCCGAGCCCTACCCCCTCACCCACTTCTGGTACAAGTTCCTGCCCGCGGTCGCGGGCAAGGGATTCGACGCCGGCCCGTTCCTGGTCGTGCTCCACCAGACGATGAAACCTGAGTCGGTGGAACGCGTCGAAGGCAAGCTCATCCTTCGCGACCTGCCCGGCACCCCGATCGCCGACCTGCCCGTCCTCGATCAGGAGTCGATCCGCTACATGCTCACATCCTCTGAATACCACCACACCCTCGAAGACGTTGACATCGACCCAGACGAGTACGCTAAGCACGTCGCCATCCAATACCAGTGACACGCGCCGGAGCACTCCTTCGCGCGTGCAGGCCGGTTACGGGTTGCGGGCGTTGAAGATCGGGGTCGTCAGTTTGAAGTCTTCGATGGTCGAGTCGTACTCGGCGAGGCCGAAGTCGTCGGAGGCGTCGTACTTTCCGGTGTGAATCGACGCGAAGTGCGTGCCCGGGATCACGTTGTCGATATCTCCCAAGTTGTTGATCGTCCGCACCCAGTTCTGGTCGTTGAGGTAGGGGCCGACCTTGTCGGCGACATACTTGAAGAAAGCGAGGTCTTCGCAGGCGTCTTCCATCGCCCCGTAGACCTCGACCTTGTTCCCGCCCGGTCCCGGTTGGACATCTGCGGGCGCGATGACGGGCGTTCCGAGGGCGTCCTGGTAGGTCTTGGCGCACGCTTGGAAGCTGGGCTGTTCGAAGTCTTGTTGCGACGGGAGGTTCGTCGCGGTCAGCATGCCGTCGTAGGGGTTCGGGTTCGGTTCGGCCTTCCCGTTGGCCTGAGCGCTCGCCTCACCGTCGGTCATGAGCAATATGCCGGGCATCTCGTTCCTTAGTTTCGACACGAACTGCGACGCGACGACGTCGTCACCGGACATGAACACTGCGTCGACGTGTTCGGTCTTCCATTTCTGGATGAAGCTGTCGAGTTGCGCCTCCGCGACCGTGAAGTCGGTGCCATTGATCGTCAAGATGGCGGTCGAGCCCATCTTCACGCCCAGCTGCCTCAACCCGGGCACGACCGTCGAGGCGACACTCGCCCGCGACTCGTCTTCGCCGAACACAGCCACCGTCTTGCCCGACAGAGTGTGCTCCCGTTTCAACAACGACAACAGCACCTCGGTGGTCCGCTCCGGTGTCGGGTCCACGGTCAACAACAGGCCGGGCGTCGTCACCTGATTAAGGACCGCTTGACTCAACAGGTGCGTGATCAGGATCGAGTGGTGCTGATTCACGAAGCACAACTGCCCGGCCCCTGTGGCGTCGTACAACACGCCGATCGTTGCGAACACCTTCTTGTCTTCGGTGAGCGACGCACACGCAGTCAGAGGACCCGCGGTGCCGATCGGAACGTACGTTTCGTATTCGGGAATGATCTTGCGGCCCGACACCCCGCCATGCTTATTCACATCGTTCACGAAGACCTGATAGGTCTGTTCCTGATTGCCCGCGGTGTTGTGAATGAACTGCACCACAGAGCTGTAATTAATGAACACAAACCCGACCTTGACGCTGGTGGCCGTCACACCCTGACCCAACGTCTTCGACGATGGCCCCGCCGTGGCGCTATTCGATGACGTCGTCGACGTTGCGGACGCGGTTGATTTTGTTCCGCTCCCACATGCGGCCGCGAGAAGTGCGACCACGATCAGCGCGGCTGGTAGCGCCCGCCCTCGACGATCCAGACCCCTGTCACCGACACGCCCAATCGAATTCTCTGACACGAAACTGACTGTACGACCCCATGTCTCGTCGCGCGGGGCGTTCCCTCGCCTGCGACCTCGACGGACTGGGAACCCGATCCTGGGCGGCTCGAGAGTCCAAGCCCGTCGCGCGTGGCGAGGCCGGTTTCGGCTCCGCGTCATCGCGCCTCCGAAGCCGGTACCGCTTGCGGGCTTCATCGAAGATCAACCGTGACGGAGGTGCTCGACGGCCTCGTCCTGCGCGCACTCTTCCTGCGCGGCGAACACGGTGGGCGTGTGACTCTTCGTGTGCGACCTGCGCGGTGTGTCGCGCCTCGGCATCCCGGATCGCACAACTGGGACTTGCACGGATATTCCGCTCGCGTCGCAACGGTACAGAACGGGTTGTTGTTGCGCCTGCGACGAAACGACTATCCGGCTCCTGCGGCGGCCGAGGTCGACGCCGTCTGATAGAGCGTCGCGGCGGGGGCAAGTAACCGTGCCGCGTAGGACACCGAGGGGGTATCGCCGCCCTGCTCATAACCGCCGACGACGCCGATGAGGGTGCCGAGCCGGGTTGATTGGCTGATTTTGGTCAGAAAGGGACCGCCACTTGTCCCGTTGGTGTACCCACCGCAATCGAAGCGAAGTTGGTTACTGGTGAATCGGGTTGTCTGATTGGTGCACGTGATAGGCGAGTTCTGGCGGTCGGGATATCCGATCACGTCGACGGTGGCGACAGCCGGTTCGCTGATGCCGAGACGCTCGCCGCCGGTCAGGCTCTGCAGGGGCGCACCCGATGGTGACGGGCTGGCGACCAGGAAGGCGAAATCGTGATTGGGGTTTGTCGAGGCGCTCCAGGCATGGTCAACGAACATGTCGCTGATGTGCCACAGACCGAACGGGAAATGACCTTGATGGTAGGCCGGTGCGAAGACGATGCTGGTTGGGGAGCGTCCGCTCACACAGTGCGCGGCGGTCACGAGTAGGTCTTCGTGGACGCTCGCGACGACACTTGCCGTGCAGAAATGTTCACCGAGTTGGCTGGTGTTGGTCCAGTTGAACAACGCACCGACCGCGGACATCCCATTGAACGTCTGTGCGACCGGACCTCGGTTCGATGACGACACAGCTGCGGCCGTGACCGTAGGCCCGCAAACGAGCGCGACCGAAATGACGAGCACGCCCAAGGAACCGCACAGTTTCGTAAGCGCCATGCGATTCGACGTCCTATCCCGCGGCGTTTCCCCTCGTCAACCGCGGCCTACCGCTTGACGACGACGTTTTTCGGCCATCGGGCTCGGCCCGTCGGCCCGCCAGCAGCGTGGGCTTCGGGCTCAGGTCTGAACTTCGTCCCTATATCAGCACCTGTTCGAAAGGACGACCTCGATGACCCTCAGCACACGGCTCGACAACAGTTCGCTGCGTCGAGGTCGAATCCCGCACCGCCTAGAGACGGCACGGCCCTGTTCGTCATCCTTCGGATGACGAGCAAATCACGGAGAAGGTGCCGGTCACGCGCGCCCGGGAGGATTCGAACCTCCGACCAACGGGTTAGAAGGTCGAATACCACAAGAGTCCGACCAGGAAGAACCCGATAATTTAGTAATCACGCGCGCTTTTGCTTGCAGGTTCTGCGGGCATCTACGTACATACGTTGTCGCTGAAAAACTCGGGGGTGCGCCCTAGGAAGGAACGCACCCCCGAGTCGACCGCTATTGGAGCTGGACGAAGGCGGTATGGGAAGCCCAGCAACAACAGCAGGCACGAATACGTTGAACAGAAAAGCGGACCTAGCCCCTACAGAAACCAGCTCCGCCCGCGAGAACGAGAGCGGCGAGACCGCCACCCAAGACCGAGTTACGCACCGCGAGCGTGTGCACGCTCATGATTTCCGCCTGCGTTTGTGTGTTCCTCAGACTGAGGAACTGCCACCATCGTGCGGGCAGAGCGGAGCGGAAACCATTGGTCAGGCGACCAGTTATCAGCGTGTGGTCACCGCATCACGCTCCGGAGCTGTTCACCCCTCTTGCTAGTCGACCTTCGAGCGCCCCGGCGAAGCGAACGTCGGCTCCTACACATCGGCACTCGTCTTCTCCTCCCTGTCGGGTGGACCCCTGGAGTACTCGAACTTCCGACATCGCTACTGGGACCCAGCGGTCGAGACTGGCGGCCTGCCAGTGCCGTTGGGATTCACACGCTTCGGCACACCTACGCCTCGGTGGCAGCGAAGGCCGGGGCGTCAGTCAAAGATGGTTCAGACTCAACTTGGTCATAGCGATCCGGCGTTGACTCTTCGCCTCTATCAGCACCTCTTTGCGGACGACCTCGACGGCCCGGGGACGCGACTTGACGAAGCGTTCGGCGCGTCGCAGTCGAATCCCGCACGGCCTGGAGACGGCCTGGCCCTTGCGTCATCCTTCCGATCACGAACAAATCACGGAGAAGGTGCAGGTCAGAGCGCGCGCCCGGGAGGATTCGAACCTCCGACCAACGGATTAGAAGTCCGTTCAGAGCCGTCTGCCATATCTGACGTAGTCGCGTTTGCGCAGTTCAGAGCGGTGTTGGGGTCCAGCGTGTTTGCCCAACTCCCATGCCATACCCAGCATTAGATTCCCGTGGGATTCCCAACGGCTGGTTCTCTACAGCGCTCGCTCCCGGTGCGGCGCGGGGAATGTTCGCGCCCACATGAATGGCGAACCTGCCGACGTTTACGTTTCGGCCGCAGGACCGTTCGCCGGCCGGCGCGCGTGGTAGCGGCGACGCCCCTTGATCGGCAAAGCCTCCGAGACGAGCTCTTGTCTCGGAGGCTTTTCTGGCTCTTCGGATCTAAGCGGGGTCTGGTCGGCCAGCCTGGTCGGCGCTGCGATCGTTGCGTGCTCAGCAGCGACGCAACGGCGGGCCCGAACCGCGTCGGCGTGGTCGCATCATGAACGCGCTTTCTGGGCGGTCTCGCCGTTCACGACGTGCGCGAGATCGCAGCTATGGCGTGGCGTGTGATCCGTTCCGGAGCTGTTCTATTACCGGCGCGAACGCCTCGATGTCGCGCACGCTGAAGTACGAGAGACCCCATCGTGCTCGGCACCGGCGCAAATGATCGGCGATCTCGGAGTGCGTGCCGATTGCCAGGAACGGCGTCTCGAGCGCGTCCTCGACAGTCGCTGTCCATCCGTTTCGGACGACGTTTGCGGCCGCTGCCTCGCGATCGTCGTTAACGATCACTGCCTGCACGAGTGCGTGCAGTTCGAGCGGTCGGGCGCGACCATCGGCCTCTTCGTTGATGAAGGCGACCGTCTGATCGACGCGGCCTGGTTCCCAACGAGTCTCGTGGCGCTGACCGTCGGCGAGCGTACGGCCCAACATCGTCAGCCCGATCGTGTCGGCGTGACGAGCAGCATGGCTCAACGGTCGGCGTCCGTTGACGCCGACCATGATCGGAAGATGCTGCTGCAACGCTCTCATCGTCCGCACCTCGCGCACCTGATAGTGCTCGCCCGAGAACGACACGGTCTCCCCGTCCAGGAGCCGCCGCAGGATCTCAACCGCCTCGCACATGCGCGCCTTGCGGACCGCGGGCGCGTCAAAGGGAATGCCGATCGCTTCGTATTCCGTGAAGGAGTGACCAGCACCGAGACCCAACTCCATGCGTCCGCCGGTAAGTTGGTCGAGCGCGGCGACCTCACGGGCTAGGTGTACCGGGTGACGGAAGTCGTTGTTGACGACAAGGGGACACAAGCGCATCCGCTCGGTAACTGCCGCGGCCGCCATCAACGGAGCAAGCGGCGGCCACTCGTCACCGATGTGATCGAAGGTATGAATCACGTCGAAGTACGCAGCCTCCGCGGCGACTGCGCTCGCGAGCATTTGCTCAGCCGTACGTGAGCGGAGTTGGTATCCGAACCGGAACGTCTGCTCGCCCACGCGCACAGATTGCCGTAATCCGCGAGCGTTACGCCACCAGGCAGAGCCGCCCAGAAAAACGCCGCCGCGCAGTCGACAGCCCAACGCCGTCTATACCCCGCGGCCCCGCTTAGATCCGAAGAGCCGCTTTTCTGAGCCTCCACAACTCTCGTTGACAACGCTCTTCTAATCCGTAGGGCGATCAGGGGCGTGACGACGGATGCCGTCGGCTGTCGATAGATACCTTGAGCAGCACGTTCGCGAGTTCGCAGATTCAGCCGGTGACCGCGCCCGTGACAGACGATGTCGCACCGACCGGTAGAAGATCCGGTAGAACTCTGGTCAGCTCCGCTACCGAGGAGCCGTACCACCAGCTTGCAAAGCAACGCGGCGCGATCCTCTGGTGGCGGGGCATTCGCGAACGACCTGATGACAGCGGTCGCCTCGTGCTGCGGCGTGCCGTCCTCATGATGGTGTATGAACAGCCGTTGGTCACGCTTTGGTCACGTCGCTCGCGTGGCCGGCGGTTTATCGGTGAGGTGGTGTCCTTGCCGAGGCGGTCGTGCTGCCGCGCGATGGGCCGCGATGTTGCGC
>JBKQIY010000254.1:0-9901 GCA_052148155.1 Acidimicrobiia bacterium | reverse complement strand
GTTGCCCTTGTTGCCCTGGCCACCGTTGTAGCCCTGGCCACCGTTGTTGCCCTGGCCACCGTTGTTGCCCTGGCCACCGTTGTAGCCCTGGCCACCGTTGTAGCCCTGGCCACCGTTGTAGCCCTGGCCACCGTTGTAGCCCTGGCCACCGTTGTTGCACTGGCACTGGCCGTCGTTGTTGCCTTGGTTTCCCTTGTTGCCCTGGCCACCGTTGTAGCCCTGGCCACCGTTGTTGCTCCAGGTGCTGCTATTGCACTGGTTGCCATTGTTATTGCCGTTGCCACCATAAGTGCCTGCGAGGGCTGGCAACGCTGTTAGGGCGAGAGCAGCTGCAGCTGCTCCCACAAACAGAAATCGTCTCTTCACGGATTCTCCTTGTGTGGGCATCTCTTGCTGTCGGCGGTTGATCCGCTCGGCGGCTCGTTCTATTCCGGTGCGGTCTTCATATCAAGATGCAATGTCGCAGATTCTCAATCTAAGGGTGCCGGTATCGCCGCATTATGGGTTCGATGGTCGTTTCGCGGCTCGAGCGCACGGCTGCGTATCTGAATTGGCGATGCGTCGCTCGCACAATGAGCTGGATATATATGACATCATCTGAACGATTGCGCCACTCGCATTGAAGTCAATAGTCAGACACCTCAGTACCGAACTGCAGTCCGCAACTGTGCCATTCCGTAACTCCGCAACTCCGGCGTCACTGCGCCGCTTAACTCGTGTCCGCCGGAGTGGTGGTTGAGACGTGAGGCGATATGGACGTCTGTCGCGCTACTAGTTCGCTCGTCCCGCTCGGGACCGAGCGAATGCGGGGCGAACTCGCGGGCGTGGGCTTGCGGCGGTGCGGAAGTGCGGTTGTCGCGACGTAACCCGACGCACGCCAGGTACGCGACGTGCGGCGTCTCAGCCGCACCCCGTCCGGATGTGACGCGACGTGCGCGGTCCGCTAGGCCGTTCAGCCGTGGTGCCGCCGTCGGCGACTACGCCCGGAAGCACGGACCTTGATGGAACCGAGCGACCGTCGACGATGATTCGCGAGGCGTCAACCGTTGCGATCTCCCGACCTACCTCGTCAGCGGTGAGCCGTTTGAGCTCGGAACCGCGGTGTGCGCCGCGCCGCGAGGCGCCGTACGAATCCTCGACGGGCACGGGTCGCGGTGCCGGCTTCAGCGAGGGTGCAGCACCGACAGTGCCCTCCGCGGAGTTCGACTGACGGGCTGCCGTCGTAATCGAAGCCGGCCGCGCCTGATCGGCAACGAACCCAGGCCGAGCAGGTCGACGTGATCCCCCCGGTGAGCAGATCACGCCGTCGAACCTCGCGCGGGAGGTTCAGCCGAACGGCGGTCCGCTCTGACGAGCGGATTCTGGTACGGCAACTGGATGCGGTCCGTTGCGCTCAACTCAAAGGAATGGCATCGGCGCGAACCTTCAGCGATTCAGCGCATGATCACGAGGCTCGCCGTCACCGGTCGCGAGCAGTGTCCTTCATTCCGATTACTTCGGCGCTTCATCACGATCGAAGGTTCCGTCGTCGTCGCGGGCTGCTGGCTCTGGTCGCAGGCATGGTTCGATGGCGGCCGCGAGCGCCCAAGTCCCGGGTTCGACGGCTGCGACTAGGAGTGGTTCGGCTTCAATTTCGCTGACCGTCGTGGCGGGTTGCGGCGAGATCACAAGTTCGAGCGTCGCCGGTCCGCCATCACCGGTCGAGGAAGCGTTATCGCTGACCGGAGCCGCCGCATTCTGCGACCAGTCTTGCGCCGGACCTTCAAGAAGCACGTCGGCCTCGAGCTGCGGTTCGGTAGGCCGTACCCCCGCGGCCTCGTCTTCGATCCTGTTCTGCGTGGGACTCTCGACGACGCAGACTTCGATCGGGTCGGCGATCCGTAGTGCCGCGCTGTAGTAGTTGGTCGGACCTTCGAGGACGCGGGTGTCGATCTGTGGTGCGGTAGTCCGGATCGCCGTCGTGTCGTCGTCAGGGGAAACGCCGGCGGCGTCTTCTTCCCAATCTTGGGCGGGACCCTCGACGTCGGGCGTCCCGACGACGGCTGCGAGGTGGTATTCGGCCGGGTTTTCGAAGAGGACCGCCTCGATCGCTGGTTCGCCAACCGGGATTGCCGCGATGTTGTACAGCGTCTCTTCAACGCGGATCGCTTCGGGGACCGGGACCGCCCCGATATCGTCTGGTGCCAGGTCGTCAACCGGCTGCGCTTCGACCTTCGGCGCTACCAGACGCGGTTGGGTCGGCGGGGTCGCCCAGAAGTCTGCATCGATCCGGGGTGCTCGCTCGATGCTCAGACGCTCGGACCCACTTATGACACGAGTGCGGCCCTCGGGGATCGACGCGGATGTTCGCGCAGTCTCGTTTTCCGGTTCGGCCCCCTCCCGGGGGTCGGTGTCATGCATGATCGGTTGGCCTATTGCACGGCGCGCCGCGCGGGAACCTGCAATTCGTCGAGCTGGGCTCCGAGGGCGACAATCCTGTCACGGCCGGCTCTGGCGAACGCCGCGAGCCTCGTCGTGTACAGCCGCCCGGAATCCTCCATCGCAACCGGTTCGAACGGTGTCCTGTCGGGTCTTCAACGCATTCGCACGCGACGGGCTGCATCGGTTCTGGTAGCCGGCCACGCTCGCCGACGACGTCGAGGAAGCGTTCGTCTTCGAACCGCGCGGCTCGTTCCACTCGCAGCGCACGGCGAACTGCGATGACGTCTGCGCACACGGTGCATCCAACCTGAGCGATGGATCCTCCATCTGCATCATCGCCGCCGAGGTTTCGGCGCGCCTCCTGGTGGTGACCCCCGAACAGAGTGGCGGCGGGGGCCGTCACCGTGGACGTTGGGTTGGTCTTGAAGTGTGCGCTTCGGCCGTTGTGGAAATAAAGGGGACAACCCTGTGTCTTTCGAGTGGACAACTCCCGCCTCTGTCCACAATTATCGCCGACCTGCAGGTTCACTGATGCGTCGCACATGTCGGATCTGGCGACCCGTCTGAGTTCGCACGGCAAGGCTGCAACAGGTCCGAATGCGCGTTGCGTCGGGCAGCACGCCGGATCACGAAGCGGTCATCGACGTTCGCAACACCCAGCTGTCGATGTAGCTCCGTCATGTGCCGAGGAGGTGCAGCGCGCTCGACGGGATGCCGAGACTCGGGGTTCGTGTGAGATCGCGAAGAGGAGACCGAAGGGCGGCCGACCGCTGGAACCAATCGTCCCATGCGGCCGTCGTGCGAACCTCAAGAACTTTCGTTCCAGGTGGGGCGCCACCGGTGAAGACGTTGAGCTCTCGCACCTCTCGATATTGTCCCGACGTCCGCCAGACGACGCTGACCCAGATCGGCGAACGGACAGCGTCCACACCGGAGCGCCGCCGAGTCGCCGCCTCGCGGTCTGGAGCTGCGCCATCCGTGCCGCGTTCATGTCACGGTTGTTGTCTCGCAGGCGAATCACCGATCGGATCCTGACGGATCGGCGCCGCCGACACCATGGCTCGAGACAGCTCGACGTTTGTAGCACCTTGGTCCGGCGGGTTCGGCTCGATCTCTGTGGTTGGGTCTTATCTCCGCCCCATCGGCCGGTACCGCACTGCAGGAGTACCGTCCCGTCGGACAGCGAGCCCGAGCTTCTGGGAAAGCCAGGAACGTCGGGCTAGTGCCAAAGGGCGTCGAGTTCCATTTCGACACGAATTCCGGCATCGACGGTGACGTCAGGGCGGGTGTCGTGACGTGACACGTGTACGGCGTCGAAGTGCGCGGCAACGTCGTCGGTGAGGAAACGGCTGGGTTGGCTCATCGTGTGTTCGTCGTGACCTCGCGGTCGGGAGTGGAAGCGCAGCGGGACGTAGACGTGGAGGTGGCGGCGCGGGCGGGTGACCGCGACGTAGAAGAGGCGGCGTTCCTCTTCGAGTCCTTCTCTCGAGGTCAAAGCCATATCGCAAGGGAAATTGCCGTCCGCGGCGTTCAGCAGGTGGACGACGTCCCATTCGAGGCCCTTGGCGGAATGCACGGTGGAGATCACGAGCCAGTCGTCGTCGATCGACGGCGTGCTCGCGAGGTCGCCGGTCGAGTGTGGCGGTTCGAGCGTGAGATCAGCGGCCACGTCGGACAGTCGCGCGGCGTTGTGCGCGACGGCGGCGAGGGCGTCGAGATCCGCGAGCCGCGACTGCGGGTTGTCGTATGCGGCGCTGACCAAAGGCTTCAGCGAGTCTCGGAGGCGTTCGCCGTGCGATCCGACCGACTCGCCTTCGGCGCGTCTGAGGCACTTGATGAACGCATCGGCTGCCCGATGTGACGCTGGCGGAAGTTGCTCTACCGCGAGCGGCCAGCGCAGCAAGATTTCCGCGGGTGTGCCGGGTCGGTCGACACCGAGGGCGGTGATCGCTCGGTGAGCGCGAACGGGTCCGACTCCCTCGAGGAGTTGGAGGAGCCGGAACCATGCTCGTTCGTCCCGGGGATTGTCGGCGAGGCGGAACAGACAAATGAGGTCCTTGACGTGGGCAGCCTCAAGGAACCGCAGACCGCCGTACTTCACGTACGGGATGCGCCGGTGTGCAAGCTCCAGCTCGAGGAGGTCGCTGTGGTGTGCGGCTCGGACGAGAACAGCCTGATCTCGCAGCGCGATGCCTTCTTCACGGTGGGCGAGGATCCGGTCGCAGACGGCGTCGACTTGTGCGTCTTCGTCCGCGCAACGCACGAGCCGGGGACGTTGTGTGCCCGACGGGGGCTCGGTGCGCAATCGGGTGATGAACCCTTCGGCGGCACCATCCGCGATCGCGTTGGCGACATCGAGGATCGGTTGGACTGACCGGTAGTTGCGCTCCAGCAGGATCGTGATCATCGAAGGGAACGCCACCTCGATGTCGAGCAGGTGCCGGGGGCTCGACCCGCGAAAGCTGTACACCGCCTGTGAATCGTCGCCCACGACCGTCAACCGCGGGTCGCTGCGGCGCAAGGCGCGCAGCAGGTCGACCTGGAGCGCGTTGACGTCCTGGTATTCGTCGACGCAGATGTGGTCGATCTCGGAAGCCAGCTGCGGGCCGAGTCGATCGTCGGCGGCCGCGGCGCGCCAATATAAGAGGAGGTCATCGAAGTCGACGAGACCGAGCACACGTTTGCGGTTGACGTAGGTGCGGCAGATCGACCCGATCGGCTCGATCTGCTCCGCACACCACGGGGCGATCTCGTCGATGACGGCCGAGAGCGGCCGCTGGGTGTTGACGGATCGCGAGTACAGATCGAGCAATGTCCCTTTCTTCGGGAAACGCCGGCCCGTCGCCGCCGCGCCCTGTTCTTGGCGTACGAGATCGATGACATCGGCTGCGTCGCCGGAATCGAGCATCGAGAAGCCCTCGGGCAGTCCGACCGCGGCCGCGTGGCGCCGCAAGGTCCGGTGGGCAATCGAATGGAATGTCCCGCCCACAACACGGCTCCGCCGACGCCGGCCTCCCGGTCCCGCAGAGTCGGCGAGCAGTGTCTCGGTTCGGTGCACCAACTCGCGGGCTGCGCGTCTGGTGAACGTCAGCGCCATCACGCGCTCGGCAGGAATCCCGGTCCCGACAAGCCACGACACCCGGGCCGTCAGCGCGGTTGTCTTCCCGGTGCCCGCGCCGGCGAGGATGCGAAGCTGATCGCCCTCGAACGTCGCGGCGGCCCGTTGCTCGTCGTTGAGGTGATCCAAAGTAGCGAACACACGTTCGATCTTAGCGATCGGCGATGCCGAGCGGCGGACTCCGTGGGCTCACCTCGCCGACCAGCGGCGGGTTCGGGGTGAAAGGTGCACGATGCGTTCGCCGAGCCCGACGCGCAGCCCGGATCGCTCCACAATGGGTCGGCGGACGACCGTCCCGATTTGATCGACCCGCCCGACGATCGAAGCCGCCAGCAAGTGCATCATCAGTCGGGCGCCCAATCGGGCGTTCGCTTCTCGACGAACGCGCGGAAGCCTTCGATCACCTCATCGCCGTTCACTGATTCGTCGAAGGTGATCTTGTCGACCGCGCCGTAGCGTGCGTTGATGAGCCGCTTCAATGCGACGCGGGCTCGCGGGGCCGCACGCAGAATGTCATGGACGACCTCCTCGGTCGCCGTAGTGAGTTGGTCGTGAGGTACGACGCGCGCAACGAGGCCGTACCGTTGCGCCTCGGGTGCGGTCAGGCGCCGGCCGGTGAAGAGCATGTCCCGCGCGAGTGCGATGCCGACGTGCTCGGGCAGGATCGCCGCATGATATGCGTCGGCTACACCCCGAAGCAGCTCAGGCGCACCGAACACCGCCCGATCACTGGCGATCGCGACGTCAGCCAGCATTGCGATCAGGAGACCACCACCCATGCAAAGCCCGTTGACTGCCGCGATCACAGGCTTCCGTGAGTCGCGGATCGCGTCGAACGGCACTACACCGGTCCCGAGCAGCTCGCCGTAGTTCACCGCGCCATCGTCGTTGTGACCGCCGAGCTCGCCGCCGGGCGCGAACGCGTCGCCGGTGCCAGTGAGAACCAGCGCCAGAATTGATCGCGACGCATTGACCCGGTCTACCGCGCGTCGGATTCCGAAATACATGTTCGCCGTGAGCGCGTTGCGGCGCTCGGGGCGATCGATGGTCACCCACGCAGCGGGGCCGCGCAGTTCCCACCGCAGGAACCGAGATCCCAGATCGACTTCATCCGCCATCTTCGTCCTCGCCTTCGGGCCTCGTTGGTCAAGCCGCCTCTTAGTGAGTCGGGTTCCTGTGTCTAGCTCTGTTCAGGTGGATCGGAACGGGGCGTGCCGTCTGCTCTTCAACAATGCCGACGGCACCTCGGGCGGGGGAGGGCTTTCTATGGCAGACCCAAACGCCGGTCGGTGGTGCTTCAGCGTCAACGTGTTCGGCGTGGACAACGGTGTGTGTGTTCGTGCCAGACACCCGCCTGACGGCATCGGGCAGGAGGGTTCGTCGGCAATCACATCGTCCGGCGTTGGCGGTATCGCGGTGGTACCGGATGCGTCGGTCGGCGCGCGACCAAGGCCGCGATGGGCTGCTTCACCGAGGAACTGGCGCCCCAACTTGTCGGCACGGGAACCGCCCTGCACCGGGGCGCTCCTCGGCGGTGCTGCACGTGCCCTACGTTGGCGAACCCGTGCAGGGGGCGAACCGACCAACACCTCAAGGGGCCCGAGGTACCGAGAGCACCGGCCCAGGTGGTCCGTGTGGCGCGCATCTCGACGATCCGCGAGGTCCGCAACTCGCGTTCCGGGAACGTCGTTGAACGCCGGGCCCTTTGACAGTGCAGGTGTCGGGGGCGCACGCAGTTGGCTGTGATGGCGACAACACGGTCACGCGCATCCGGTCGGAGTCGGCGCGAACCGGCCTGTGGGTTCGGGAAACATTGGGTGATGGTTCCCGAATCGGACGCCGCGGTGATCAAGGCGTCACTGGACGAGCCGAGATACTTCGGGCAGCTCTTCGACCGGCACGCGACCGTGGTCTTTCGGTATCTCGTCCGTCGAGTCGGTGTCGACGCTGCCGACGCGCTGCTCGGCGATGTGTTCCGAGTCGGTTTTGAGAAGCGGGCCACGTACGACTGCGAACGACCGAACGCGCGGCCGTGGCTGTACGGGATCGCGACGAATCTCATCGCGCACCACCGGCGGAGTGAAGCGCGCCGGATTCACGCGACCGTACGCCTGCTTACACGCCGCCCACCGTCGGACGATCCAACCGAACAGGTCGCGGCCCGGCTCGACGCCGCCGACTTGTGGCCGCGCGTCGCCGAAGCGCTGGCACACCTTCCAGATGGCGAACGCGATGCCTTGCTGCTGTACGCCTGGGAGGAACTCAGCTACGACGAGATCGCGACCGCCCTTGGCGTGCCGATCGGTACGGTTCGCTCGCGGATCAATCGAGCGCGGCAGAAACTGCGCGAACTGCAGACGTCGATCGGGAGACAACGGTGAGCGACGACTTGGACGACGTGAGAGAGCTGCGGCCCGACCGGGTCCAGCCTGACGATCCGGTCGAGCCCACTGTCTTCGCCCGAGAAAAGGAGAGACTGATGTCAACGATCGACGCAACGCGCGACGAAACCCCGCCGATCTTGCAGATGCCTGACATCTATCCGCGGTTGGCGTACGAAGACGAACGCGCCGCGCTCGACTTTCTCACTCGCGTGTTCCAGCTCATCGAGATCCGCGAGGCTCGCACCGAAACCGACGACTCGATGCTCGCGTGGTTGCGGGCAGGTGACGGGGTCGTGATGATCGGTCACGCCAATGCTGAGGTCCACCAGATTCACAGCCCGCGCACGCTCGGCAACACGACAGTCCAGATGATGGTGTACGTGCACGACATCGATGCGCACTTCGCACACGCAGTCGCGGAAGGCGCCGACATCACTATGCAGATTCAGGACGCCTTCTACGGCGAGCGCCGCTACGAGGCAACCGACCTGGAAGGTCATCGTTGGCATTTCGGTGAGCGCCACGCCGACATCAAAGCCCGCGGCGGCATCGTCCCCGACGAACCGCAAGGCGGCAAGCCCTAAAGTCAGAGCCACAATGCGCTGCCACGAGGCGCGTCGGCGCAGCCGAGCCGTACCTGCATACGCCCGGACCGTCTCGTTTCCTGCCGGTTTGGGATTTCTGCGACCGGCCCCACGTCCACACGTGCGGGTCACGCTCGCGGGAGCTCCCGTTCGGTTCGGCATCTCTTCCCTGTTCGGCCGGATAGGCGTCAGCGAAGGCAACACCAGCACGACGGCAGGGCTTGCCAATAACCGCGAAGGGGGATGTACTAGCGCTTCGGGGGTCAATGCGGGCCGCCCTGGGGGGAGCCATGAGCCCAGCGCGTGATCGACGGATCTGGCGACGACGCCTGCGTCGCGCCCTCGGGTGCGCGTTCGGGACGACCCTCGCGATCGGCCTGGCGGCATCGCCCGCCTGGGCGAGCGTGCCTGACGCGCCCACCGCAGCGGCAGCCGCGGTCGGCGACGCCCAACTGACGGTGACCTTCACCCCGCCCGCCAACGACGGCGGCTCGCCGATCTTGAGCTACACCGCGACCTGCACCGACAGCACGAACCCAGGAGACACTCCTGTCTCGAACAGCGGAGCCGCGTCTCCGATCATCGTGACCCCACTCCTCAACGGCGACACCTATACCTGTGCCGTCACCGCGACCAACGGCGACGGAACTGGCGCGGCCTCAAGCCCTTCGGCCGCGACGGTCCCTGCCCCAACACCCCCCGACGCACCGACACAGCCCGCCGTCGCGGCGGGCAACGGCCAGTTCAGCGTCGGCTTCACCGCGCCGGCCGACAACGGCAGCGCGATCACCGGCTACAACGCGACCTGCACCGACATCACCAACCTGGGCAACCCACAAGGCTCGATGAGCGGGACGGCGTCGCCGCTCCTTGTGACCGGACTGGTCGACGGTGATTCCTACACCTGCGACGTCACGGCTACCAGCAACGACGGCACCAGCGCAGCCTCGCCCCAGTCCGCGTCGATCGTGTTCGCCAACGCGCCCGCCACGCCCGCAACACCAACCGTCACGCAGGGCGCCGGCTCGCTGTCCGTCGCCTTCACGCAGCCGTCCGGCAACGGCGACACGATTTCGAACGACACCGCGACCTGCAGCGACGGGGTCGACACTGCCGCCGTCCTGTCGCAACTCGGCTCACCGATCGTGATGACCGCACTGAACGGCCTCATCCCCGCCAAGTCGTATACCTGTCAGGTCACGGCCACCAACACCGTCGGCACGAGCGCGCCGTCGCCTGCGTCGACGCCGTCGGTCGTGTTCGCCACCGTGCCGGCGACGCCGGCGCAGCCGTCGGTGTCGCAGGGCGATTTGGAGCTTGTCGTGTCGTATGTTGAGCCGGTGGATAATGGGAGTGCGATTACGAGTTATAGCGCGGTGTGTACGTCGATGAAT
>JBKQIY010000253.1:0-12516 GCA_052148155.1 Acidimicrobiia bacterium | reverse complement strand
TCAGCCTGCTCGCGCGATTGGCCGAGGTCGACGAAGGCGCATTGTTGGATCTCATGGACGCCGCGGTCGCTGCCGCCGTACTGGTCGAGGGTGACCTTGCGGATCGGTATCGGTTCGCGCATGCGCTGATCCAGCACAGTCTCTACGACGAGCTCAGCCCGACCCGCCGCCAACGCGCCCACCAGCGTGTCGCCGAGACTCTCGAAGCCCAAGCGATCAGTGAGGATGCGGCGACCCTCGCCGAACTCGCGCACCATTGGGTCGCCGCCACCCGGCCCGCCGACCTCGACAAAGCCCTCGGCTACGTCCGCCGTGCCGGTGACGCCGCCCGCGACGCCCTCGCGCCCGACGACGCCATCCGCTGGTATCAACAAGCCCTCGACCTCGCCGCCCGCCAAACCCCACCCGACCAACACCTCCGAGCCGAACTGCTCGCCGCGCTCGGCACCGCGCAGTACCAAGCGTCAAAGCCCGAATATCGCGACACACTCCTGCAAGCCGCCGCGCTCGCCGAACGACTCGGCGACAACGAGGTGCTCGTTGCCGCCGCACTTGGCTTCGCGCAATGGCTCGCGACCCAGATCGGCGACGACGACGCCAAGCCGGTCCTCTCGGCCGCGCTCAACGGAATCGGCACCGACCCGACACCGACCCGCGCTCGACTACTCGCGGCGCTCGGCGGCGCTCACGACGCCGGAACCGAATGGCGTGTCCGCCACGACCTCGCACTCCAGGCTGTCGAAGTTGCACGGCAGGTCGACGACGATGCCACCTTCGTCGACGTCATCGACGCCGCCCACCTCACGCTGGCGACGCCCGAACGCCGCGACCAACACCTCGACGACATCCAACGCGCCGTCGCAACCGCAGACCGGCTCGGCGATCCCGTGCTGCGGACCCGCATCCGTTTCCCGATGATGTGGGTCCAGTATCAGCAGGCAGACCTTGCGGGAGCCGACGCCGCCCTCGCCGAGATGGAAACCCTCGCGAAAAGCGTCGGTTTGCCGTATCTGAACTGGCAGGAGGCGCAGTTCGCCACTGGACGGCTGCTGCTCGCCGGACGTGCCAGCGATGCCGAAACCGCCAACGAACGCCTGCTGGAGCTCGGCACGACGGCCGGTAATCCAGACGTGCTCGCCTCGTACGGCGGCCTCCTCTACGCCATCCGCTTGCACCAAGGCCGACTTGATGAGATCGCCGACCTGTTCCTCGACTTTGCCCGCGACAACCCATCCATCGCCGCGCTGCGCGCCACGGTCCCACTCATGCTCTGCGAACTCCAACGCATCGACGAAGCACGCGAACGTGTCTCCGCCGAGGCGGCCACGGGCTTCGCCTATCCCTATGACGCAATGTGGCTCGTGTCTATGGCCAACCTGACTGACACCGCCGTCACGGCCGCAGATCACACCGCTGCCCGCACACTCGTCGAACGCCTCGCGCCCTTCGCCAGCCACGTCATCTCCCCAGCGGGAGTCATCGTGAACGGAGCGGTCGCTCGCCCCCTCGCCCGCGCCGCCACAATCCTCGGCAACTACGACCAAGCCGAACAATGGTTCGCGATTGCACACGACATCCACACCCGACTCCAAGCCCCGTACTGGACCGCGCTCGGCCAACTCGACCACGCCGACCTCTGCATCGCTCGCCGTGCCGACGGCGACCTCGAACGTGCACGCCACTTCGCGCAGACCGCCGCGGCCACCGCGGCCGAGTACGGCTGCGCAGGACTCACCAAACGCGCCGAAGCACTCCTCGACGCACTCTGAAGCGAACGCCCGAACCCGAGCAGAACGCGCCCCATAACGCGCGCTGGGCGACGCCAACGCCCTATCACCTATGTGCCGTACCGGGGCAGGCAACTTCCGCGAGCGCGGCCGTGTCCACACGCAGCCAACCCATCACGAGCCCGTCACACGACCTGACGCACCTCCGACAACGGCCGACCATTTCGCAACGAACTGCCTCGGCGCGTCCACTCCCCCGCCACGCCTCACAACGATCCGACCACACGACCGACGGCGCGCGAGCCGACGGTTCCGGTTGTCGCACCCGCCGGACGGCAGGTCATGTTCGCACGGTCGCCAGGCGCGTTCCGTCCGCCGTCGTCCACGATCTCCTGCGAGCTGACGATGCCAGGTATGCGATACGGGCAAGAAAAAAGTTTGCCCATCTCCGAAACTTTTTTGAAACCGCGCGAGGCATGTCTCGCGCTATTCATGGGTATGGGGAACTCTCGACACGACCGAGCACCGCCGCCGCGACACAGCCCGAGAAGGCACCCGACGCGCGGCGTCGGTGTTCGAATTCTTAGGTAACGACTTAGGTACACAACTCGAGACTGCAGAAGAGTCCCTCTGATCAGGCCTTATGGTCGGGCTGGCGGGATTCGAACCCGCGACCTCTTGACCCCCAGTCAAGCGCGCTAACCAAGCTGCGCCACAGCCCGTGTGACCGAGGGAGCCTACCGGTCAGACCGGAGGGACGCCGTGGCGCTTTTCGGTGTCGGCGCGAACGCGGCTGGCCGCGAGCGTTAGGCGTTGCACCAACTCGTCGCGGAGGTCCTCAGGTTGGACGACGGCGTCGACGACGAGCTCGGCCGCGAGGTGCACGAGGTCGACGTTTTCGGTGTATTCGCGTCGCCGTTCCGCGACGAACGTCGCGCGCTCATCGGGATCGTCGATCGCTTGTATCCGGTTGTAGAACACTGCGTTCACTGCCGGGTCCGGACCCATCACGGCGATCTGCGCGGTTGGCAGCGCCAAGCACGCGTCCGGATCGAAGGCGGGACCTGCCATTGCGTACAGTCCGGCGCCGTACGCCTTGCGGACGATGACCGAGAACTTCGGAACGGTCGCCTCCGCGACTGCGGTGATCATTTTCGCGCCGTGGCGAATGATCCCTTGTCGTTCGACTTGCGACCCGATCATGAAGCCCGGCACGTCAGCCAGAAAGATCAACGGGACGTTGAACGCGTCGCACAGCCAGATGAAGCGCGCCGCCTTGTCGGCAGAATCCACGAACAATACGCCGCCAAGATGCAGCGGGTTGTTGGCCACGACGCCGATGACCGATCCGTCGAGCCTCGCGAAGCCGATGATCAGCTCCTTCGCCCACAATGGTTTCAGCTCGAAGAACGAATCGGCGTCGATGAGTGCATCGATTACCTTGTGCATGTCGTACGCGCGCCGTTCTTCTGTCGGAACTGTGGCGCGAATCGGTACGGCTTCGTTCGTCGGTGCAACTCCGATCGTCTGGGGCGACGAATCCCGCCACGAGGTAGGCAGGTACGACAGGTAACGTCGGGCTGCGTCGATTGCGTCTGCGTCGGACGCGCAGAGGTTGTCGCCGCAACCGCTGACGGTGGCGTGCATCCGTGCGCCGCCCATTTCCTCGAGCGACACCTTTTCCCCGATCACGACCTCTGCCATGCGCGGCGAGCCGAGGTACATGGAAGCGTTAGCTTCGACCATGAATACCGCGTCGCAGAACGCCGGGATGTACGCGCCGCCAGCAGCCGACGGCCCGAACAAGCAGCACACCTGCGGCACCTTGCCTGACAGCCGAACTTCGTTGGCGAAGATCCGCCCGGCGCCGCGGCGGCCGGGAAAGAGTTCGACCTGATCGGTGATGCGCGCACCCGCGGAATCGACCAGGTAGACGACGGGCAGCTCGTGGCTCAGTGCGTGTTCGGTCAGCCGTACGATCTTTTCGACCGTGCGCGCGCCCCAAGATCCGGCTTTAACGGTGGGGTCGTTGGCCATCACGCACACAGGGCGAGCGTCGATGCGACCAACGCCGGTCACTACCCCATCGGCTGGAAGATCGCCCGCAAGCGCGTTCGCGAGCAGGCCGTCTTCGACGAACGAGCCGTCGTCGAGCAGGCGCGCGAGCCGGTCTCGCACGAACAGCTTGTGCTGCTCGGCGAGCTTTTCGGCGCCTTTGGCGAGGTTGCCCTGCCGTGCCCGTTCCGAGCGTTCCGCAAGACGGGCGTACTCGTCGGGTCCGGTGGCGCTCATGACGATCGGATCCGCGTCCGCGGACCTGCGTGCAACAACGCGCTCGGCAACTCGCGGCCGACGATCTCACTCGCGAGTTGCGCACAGCGAAGCAGCGCCTCGAGATCGATGCCGGTCTCGATTCCCATGTCGTGGCACATGTGTACAAGATCCTCGGTGACTGCGTTCCCCGAAGCGCCCGGCGCATAGGGACAGCCGCCCAACCCGCCGACCGACGCATCGAAGCGAACGACACCGCGCTCGAGTGCCGCGAGCACGTTGGCGAGAGCGGTGCCGCGCGTATCGTGGAAATGCATTCCGATCCGGTCGGCGCCGATGCCTGCCCGTTCGAGCGCGTCGAGCAGATCATGGACGCGGCGTGGCGTCGCCATACCCGTGGTGTCACCGAACGACATTCGATCGGCGCCAGCGTCGATCAGGTGCCCGGCGAGCTGCGCGACTCGCTCGGGGGCGATATCACCTTCGTACGGACAGCCGAATGCAGTCGAGACGATCGCCTCCGCGTCGATAGCCGAGTTGTGCGCGAGCTCGACGACGTCTCGGGCGCCGATGAGCGATTCGGCGACGGATCGCCGCACGTTTTTCTGATTGTGTGTTTCGCTTGCGCTGATCACGACTTCGAGCTCGTCGGCGTCGGCCGCGATCGCGCGTTCGGCCCCTTCGGCGTTGGGCACGAGCGCCGAATAGACCACGCCGACTTTGCGGTCGATGCGGGCCATGACTTGCTCGGACCCGGCCATCGAGGGGATGGCCGACGCAGACACGAACGCGGCGGCTTCGATCCTGCGTAATCCGGTGCGCGCGAGCGCGTCGATGAGGCGGACGCGGGCATCGATCGGGACAGGCGCCTCGTTCTGCAGGCCGTCGCGCGGACCCACCTCGCGGATTTCGACGAGCTCAGGCCAGTCGCTCATTTGGCTAGGCTACGTGGGCTCGACGCGTGTCTCATTCGTCTCGGCGACGGACCCGTAACTTGATTGGCGTCGGGCCCAGATCGAACGACTCCCGCAGTTTGCGCTCCAGGTACCGCAGATATTGGGGCGGGAGCGCGCGGGTGGTGAACAGGGTAAACGTCGGTGGGTCGGTGGCACCTTGGGTCGCGTACAGCACCCGGGGCCGATGTTTTTTCACGATCGGCGGCGGATGGGCGGCTTGGGCGTCCCGCAGGACCCGGTTGAGCGCAGCGGTCGGCACACGCGAGTGGTACGCCGTCTCCGCGTCCCGCAACGCCGGCAGCAGATGGTGCACGCGCCGGCCCGTGAGCGCCGAGATGGGCAACACCGGCGCGTACGACAAGAATCCCAGCTTCTCCGCGACCTGCTGGCGCACGTGAGCGCGCTGCTCGGCGTCGAGTTGATCCCATTTGTTGAGTACCAGCACCACAGCCGAGCCGGCAGCATCTACCCGCTCGGCGAGACGCTGATCCTGATTGGTGACACCTTCTGACGCGTCGATGAGCAGCAAAGCCGCGTCGGCGCGGTCGATCGCTTCGAGCGCGCGGACGAGGCCGTAATACTCGCTCGGCTCGTCGATCTGGCTCTTGCGCCGCAGGCCGGCAGTGTCGACGAAACGCAACGGGCCGTCTTCGCTTTCGACCACAGTGTCGATCGCGTCGCGTGTCGTGCCCGGCAGGTCGTGCACGACCGACCGTTCCTCGCCGACCAGACGATTGAACAAGGTCGATTTGCCGACGTTGGGCCGTCCGACGATCGCGACAGAGAAGATGCCGTCTCGTTCGGATACGTCGTGGGCCGGCACCTCTTCGTCGGTGACTTCGGGGAGCGCGGCAACAATTGCGTCGAGCAACTCACCCGACAACCGTCCGTGGATGGCCGAAACCCCCCACGGTTCGCCGAGCCCCAGCCGTAGGAACTGATGCGTGTCGACCTCGCGTTGCTCGCCGTCGACTTTGTTGACGACGACCATCACCGGTACTTCGCCGCGCTGCAGTACTCGCGCGACGCGCGCGTCTTCCTCGGTGATGCCGGTCGTCACGTCGACGACGAGCAGGACGAGATCCGCGTCGCGCATCGCCGCTTCGGCCTGCGCGGTGACTTTGGCCGCGAGTGCGGGCGGTTCGGCGGTCAGCCCAGCCTCGCCCGGGCGCAACCAGCCTCCGGTGTCGATCAGGACGAACGCTCGGCCGTTCCATTCCGCGACGAGCTCACGCCGATCGCGAGTGACGCCGGGGCGCTCCTCAACGATCGCGGCGCGCTGGCCGAGGATCCGGTTCACGAGCGACGACTTCCCCACATTCGGGCGACCGACCACCGCGATGCGCGGCATCACTCGGGTATCGATCACGATGCGACCTGCGTGATCGCACGTACGAGCGCGGCACCGTCGGTGGCGACGATTTCCACTTGGCGCGGGAGCGTCGCCACGGTTTCGCCGTCGAGGAATTTTCCCCGTGACAACACGACGTCGGGGAGCAGGTAGCGATGTCCGGCGGGCTGACCGGCAAGTTCGGCGGCCACATCCGTACCGGTGAGCAGACCGGTGACTCCGATGTTGCCGCCGAAGAACCGGTTGGCGACGGGGACGAGCCGGACCTCCACGCCGGCACGGTCGCCGAGCTGCGACACCAACGGGGCCAGCACACGCGCTCCGAGCTCGCCGGTGACGATACCGATTGGACGTCGCCCATTCGCCGGTCCTGGGTTGGCGGCTGGGGTGATCGCGGCGCGCGAAGCTCGGTAACCCTCGGCGGGCGCGCCGTCGACCGCCGCGAAGAAGCCCGAACGCGTGCCGGTGGGCACGACGTCGACACCGGCCAACGCGGCCGCGGCTTCCTTTTCGAACGTGCGAGCCATCCCGATCCCGTTCTCGTGCTGCAGGCAGTCGTCGTACGCGTCGAGCGGCGGGAAGTCGCGGCCGGCGAGGAGGTAGTACTCGTCGGAAGCGAATGCGAGACGGCGTCCGAGCGTGCTGAGGTACCGTTCCTGCCACGCCTGCACGATGTCCACGACTGCGACGGCTTCGTCGTCCGAGTGCGCGCGCATCTCGGGCTCGTGGCTGTGCGCACTGACGCCGAGCGGCACGACGCCGACCGTCGCAAGCTTCGGAAAGCGGTCAAGCACGCCGAGCAGCGTGTCTTCGAGCACTGCGCCGTCGTTGATTCCGGGACATACGACGACCTGGCCGTGCACGGCGACACCGGCGTCGAGCAGGAGTTCCAACCAGCGCAAACTCGTCGCGCCTCGACGGTTGCGCAGCAACCGGCTCCGGACCTCAGGATCGGTCGCGTGGATACTCACGTACAAAGGACTGAGCTTCTCGGTGATGACGCGCTCGAAGTCGGCCTCGGTGAAGCGGGTGAGGGTCGTGAAGTTTCCGTAGAGAAATGAAAGCCGAAAGTCGTCGTCTTGCAGATACAGGCTGCGCCGCATCCCTTTGGGGAGCTGATGAATGAAACAGAACGGGCAGTGGTTGTCGCAGGTCTGGACCCGATCGAAGATCGCGTGGGCGAGCTCGACACCGAGCGGCGCGCCCTCCGCCTTGTGTACGACCATCAGCTGCTCGAGCCCGCCGCGCCGCACTTCGAGGTCGACGTCGGCGCCATCTGCTTGGATTTGGTACGCGATCACGTCTCGGAGCTGTTCGCCGTTGACGGTGAGAATCTCGTCGCCGATCGCGATGCCGGCCGCTTCGGCAGGGGACCCGGACGCGACGGCAAGAACTCGAGCGGCGGGCATCCGAACAGGATACGGGTCAGGCCGACGGAACCTTCGAAGCCGTGCGTCGAACTACCCTCGAGCCGTGAGTTCCAGCCGCCGCCCCGTACAAACCGTCTTGCTCGCTGAGCCTCGAGGGTTTTGTGCCGGCGTCGAAATGGCGATCAAGGCGCTCGCCTGGATGGTCCGGGCGTTCGAGCCTCCCGTGTACTGCTACCACGAGATCGTCCACAAACGGCACGTGGTCGAACGTTTCCGCGAGCAGGGTGTCGTGTTCGTCGATGACGTCTCGGCGGTGCCGGCCGGGGCGCCGCTGATGTTGTCGGCGCACGGCTCGGCGCCCGAGGTCGTCGTTGCCGCACGCGCCGAAGGGCGTTACGTCGTGAACGCGGTGTGCCCACTCGTGACCAAGGTGCACCACGAAGCGCGGGTCCGGGCTCGCAAAGGCTTCACGGTCTTGTATGTCGGTCACGCCGGTCACGACGAGGCCGTGGGAACCCTCGCGGTTGCACCCGACGCGATCCGCCTTGTGGAACGGGCCGACGATCTCGATCGCGTGCTAGCTGACCTCGGAGACCGTCCCCAGGTCGCGATGCTCGCCCAGACGACGCTCGCGCATGGTGAATGGGCCGGACTCGTCGACGAGGCGCGCTCGCGGACCGGCGAGGTGTGGACCGCATCGCGAAACGATCTTTGCTTCGCGACGACGAATCGCCAACAGGCGCTCACCGCGATCGCACGACGGGCCGACGCGGTGATCGTCATCGGCAGCGCCAACTCTTCGAACACCCTTGCGCTCGTGAAGGTGGCGCGTGATGCCGGATGTCGGGTGGTGCGGCGCGTCGACGGTCCGGACGAGCTTGATCTCGATCAGCTCGGCGACGCGGCGGTGGTGGGTGTCACTGCGGGCGCCAGCGCACCCGAGGAGCTCGTGGACGCTGTGATCGCGGCGCTCGCACCCGAACGGGGCGTCGAGCGCGTGCGGGTCATCGACGAGGACGAATACTTTCCGCCACCGCCCGAACTGCGCGAGCTTGTGCCGGCACTCGACGCGCTCGCGGCGTTCGTCTTCGCCGGTGATCCCCGAGCGGCGCGGGCACTCGGCGGAGGTTTCGCGGGCGACCGCGCCGCCGACGCGACCGAGATGCTCGCGAGCTTGGACGTGTAGCAGGCCGCCGCGAGTTGCCGTCAGGCGCAACCGCGTCGCGCGCTCGGCAACACCGCTCCGCGGCTGGTGCGGTCGGTTCAGCGTCCGTCGCGCAGTTCGTACGCGTCGTCGAGCACGCCTTGGAGGGCGTCGGACAGGGTTGCGGTCAGCGCGTCGACCCGTTCGCGCGGGATGACCCCGCTGGTGCGGACTTCGGGAAGGAGCGGCGCGCCGACGACGATCGTGACGCGCCCGAAACGTGGGATCGGGTCGGGTTTTACCCGCAGGATCTCCTCTGCGCCGGCGATACCGATGGGAATGATCGGCGCTCCGGACCGAAGCGCGAAGTAGGCCGCGCCGGGCTGGAGAGGCTGAATTTTTGGTCCGTGCTGGCGTGTCCCTTCGGGATATACGCACAAGACCTCGCCGGCGGTGAGCATCGCGACCGATTCGCGCACGGCCTTGCGGTCGGTGCCGTCGCGCTCGACGGGTATTCCGCCGAGCCGCCGGAAGATGGCGCCGAGCACAGGCACTCCGAACAGCGACGACTTGCCCATGAAACGGATTCGGCGGGTTGTCACGATGGCCGCGAACGGGATGTCCATCATGGATCGGTGTGACGGCGCCAGGATGTAGCCGCCTGATGTCGGGACGTGCTCGAGTCCGACGATGCGGACGCGCCACAACCATCGCGGGATCCCGGTTACCGCCGGGCGAACCAGCCGATAGAACAGCATCAGACGATCCCGACGGCCCGGGCCCGCTGCGCGAGGTCGCCAACCACGTCATCGATGTCGCGAAGCGTCGTGTCGACGAGGATCGCGTCGTCGGCTGCGCGAAGGGGTGAAACGACTCGGCTGCTGTCCAGCGCGTCTCGGCGGGCGAGCGCGGTTCGTACATCGTCGACACGAACGACGCGTGCCGAAGCGATCTCGTCGCGCTGGCGGCGTCGGGCCCGCTCGTCGTCGCTTGCGGTCAGGAACACTTTGAGGCGCGCGGCCGGGAACACGACGGTGCCGATGTCGCGACCTTCGACGACTCCGGCACCATGGTCGGACACCCACGCTCGTTGGTGCGCGACCAGCACTGCTCGCACGTGCAGGTGCGCGGCGACTGTCGACACCGCCGCGGTGACCTCCGGACCGCGGATGTCGGCGCTGACGTCACGACCGTCGATTGTCGTGATGCCAGCATCGACGTTGATCACATGTTTGCGCGCCAGCGCGGCGCAGCCCGGTTCGTCGTCGAGCGCCACGCCCTCTTCGAGCGCGGCGAGCGCCACCGCCCGGTACATGGCGCCGGTGTCGAGCACCTCGAGACCGAGCTGCAGCGAGACCCCCCGCGCGATGGTCGACTTGCCGGACCCCGACGGCCCATCGATCGCGACGACCATCGTTTGGGGATCGCAGTTCACGACGCGCTCGTCAGCCGGGCGAAATCGTCGGCGAACTCTGGATACGACGACGACACCGCCTGCCACCCCCGGACTGTGCTCTGCCCGTCGATGGCGTTGGCGGCGACGGCCAACGCCATCGCCATACGGTGATCGCCGTGACTTTTGAGCAGCGCGGCCCGCGGCTTACCGCCGCGGATCACGAGCCCGTCGGCCCGCGTCTCGACCGCAAGGCCGAGCTCGGACAGCTCTTGGTGCAGCGCCCCGATCCGGTTGCTCTCTTTGACGGCGAGCTCGGCGGCGCCCCGCACCTCGGTCACCCCGTCCGCGAAGGCGGCGGCGACCGCGAGGGCCGGGATCTCGTCTTGGACGTTGGGGATTTCGTCGCCTTCGATCGTGGTGGCGATCAGCGGACCTGCGTGCACGCGCAGTTCGCCGACCGGCTCACCGCAGCGCTCTTCGTTCGGTTCGATCTCGATCTCGGCGCCCATACGTCGGAGCACTTCGACGAAACCGGTTCGTGTCGGGTTCAGCGACAGCGATTCGATCGTCAGATCGGAACCGGGCGTGATCAACGCGGCGACGACGAAAAAGGCAGCCGACGACGGGTCGCCGGGAACGTCGAGTTGGAACGGCTCCGGCGCGCCCGGCTGCACTCGCACGCACCGGCCTTCCACTTCGATCGGGACGCCCAGGGCGGCGAGCATGCGCTCACTGTGGTCGCGGCTGATGGCGGGTGAGATGATCTCGGTGGTGCCTTCGGCTTGCAGGCCGGCCAGCATCAGAGCCGACTTCACCTGCGCGCTGGCGACGGGCAGGTCGTGGCGCACGCCGTGCAGTTCGTCGCCGCGAATGACGAGCGGCGCAAAAGCACCATCGGCGCGGCCGTCGACGCGTGCGCCCATCGCGCGCAACGGCTCCGACACGCGTCGCATCGGACGTTGACGCAACGACGCGTCGCCGGTCAGTACCGACAGAAAGGGCCGTCCCGCGAGCGCTCCCGACAACACCCGCATCGTGGTTCCACTGTTGGCGCAGTCGAGCACAGCCTCTGGTTCGCGCCATCCGCCCAGTCCGGTCCCGCTGACCGTGACCGCGTCGACGCCGGTGCGTATCCCGACTCCGAGCGCGTCGAGTGCCGCCCGCGTCGCGAGGACGTCGTCGCCGGTCGCGAGGTTGGTGAGGCGGCTGCGGCCGGTTGCGAGCGCGGCAAAAAGCAGCGCCCGGTGCGAGATCGACTTGTCGCCTGGGAGACGGAGCCGACCGCGCAGGGGGCGTACGCCACCAAAACCGAGCTCGGTCGGCAGCGTCACGCCAGTTCGGTCCGCGATGCGTGATACCCGAGGTCGCGCAGCCCGCTCTCGTAGGCGTCGGCGTCGTTCGCGGCCACGACCAGCACGATCACGCCCCGGCCGCCTTCGAGCGAGTGCGCGATCTCCACGTCGGCGACGTTGACACCCAGTCGACCTGCGAGCGTCGTGACCTCCGCGAGCACTCCCGGACGGTCAGGGACGGGAACGCGCAGCTCGACCAGATCTGTCGCCATGGAAGCTCCGACCGGCAGATTGCGGCGAGCCGCCCGCGCCCGCTCCAAGAGCGACAGGACGTCGTCGCGGGCGCCGGACGCGACAATTTCCCGGGCGCGCACCAGCGCGTCGACGTAGGTGTCGAGCGCGGCGAGCACCGCGTCGCGGTTCGTCGCGAGGATGTCGGGCCAGATGCCAGGATGCCCGGCTGCGATACGTGTCATGTCGCGAAAACCGCCCGCGGCGAGCCGCAACATCGTGCGCCGATCGTCCTCGTTGGCGGTCGCGACGTTCATCAGGGTGGAAGCGGCGAGCTGCGGAACATGACTGACCAGTGCGACGAGCTCATCGTGGTGCGAGGGTGTGACGGTGACCACTTCGGCACCGAGATCGCGGACCACCCGTAACACGAGCGTGTAGGCGCGTTCGTCGGTGTTCGCGGTCGGTGTGAGCGTCCACGTGCAGCCGACGAACAGCGTCGCGTCGGCGCCGTCGACCCCTTCTTGCTCCGAACCGGCCATGGGGTGGCCACCCACGAAGCGGGCCGACGAGTCGGGCCGGGTTCGCTCGACTTCCAACACGACGGGAGCCTTGACCGATCCGACATCGGTCACGACGGCCGCTCCCGCGTCGAGCGCCGCGACGACGGTTCCGGCGATCGCGCCGACCGGTACCGCGACGATGACGAGTTCGGCACCGGCGACGGCATCGTCGAGTGTGGCTGCGACCTCGGTGATCGCTCCGAGCTGCTTGGCGC
>JBKQIY010000252.1:0-4974 GCA_052148155.1 Acidimicrobiia bacterium | reverse complement strand
CCTTGCACGACCGCGGTCGCGACCCCCTCGGAGCCGATCAGGCCCTGCACCCGTGTGAGGGCACGGTCGGCGCGGTCGCCAGCTGCCTGGTCGCCACCCCAAAATCCCAACTGGCAGCCGTCGACGGGGACAACCTCGTCGGGAACGAGCCGTAACCGTGTGAGGCCGCCGGTCGTGGAGTCGAGGTCTTCGTGGTTGTGCTCGTTGAGGTTCGCCGCTTGCGCCAACCAGCCGTCGAGTTGCCAGCGCACGCGCTCGGCGAGTGCGGCGGGCGTGAGCACACGGTCGTGCCGCCAACAGCGCGCGAGCCGCTCACCGTGTTCGGTTTCGGCCTCGATCACCACTCGTGTGCACGCAAGCCCACGCTCGGCCAGCCGGAACAGCAACCGCCCCGCGAGACCTTTCGCCGCGAACGCGACCTGGTCGACATGCACCGCGGGCGGGTCGAGCTCCATCTGCTCCACGAGATCGGGGGGTGGGGTGACGAGCACCGGCGGCCCGGGGTCGTGGCCGCGTGCGAGGTCGTGAAAACGTCGGCCGTCGGCACCGAAGCGCGCCAGCACCGCATCGGCCGGGAGCGCGGCGACGTCACCCAACGTGGGCAGCCCGAGCCGCACGAGCAGGCTCACCAACTCGGGATCGCCGAACGTGGCGACCGGCCACGGCGCGCAGAATGCCGCCGACCCGCCCGGCTCGACGACGAACGGTGCCTCAGGCGCGGCTTGACGCGCCGCGAGCCTTGCCGCGAACCCGCCGTCGGCGATACCGATCCGTACATCGGGTTCGCTGTCGTCGAGCGCGGCGACGACACCTTCGCGCACGCGGACCGCGAGCGCGTCGTCACCGCCGAAGTAGCGCGATGGACCGCGGGTCATGAACGCGCACAGCCCCGGACGATCGAGTACCACGCGGGGCGTGATGGTCTCCAACGCGCGGGCGACGACCTCGAACGCGCGCGCCTCAAGCGCGTCGTCAGCGTCGACGCACACCGCTTCGGGACATTGGGCCTCGGCCTCGCGCCGCCGCATGCCGCGCGTCACCCCGACGGCCCGAGCCTCGGCCGACGCCGCCCGTACGAGCTCGCGCGCAGCGACCCGTTCACGCACGAAGACCGCCACGCCCCGCAACGACGGATCGTGGCGCCGTGCCGCGACCACCGGCCAGTCGGGACACCAGACGCAGCAGGTACGCGTCATCCTGCCCGCGCGAACCTGCGGCCCTTCACCTCGACGCGGACGTCGAGGTCGCGAGCCTCCAGCAGGCCCATACCTGCTCCGAGCCCACGCCAGCGACTTGGGCTCGTGTGCACCCGTACCGCAGCCTCCACCGGCCATGTCCCGAACGCGACCAGTACCGCATCCCGTTCGCGGGCGCGCGCGACCAAACGGCGAGCGTCGCCGAACCGAAGGTGCGGCGGGACGGCGGCAACCACCACGGTGATCCCGTCGAGCAGTGCCGCGACGACGGCGCCCCACCGGTCGGGAGGGACGTGTCGCACGACCGCGAGCCGTTCGAGCTCCACGCCCACCTCGGCTGCGGCGCGTGCGCCGAGGGTGCCGTCGGGATCGACGACCGCGGCCCACTCGCCCGCGGAGGTGGCCGCCGCGCAAAGCGTGAACGCGACAGTCGTCGACCCCGAGCCTGGCCATCCGTCGACAGCGATGGTGCTCCCCCGCTGCACTCCCCCAGCCGGGAGCAGCTCGCCGAGCAGCCCGCCGACCTGCAGCCGCCGATCGCCTGCCGCGACGAACGGATGTGCCCGTACCGCAACCGCGCGCAGGCGGGCCCGGGCCTCGTCGTCACGATTCGGGAGCGAGTGGGACACCGCAACCTTCGCCTCGCCACCCTCGCTCATCTCGCAACGGTATCGAACATACGTTCGATCTGGCAACCGCTCGATCCGAAGGATGCGAGCAAACGAGCCGCCATCGAGGCCACAAGGAGCGAACCCGTCAGCGGCCTGGCGGCCGGCTGGTGGTGGAGTCCCAGACGTACATCGGACATGTCGAGAGGAGGTCAGTCAATGAGCAGGGTTCTTGCGTGTTCGGACCGTGTACCGGCACGAACACCACAGTCCGCGCGCGGGGTCTTCTCAGAGTACGGGCAGACTTCGCTCTGCAGGCGACGGTGGAGGCTCCAAAGTTGGCGGTCTCGCCGGCTCTCCAATCTCCAAGGAGACCCGGGCTGACGAACCTCCTTTTGGAACTACACGGAGTCGGTCCGCCGCGACAATGACAGTCAGGGCGATGCACTGGATCGCGATCACTGCATTCTGGCTCTGCGGCGCGAACTTGGTGGCCAAATCAATATAGGGAACGTTGCGCCCGAGCGGGGTCAGCAGGGCCGTCGCATGTTGACCGCCCGGATAGTCGGGGATGGGCCAAAGGACGCGTGCGAGTAGCACCTGAGCCGAGATGAGCAGAACGACCACCGCTACATGCAGGTCGGTCCAATGCGCCTCGAGGACCTGGCCGGCAACGACGAACACCGCCGGTATCGCCCAGGTGAGGAACACCTCGGTGTTAGTACCGCCCAACGCTGCGAGGACAACCACGACGCCGATGAGTGCCGCGAGGTGGGGCTCGCGTTTGAGTGTAGCGATTGCCGTTCCTTGGTAGGCAAGACACAGGACAAGACAAGCGCCGAACGCGATGAAGCACGCAGTGACGCCTCCGGCGGGCGTGAGCGCCGCGAGAGAATCTCGGGCCGCGCCGGCAAATGTGTAGCTGTTCGTGCGGTGTGCAATGACATGCGTGAACTCGAACGCCGCGACGGCGGGAATGCCCGCAGCTGCTGTTCGAACCAACCGCGTTCGAAATGTTGAAGCGGGTACGCAAAACACGACCGGGACGAGAAGAAGCATGGTCTCACGAACAAACGTTCCGACAAACATAACCGCCGCGAGCGTGATGAGCGGCCAGACATCTGGACGGCGGCGTGCCCATTCAATGGTCAGGAGGCCACCCATGAGAAACAACCAGAACGTCGAGTAGGTGAGCCCTACGATATATAGTCCTTGACGGAAGGGCGCAATGTACGACGTAAGGAATACGGCGACAATAATCAATCGGCTCCATGAGTGTCGGAGATACAGCCGAAAGAACATCCAGAGCAGTACCGATGCACCAACGACAGAGGTGACGTCGATGATCCGGAAGCCAGAGGTGAGGTGGCTCGGCGTGATTTGCGAAACGACCCACGGCACGCCGATCCTGTAAACGTCTGGAGCGAGTGCAGCGGGCCGGTGACGAGCCACAAATTGGGTCGCGATCTGCCGATAGACATCCGCATCCCAGGGATGCCCGTCATTGAACGTGATCCGATGCTGGGTGACGCCATACACGACCATGATCGTCGCAATTACTGCGGTCAGGCCGAACACCTCTGAGCGTAGGGCTCGACGAGCTGCATCGCGCTGCGAAGTGTCGCGCTGTCCGTCGGGGGCTTGTTCCACGGATACACCGTGCCCCACCGTGATGAGCGGGACAAGAGGTTTCCTTGCCGAAACGCCAGCAAGCGTGTTCGGCCCTAGCTCGGAAGGAACAACACGAGTCCAGAGCTAAAGGGGGCCGATCCCGCACGACTCCGTCAGGCTGAACGGTCGGCGATCCCAGTCCTGCAAGGCGTCGCCGGCGCCAAGCGGAGCGCGGAGTGACGGCTACCTTTTGGGCACACCAGAGAGCATGGTGAGCGGACCATCGCTTCGCGTTCAGAAAGCACACGGACTCGGTGATGTCGTTCCCAGCGGGCCGAAGGCCGAACCGGACCACAAACGGCGTCCGATCAGCCCGGCGCTCCTTCTTGCGAATGCTCAGCGGCGTAGCCTGGCACACCTTGGGCGGCGGCCGCGCTCGCTAGACTTGGGCTGAGTGATACGGCCACCTGAATCTGCGCGTTCCCCTCCGCGCTCTGGCCCGACTGGCGTAGCAATAGTCCAAGGTTGAAGTGGGCATTCGCGTCGTTGCCGTCAGCTGCGATCGCGCGTCGATAGAACGAGATAGCGCCGAGTACGTCGCCGGCGTTGGCACTAAGTACGGCGAGATTATAGAGAGCGCGTTCAAATCTTGGATCAATCTCGAGGGTGGAGAGGTACTGATTCTCAGCATCAGATTCTCGATTCAGAAGCTGGTATACATAGCCAATATCGTAGGACGCAACGGCATATTGTGGGTCTACTCGGAGAGCGGTTTGAAGTACGTCGAGAGCCATCCCATAGTTTGTCGCAGCTATATCCTTATTAGCGATCGCTAGCAGACCGGCGGCTTCAATTGAAGGAGCGTCGCCGCCCTGCAGCAAGAACGTTGACGTCGACGTTCTAGAGATCAGGGCCGGGATCATTGCGATCACGAGGCCGACAGTGACTACCGCCAAGCCAATTCGCCGAAACCCTGGTCCAACCGCCTTACGCCGGAGTGTGGCCACCATTGAATGAGACTCCTCGCGCGGTCGGGTAAGAATCACGCTGTCGGACTGACCGGACCCTGTTTGTCGGTCCAGTGATTGCGAGAGTGGTTGGCTGTTTCGTGTTCGGTCCACCAGTTGCGATGGTCTCGGCTGGGGTCTGAGGTTCCCCCGACCTTCCGGACGGATTGGTTGTGCTGATCATGGCGCGGCCGGTCTAGCAGCCGGATTGTCGGAGGAGCGCGACCTTGCCGTCGGTGGCATAGCTCCCGGACGGGGTGGAGCCGCGCATCGCGCTGGTGAAATCGACTCGGCCGAGATTGTCGAATCGGCCGGTCGCTGCGAGCGCGTCGGCGAGCGCGTCGCGTTCGGCGTCGATCGTCGGGGCGATGTGACGTTCGGGGAACAGTGTCCGCCAGGTCCAGTCGACGCGCCGATCGAGTGAAGCGGTCACCGCCCACACCGGACAGCCGGCCGGGGTTACCAGCGGGAGCTGCCACAGGTCGGCTTCGTGGGTTTGGATGCCACGGCCGGCCGGACGTTGGATGACCGCGTCGGCGGCGCGTGTGTCGT
>JBKQIY010000251.1:0-161153 GCA_052148155.1 Acidimicrobiia bacterium | reverse complement strand
ACTTGACGTAGCCGTAGCAAGGACACCACTGCCGAACACGTAACCCGTCGAGCGGGCGCATGATGCCGGCGACCGCAATCATCTCGTCGACAGCAGCGTTCGGAGCTGGCTATTCGCCGGGGCCTGGTCGGCCTGATCGACGGCCCTCATCGCCGACGGGCGTTCACGCCCACCAACTGCCGCACCATCAGCGAGCGACGCGCGCATCGTTGACGGCTGCGTCGATGACATGTCCACGACGCAGAGGTGCCGGTCACACACCGCTTTCTCGCGAGGGCTGGAGATAACGGCACTAAGGGACCCGGTGAGACTGACAACTCGAGCGCCCGACAGTTCGGCGCGAGGTCCGAGCGATCGGGCTGTCCGCCGAGAGGCACAAGCGACGCGCGTCGCTCAGACGAGCTCGGAGTGCGGCTCGGGTTTGACCGTTCTTCCTGGGCGTCGCGAACGGGTGTCCGGTTAGGCCGATTAACCCATTTTAGTGCTAAAGGTCACTTTTCGTTGACGTTGTGCAGAATCAGCGCAAACATTCCCGTCGGAAACGCGCTTGATGCGATGCGTCATGCGTGCGGGCGTATTCGAATCCTTCGAGATCACGCGATTGGTGGGGCGTTATGCAACGCGGGCGGAATCAGGACACGGCGAGTTCGAGCGCGGGACTTACCGCGGGTTCAGGCGGGCGTCGCAGAGGTCTGCGGCTCACGTCGGTGCTGGCCAGCGTCTTGTTGCTGGGTGGTGTGTTGATTCCGGTGCTCGCGCAGTCTGCGCAGGCGTTGACGGCGGGCGACACGGTCGATTTGCGCGTGTTGCTGATCGGGGCGCCGGGTGGAGGCGCGTCAGATCCGAACACTGCGGCATGGGCGGCAGGGCTGACCAATCAGGGCGTTGCATACACCGAGGTCGACGCGCTCGGCGGCATCCCAGCCGAGACAGTGACCTTGCCTGCGTTGACGTCGTCGGCGACGCATGGGCTGTTCAACGGTGTGGTGTTTGCCGGGAAGCCGGCCGACTTCGCGGCCGGTCAGCTGACCGCACTGTTTAGTTACGAGTCGACGTTCGGCATCCGCCAGATCGACGGTGATTTCGTGCCCGGATACCCGTCCGGTACCACCGCAGGTTTGAACACGGTGACCGACGCGGATAGCGGCGCCACGATTTCGGGGACGACGGCGACGTTGACTGCGGCTGGCCTTTCGACGTTCGCGTCGTTGAATGGTCCGGTCCCGGTCGACACGGGCAGTTTTGCGTCGCCGGGCACGGTCGCGACTGGTCGGCCGACCGGCGCGACCGAGACGCCATTGTTGAACGACGCGGCGGGCAACGTGTTGATTGGTGTGTACCAGCATCCGACCGCCGCGCAGGCACCGACGGACCCGCAGGCCGGAGTCGCCGAGATGACGGTCGGGATGGCCTACAACGCGAACCAGACCCAATGGCTGCTGCTGGGCGCGGGACTGATCGACTGGGTGACCGCCGACGCGCATTTGGGCGAGTACCGACACTACGTCGAGATGGACATCGACGACACGTTCACGCCTGATGATTCGTGGAACACGACGTTGCACACGATCGACTATTCCGACGCGGACGCGTTGCGGATGGTCCCGGTGGATGTGGATTATGCGGCGCAGTGGTCAGAGGCGAACCATTTCCGGATGGACCAACTGTTCAACGGCGGCGGTTCGGTCGCCTACCAGGCCGACAACGGGACCGATCCCCTGTTGGCCGAGTTCCAAAAGACCGACCCCACAACCGGGAAACTTTACGCCGATGATTTCGGCTGGATCAGCCACACCTATGACACGCCGTACATGGATGTCGGCTGCGCGACCCAGAATTACATCGAAGCAGAACTGAACGAGAACACTTCGTGGGCAGCCGCGGCACCGGCGAACGGCACGGGTGGGCTCGGTTTGACGGACAGCACGGACACGTCGTTGGCATTGGGTGCGGAAGACCCGCAGGTGTTCGTACCGGGCAACCATTCCGGGTTCGCGGATCTGGTGCCGGGCAATCCCTCGACGGTTGACCCGCCGATCCTGGACGACTACACGCCTGGAACGGGCGGGACGCTCACTGCAGGGAACTACGAGTACGCGGTGACCGACCAGTTCAACGCGGCCGATTCGGCGAGCGTTGATCAGTCGTCAGCGTTCGTGACCCCGTCGGTCACGGTCGGAGCGACCGGCGAAGTGACGTTGGATTGGCAGGCGATCTGCCACGCCGCGAACTATCTCATCTACCGCGAAGTCGTCGGATCGAACGACTGGTTCCTGATCGGAAAGGTCGCGACCCCGGCGTCCGCCACCCTGCCCGACAACAGTTCCGGTGATCCGGCGTCCACAACCGATGTCACCAACGGCGGCGAGCTGGAACAGACCTTCGTCGACACCGGCATCGCAGGCACCGCGCAGGCGGCGGGTTGGACGCCACCCACGACCGAAAACGCGAACGAGCAGCCGTGGGAACAGAACCCGTACTTCATTCCGGCCCTGGAAGCGGTCGGGATCACCGCGGTCGGTGACGACGCCTCCAAGGCCTATCCGAACCCCCCAACCGACGAGTTCGGCATCGGCGCCACCTACACCGGCGCCTCCTATCCGGTCAGTGCGACGTTCGTGGACGGCACCGCCCAGGTGGTGCCCCGCCATCCGATCAACATCTTCTACAACAACTCGACCGAAACCCAAGCCGTCGACGAGTACAACACCTTCTACCTCGCCAAAGGCACCGACCAAGGGCAATGCACCAACACGTCGACCACCACCTGTCTGAGTACCCCCGCGACGTTCGCGGACATCGTCAACCAGGTCGTGTCCGGCATGTACGCGAACATGTTGAACAACGACCCGCGACCGAGCTACGTCCACCAGACGAACATCATCGGTCATCCGCCGGCTGGGCCGGCCACGACCGCAACACCGCCGGCCACGGTCGACACCGTCGGTGACGGCCTGCTCTATTCCGTCCTGAACCCGTTGTTGGCCGAATACAACGCCGACTTCAACGCGACCGCCCCGTACGAACAGCTCACCGAAGGCGCGATCGCGGCCGTCTTAGCCGACCAGTCCGCCTGGGCGACCACCCAACCGGCCGGCACCGCCAGCACCGCGAACACGATCTCGGCGTCTGAGACGGGTGGGAACATCACGATCACGAACACCGGGACCAGCTCGGTCGCGGTGCCGATCTCGGCGCCGCTCGGCTACGAATACAACGGCGCTCCGTTCGGCGGCGAATACGGCGGGAGCCTGTCCGGCTGGCAGACCCTCACGGCCGGTCAGAGCATCGTGATCAGCGCGCTTCCCCCCGCAGTGACCAGCGCCCCGACCGCCAACGCCAAAGTCGGTTCGCCGTTCACGTTCACGGTCACCACCAGCGGCTCACCATTGCCGACCCTCGCAATCACGGCCGGGACGCTCCCGACCGGTCTGACCTTCACGCCCAACGCGACGAACGGAACCGCCACCATCACGGGCACCCCAGCGGCCGGAACGGGCGGGACTTACCCGATCACGTTCACGGCCACGAACCCCGCCGGTGTCGCGACCCAAACGTTCTCGCTGTTCGTCGCGCAACCATCGATCGGGATCACGCCATCGACGAACCCACCGACTTACGCAGCAGCCGGCACGCCGATCACATACAGCTACAAGGTCGCGAATACTGGGAACGTGTCCCTCATCGGGATCGGCGTGACCGACCCCTTGGCGGGCCTGTCGGCGGTCAAGTGTCCGGGCACCACACTCGTCGTGGGCGCGGCCGAGACCTGCACCGCGCACTACGTCGTCACCCAAGCCGACGTTGACGGCGGCGGGATCACCGACGCCGCGTCGACGTCCGCGACGTCGCAGCTGACCGGCGTGCCGACCACCGTCGTGCAAGCTTCAGCCGCTGTGCACACCCCGGCGGTCCAGGGCCCCGCGATCGCAGTCGCACCCGCGGCGAACCCCGGCGCCTTCTTCGACGCCAGCACGCCAGAGGCGGTGAGCTTCCTCGTCACCAACTCCGGCAACGTGACATTGCACGGCATCGGTGTGACCGACCCGCTTTCGGGCCTGTCGGCGATCACATGTCCGAGTCCGACGCTCGCGCCGGCCGGTACCGAAACCTGCACTGCGACGTACACCTCAACCGCAGGTGACGTGACGGCTAGAGGGTTCACCCTCGCCGGCGCGGCGACCGGCACCCCGCCGAGCGGATCGGCGGTCAACGGCTCGACCAGCGTCGTGATCCCATTCTGGGTGACACCCAAGATCACGAGCGCTGAACTCACGACCGTGCCCCGCAAAACCGAGGTGAACACCACCCTCACCGCGACGGGCTTGCCGGCTCCGCTGTTGACGCTCACCGGCACCCTGCCGAAAGGGCTCACGTTCACGCAAGGGTTGGGTAGTGCGATGCTGACCGGCACAGTCAACGCCGCCGGCACCTATCCGCTGACCCTGACCGCGACCTCGTCGGCCGGGACCACACACGAGAGCTACACGTTGCACGTGACCGCTCCCGAGCTGGTCTCCCACGTCAACGCGCAACCGGGCAACGCCACGGCAACCGTCGGATGGGTACCGCCCGTCTTGCACGGAGGCCTTCCCGTCACCGGCTACGTCGTGACGCCCTATATCGGACACGACGCGCTCGCTGCGCACACGTTCCATTCCCTCAGCACACACGAACTCATCACCGGCCTGCAGAACGGCCACTTCTACACCTTCAAGGTCGCGGTGATGAACCGGCTCGGTACCGGCCCGGACTCGTTGACCGCGTCGCAGATCAACACGCTCAAAACCGGTCCACTGACCACCGCGTCACCGGCGATCAAGATCGGCGCACCCACCGCACCGGCAACTGTCACCGCGACGACAACCCGGCCGGGCACGCTGCTCGTGCGACACTCGGCCGCGTCGGGGAACGGCGCACACATCACGAGCTACCTCGCGGTGTGCCTCTCTCACGACGGTGGTGTGACCCGATCCGTCCGCGTGGACGGCAACACCCAATCGGTCGTCGTGGCGAACGTCGCGATTGGCAGAACCTACACGTGCTCGGTCTCCGCGACGAGCAAACGCGGGACCGGACCGCCAACATCGTCGAACAACGTCGTCGGCTAGCAGGCAAGACACACGAGCGGGTCGGTCGATGGCGATACACATGCACGACAACAATGCTTCAGGCGAACGTGAGATGCACGCGTCGACCGACCTGATCGACCTCGACGAAGAAACCGTCCGTGAATACCTCCACTCGCTAGGACATCCGTTGCCACCTTGGATCTTCGATCCCGCCCGCGTCATAGACGGCATCGATGATCCGATCGACCGGCTCAAAGCACTCGCCGACGCGCGGCGCCATGCCCAGGCCAACGAACTCGAAGCCGAGTTCATCGACGCGGCCGCCCGCTGGGCAGCCAGGAACGGCATCACCAAAGACGACCTCGCAGACCTTGCCGTCCCAGCACGTGTGCTGGAACGTGCGTTCGGCAACACACGTCCCGCCAAAGGCACGGGCGACCGTGCCGCCTCCTACGCATCGTACGGCCGGGTCGCCGCCGGCATCTGCTCCAAACCAGCCGGAACAACGATGACCGTTCCCGCCGTCAAGAACGAGCTGGGCAGCTCCGGGACCACGGTCAGGAAAGTCTTCCGACGGCTCGCCCAAGAAGGGATCCTCACCGAGATCGGATTCGATCCCCAATACCACGGGCCGGGACGACCGCCAATCCTCTATCAACGCCAACCCTGACAGGTAGTCATGGCCAACCCATCGGAGTATGCAGCATGAAGAAGTTTTGTGTCGGTGTGTGCGTTTGTATGTTGTCAACGCTGATGAGTGTTGGCACGGCAAGCGCGTTCTCGACGAACGGCATCGCACCCATCCGCAAGATTCCTGTGAAAGCGCTCGACGACGACACGGGAAGCCCGGGCGTATGGGCCACCGACGCCATCTACACGAAGTGCGGCCAGATCGGCGTCGACGCTGTCTTCTACAACAGCACATCAAACCCGAGGGTCAACACAGGCCAACAGACATACAGCATCTCGATCGAGCGATATCACAACGGCGTATGGATGCACGTCAAGGGTTCCGAGATCGAGAGCTACCGGCCCAGCCATCAGCATCACCTCTACGCCTACGACCAATTTCTCCATCCCGGATGGGACTACATATATCGAGTGCAGGTCACGAACCACACACACGCACCCTTGCTGGGAACGATGTGGGTCAACGCCGCAGCAAACGACTACAACCCCGCCGACCACGACCTAGCCGACTGCCAATAAATCTCGGAAGTACCTCGAAGCAAGCATCGACAACATCGACGACACAGTCTGCGCCCACCCGTCGTCTCGACGGATCGGGCCAGGCCATGCGCGCTGACCTCTTGAGCGTTGCCTCAGGAGGTCAGCGTTCGTATCGCGACTTGGTGCATGTCTACCGGTCCGGTCAGTGAAGAGCGTGAATCGCGTGCGGTCGCGTCGGCTCGCGGCTGGGTGTCGCGCGTCGGGCGGTGTCGGCAGCGATGCCGCATATGCCGAGCACGATCATTGGGAGCAGCACATGAACGGCCTCGAACGGTGCGCTCACCGATCCTGTCCGAGTGTCGGCGAGTCCCGCGATGACCTGTACGGCGCAGACGAAGAGTCCCATGATCATCATGCTGTGCGCGTAGCGTGGCCGCCATGCAGTCACGAGACCGAGCGCGGCGACGACGTACCCGAGCGCACCGTCGCGCGTGAGCTGTGATACCGCGACGTGAGAGTCGGGGATGAAGCTCTTGCCGACCAGCCACGGGATCGCGACGACGAGTTGGGTGACGCCGATCAGAGCCAGACCGATTCGCAGCGCCGCAGCTGGCGCCGGTTCGCACCGCGCCACGGTGCGTAGAACCGGGTCGCCGGGCTCGACTGGGGCGTAGGCACTGGCGCAGCGCGGGCATCGCCTCGCGTGAAATCGTGCTCGGAGCACCTCGTCGCGCGGCTGCTGTTCGGCGTCGCCGACGAGGACCTTCAGGGCATTCTGGCAGTTCTTCTGCGGCGGGCCCATGCCGAGGCCTCCCAGTTGTTCCGTCAAGGTCCTTGATATCGTCGAGCGCTGGGGTGCGATGGCGAGCGGGCTTTCTCCGGAATTGGTCGCCCGCGACTCCCGTTTGTCAGGATACGACAGGCTGGAACGACCCCGCGCTCGCCGTGGGCCACCGGCGTGAGAGAATCCCCACGGTGCTGGCGCTTGCATGCGCCGGCTGCGATTGGAAGGCTGTCGGGATGATTCGGGGAATCGCCGAGACGTCAGTCTGGTCGGCGTGGGCGGCAGGGGGGCTTCGCCGACGATGAATGACGCGGTCAGTCTCGTCGGTGATCGGATGACGGATGCCGGTGATGCGATTCGTGTCGGTTGGCGCGCTCCGGATGTTCGCAGGAGTCTGCAACTGGCGTTGGCGGTGATCTGGCTCCTCGATGGGGTTTTGCAGTTGCAGCCGTTCATGTTCACGAATCAGTTCGGCACCATGATCGGCGGGATGGCGGCCGGGAACCCGCACGTGGTCGCGCACACGATTACTTGGAATGCCGGGATTGTTGGCCACCATGCGGTGGCGACGGACGCGGCGTTCGCGCTGATTCAGGTGCTGCTGGGTCTGGGGATCGCGTGGCGACCCTCGCTGAAGGTCGCGCTGGCTGCTTCGATTGTGTGGTCGCTCGGGGTGTGGTGGTTCGGTGAGGGGCTCGGCGGGGTACTCGCCGGGAACGCAAGCCCGATCGCCGGTGGTCCCGGCGCCGTATTGATTTACGCGCTGCTCGCCGTGCTGCTCTGGCCAACCGATCGGCCCAGTCCGGCGGCCGCGCCGTTCACCGCGGCTCGCGCGGTGGGTGCGGACGCGGCCAAAGCGATCTGGGCTGTCGTATGGAGTCTTCTTGCCTTCCTTGCGCTGTTCGGGAGCGCACGAGCAGCGCAGACTGTCCACAACCTGCTGACCGGCCTGGCTACTGGCGAACCGAAGTGGCTCGCGGCGATCGACAACCATGGCGCCAAGCTGTTCGCCCATCGTGGTCTGGAAACCGCGATCGTCCTCGCCGTGCTGTGCGTCGCAATCGCGGCCGGTGTCTATCTGCCGACCCGGGCGGCCCGCCTGACCGTGGTCTTGGCGATCGTGGTGGCTGCGCTCATTTGGGTAGTCGGTGAGAACTTCGGCGCGCTGTTCGGTGGCGGTTCCGCGACGGATCCCAACTCGGGGGCGTTGTTGATCTTGCTCGCAGCCTGCTACTGGCCGCTTCATCCGAAACCGGCCGCTACGACGGTGCGAGACGTGACGGTTCCCGAGCAGGTGGTCTGAGCATGGCGCGGCCGACGTGGCTGGGATATGGCTTTGCGGTGCTGATGGTTGGTGTGTCGGTCTATTGCATCGGCCGTCTGCTGGTCGCGAAGCGTTGGGGCCGTCAGAACCACTATGACGTGAACGTCTCGCACGTGCTCATGGGTTTCGCGATGGTCGGGATGCTGGTCCCGCGTTGGAATCCGATCCCGAACGCGGTCTGGGTGCCGGTTTTCGTCCTGATCACACTGTGGTTCTTTGGGTTGAGTGCACGCTTCGTCGCTGCGCACGGCGCGAGCGGAACCGACGACGCGCACGTGCATCACCTTTCCCACTTCCTGGTGCATGGGGTGATGGCGGCGGCGATGGTCTACATGTACTGGGTGGGGGTGCCCGCGACGGGCCCTTCGGGCATGATGTCGATGACGTCGGCTGGTGGGGTCCCGCCCGGTTATCTCATCTTGTCGTTCTTTTTCGTCGTGGTGCTGTTCGGTTCGGCGCTCTGGCAGCTCGACGCGATCAGCCGGTTCGCCCCGCAACAGCTTGCCTTTGCTGGAGCGTCGAGTAGCGCTAGTGGCGTCCGGAGCGGTGGTCCCAGTCGCGGTGCTGTGCTGATCGACGACGCGGGCGATGTGTCGATCGTCGGAGGCGAGCGCTGGCTTGCGCCCAGACTTGAGATGGCGTGTCACATCTCGATGTGCCTCGCGATGGGATACATGCTCGTCCTGATGCTCTGACCGTACGAACTTCAGGGGCCGATGTTGCGCCGAGGTGCGTCGGGTCAGGAGATCGTTCGGTGGATCAAGAATGATTCGTCGCTGCCGCGCACTCGTGCAGCGACATGGAAGATCCAGGTTCCCGGCGTGAGCTGGACATAGTCGGTGTAGTGGCCCGCGCTGATGCGTATCTGCTGAATCAGAGGTTCAGGGGCTCCGCCGTCGCGCGCCGCGGTCACCTGGATCGATACGGCCTCGTCGACCGTGCGAGGCAGGTTGAGGAAGATCAGGTGCAACTGATTGAGACCGGATTTGCCGGGCTGGAGGTACACCTCGGCGCTGCCGCCCCCGGCGAGTGAGACGACCGAGATGTTCGGTATCTCGGGGAGGAGCGATTGGCCACGCGCCGGTGAGACGATCTGGCTCGTGACGGTGAGACCGGCGAAGAGCACCACCGGCAACGCGATCGAGAACGCGACCCCGCGGGCCACGCGCGGTGCTTGCACTTTGTCGAGACCGGACCGGCCGAGACGGGTGAGGCGCAGACTGTTGATGACCACGATGAGGCTCGACAGGCCCATCGCGATGGCGGCCACGAGCGGATCGAGGAGGCCGGCTGCGGCGAGGGGCAACGCCGAGACGTTGTAACCCATCGCCCAACCGAAGTTTTGCAAAATGACCGCGTAGGTGGATGTGGCTACGCCGATCGCGGCTGGGACTCCCTGCAGGTCGTTGCCCAATAGCGCGATGTCGCTATTGGCAAGTGCGGCTTGTGATCCGCTCCCGATCGCGCAGCCGACGTGTGCGGCAGCCAAGGCCGGTGCGTCGTTGACGCCATCGCCGACCATCACGACACGGTGGTTGGCGACGCGCAGTGATCGCAGCGCCTCGACCTTGCCAGCCGGACTCAACGCGCTTCGCGCGTCATCGATACCCAACTCGGTGGCCACGGTCCGCACCGCCGGTTCGCTGTCACCGCTGAGGATGGCGGTGTTGAGGCCCATGTCGTGGAGGTGGTGGGCACTCGCGACCGCTTCGGGGCGCAGCGGAGTGGCCACGGCGATCGCGCCAACCACATCTTCGCCGCGTTCCACGACGACCACCGTCTCGCCGCGTTGGTGGCGAGACGAAACTTCGTCGCGCAAAGAGGCAGGCAAGGCCGACTCTACTAAGCGGCTCACGCTTATCTGTTGGTCGCCAACGACGCCGGCTACCCCCACTCCAGGAATGACCTTGACGTCGCGGGCCGGTTCGTTCGCGCGGCCGACCGCCAGAATCGCGAGCGCGATGGGATGGTCGCTCTCGGCTTCCACCGCCGCCGCGAGGGAAAGGATGTCATCCTCACTGAACGCCGGTACCGCCGCGACGAAGGTCACGACGGCGTGTCGTTCGGTGAGTGTCCCGGTCTTGTCGAACACGACTGTGTCCACGCGGGCGAGTCGTTCGAGGGCGTCGCCGCTGCGCATGAAGATCCCGAGGGCCGACGCGCGGCCGGTCCCGACCATCATCGCGACCGGCGCGGCCAATCCCCTCGCGCACGGGCAAGCCACCAACAAGACCGCGACGCCACTCAGTACCGCTTTGCCGAGATCGCCGCCCACGACCCACCACGCGAAGAACGTCAATACGGCACCTGCGAGCACGACGGGGACGAACACGCTGCTGATCCGGTCCGCGACGCGTTGGAGGGGTGCCTTGTCGCGTTGGGCTTCTTCAACGAGCCGCTGCAGTCGCGCGAGAACCGACTCGGCCGCGACGGACTCGACCCGGACCACCAAGGTTCCGCTGCCGTTCCGGGTGCCACCCGTGACTTGACTGTCGGGACCGCGATCGACTGGCAGTGGCTCGCCGGTGAGCATTGACTCATCGACTGCGGACCAGCCGTCCACGACGGTCCCGTCGAGCGGGATCGTCTCGCTGGGACGGACTCGCACCAACGCACCGACGGGAACGCTCTCGGGCGCGACCAGTTCGCCGCGGTCGTCGCCAACGTCGGACACGACCCGCGCGGTCGGCGGACGAAGCGACAGCAGCGAATGCATCGCTCCGGCTGCCCGGTCACGCGCCCGGGCCTCGACTGCCCGACCGGTCGCCAGAATCGCGACGATGAGCGGCGCCATCGCCCCGTGCAGACTGGCCGCAAAGGCTCCTCGCCCGCCCAGATGGAGATGCCGGCCGCCCAACGCGATGGCCTCCACTGCGCTCACCGCGAGCGCAGCCAACGTACCGAGCGCGATGAGTGTGTCCATGTTCGTCGCCCGATGGACCAACAACCGGGCTGCGTTCCGCAGGAACGGCCACCCGCCCGCGAACTCGACTACGAACGCAAGCGCAAGCACTGACCATCCCGCGGTGGGTGTCTCGCGGGCCAAGACCGAGATCAGGAGCGCGGCGACCGCGAGCGGCCACGAAACGATGGCGCGCAGTCCCCAATGTTCCGAGTGCTGACGCGCCGCAGAGACGTCGTCGTCGTCGACGACCGATGCCGAATAGCCGGTCTCCGTGACTGCCCGGCACAGGTCATCCGGGCTTAGCGCTGTCTGGTCGTATGAAACGAACGCGCGTGTCGTTGCCAAGTTGACCGATGCGCTCGCCACGGCGGGAAGTCGACCCAACGCGCGCTCGATGCGCGTCGCGCACGCGTTGCAGTGCATCCCGCCGAGCTCGAGCTCGGTGATGGCGAGCGTCAGCTCGCCTTCGTCGGTCTGCGCCGTGGTCGCCGAGGGGTCGGTGAGCACTACGACCCCGCGCTCGAACCCTCACGCAACGACGCGCTATAGCCGGCCTTCACCACAGTCGCGCATAGGGCATCGACCGTCACCAGTGACGTGTCAAACTCGACCCGCGCCGAAGCCGAGTCGAGATCCACAACAGCTGACGCGACACCTGCCTGCTCGGCGAGCATCTCCTCGATGAGCGCGACACACGAGTCGCAGTGCATCCCGGTCACGGTCAGTTCGACCACGGCCGTATGGGCGGAACCCGCCGGACTGTTGACCGACGGGTCCGAAGGCGCTGACGTCATACAGGCAGCGTATGCCAGCAAGCCGACACGACGACATCGCGGAGTCGGGGGCTTGGTAGGGGATTTCCGCGGCCCGCGACAAACCACGTGAACGATCGTTGATGAGCCGCCTTCGCCCACCGTCATAGCCGCCATCGTGCTCGCCCTACCTGTGCCCGCCGGTCTGGCAGAAGTTCCGGTGGCCGAGCCCGCACCGCGACCAAGACCGTGACTGACGGCGCGGTGCACCAAACGTTTCAAGATCGAACGGGACGTCGCTCCCCTCAAGACGAACGCCGGCCGGTTCTCGACCGAATGTGACACTCGTGCAAGGCACGTGCACGTTCGAGTGCAACGTTCCGAGCCACGCCCAGTCGGCATATCAAAAGCACTCTCGACGCCGGTTGACCCGACAGGCTCAATCACGCTCTGGGGCGAGGAACGCGTGAGAAGCCGACGAACACGAGCGCGCCGACGAGCAGCTTGAGCGCGACGCACGTGGTCAGTTTGCGACGACGCGGAACGCACCCCGCATGAACGGGTGGATTCGACAGAAGTAGGTGTAGGTGCCTGGTGGCAGGTCGGTCGGTGTCGACCAGGTCACGCTCCCGGACGCGGGCGGGCGACCGGTTCCGAGCTCGCCGGAGTCGAACTGGATCGGACCGTTCGCGAGTGGATAGGCGATGCCGGTGTAGCCGTCGCAGGGTGCCTGGCAGGAGGTGATGGTGTGCCAGATGCCGTTGTCGAGGGGAGCGTCGAGATTGTCGAAGGTGATCGACTGGCCGACCTTGACGGTCGGGACCGACGTCGCGATGCTCATGTCGCCGGCGGAGTACGTGAAGTTGCTGATGTGGATCACGTAGCCGTTGGGCACCATGTGCGACGGCAGTTTCGTCTCGTCGACGTAATGCTTGAGGTCCGGTGTCGGGCTGCCGTGGTTGTCGTCCTCGGGAAGGTGGCCGTGGGTCAGAATGCCGGGCGCGTCGACGTTCGTGGTGAACGGGTCGGTTCCACCGTTGCCGGACGCCATCCAGACGACCATGATGCCCATCCCCTCGTACCACGACTCGTTCTTCGAGTCGTAGGTCGTGGTGATCTCGAGCTTGTCGCCTTTATGCACCTGCACTCGCCAGTTCTCCGGCGTGGCTGACATCGTGACATCCCACGAGACGGGACCGGCCGGTTCGTAGTAGTGCGCGACCGACGAGAAGAGATGCACCGTGTCGGTCGTTCCCGGCTTCGCCATGTTCGTGGGAACGACGGCGCCGTCGCGTTGCAGCCACAGGTCGTCATGCAGGCCGCCGGGATGCAGGTGGCCGGCGGTCGAGATCAGGACCCCGTTGTGGTCAACGGTCCAGACGTTCTTTGCCGGGCCGCCGAAGTACGGGTTGGTCGCGTCGTCGGGATAGGTGTAGTTGCCGTTCTGCCCGCCGCCCTTGGGGACGTTGAACACCGGATATGTCTCGCCGTTCTGGACATCCATCCAGATCGGCCGGACGGGCACGATCCCCTTGGCTGCGGGCGACGTCGCCGGGATGAAATCAATGTCGTACGTGATCCACACCTGCGCCCGGTTCGGGGTCAGATTGTGGATCATGTAGTCCAGCAACCAGTGATCCGTCGTGTGATACGCGTAGCCATAACCGGGGGGGAACTTCAGGTTGGTCTTCTCCTCACCGACTGCAAAGAACCGTTGAGGCAGGCCGGGCGTCGTCGCATCGGACGCGGAGAGGTTGAGCCACACCGCGTGATGGAGATGGATGACATCGACACCGGGGGTCTTGCCATTCGCGTATTCGAGGTTCGGGCGGATGCCAACGATCCATCCGTCGACGCTCGGCTGCTGCGCCGCCGCGCCGCGGTTCGCGATGTTGTTCTGCCCGGGCTGGACAAAGAACGGGCCGACCTTGAAGTGCAGCCGCTCAGCGCCGGCCTCCGGAGCGTCGTTCATCGGCGAGAGCGACGCAATGTCCTCCGTGTTCGGGGACACCGCCGGACTGGTCGCGCTGGGACTCTTCCCGGAGGCGACGCTCGACGGCGAACTCGACGAACCACCACAGGCGCCCGCCACCAGCACGAGAGCGAGCGCGAGTCCGACCTGACGAAGCCGTGTATGCATGTCCGCAGGGTAGCCACGCTCTTAAGCAACGAACACGTCGGACGCTCGTGTCGCCAACCCGCGCCGGCGAGCTCGAAGGTCAGGGCCGGAGCCGAGACCAGACGGTACGAGCGGATCCGAAGTGACCCAAAGCTTGAGACTGACGTCGACCGCGCACCCTCGGCCCGATCTGCCGTGGCTACCGTACGAGCCGTGCCTCGCCGCTCGATCGTTCCCCTCACACTGGCGGCTGTTCTCGCGCTCGGCGCGTGCAGCGGCGGCGGAAGCGGGAAAGCAGAGACGACCACACCGGCCACGGGGGTGCAACAGCTGTCTTCGTCGAGGTGGGAGGTGGCGAAACCCACTCCGTCAACGTCGGCGCAGATGGTGTGCCAGAAAGAAGCGCGTGAAGAAATCGCATCGTCGCTCGGTGTGACCGAGACGCGTGTCACCACGCCCACATGGGATGTGGCCGACCACGTGTACTCCTGCACCTACGTCTATCCGAGGGGGACCATCACCTTGTCGATCAAGGAAATGTCGAACGAGGCCGAAACCACCGCATATTTCGACAGCATCGAACAGCAGTACGGCACCACCCAACCGCTGATCGGTCTCGGCCAAGGCGCAGAGATCCTGAACAACAACGACGTCGTCGTGCGCAAGGATTACAAAGTTCTCCTCGTCGACGTCCAGAACATTCCCGCCAACTTCGTTCCCCTCATGGGGCGCTCCGACGTCGCGACCAACATCGCGTTCGTGATTATGGCTTGCTGGTCGGGCCAGTAGGTCTTCCGCCCGTGAGCCTGGATGGCCGTTCACGTTGCTGACCGCGAGGAAGGGCTGCGACACTGAGAGGTGTGGGAATCGTCTACCGGATCGACCAGGCGCTTGACTGCACGATTGTCGTGTGGGACGGAGATATCACCGCCGACGACCATGTGCACCACCTGTTGCGACTCGCGGCCGATCCGGACTGGCCGCCGGCCCGTCACCTCACGGACCTCACGACCGTCGGTGAAGTGATGCTGCCGGACCCACTGCTCACGGACGCGCTGGTCGAGGGAACGCCGATGCGCGACGAGATCGCGAAAGTCATCATCGTGCGGCCGGGATTCCTCTGCGAGCATTGGATACAGGACTCCGGAGCGTCAGTAACTGGCCTGCCGGAGGTATGTACCAACGTCGCGGCCGCATGCGTCCAGCTTGGCGTGGATCCAACCGTGATTCGGTCGACGCTCGACGAGCTTCGATCACCGCTCGACTCGGCCCGACTGGTCGATCCATACCGCTGACCCGCATTCATTGACGGCGGTTGCGGGCTGACTGTGCACCGTATGCGCGCAGTCGTGCATGCCGCGTCTTGGCCCAGGCTTGTCCTGGTCAACACCACCGCTCGGCACCTTGTGGGTGACGACTACCCATAGGAGCCTCGCGAGAGCTCGACGCACTCGTGGCGATGATGGCGACCGAATGGGGATCCTCGAATCTGGCTCGGATCACGAGCCCGAGCCTCTCCGAGGATCCGGAGAACATCCGGGTCCGGTCGTGCCCGACCGCTGGGAGCTCTACGCGTCTGAGCTCTGAGGCTTACGTCCGCGACCAAGCCCCGGCGACACGCTCGGGTATCCCACAAGCGCGTCCCATATCGACGTCACCGGGGTGCCCCGGTTCGGCATTGGGTCACGCCCAAAGATGACCGTGGGGTCCGCGTCGAGCTCCTCGAGCAGCTGGTCGATGGACTCGATCAGCGCCGTCGCCTCATAAAGATGGAAGTTCAGGTTGCGGGTCTCGCCAGTAGAGCGTCCAAATCCTCTTGGACTGCGTGTACCCCAGACGGGCGATCGGGAAGCGGGTCCCGCCGAGATCGCCCGCACCGGAACGCCTCGGCGGTCGGCACTCGAAGATCGTGACGGACACCGGGGCCAGATCGACCTCGATGCGATGCTCATACAAGAACTCCGGGCGGTTCCGCTTGTTGCCCACAGCAGAACTCGATGGACGTCGGTCTCGGGCGCCATCGCTCGGGAAGCTATCCCGGTGGAAGCGCGTCAGATCGTTGGTTATACGGAGTGATCCTGGCCGCGCATCACCCGTATTTGTTACAACGGGCCGTCGAGGACGTCACCCATGATGTCGGCGGACTTCCGATCCCACTCGGGTCGACCGTCGACGTAGATGTTCGTGACCGTCAAGCTCGAGTGACCGAGCCGATCGCGCACAGACGGTAACGGGACGCCGGCGCCGACAAGCATCGTGCCGTGGAAGTGACGCAGATCATGCAGGCGAACATGCGCACCGTCGTCGACGGCCTTGTCGATCTTGCGCCAGGCGTAACTGAAGCGATCGGGAGGGACAGGACGTGTTCCTTCGACGCGTTCTCGCGCCAAACGTAGGCGTCTGCCGGATACGGCACACCACAGGCGAGCGCCGACTCTACGTGGCGTCGCCGCATCTCGCGCAACGCTTTCGCGGTGCCGAGGTCAAATGCAACGACACGCGCCGCGTGCGTCTTCGTGTCCTTCGCTACCAAACGCGCGCCCGTGCGACGCCCACTCTGATCCTCGTCTCCGCTCACGATCGAGGTATCGAGCCGAGCGCTTCCCTGCTCGAAGTCGAGGGCATTCCACCGCAGCCCCGCAAGCTCGCCGCGGCGCGCGCCCACCGCGACGGCCATGCGGAAGAACAGACCCAGATCGGGATCTCGCGCCTCGGCGGCCGCGATTCTCGAAGCGACGTGTTCCGGCTCCGGTGAACGAGGATTCCACTTCGGTCCCTTCGGCAGCCGCGCGCGTTCGACCGGCGACATCGGCAGATACCCCCAACGCACCGCGGCAGTGAACATCGCCGACATCACGGTGCGACACCCGCGGACCGAACGGATGCTGAGCGGCTTGCCGCCGTCGCGCAGCTTCCCGTACCAACGTTCAACCTCAGCGGTTGTCACCGATGAGATGCGCTTTTTGCCGAACTCGGGCAGCACGCGGCTGTCGAGCCAGCCCCGATAGCCGATGCGCGTCGACGGCGAGAGATCGCGCGCGGCGGCGTCCCACCATTGCTGCGAGAGCTGGAGAACAGTGAGGGACCGTGACGGCCCGGTGCGGCCATGCTCGACATCGATCAGCAGCTGCGCGTGCGCCTTCGTGGCTTCGCGGCGCGACACGCCAGTGAGGGTTCGTCGCACGTACTCGTCGCGTCCGCGCGAATCGTGGCCGGCGTACACGACGAGTTGGTACGACGTGCCGTTCGGGCCTCGCCGTTGTCGGATCGACAGCGTCCTGCTCCCAGTTCCATGCCAAATACCATGCCAAGCCACTGGGAGACTACGGGCGGTCAGACACAAGATCAACCAATTATGGCGTCTGACCTGGGCTTTTAGGCCGCGGAGGGAGTGGGATTCGAACCCACGGTGCTTGCACACAACGGTTTTCAAGACCGTCCCGATTGGCCGCTCCGGCATCCCTCCGGAGACGAGGCTAGGACACCTGCTTGCGGGGTTCGACCCGATCGAATCCCACGTAGGTTCGCAGCACGTCGGGGATGACGAAACCGCCGTCGGAGTCCTGGTAGTGCTCGAAGAGGAACACGAGCGTGCGGCCGATCGCGCAGGCCGTGCCGTTGAGCGTGTGTGCGAGCTGGTTTCCGTCGACGTGGCGGACGCGGGTGTTGAGCCGCCGCGCCGAGAAATCAAGGTAGTTGGAGCACGAGTGCGACTCGCGGTAGCGGCCTTCTGACGGGAGCCACACCTCGACGTCGTACTTCTTGGCCGCAGCAGGACCGAGGTCGCCGGCCGCGACATTGATGACGCGGTAGGGCAAGCCGAGATCGGTGAGAATGGACTCTTCGATCGCGACGAGCCGGTCGTGTTCCTCCCACGACTTGGCGGGATCGCAATACGAGAACATCTCGATCTTGTCGAACTGGTGAACTCGGAAGATGCCGCGAGTGTCTTTGCCGTAGGTGCCGGCCTCACGTCGGAAGTTCGACGAAAAGCCGGCGTAACGCGCCGGCAGTTCATCGGGATCGAGGAGGTCACCCCGATGCAAGACCGACAGCGGCACTTCGCTCGTGCCGGTGAGGAAAAGCTCTCCGCCGTCGACCTCGTACACCTGGGCTCGGTCGGTCGGGAAGAAGCCGGCCTCTTCCATCGTCCGCTCGCGTACCAGGACCGGTGGCACGACCGGCACGAAACCTTGCTCCACGAGCCGCGCCATGACCCACTGCACGAGCGCGAGCTCGACGAGCACGGCCTCGCGCATCACGTACGCGAACCGCGATCCGCTGGCCTGCGCGCCGTGAGCCGAGTCGACGAACCCGAGGGCCTCGGCGAACGCGGCGTGGTCGAGCGCGGGGGCTGGTGAGGTCTGTCCGACGGTCCGGAGCACGTCGTAGTCGTCTTCGCCACCGTCGGGAACTGACGCGTCGGCCGGGTTTGGGAGCTGCAACGCGAGCTCCCGTAACTGCTCTTCGCCGCCTTGGAGTAACTGTTCGATCGCCGCGAGCTCGGCTTTGAGCGTCGCTGCGGCCTCAATCTTGACTGCCCGCTCGGCGGGAGCGGCTTTGCCGATCTCTTTCGATGCGGTGTTCTGGCGGGCGCGCAGCGTGTCGACCTCGGTCACGAGCGCCCGATGTCTGTCGTCGGTCGTGAGCACGTCGTCGATGAGTCCGGGACGGACACGCTTGCGTTCGATCCCGCGTCGATATTCGGGGTCGCTGCGTAAGCGCTTCAGGTCGATCACATGTCACCGTCGCGGATCTGGCCGCGCAACGAGTCGACCCACGCCGACGCGTGTTTCCAGGCCTTGCCGACCGCCCGGCGGCGTTCCACCCCGGCCTCGACGGGCCCACCGACCGGATACGAGCCGAGGAACTTCACGTGGCCCTGCTTGGCGTGGAGGTTGCGCAACGCGTCTGCTACCACCTCGTCGGCTACATGACCCTCACAGTCGATGAAGAAGCAGTAGTCGCCCAGACCCTGCTTGGTCGGCCGCGACTCCAACTTTGTCAGGTTCACGTCACGTGCCGCGAACTCCTGGAGGATGCCGAGCAACGAACCCGGCCGATCCTGGCGTTGGAAGCAAACGATCGACGTCTTGTCGTGGCCGGTGACCGCCGGTACTCCACGGCCGACGACCACGAAACGGGTCTGGTTCTCCGGATGGTCTTCGATATCGGTGGCGAGGACCTCAAGTCCGTACAGATGGGCCGCGAGGGCATTGCAGATCGCGGCGAGATCGCGCCGTTTCGACCGTGAAACCTCCCGGGCCGCGTCCGACGTGGAATGCGACGCCCGCGTCTCGGCGCCGGCGAGTTTCTTGGCGGTCCAGCCGCGGCACTGTGCGAGCGCGTGCGGGAACGAGACGACCGTGCGGATGTCGGCCAACGACACGCCCGGCGGCGCACACAGGTTCAGCGAAACGGGCAGGTCGATCTCGCGTTGGATCAGGAGCTCGCTGTCGAAGGCGAGGGTATCGAGCGTGACCGAAACTGAGCCTTCGATCATGTTCTCGATCGGTACCACTCCGCCGTCAGCTTCGTCTCGCTCGACGGAGGCGATCACGTCGGGTACCGATCCGTGAGGAATCCGAGTCCCGGCCGCCAGATCGGCCTGCGATAGCAGCGCCTCCTCGGTGAAGGTACCGGCAGGCCCGAAGTACGCGACACGAAGCACGCCAGAATCGTAGGCGAGCCGCCCCGAACGCCCGATCCTGATTTGTCACCGTCGAGCGGGCCGACGAGACGCGCGATGTGGATCGCGCGGTAGTTTGGCGGCGTACCAACTTAACCAAGGGGGACCCACTATGCGGGCCGCAGTCTTCGTCGAAACCGGTGGGCCACTGTCGATCGAGAACCTCGAGCCGGCGCCTCCGGGCCCGCGCGACGTCGTCGTCCAGCTCGGCGCGAGTGGCGTCTGCCACTCCGATCTGTCCCTCAAGAACGGCTACGTCGGGATCATGCCCGGGACTGTGCTCGGTCATGAGGGCGCCGGCACCGTCGTCGAGGTCGGCAAGGACGTCTCGCACGTGAAGAAAGGCGACCACATCGTGGCGTCGTTCATTCCGGCGTGTGGGATCTGCTGGTTCTGCCTGCACGACCAGTCGCACCTTTGCGACACCGAGTTCGAGGTCATGATGGCGCTGCGCGGCAAGCGCAGCGACGGCACCGACTACACGACCATGACCGGGTTGGGCACCTTCGCCGAAGCCATGACCTGCAACGAGTCGTCGATCGTGAAGATCGAAACCGATGTCCCCGACGATCAGCTCGCGCTGATCGGTTGCGGTGTCACCACCGGTGTCGGCGCGGCCCTCAACACCGCGAAAGTGCAGCCGGGCTCCACGGTCGCGATCATCGGTTGTGGCGGCGTCGGCCAAGCGGTCATTCAGGGTGCGCGCATCGCGGGCGCGGGTCGCATCATCGCGATCGATCCCGTCGAACTGAAGCGCAAGACCGCCGAGCAGCTCGGCGCAACCGACCTCGTCGACACCAACGCGGGCGATCCGGTCGCGCAGGTGCAGGCGCTCACCAACGGCCGGGGCGTCGACTATGCGTTTGAGGTGATCGGACTGCCAGAAACGACGCTCCAGGCGTACAACATGATCCGCAAGGGCGGCACCGCGGTCATGGTCGGCATGACCCGCGCCGAGGCGCAGCTCACCATCTCGACCTTCGATCTGTTCTACAACGAGAAGACGTTGAAAGGCTGTAAGTACGGTTCCGGTCAGGTGCGCCGAGACTTCCAGCGTTTCGCGGATCTCATCGAGACCGGACGGCTCGACACTTCAGCGATGGTGTCGCGCACGATCGGGCTCGCCGACGTCAACGAAGCGTTCCGGGCAATGGAGGCCGGAGAGGTCATCCGGAGTGTGATCACCTCCTTCTAGGCACCCATGTGGCCCGGAAGACACGCCCAGGAGCGGCCTGATCAGGCCGCGTACGTCATGGCCTCCACCGGCGAGGCCGTCACCTACCGCGAGTTGAACGATCGCTCCAACCAACTCGCGCAATGTTTCTTCGACGCGGGCCTCCGATTCGGCGATCACATCGCCGTTTTCATGGAGAACCGCTCCGAGTTTTTCGAAGTGTGTTGGGCTGCGCAACGGTCTGGCCTCTACTACACGTGCGTGAACTGGCATTTCAACGCCGAGGAAACCGCGTACATCCTCGACGACTGCGACGCGCAGGTACTGGTGATCTCCGACACGTTCGGCGATCTTGCGTCGGAGCTCCGCGACAAGATGCCGAACGTGAAGATGCGCCTGATGGTCGGTACGACGATCGACGGCTACGACTCCTACGACGACACCCGCGACGCCTACCCGGCCGAACCACTCGCGGAGGAGATCGAAGGCACCCGAATGTTGTACTCCTCGGGGACCACCGGCCGGCCGAAAGGGGTGCGTTACAAGATCTCCCGCCAGATCGTCGGCGCCCAGCCGCTCGAGATGGGGATGATGACAGCCGTATGGCACATGGACGAACACGCCGTCTACTTGTCGCCCGCACCGCTGTACCACTCCGCACCCTTGTTTTATTGCATGAGCACCATGCGCCTCGGCGGCACCGCCATCGTAATGGAACAGTTCGATCCAGAACTCGCGCTCGACTACCTCGGCCGATATCACGTGACGCACAGCCAGTGGGTGCCGACGATGTTCGTCCGCATGCTCAAACTGCCGGAGGAGACACGTGCCCGCTACGACGTCTCGTCGCAGAAGGTCGCGATCCACGCGGCGGCGCCCTGCTCTGTCGAAGTGAAACGCAAGATGATCGACTGGTGGGGCCCGATCATCGACGAGTACTACGCGGCGACCGAGGGCATGGGCGCGACGTTCATCAACAGTGTCGACTGGCTTGCGCACCCCGGTTCGGTCGGCAAGTCGATGCTCGCCGGCATCCGCATCCTCGACGACGACGCCCAGGAACTACCCGCAGGTGAGGTCGGCACCGTGTGGTTCGAGCCGCCACCCAACCGGCCCGGATTCGAATACCACAAAGACGCAGAAAAAACCCGCGAGTCGTTCAATACGCAAGGCTGGTCAACGGTCGGCGACATGGGCTACCTCGACGCTGACGGCTATCTCTACCTCACTGATCGCCGCACGTTCATGATCGTCTCAGGCGGCGTCAACATCTACCCGCAAGAAGCGGAGAACGTGCTCATCGACCATCCGAAGGTCTACGACGTCGCGGTGTTCGGCATCCCCGACGCCGACATGGGTGAGCGGGTTCACGGTGTCGTACAGCCCACCAACTGGGACGAAGCGGGCCCCGAACTGGAACGCGAGCTACTCGAGTACGTGCAGTCACACCTCTCGCACTACAAGTGTCCCAAGGCGATCGACTTCGAACGTGAGCTTCCGCGCGAGCAGACCGGAAAGCTGTACAAGCGTCTGCTCCGTGACCGCTACTGGGGCGACAAAACCTCCCGCATCGTCTGATCGTGACCGTCGAACCGGGCCAGCGGTTAGCGAGCGGACGCGACGGCGACATCTTCGAATACGGTCCGGGCCTCGTGTTACGGCGAACACGGAACGGCCGCGTGATCGAACGTGAGGCGCGCACGATGGCCTACGCGCGCGAACACGGATACCCCGTACCGCAGATCCACGACGTGCGCGCGGGCGGTACCGAAATCGTGATGGAACGGATCGACGGTCCGATGATGATGGACGCGATGCAGCGCAAGCCATGGATGGTCGGGCACTACGCACGTGCGCTCGCCGACCTTCACGACCGCTTGCATGTGATCCCCGCGCCGGAATGGTTACCCGACTTCGACGGCGGTGATCGTCTCGTGCACCTCGACCTACACCCGATGAACGTGATGCTCGCGTCCGCGGGCCCGATCGTGATCGACTGGACCAACGCGGCACGCGGACTCGCGTTGACCGACGTTGCCGTCACGATCGTGTTGTTGACCTGTCCGCAAATGCCGGGCTCGCGCCTGCTCAACCGCGCGGTGACGCCGGCACGTGCGTTCCTTGCTCGCAGCTTCGGTGCCCGCTACAAGGGCTCCTCGCTCGACGAGCGAATCGCGTGGTCTGCACCACTTAAGGCGCTCGACCCGCACTTGACGGCCATCGAGGTCGCGGCGTGTTTGCGCCTCGCGGCGCGAGCACGCGCCCGCATCGCAGGCTGACCCGGCCGCACAAACGCCGCGTATCTGTCGGCAGTGGGCACCGGGATGACGGGTCCCCCCGGTCCCGTCATCCCGTGCACCACCCTCCGTGCCTGGCCGCTAACCGTCTCCGGCGGCTGGCCGGCGCGGTGTTCTCCCCGCCTCCGCAGCGAGGACCGTAGACCGCGCGCGCAAGGCGGTCAACTGCTCACCGCCGTAAACGTCACGCCCGGGAGCCCGCGGGCAACGTGATCGGCGGTACTTTCACCGTCGATGACTCCTTCGACCGACCGCGAAACCGATCGGGTCAGGCTCGCGGCACGTATCTACGCCGCCTCGCACCTGACCGGAACGTTCACGCTTCGGTCGGGGGTGATCAGCGACGAATACTTCGACAAATACCTCTTCGAGGCGGATCCGGAGCTGCTGGCGGCGATCGGCGCGGCCTGCGTTCCCCTCGTGCCGGCCGGGATGGATGCCCTGGCCGGGCTTGAGCTCGGCGGGATTCCCCTCGCCACGATCATGTCGCAGGTCGCGGGCCTGCCGACCCGTTTCGTCCGCAAACAAGCCAAGACCTACGGCACCTGCCGGCTCGCCGAAGGAGGCGAGCTTGCCGGGCAGCGGCTGTGCATCGTCGAAGACGTCGTCACGTCGGGCGGGGCGATCCTCGACGCCGCGGTCGAGCTGCGGGCGGCCGGCGCGGTGCTCGGACCGGTCGTGTGCGTAATCGACCGGGAATCGGGCGGCACCGAGAAGCTCGCCGCCGAGGGCCTGGAGCTGTTCCCGCTGTTCCGGATGCACGAGCTCAGCGCGTAGCTCGAACGCCGCAGGCTTTCAGAAGCGCGCGTTCTGCGTCGATCTCGGCCGCGGTGGGATCGGCGTGCGCTCCGAGCCTGGCGTCGCCGAAACGGGGGCTCATGTGCTCGACCACACACGCCGCGGCCGCGCCGGAGAGCCCCGCGTTGATGAGCTGACTCTTCAGCGCGGCTGCGTCGTAGCCGCTCGCCGCACAGCCGGACACCGACACTGCGATGAGTACGATCATTGCCGCGCGCAGTGAAACCTTCACGACCGGAAATGCCTTCACGACCGGAAATGCCTTCACGACCAGAAATGTACGCCCGAGGCGCACGTGACAACCGTCGAACCACCCGCAGAGCATCACCTCCCCGACAGCGCCCGCGCCGCACGATCGGTTGTGGTGGTGAACACCGGCGACGGCAAAGGCAAATCGACCGCGGCGTTCGGGATCGTGATGCGCGCCGTCGCTCGCCAATGGCGGGTCGCGGTGGTGCAGTTCTTGAAGTCGGGCGAGTGGCGCGTCGGCGAGGAAGAGGTCGCCCGCAGCCTGGGCGTCGAGTGGCTGACGCTCGGGACGGGCTTCACCTGGGATTCGCAGGACCTCACCGAAGATCAGGCCGTCGCGCGGGAGGCGTGGGCACAGGCCAAGACCATCATCCGGGCCGGCGCGCATCGCCTGGTGGTCCTCGACGAGATCACCTATCCGATGATGGGCGGCTGGATCGACACCGACGACGTCGTGGCGACCATCCGCGACCGTCCCGAACAGGTCAACGTGGTTGCGACCGGCCGCGACGCGCCGGACGCGCTGATCGCGGTCGCCGACACCGTCACCGAGATGCGCAAGATCAAGCACGCCTACGACGCCGGCATCCTCGCCAAAAAAGGCATCGACTACTGACCGCCCGGTCAGTGCGAACGGAGCACACATGACGTGTCCCAACTGCGGGGCCAGCGTCGCCGAACATCGACGATTCTGCGGGAAGTGCGGAACCGCACTGGCCGGAACCTCGGCGCCCGCGGACGTCCCGACGCCTGCTCCGCCATCGCCGGGACCGATGAGCCCACCGATGAGCCCACCGAGCTCATGGGGGCCGCCGGCCGCGCCGTCACCGCAATGGGGACCGCCACCCTCCATACCTCCGTCCGCGCCGAGCGGCGCCCAGGATCCGTTCGCGCCGCCCGAACTTGGCCCACCCCCGGGCCAGAACCCTTGGGCCGGCTACGGCACAACTAGTGGGCAATATCCGCCACCGGGCTCTGCGGGACCGCAACCGCAGTATCCGCCCGGCCAGTACCCGTCCGGGTATCCCGGCGCGCCTGGCGCATGGCCCGGCTACGGGTACGGCTACGCGCCACCGCATACCAACGGTCTGGCCATCGCGAGCTTCGTGCTCGGCCTCGGAGGCTGGCTGCTGTGCGGCGTCGGCTCGGTCGTCGCCATCGTGCTCGGATTCGTGTCGCGCAATCAGATCAAGCAGTCGTGGGGACGCCAGACCGGCTCCGGATTCGCGACCGCTGGGATCGTCCTCGGTTTCATCGGCGCATCGTTTTGGATCATCGCGTTGATGATCCAACTCGTACACGCGGCCGGAAGTTCTGGCTGAGCGCACGTCGGCACGAACACGCCAGTTCAGGATCTGCGCTCGCGCCGCCGATCCCTGGGACACCGGCCGGCCCGGGCGACGAAGGCGACAATGCAGACCTTGCACACCCCAAGTGACGTCGGTGCGCACGACGCCCGAGCCGAGATCGACTGCCTGATGGCGGAACTGCACCGGCTGGTGTCGCGCGGTGGAGGCTCCGGACGCGCGGCGGTCGAAGACGCGCTGCCGACCGCCGCCAAACTGCAGGTCTGTACCGCGAATGTCGACGCGTACAATCCGTCACGCCGTCCCGGACTCGCGGCCGACCTGGTGGCCGTCGCCGACGTTCACGCATACTCGAGGCGGGACGCAATCGAACGCACCCTCGCCTACACCGCCGACGCGACGATGCGCCGCCTCGCCGGCGACCCGGCGTCAACGATCTGAACAACCGGGCGCAGACGTGCAGGGCCGCCGGTCGGTACCGCGTCCGCACGCCGCTAACGTCGGCGGCCATGTCACACGACAACGCACCGTTAGCCGGGCTGCGAGTCATCGAGGTGTCGATGCTCGGACCGGGCGCGCTCACCACCAACCTCGCCGACCTCGGCGCCGACGTGATCAAGGTCGAACCGCCGCAAGGCGACTACGGACGCCAGATGACGTGGCCGATCGTCAACGGTGTCTCGCTGCTGTTCTTGCACATCAGCCGAGGCAAACGCAGCGTCGTGCTCGACCTCCGTACCGACGCCGGCCGTGACGCGTTCCTCGAGCTCGCCCGGGACGCCGACGCGGTCGTGGAAGCGATGCGCCCGGGCGGACTCGAACGCCGAGGGCTCGGGTACGAAACGTTGCGGGCGATCAATCCCCGCATCGTGTTCGTGACGATTTCGGGTTACGGCATGACCGGCCCGTACCGCGACATGCCTTCCCACGGCATCGCGTACGACGTGTGGGCGGGGATCGTGGCGCCCAAAGTTGATGAGAACGGCGACGCCTACATGCCCGAGCACGTGTCGATCGGCATCAACGCCGGGCCCGTGTTCGGCGCGCTGGGGCTGCTCGCAGGCGTCTGGCGCGCCCAGCGGACCGGCGAGGGCTGCCAGCTTGAGATCGCCCAGTCCGACGCGGCGGCCGCGATCGACTGGCTGCGCAGCGAGACGTGGAAAGCGTACGAACGTCCGGAGTCGGAGGTCACCGGCAACGCCGCCGACGACTACGAGCGCCGCGCCCCCGGGACGGCCGGCATGGAGTCAGGGGTCCGGTATCAGTTCTACGCGACGACCGACGGATACGTCTTGTTCATGGCGTCGGAACGCGAATTCTGGAAGAACTTCTGCGTCGGCGTGGCCCGAGAAGATCTCTTCGAACGTTGGCCCGGCGCACAGTTCGGAGATCATGCACGCGGGAACACCGAACTGCGCGCGATCCTGCGCGAGATCTTCGCGTCACGCTCGTCGGCCGAGTGGCTTGCGTTCGGCATGGAGCACAACACTCCGATCGCGCCGTCGAACACGCCGAAGACGATCAGCGACGATCCGCAGTTCCAAGACCGGATGCCGTGGCTTCCCGCGTCGCGCGTCGGGGCCGACATGCTCCCGACACCGATCAAGTTCGTCGACGAAACGTTGCCGGAGCCGACGATGGCCCCGACCGTTGGCCAACACACCGAATCGGTGCTGCGCGAGGTACTCGGATGGGACGACGACCGGATCGCCCGCGCGCGCGAGGCAGGCGCGTTCGGCGCGACGCCGCCGTCATCCTGACGTCCTAGCTGGGTGCGCGAGGGGGGACTTGAACCCCCACGCCCTTGCGGGCACAGGAACCTGAATCCTGCGCGTCTGCCAATTCCGCCACTCGCGCGTGAACGGACGAGGGTAGCTCATGACCACCGATTACGATCGATGGCAATGGGACTCCAGCGGTTCGAGCGCAGGCTCGAACGGCTTGTCGAGGGTGGGTTCGGCAAGGCGTTTCGCAGCGGCCTGCAGCCTGTCGAGATCGGCCGTCGACTCGTTCGCGAGCTCGACGCGGGCCGCACGCTCGGAGTGCACGGGACTGTCATTCCCAATCATTTCGTGGTGTACATCTCCGACGTCGACGTGGAGCGCTTCGAAGGCTTTCAGGACGCGCTCGTGAGCGAACTCTGCGAAACCGTCCGCGAAAGCGCCCGCGAATCCGACTACCACTTCGTCGGACCGGTCGAGGTGGAACTGGCCGCCGACCCGGCGTTGCGAGTCGGCGATCTCGACGTCGATGCCACCATCGTGGAGGGCGCAGCCGGTTCGGCCGGCGCGTTGGTCCTCCCCGACGGTTTGCGGATCGAGCTCGGTGACGATCCGGTGCGGATCGGCCGTCTGCCCGACTGTGCGATCGCGCTGTCGGACTCGCAGGTGTCGCGCCACCATGCCGAGGTGCGGCGAGCGGAGCAGGGCTTCGAGGTCGTCGACCTCAGCTCGCTTAACGGCACCATCGTGAACGGCGTCAAGGTGGCCGAGCACACGCTCACCGACGGCGACGTGATCGGCGTGGGCGAAACCGAGATCCGCTACGAGGAGTCGTAACGGGCGGTGTCGAACGCCGTCCTCACGTTCTTGAAGTTCTGCCTGCTCGCGGTGCTCTACCTGTTTCTTGCGCGCGTCGTCTGGATCGTGGCCCGCGAGTTGCGGGGGACGCCCGCGCCGGCGCCTGCTCCAGCGCCGCTTCCGGCACGCGCCGCGTCAGAACCCGCGCCGCCCAATGCTCGCTCCCGGGGCCGCAAACCGTGGCGGCTCGTGTTGGTCGAACCTCCGACCGAAGCTGGCGCTGCGTTCTCGATCGACGGCGAGGCAACCCTCGGCCGCGGCGGCGGATGCACTGTGCCACTCGCGTTCGACACGTTCGTGTCGCAGGTACACGCGCGTGCGATCGATCGTGACGGAACCCTCTGGGTCGAGGATCTCGGCTCGCGCAACGGCACGTTCGTCGACGGCGAACAGGTGCACGAGCCCACCCGTGTCAGCAAAGGGACGCGGGTGCAGGTCGGCGAGACCGTCCTCGAGGTCGATCGATGAGGCTCGCGGCGGGTTCGGCAACCGACACCGGTTTCGTTCGCGCCAACAACGAAGACTCGTTCCTCGTCGACAATGAGCACGTGGTCTACGCGATCGCCGACGGCATGGGCGGCCACCGCGGCGGCGAGGTCGCGAGCCGTACTGCCATCGAGGCACTCCGAGCTTCTGTCGCGGCAGGTCTTTCCGTGCGCGACGCGATCGACCGCGCCAACTCGGCGGTGATCGACCGCGCGATGGGCGACGAAGAACTCACCGGTATGGGCACCACCATGACGGCGGTGGTCGTCGCGGGCGGGCGACAGCTGTTGATCGGTCATGTGGGCGACTCCCGTGCGTATCTGCTGCACGACGGCACGTTGCGTCGAATCACCGACGACCACAGCCTCGTCGAGGAACTCGTACGCGAAGGTCGTCTCACCCCCGAACAGGCCGAGTCGCATCCGCAGCGTGCGATCGTCACCCGTGCGCTCGGCGTCGACACCGTTGTCGACGTCGACCTCTACACGACCGAGGTCGTGGCCGGCGACCGAGTGCTGCTCTGCTCCGACGGGCTCACGACGATGGTGCGCGACCGCGACGTCGAGCGTCTTCTGCGCAGCGAAGCCGACCCTCAACGCACGGCCGAGGCCCTCGTCGACGCCGCGAACCGGGCCGGCGGCGAAGACAATACGAGCGTCGTCGTCATCGACGTCGTCGAAGTCGACGCCGCGTCCGCTCCGGATCCTGAGATGCTCGCCGCGCCGCCGGCCGCGCGGCGGGTGATGCCTCCCGCGCCGGATCCGCTTCCACCACCGACCTTGCCGCCGCCGCGCCCGCGTCGGGGACACCGCGTGCGCGGTGCGTTGCTGCTCTTCTTGCCGCTCGTCCTCGTGCTCGCGGTCGCGACCGCTGGCGTGGCCTGGTACGCGCGCCGCTCGTACTACGTCGGTTTCGCAAAACATCACGTGGTCATCTACCAGGGCGTGCCGGGCGGGGTGCTCGGATGGAACCCGACCGTCGACCAATCGACGCGGCTCACCGACAGCCAACTCACACAGATCGATCACGACCGGGTTGCGCAAGGCGCGGCGCGCGGATCACTGTCGGGGGCGCGGCAGTTCGTGGCGACACTCGAATCCGATGTCGCGGCAACCTCGACGACGACCACAACGACTACGACGACACCTCGGCGGCGCAAACGCAAGGTCAGGTCGCGCGCGAAGCGGCCGCGCCCGACTGTCACGACCGCCCGCTGACCGTGGCCCTCGCGCCGATCGCCCGCCAACGCCGTCACGCGGAGCTGTCGCTCGGCGTGCTCGTCGTGATCATCGCGGTCGGCGGATACATCCTGGTCGCGCTGGCCAACGGACCGGCGCTTCCGCCTGGCCTCGATGCCCTGCTCGCATGGGTGTTCGGTCTGTATCTCGTCGCCCATCTCGCGATCCGGCGCTTCGCTCCCTACGCGGACGCGACGCTGCTTCCTCTCGCGGCGCTGTTGAACGGGATCGGCTTCGTGATGATCGCGCGGCTCGATCATCAACAGGCCCGGGTGCAGTCGATCTGGGTCGCGATCGGTATCGGCGTGTTCGTGATCACGCTCGCAGTCGTACGCGACGTCCGGTTGTTCGAGCGTTACCGCTACACGGTCGCCATGATCGGCCTCGGGGCGCTGCTGCTGCCGCTGGCGCCGAAGATCGGCCGTACCGTCCAGGGCGGCCGGTTGTGGGTGGCGCTGGGCCCCATCACGTTCGAACCGAGCGAGATCGCCAAAGTGCTGCTCGTCGCGTTCTTCGCCGCGTACCTCGTCGACAAACGTGAACTGCTCACGCAGGGACGCATCCAGATCGGGCGCCACTACCTGCCTTCGCCGCGCGACCTCGGCCCGCTGCTCCTGGCGTGGGGCGTCGCGCTCTTGGTCCTCGCCTACGAACAAGACGTCGGCACGTCGTTGCTCTTCTTCGGCGTGTTCGCGGCGATGCTCTACATCGCGACGCGCCGGGGCTGGTACCTGCTCGGGACGCTCGTCCTCCTCGCGATCGGTTCCGTCCTGGCGTACCACCTGTTCGGACATGTCCGGGTGCGAGTCGAGACGTGGATCGATCCGTGGAAGACGCGCCAAGGCAACGGCTATCAGATCATCCAGGCCCAATACGGCTTCGGGTCCGGCGGCATCGCCGGCACCGGTCTCGGATTGGGCAGCCCCACCCTCATTCCGAACGCATCCACCGATTTCGTGTTCGCGGCGATTGGGGAGGAACTCGGCCTGGTCGGGACGATCGGTGTCGTCGCCGCGTTCATGCTGCTGGTCGGCAGCGCCTTTCGGATCGCGGCCGACGCGACCCGACCGTTCTCGAAGCTGTTCGCGGCCGGCATCGCCACGATTCTGGGCTTTCAAACATTCCTGATCATCGGCGGTGTCACCCGCGTGATTCCGCTGACCGGTATCACGCTCCCGTTCGTGTCGTACGGCGGCTCGTCGCTCGTCGCGAACTTCGCGCTGATCGCGATCCTGCTGCGCATCTCCGACGACACCGCGCGTGCGAAAGGAACGCAACGGTGAACGTCGGGATCCGGCGCGTCGGCATCGCCATCTTGGTGCTGTTCATCGGACTCGCCGCGCAGTTGACGTACCTGCAGGTCGTCGACAGCTCCAAGCTCGCCAACGACCCGCACAATACCCGCAAGTTCTTGCAGGATCTCCGCCAACCGCGCGGCGACATCGTGACCTCCGACGGCGTGGTCGTGGCCGAGTCGGTACCGGTCAACGACGACTACCGGTACCAGCGCGTGTATCCGTCGGCAACGGCTGAGCTCTTCGCGCAGGTGGTCGGCTACCAGTCGATCAATTTCGGGTCGGTCGGCGTCGAGGCGCAGTACTCGTCGGAGCTCGCGGGCCGCGATCCCCGCCTCGCGATTCACAGCCTCCGTCAGATCGTCGCCGGTCAGCCAGTGACCGGCACCGTCGTCCTTGCCGTCTCAGCGAAAGCTCAGGCCGCAGCCGCGGCCGCGCTCGACGGTCGCGCCGGATCGGTCGTCGTCCTCGACGTGCACACCGGCGGCATCGTTGCCTTGTACTCGAATCCCACGTTCGATCCGAATTCGCTGGCCTCGCACAACTCGAACGACGCGCAACTCGCGCTCGAGTTCCTGACCGCGGCGCCCGGCCAACCGCTGCTGTCCCGGGCGTGGAGGCAGATCTATCCGCCGGGTTCAACGTTCAAGACCGTGACCGCAGCAACCACGCTCGACTACGGCGTCGACATCAAGAAGAATTTTCCGCAGTTGAAAGCACTGACCCTTCCGTTGACGACGAACACCTTGCAGAACTTCGGTGACGAGCGGTGCGGCGGATCGCTCGAAAGCGGCTTCGTCCAGTCGTGCAACACGACGTACGGACAAGTCGGTCTCGATCTCGGTGACCGGCTCGCCCTGGGGACGGAGCGGTTCGGCGTGAACACGCCGCCACCGCCGTCGGATCTCGACCCGGGCATTGTCGCCAGCATCGGTCCGAAGCCCGGCACGTACAAAGTCGACGCGCCACTGTTCGCGCAGGCCGCGATCGGTCAGGGGCCGGTCGCGGTGACGCCGATCGAGATGGCACTCGTCGCCGAGTCGGTCGCCACCGGCGGCGTCATGCTCGAACCCCACGTCGTCGACAGGATCGAGAACTCCGACGGGACCGTCGTCCGCCAGATCACCCCGACGGTGTGGCGGCGGACGATGACCCCCCAGACCGCAGCGACGCTCACGCAGTTCATGATCCAGGTCGTGGAGCGCGGCACCGGAACCCCTGCACAGATTCCCGGCATCCAGGTCGCCGGCAAGACCGGCACGGCGGAGACCGGCACGAACGCGCCGCCCCACGCCTGGTTCATCGCGTTCGCCCCCGCCAACAACCCCCAATACGCGATCGCCGTGCTCATCGAGCATGGCGGCTCGTCGGGCCTCGGCGCCGAAGCAACCGGCGGCCATGTCGCCGCGCCTGTAGCCGCGCAAGTACTGCGTGCGTTACTGGAACCGTAACCCGATGCGACCGTTCATGAGTCCGAATCGACAGCCCGTCATTTCACCGAAGGACAGATAGGGTTTCATCACGATGTCGCTGGTCGGACAGGTCTTTTCGAACCGTTATCGGATCGAGCGCGAAATCGCGCAAGGCGGCATGGCCGAGGTGTACCTCGCACGCGACCAGTCGCTCGACCGTCCGGTCGCACTGAAGGCGCTCTTCCCCGAGTACGCACGCGAACCTTCGTTCGTCGAACGGTTCCGGCGCGAGGCGCAAGCCGCCGCGAACCTCAACCATCCGAACATCGTCGCGATCTACGACTGGGGTCAGGAGTCAGGCACGTACTTCATCGTGATGGAGTACGTGGAGGGCCGCTCTTTGCGCGACCTGATCCGCAGCGACGGCCCGCTCGAACCCGGCCAAGCAGCTGACATCACCGCCGAGATCGCCTCCGCGCTGGCGTTCGCGCATCGCAGCGGCGTCGTGCACCGCGACGTGAAACCAGGAAACGTGCTGCTCACCCAGTCGGGCACCGTGAAGGTCACCGATTTCGGCATCGCGCGGGCTGGGACCAGCGACGGTCTGACCCAGACCGGTTCGGTGATGGGCACCGCGACGTACTTCTCGCCCGAACAGGCGCAAGGACTCACCGTCGACGGACGCAGCGACGTGTACTCGGTCGGCGTGGTGCTCTACGAACTGGTGTGCGGCGTCCCCCCGTTCGCGGCGGATTCGCCGGTGAGCGTCGCATACAAGCATGTGCGCGAAGAGCCGGTTCCCCCGTCGCGCCGCAATCCCGACGTTCCGCCCGCGCTCGAACAGATCATCATGAGCGCGCTCGCCAAAGATCCCGAGCACCGCTACCAAAGCGCCGACGATCTGCGCGCCGATCTCCTGCGGTTCCGCCGGGGCCGGCCGCTCGCAGCCGCGCCGGTCACCGCGATCGTCGCCCAGGTACCGACCACCGCGGCCGCCAACGCCGGCATGAGCGCGTACGCGTCGACCGCCACGGTCGCGAGCCCACGCGTTCCGGGCGACCCGACGGCGGTCTACGCCCAACAGCCCGCCCGCCGCCGACATCCGGCCACGTTCACGGTGCTGACGCTGTTGGTCCTAGCCGCGGTGGTGGGCGCCATCCTCTACGCGTCGATGAAACTTGGCGGCAACCAGGTCAAAGTTCCGGTCCCCAACGTGGTCGGCAAGACCGAAGCCGCCGCCGTCCAGCTGCTCGCGGGCCAACACCTCATCCCGGTCACGAAGAACGTGACGAGCAAAGCGGCGCTCGGAACGGTGGTCGCGCAACTGCCGTCGTACAACACGCAGGTGAAGAAGGGCGCCAACGTCACGATCAGTGTCAGTGTCGGTGTCGGCACCAAGGCGATCCCCGAAGTCGCGAACGAGTCGACCCCCGACGCCGAGAAATCGATCTTGGCCCAGGGCTTCCAAGTCAAGGTCGACCTCGCGCAGTACAGCAACACCGTCGATCCCGGCTCGGTCATCGCGACAAATCCGCCGTACACCAGTCCGCCGCAGCAGGTCGGAAGCGTCATTCACATCATTCCGTCGAAAGGTGTGAACGTCCCGAACGTCTTGAACTTCTCGCAGGCCACCGCGTTCGTCGACCTGAGGGGCGTCGGACTCAATCCGGTCGCGGTCCCCACGCCAAGCGCCACCGTCGGGACCGGCAACGTCGTCAGCACCAGCCCGACGGCCGGCGCGGTCAACGTCGTGCCCGGCAGCACCATCCAGGTGCTCGTCTCGACCGGCGCCGCGCAGGTGCAAGTCCCCACCGTGATCGGGGACTCCGAAGCCCAAGCCAAGCTGGTGCTGGCCCAACATCAACTGCAGTCGTCGGTGCTCTCGGTGGGCACTCGGTTACACAGCAACGACGGCAAAGTGCTCGCGCAGGACCCAAGCCCCGGCGCGATGCGCAACACACAGACGATCGTGGTCCTCTCGATCGGCGTGTACACCGCACCGCCGACCACTCCGCCTGCGAACACCACCCCGACGACTGGTCCGTGAGCGGCGGCGCACCCGCCGCCACGCGTCCGGGCCCGACAACGACGGGCCGTGCGCTGGCACGTTGGTATGCGACCGACGGTCGCCACGCGCTGCCATGGCGGGCGACACGCGACCGCTGGCGGGTGCTCGTCTGCGAAGTCATGCTGCACCAGACCCAAGCGGCACGGGTCGCACGGCTGTACGACGCGTTCGTCGAACAGTTCCCCACTCCGGCCGCGATGGCGGCCTCACGGCCCGCCGAGGTGATCTCAGCGTGGGGTCGTCTCGGCTACCCGCGGCGGGCACGGTGGCTGTGGGAAGCGGCGCGGCGCATCGATGCCCACGGCTGGCCGGACGACTTGCGCGAGTTGACGGGAGTCGGTCGTTACACCGCGGCGGCGGTCCTCGCCCAGGCCGACGACGCCGACACGATCGGCGTCGAGGTCAACATACGACGCGTGTGCGAACGGGTCCGCGGCGTACGCCTCTCGCAGCTCGAAGCGGAAGCGGCCGCCGTCGCGATCGCGGCGCCGCTCACCGGACGGGACCGGCTGCTTGCGCTCATGGATCTCGGAGCCGTTGTCTGCACTGCACGTACGCCTCGATGTGACGGCTGTCCGATCGTCGGTGGCTGCGCGACGCGAGGTGAGCTGGCCGACGAAACCCGACACCGCCAAGCGCCCTACGCCGGATCGTTCCGTCAGCGGCGCGGCGACGTCCTCGCCCAGTTGCGCGCCGGTTCGGTCCGCGCGGCCGAACTCGACGCCGACGTGCTCGCGACGCTGCTCGAAGACGGTCTCGCCCAAGTCACCCGGGGTCGGGCACATCTCCCACGGGCATAGCCCCGAGGAAGTTACGTAACAGATCGTGACCGGCGTCGGTGAGGATCGACTCGGGATGGAACTGCACGCCTTCGATCGGAAAGTCGCGGTGGCGCAGGCCCATCACCAACCCGTCCTCCGATTCGGCCGTCACCTCGAGCACCGCGGGAACCGAGTCGCGTTCGACCACCAGCGAGTGGTAGCGGGTCGCGGTGAGCGGGCTCGGAAGTCCCGCGAACACGCCGACACCGTTGTGGCGGATCTCCGACGTCTTGCCGTGCATGACGTGGGGGGCGCGCACGACACGACCGCCGTACAGCTCGCCGATGCATTGCAGCCCGAGGCACACGCCGAGGACCGGGACGTCCCGTTCGCCGAAATGGCGGATCGCGTCGTTCGACAGTCCGGCGTCGCTCGGACGGCCCGGACCAGGTGAGATCAGCACCGCGTCGGGATCGATCTCGTCCATGTCGTCGAGGGTGATCGCGTCGTGGCGGTGCACGATCGGCTCGGCGCCGAGCTCACCGAGATACTGCACCAAGTTGTAGACGAACGAGTCGTAGTTGTCGATTACCAGTACCCGGGCCACAGCCCATTGTTGCGCACGCGGACCGTCGCGGCGCTCGCGATTATCCTTTCGGACGTGCCCCAGTCGAAGAGCAAGCGGTCCCGGTACACGCCGCCGCCGCCGAAGAAGGCGCCGCCCAGCCCGTTGTGGTTCGGGGTCGCGATCACGACGCTGCTCGCGACAGGCCTGCTGGTCGTGGTCACCAACTACATCGGGCTGCTCCCCGGCGACGCCGAGAATCGTTACCTGATCATCGGGTTGGTCCTGATCAGCGGCGGGTTCATGATGGCCACCGGGTATCACTGACCTGAACGGCACACGACCTGCCGATGTCCGAATCGCAACGGTGTGATTCCCCACAGCGTTGTGCACAGTCTGTGGGGAACCGTCACTCGACGGGCGTGACCAGCTGCATCGGCTCCCGGCAGTGCCGCGGCGGCGCCGGCTCCTCACCTTCGGGCGCGGCGTACAAGACGACCTGGGCGCCGCAGACGATGCAGCGGTAGCGGAAGTCGACGTCTTCGAGTTCGGCCTCACTCGGGTCGGGTGGCGGGTCGTTCTTCGAGAAATTGGCGATGGTGCGCGCCGCGAACACGTAGATCGTCACTGCGGCCACGACCGCGATGATGACCTTCAGGCCGAGCCACAGATCGTGGACCATGCCGTCTCAGGATACGACGCGGGGCGCGCCCAAGCTCACGCGGCCGCCTCAGGCCCGGGAACGAGCGTTACAGCCGCTCGATGATCGTCGCGTTGGCCATCCCGCCGCCTTCGCACATGGTCTGGAGGCCGTACCGGCCGCCGGAGCGCTCGAGCTCGTTGAGCAACGTCGTCATCAACCGAGCGCCCGAACAGCCGAGCGGGTGACCCAACGCGATGGCGCCACCGTTGACGTTCACCTTGGTCATGTCGGGGTGATGTTCTTTCTCCCAGGCGAGCACCACCGGCGCGAACGCCTCGTTGATTTCCACGAGGTCCATCTGGTCGAGCGTCATGTTGGCCCGCTCGAGCACCTTGGTGGTCGCCGGGATCGGCCCGGTCAGCATCATCACCGGGTCGACACCAGCGAGCGCGAACGTGTGGAACCGGGCGCGGGCCTTCAGGCCGAGCGCTTGAGCTTTCGCTTCGCTCATGATGAGCACCGCCGCCGCGCCGTCAGTGATCTGCGACGAGTTCGCCGCGGTGATCACCCCGTCGGGCTTGAAGGCCGGCTTGAGCTGGGCGAGCTTCTCGATGGTCGAATCGGCGCGGATCCCTTCGTCGCGCGTCACGGTCTGCACACCGTCATCGGTTGTGACATCGACCGGCATGATCTCGCGGTCGAAACGGCCCTCATCCGTCGCACGGGCCGCCCGTCGGTGCGACTCGACCGAGAACGCGTCGTTGGCCTCGCGGCTGATGCCCCACTTCTCGGAGATGAGTTCGGCCGAAATGCCCTGCGGGACCAGATTTGGATAGCGGCCAGTCATCATCGGCCCGAACGGAAAGCCGTATTTGCCGTCCGCGACCGAGGCGCCCATCGGCACCCGAGACATGTTCTCGACACCCGCCGCGATGACGACGTCGTAGGCGCCGGCCATGACGCCCTGCGCGGCGAAGTGCGCAGCTTGCTGCGACGACCCGCATTGGCGGTCGATCGTCGTGCCCACCGTCGTCTCCGGGAAGCCGGCGGCGAGCGCCGCGTTGCGGGCGATGTTGATGCCCTGCTCCCCGACCTGCATGACACAGCCCATGATCACGTCTTCGACGAGCGCGCTGTCGATGCCGTTGCGCTCGACGAGCGTGCGCAACACCTGCGCGGCTAAGTCGACCGGGTGCTGATCTTTCAATTTTCCGTTTCGACGTCCGAGGGGCGTGCGAAGGGCGTCGACGATGACGGCGTTGGGCATGACATCCTCCACAGAGTTCAACTAGACCGAGCGGTCAAGTTTGGTGCCGAGCCGGTCGGGGGTCAAACCGGCCGGTCTGGTTCACTGAGCAACCGTGCACGACCTGTTGATCATCCGCCACGGCGAATCGGAGTGGAACCTCGAGCGGCGATGGCAGGGATGGCTCGACGCGCCCCTGACCGAGCGAGGTGTCCGCCAGGCCGAGGAACGAGCGGCGGCTGTGATCCGCTCCCGGTTCGAGCCCCGGGTGGTGCACTGCTCGGACCTCGGGCGGGCGCACCGGACCGCCCAGATCATCGCGGCGACGCTCGACGTTCCCGTTCGGACCGACGCCGGTTTTCGTGAGCGCAGCGGCGGCGAATGGGAAGGGTCCACCGGTGCCGAAATCGACCGGCGCTGGCCGGGGATGCGTGAGGCGTGGCGACGCGGCGAGATCACGTCACCGCCGGGCGGCGAAGACGACGCCGAGGTCCTCGCCCGTTTCGACGTCGCGGTCGCCACCATGGTGCGCGAAGGAGTCCCGGCCCTCGTGGTGACCCATCACGGCGTGCTGAGACTCGCCGCGACCCGCGCCGGCGTCCCCGTCGACGCGTTGATCCCCAACCTCGGCGGATACTGGTTCACACTCGACGGCGTCGCGCTCGCCAACCCTGAGCCCACCGCCGAGCTCGACTCCGCGACCGAGCTCCCCGCCGTCGAGTAGCGGGCCGCCCGCGTCGTTTCGTCAGCGCGGCTGGCACGTTCGCATCCGGATCGAGCCGTCGATCGCTCCATCAGATCGCGCGTAGGGCGCGACCGTGCGCGCGGAGTCCGGCATCGTGGCGCACCCACCGCGTACGCTTCGCGCGTGGCGCACTCCGGGGCTGACCAACCATCTCGTGGCCCGCGCCGCCGTCCGACTGCGACGTCCAACTTCGGTGCGGGCCGGCGGGAAAGTCACGACGCGACCGCGTTCTACGAACGGTTCGAGGCTCCGACCGTTTCCGGCGACGAGACCGTCGCCATCCCCACCGAGGTGGTCGAGCCGTTCGTGCACGGCGACGCCCGCCAGATGGACGCCGTCGCCGACGGCTCGGTCGCGCTTGTCGTCACGTCACCTCCCTATTTCGCTGGAAAGCAATACGAAGAGGAACTCGAGCGCGACGGCGTCCCGAGCTCCTACGTCGAGTATCTGCAGCTCCTCACCGACGTGTTCGCCGAATGCGTCCGAACCCTGGAACCGGGCGGTCGCATCGCGGTCAACGTCGCCAACCTTGGCCGCAAGCCCTACCGAAGCCTGGCCGCCGACGTCGTGCACATCCTCCAGGATCAGCTGCGACTCCTCCTTCGGGGCGAGGTGGTCTGGCGCAAAGGTGAAGGCGCGACCGGCAGCTGCGCGTGGGGCTCGTTCCGCAGCGCCGCGAATCCCGTGCTGCGCGACACGACCGAACGTGTCGTGATCGCGAGCAAAGGTCGCTTCGACCGCGCGTTACGTCGTACCGATCGCGAACGGCGCGGGCTGCCCTCGGTGAACACGATCGACGCCGACGAGTTCATGGCCGCCACCCTCGACGTGTGGGAGATCGAGCCTGAGAGCGCACGCCGCGTGTCTCATCCTGCTCCGTTTCCGGTCGGGCTCCCGCTGCGCCTCATCGACCTCTACACCTACGAGCACGATCTCGTGCTCGATCCGTTCATGGGCTCAGGATCCACCCTCGTCGCGGCCGCTCGCCGCGACCGCCGTTACATCGGCTACGACCTCGAGGAGACCTACGTCGACATCGCGCGCCAGCGCGTACGCGACGAAGCAGGCGCGACCACGCCCGAGCCTGCCGTCGGGCGCGCGGCCAGCGACAACGTCGACGAAGCCGACAACTTCCAGGCCCGCGCCACCAAAGAAGGCAAGGCGGCGCAAGCGCTCGCCGAGGAGCTGCTCGTCGAGGTGGGCTTCACGATCGTCGCCAAGAACAAGCGACTCCCCGGCACCGGCGTGACGATCAACTTCATCGCGACCGACGCTGACGACATCGAATGGTGCTTCGACGTGTCGGGCGCGTTCACGAGCACGCGCGGCGGGCTCCTACGCACCGACACCCTGTGGAGGACGCTGGGCCGAGCCCACGTCCTGCGCGGCGAGGAACTGCAGCGACCACTCGTGTTCCTCACCTCGCACCTGCCGCGCCGGGGAAGTCCGGGCTACCTCGCACTGAAGAAGGTCGCCGAACAAGGCGGCTTCTTCGACGCGATCGAGATGCGCTCGGCCGAGGGTTACGAGCGGCTGCGCAAGTATGCCGGAGGCGGACATTCGGAGGTTCCGCTTTCCGGCTTCCTCGCCTAGTGGCAGATTTGAAGACCGCTATCTCCGAAGTGGTCACCGGCCTCGGAATGTTCGGCCACGACGACATCGCCACCGCGCTCGCCGCTCGCCCGTCCGCGTTGGCCAACGTGACCGAACCCGACTGGCAGCGCATGCTCGACGCCTGGAGTGCAGGCACCCACCGAGATCTTTTCGTGGCATCGTGGATGAACGGACAGGCCTTCTTACGCGCCCAAGATGCGCTACGCGGTCGCCCTCCCCTCATCGTCGAATGGAAGGGGCCGCATCGATCGGTCGGTGACGAGGCGATCCCGGCCGATCTGCGGGTCGATCACGTGTATTTCGTCAGCTGCAAGTACTTCTCGCGCATCGTGGTGAACGCGTCACCCGAACATCTCTTCGACCGTGTCCTCACCGGTGGCCACGGACAACGCAGCACCGGCAACTGGTTCCACGAGATCGCACCGCACGAACATGCGGCGCTGTACGCGGTCGTGCGCGACTCGGCGGCGACCGCGCTGCCGGCCGAGGTCACGGCGTTGAACGCCGACCAACGGCGTGAGCTCGCGCACTCCTTCGACCGGGGCCGCGGCTGGCCCGGCGACGGAGACGCGCGGTATGCGGCTCTGGTGGCCCGAGTCGCGACCGAGTCGGCGCGCCGGTGGCGTACCGCGATCGATTCGAAGACCGAAGCGATGTTGTGGCGGCTGCTCCGGATCGGCAGCGCCCCCTACTTCGTGCTCGGCGCATCGCCGAAAGGTTTCACCCGCTTTCGGATCGCGACACCATGGGACTGGCGTCAACGCTTCGAGCTTCGGAAGTTCGAGGTGGAGGCCCGCCCGGGCGGACAACCGATGGTCGCGTGGGACGCGATCGTTCGACGGCGCGCGGACGACACCGAGGTTCCGGTAGGCGGACATGTCGAGATCCGCTGGAGTCACGGCCGTTTTTGCGGGCCGCCCGAAGCGAAGGTGTACCTCGACACCCCGCACCATGACGTGCCCGGCTACTTCGCGCTCGACCACACGCCATGACCCTGGCGGCGAGCCGCGCTCGTCTCTCAGGAGGTCGAGCTGGCAACGGGATCCCGAGCTGAGCTGTGCACCCGGCTCCACGCCGCGACGAGCGCGGGAAGTGACGCGTCCACCTGCGCCAGAAATTCGTGGTCGCGGGTCGGGTCGCCGTCTTCGAGCCAGTGCAGCAGCGCGTCGAATACGAACGACACGAGCGTCTCGGCGGCCCATCGCGTGCGTACCGGCGCGGGCGCACGAGCGACCCGCATGAGTCGTTCCGCGTAGCCGATCACCTGTTCGCGAAACTCGTCGGCGTAGGAAGCGAACTGCGGTTCGCGTGCGGCGTGTCGCAACAACAACGTCACCGCGGCTGGGTCTTCGCGGCCCACCCGCAGCAATGACCGCAGCGCGACGCTCTCCCCGCGCCCCGCGCCGGGCCTGCCCGCGCCGGCCAGCCGATCGCGAACGTCCGCCAGGATGGCGGCGTACAGCGACTCTTTCGTTTCGAAGTGGCGGTACACGATGAGACGCGTGATTCCGGCGCACGCGGCCACATCCTCCATCGACGTGGCCGCGAATCCACGTTCGGCAAACGCGCACGCCGCGGCCCGCAAGATCGCGACTCGACGAGTCGGACGGTCGAGCAGGACGCGGGTCTTGTCGGCCATCACCCATGAGTGTATACACTTGCGTATACACATGGCCGGGACGAGGAGGAGGCCCGATGACCACGACGACCGAAGCTGCGGTGCGGACTGAAGCAGCCGTCGACGCGGTGGTGGCCGCGCTCGACCATGACGGATGGGCGCTGGTCGACAACGTGATGAGTGCCGAAACGATCTCGGCCGCGCGCGCGGACTTTGCCGAGATCCTCGCATCGACTCCCTACGGCCGCGACGACTTCGAGGGCCGCAAGACTCGACGGGTCTACGCACTGTTCGCCAAGACCCGCACGTTGGACTCGTCCGCGACCAATCCGCTCGTGCTCGGTGTGCTCGACCGCGTGCTCGGCCATTATCAACTGAGCGCGCCGACCGGCATCGAGATCGGCCCGGGCGAACGTGCACAACCACTGCACCCCGACGACGCGATCTATCCGCTGACCCGACCTCACGACGAGATCGTCGTGAACGCGATGTGGCCGCTGTGCGATTTCACCGCCGACAACGGGGCAACCGTGGTCGTTCCCGGCAGTCACCGTTGGGCGAACGAGATCCCCACACCGCAGACACCGACGATCACCATCGAGATGGCCGCGGGTTCGCTGCTCATCTACCGCGGCAGCTTGTGGCACGGCGGCGGCGCCAACCACACCGATCGCGCGCGCTTGGGCGTCGTCGTCCATTACGCCTCGTCGTGGCTCCGTCCGGTCGAGAATCACGTCCTGGTCGTTCCGCCCGATCGGGCCCGTCATCTCCCCCAGCGTCTCCAAGAACTCCTCGGTTACAACATCCACCCGCCGTTCACCGGCTACGTCGACGGCCGCCATCCCCGCAAGCTCTTCGACGGGTGAGCGTCGTCATCCAGGCGACGGGAACCAACCCAGATACGCCAGGACACGACTGTTGAGATATCCGTCCCAGTAGTCGCCCAACGCGTTGAACTTGTCGTTCAGTGCTCCGTCCTGGTCGACGCCGCCGATCTCGATGTCCGACACTGCCGTGGTCGAGTTCACGTTCTTCGAGGCCAACTGGCCGACGCTCGCCGCGAGTTGATCATGCGCGACACCGATCACCGAGTTGAACGCAGCGTCCGACCCGATCCCGGAAAGCTGCAGCGTCATCGGGTCGACCTGACCGAGCGAGTCGTACGTCGCGAGCAACTGGGCGGTACGGTCGTACAGCGCAAGCGCGCCGCCGAGCCGGGCGTAATCGGCGGTCGAGGCACCACCGAAATATGACGGCAACGCGCTGATCAGACTGTCCCCGGCTTGCGCGAGCGCGTAGTCGACGTCGGTGACGGCGAAGGCCTGTTCGGCGGCCCCACTACTGGTGTGGAGCGCGTCGGCGTCGGGCGCGATGACGACCGCTTGAAACGCCGACAGGTTCGCTTCGGCCGCGAGCCGAAAGAACGTCGCGATGTCGCCCAGATCGAGCCTCGGCCCGAGCGCGGCGCCGCCGAGGCCCCGACCGGCGGCGAACACGTCGCCGGCAGCGTCGGCGAGCGTGCCCGCGACGTCGAAATAGATCGCTCCTTCGGCGGCGTCATTGATTGCCTGCTGACGGGTCGAGACGTGGGCATCGAAGAGTTCGTCGGCGAATGTCGACAGGCTCAACGCATCGACGGCGTCGCCGTACGCCGAGATGAGCGCCCCGGCATCGCTCACCGATTGCGGCTTGAACCGGTTGAGCTGCGCGACCAAGCCGGTGACCTCGCCGCCGATCGACTGGCTCGCTTTGATGCGGGAAACAAACGGTCCGGTTCCTTGCGCGAGCAGGACCGGCAGCGATTGGCCGGTCTGGGCGATGGCGTTCATCAGCGCGTCAGCCGAGACGGCGGCTTGGAACGCGCCGGCCTGCGAACCTGTCTTGGCAAGCTGCTGCGCCCGTTGACGATCTTGCGCGGCTGCGATCGCGTACGAGGCCAGATCCTGTCGAAGGTCGGGTGCGAGGCTCTGAAAGTCGTTCGCGGCGACCTGATATTTCTGAAGCCACGACTCGACTTTGGAACTGATCTGACGGTCAGCAACCGCGTCGAGTCGGGTATTCGCCGCCGCCGGGAGCTGCGGGAGCGTCCGGCCTGTGAACTGGCGGTACGCGTCGTAGACGTCGGAAACCTCCGTCACCTCAACGCGGTTGGTCGAGTCCGCGTCCAGACCGTCGGGGTCGCCTTCCGGGACCAGCACACGTGTCTTGTGCGCCGCGACCACGTCGCTGATCTCGTACGGGGTCCCGCCTGCGGGACCGATCGTCCCGTCGGGATTGATGGTGCCGATCATCGTGACGTCGTTGTCGATCGGGTCGCCGCGGATCAGCGCGATGACCGCGACGGTCAACAACGCGCCCGCGCCCAGTCCGTTGAGCCGTCCGGTCACGTCGAAGTCGATCTCGCGATTGCTGAGCGGCGCTCCTGTGATCAACGTCGCAGCCGCGACCGCGTCCCGGCCGACGGCTTCCCACTGCGCGCCGGTATTGCCGACATGATCTTCGTGGAAGCCGACCCGCAGCTTGTGGTTGACCGACGGCTCGATGTCGACACCGACGGTCGGGGTCGGTCCAGGAGATCTTGTCGAGACGTACAGCGGGCTGACCGTGATCGCTCGGGTCGGTGTCACCGAGAAGGCAGGAACGGTTGAGGTCGTTGAGGCGTCGGTCTTGTGGCCGGCCTTGCCTTTCGAGTCACTGCAGCTTGATGCGAGCATGGTGACGGCGGCCACCACGGCCGTCAAGGCCAGCCCCGTGCGTCGCGACATGCCACTCCATCCGACTCGCGCCGGCGGAGAGTAATACGCCCAGACATCATCGGCGCGCTTGGCGCGGGACACGTTCAACTTTGGCGGCTCGCCGCGGCCCCGACGATCGGCCGAGTGAGGGCCTCGCCGCCGGTGGAGCCGTAGTACCTCGCGTCACCGAACGCGAACACGTCGCCGCGCTGTCCGACCAGCCAGTAGCCGCGCCCGCTCGGAGTTGGTGCGATCGCCACGATCGCGGCGGCGAGCGGCTCGCCTCCCGTCGAGCCGTCATTGTGCGCGTCACCGAAATTGAAGACGCTGCCGCTGCTGCCGACCAACCAGTAACCGTGACCGGAAGGCGTCGTTGCGATGCCCTCGATCACCTGGTTCAGATGTGTGGTCCCCGTCGAGCCGTAGAACCGGGCGTCGCCGAAACTGAAGATCCCGCCGTCGGACGCGACAAGCCAATAGCCGTTCCCCGACGGCGTTCGAGCCATCCCGACGATCGGTCGATTCAGATGCATCCCACCGGTCGAACCACGGAACCGGGCGTCGCCGAAACTGAAGATCCCGCCGTCGGACGCGACAAGCCAATAGCCGTTCCCGGACCGCGTTCGGGCCATCCCGACGATCGGTCGATTCAGATGCATCCCACCGGTCGAACCGAAGTAGTCGGCGGTGCCGTACGCGAAGATCCCGCCGTCGCTGGCAACCAGCCAATAGCCGTTCGTTGGCGGGGGAAGCAGCGGCGCTGGAGGCGACGCGGTGTGCCGCGGGTTGAGTCGCCATTGCGGCCAGGCCGGCGCAATCGTGGGTGCGACGGGCAGCGGGAACGAATCGACACGTCCGGAACCGTTCTTGGGGAGGCCGTCACCTTGCGGTTTCCAACTTTGGATGATCATCCGCCATCCCACACCGGGCCCGAAGTCCGCGACCGCGGCCGAGTCCTGCACAACGCGGTTCACTTCGATCGGCTCGTACAACCGGACGCCGTCCCGGCCGCGCAGCAGGTAGAACTCGCCGGCCTGTCCGACCGCGACATCGTTGACGCCGTCACCGTCGAGATCAACGAGGATCGGCGTCGACAAAATCTCTGTGAAATCGTTCTCGGACGCGCCGGGGACGACATCCCACAGCAGGTGGCCGTGCCCGTCGAACGCCCAGACCCGTCCGTCGGTACAGGTCGCGCACGCGGTGACGACCACATCGTGGTGGCCGTTTCCGGTCACGTCGCCGATCACCGGCGAACCGAAGATCGGACCGTTCAACAAGACGGGCCAGCCCGCCACCGGAGAACCGTCGTCGAGATGAAACGCACTCAACGAATCCGACGCGACCGCATCACCTGAGGGTCCGGTCCCGGTCCCGACCACCAGATCCATGCGGCCGTCGTCGCTGATCCCCCCGATCGCGGGACTCGACTGGAAGATCTGATGCTGACAATGCGACCACAAGATCTGCGGGCCCGACGACGTCACGCGCATCGCCCGCAGGATCCCTGCCCAACTCCACTGTCCGCACGGGCCGCCCGGACTTGCGTCGCCTCCCAAAAAGATGTCCATCCGGCCGATATGCGCTTCGTCATAGAGGGCCGGAGAATCCCAGATCGTGTCCAAACTGTTGAACGGGAACCCCGGCAACGCCTGACCGAACCGGTTGACGACATAGATGTTGTGATCGAAACTGCCGAACACGACGTCGGGATATCCGCTTCCGGTGACATCACCAACCGCGGGGGTGCCGACCACGCCGCTTTCGCCGGCCACGGTCATCGTCTTGATCCGCCACAGCACCGAGCCGTTCGCGTTGAACGCTTCGACGCCGCCTTGCTGGCCTGGAACGTCGATACTTCCGGCACCGATGATGATCTCCATCCTGCCGTCGTTGTCGAGATCCGCGACTGTCGGGCTCGACTCGGACGCGACGGTCTGACCGGGGATGATCTGTATCGGTTGCGGCCACCCTGCAATGTCGCGGCCGGTCGCGCCGTCGAGCACGTGCAACATTCCTGACAGGTCGGCGGTGACAACGTCGAGATGTCCGTCGCCGGTCACATCTGCGATGACCGGTGACGACAGATGGGTCGGGCCGAGCTGGGTCGACCACGCCGCGGCCGGGAAGCCCGGCGGACCGCCAACCGCGGCCGCCGAGCCACCAACCGCGGGGATCGACACCGCGAGGGCGACGGCAACGACGCCGCTCAGCATTCGGCCGCGCCGCCGTACAGGAAGAATTTTTTGTGCAAGACCAGAACGCAACGCGATGCCTCTCGTTGGTTGTCTCACAGATGGGTCGACACACAGCCGAGGTTGTGTCCCCGCCGCTTGGGCGACCGCCAACCTTCTCATACGCGAGCCTCACGCGTGCACCGCGCCGTTGGGCCTCACCCAGGCGCGGATGGCCGTCCCGGCCTGTGCTGTGCGTACGCTGAGCGCCATGTCGACCGACCAATGCCGTATCGACGCCGCCCGCGCCTTGCGGGACCTCAACCACTGTTTCGCCGCGCACGACCCCGACGATGAACAACTGCGCGAGATCGCACGCGACGCGCACGCGCTCGTCGCACGCCTCGACGCCACAACACGTCGCGATCGTCTTGCGCTCATGCGGGCGGCTAGCCCCGACACGTTCCCGAACACCTCGTCGGGCTCAGGATTCGCGGATCGAGCGGTGGGTGGCGCAGCCAATCCGACCAGCGTCGACGTCGACGTGAAGTTCGAGCCCGACGAGGTGATCGCGCGGGTCGTGTTGCGCCAGGCGTTCGAAGGCGCGCCGGGCCGAGCCCACGGAGGCATCGTCGCCGCCGCGTTCGACGACGTGACCGGGTTCGTGATTGGCCAAATCCACGAGCCCGCGTTCACCGGCGAGCTGGTGGTGCGCTACCTCGCGCCGGTGCCCGTCAATGAGACCCTCGAGATACGCGCTCGCCTCGACAGCCGTGAACGGCGCAAGCTGTTCATCACCGCCGAAGCTCGTCACGCAGACGAGATCGTCGCGACGTGCCGCGCGATCTACATCACGGTGGACCCAACGCGATTTGCGGGCGCGCCCGACCCGCGCTGACCAACCCCAGCCGGTTCGCTCCGGCGTGGACCAACAACGCAGTCCGGGCACGGCCACCGCGCCGATGTCATGCGCGAGGCCTGGCGCCGGCCCGCGGTCAACGACCACGTCGACCGGTCGGCCGGCGAACCGGCCGTCTTGAGCAGAACGAGTCCGCGTCGACGATGACATACGGTGCGATCGGTGCCGACTGGTTGCGGCAACATTCAGCGCCGGAGCCGATCGCGACGCCCGCTCTTGCGACGCCACCCAAGCGGGCGTTCAGCGAGGCGCTCGCGCGGTGGCCGCCAACGTGGACGACCTGGCGTGTGGCGACGTCGTCCCCGACAGCCACATACCCTTGGCTCGGACTTCCGTCCGCGGTCCACGGGGGATAAGACATGCACGTCGAAGTCGCAGGACGGGTGTTGTCGACGTTGCCCATCGACGACGACCATCCGTATCGTACCGGTGCCTGGCAGCCCAACTTCGTCGAATACGACGCGTCCGACCTCGACGTCGTCGGCGAGATCCCCGACGACCTTCGCGGCGTCTACCTACGCAACACCGAGAATCCGGTGCACCCTTCGATCGATCGTCTGTATCACCCTTTCGACGGCGACGGCATGCTGCACATGGTCCACTTCCACGACGGTCGCGCCGAATACCGCAACCGGTTCGTACGCAGCGTCGGATTCGAAGCCGAACAACGCGCGGGCCATGCGTTGTGGAGCGGCATTCTCGGAGGACCGCACCAATCCTTGCGGCCCGACGGATGGGGCGCGCGCACCCGGATGAAAGACGCGTCCAGCACCGATGTGGTCGTACACGCCGGGCGGGCGCTCACCTCGTTCTACCAGTGCGGCGATCTGTACGCCTTCGATCCGTGCACACTCGAACCGCTCGGCCGCCAAACCTGGGACGGGAAGTTTCCGTCCGACTGGGGCATCTCCGCGCACCCCAAACCTGATGCGGCAACCGGCGAGATGCTCGTGTTCAACTACGCAAAGACCGCACCTTTCATGCACTACGGAGTCGTCGACGCAAACAACGAGCTCGTGCACTGGGTCGACATTCCGCTCCCAGGCCCACGGCTTCCGCATGACATGGCGTTTACCGAACGCTACGCGATCCTCAACGACTGCCCGCTGTTCTGGGACGCAGACTTCCTCAACCAAGGTGCTCACGTCCCACGCTTTCGGCCCGATCTGCCGACGCGCTTCGCAGTGATTCCGCGCCGAGGCACGTCGGACGACATCCGATGGTTCGAGGCGGAACCCACCTACGTCTTGCATTGGGCAAACGCGTACGACGAAGGCGACGAGATCGTGCTCGACGGCTTCTTCCAACGCGATCCGATGCCGTCGTCGGACGGGGAGACAGACCCGTACCGGCGGGCGTTCCGCGGTCTCGACACGCATCGGATGCAAACAGTGCTGAAACGCTGGCGCATGAACATCGCGACCGGCGCCTGCCACGAAGAGCAACTGTCCGAACGGATCATGGAGTTCCCCATGATCAACCAACGCTTCGCGGGTCGCCCCTACCGCTACGTGTACACCATGACAACACAGCCCGGCTGGTTCCTCTTCGACAGTGTGGTCAAGGTCGACCTCCACACCGGCCGAGAGGAGCGCTACACGTTCGGCGACGGCGTGTTCGCAAGCGAGACCCCGTTCGCGCCGCGACCGAACGGCACGACCGACCGCGCCGAAGACGACGGCTACCTCGTGACATTCACGACCGACATCGCCAACGACTGTTCCGAATGCCTCGTGCTCGACGCCCGCGACGTCGCGGCCGGTCCGATCGCGAGGATTCGCCTGCCCGAACGTATTTCGAGCGGAACCCACTCCTGGTGGGCCGAACAGCCCGGGTAACGCAGGCTGCCCGGGTAGCGCAGGCGACGTCCTACGAACTGTTGCGTTTCAGCGCGCCGACCCGGGCGTGCCGCGCGAGCGACCGTCGAAGTCGACGGACCGACTCGTTCGAACCGACGACCCGATACGCCCGTCGCAGAACGGGGTTCACGATCAGCTTGAGTGGCTCCGGGTAGGCGACGGACGTTCCGCCGAACCGCAGCTTGAGTGGCAACTGATCGGAGCTCGCAACGATCGCGCGGTTCACGCCGCCGACGTCGAGCCAGCGACATCCGCGCGCCCGTGCCCAACTCATCGCAGCCCATATCAGCGCTTCGTTCGGGCGGAGACGCTGCTGCACGCGCGTGGCATCGAACCCGAGCCAGCGACCCGTGATCGTGTCACCGAAGCAACTGATCATGTTGCCGGAGACGTCGACGCCGTTCACGTCAGCCATCAGAATCTCGAGATGACCGCCAGGATGCAGCTCATCCCACATGTGCTCGAGGTAACGAAACGGAAGGGGCGTGAACGACTGCCGGACTGCAGTGCAGCAGTACAGCTCATAGAAGGAGCCCAAATCGGCGCGAGTCGCGAAACGCACATTGATCGGCTCACGGAAGCTCTGCCGGACGTCGCGTCGAGTGTGCTTGCTCATGCCTTCGAGGAGCTGTTCGGGAGTGCGTTCGAGGTCGATGCGAACCGTTTCGCAGGGCGCAACATCCATCTGCGTCGGTTCGAATCCAACTGACCGCAGCCCGTCGGCGACACGGGCGCCGCCTTGTGGAAGCTGCACGAACAGTGCGCGCACGGCTGCGACGCGACAAAATTGCGTTACCTGTTCGACCAGCAGCGTGACGGCCGCGTCAGGGGCGTCCGGCGCGACCACCGGGCCGTACGGTGCGTACCCCACTGCACCGAGTACGGGCACCCGCCGAGCCAACAGTTGCACACCACCGACGATCGCTCCGTCGAGACGAACGACAATGCGGTGCACCTCCATCCCCGAGGTCCGTTTGAGCCGCGCCCACGCTGACGATTGCACGAGATCTCCGCCAACAGTGCGTTCGACGAAGTCGTCCCATTCGAGATGATCGGTTGCATCCTCGACGGTGCCCAACAGGCCGGGCGAAGCGAGATCATGAGCTCCGGCACGTATCGCGTCGCGATTCACTTGCCCGGAGTAGCTCATAAGACTGACATACGTTACGCAGATATCGCCGGTTCAGCACACCGAACTGCGAAGAGCAACCGCACGCAGTTCGCTCCAAACGTGCACAAACATCGGTCGGTATGTCCACACAAAGTCCACCACTGTCGAGTCGGCAGGTGACAGCAATGCCCGACTGACGAGCCGGACGTCGGGGAGACACAACGCGGTTCGTCTGTGCACACGACAGAAATCGGCCTCGTTCCCCACTCTGACATCAGTCGCACCGGGCTCGATCATGCCATCCCGCGCGTGGCGCGGGTCACGCCACCAACATCCCGTCGCCGGGATCAGGATTCTGCGAGACACCGCCCCGTTTCACTCAACTGGCATCACGCGCCACATCTCAGCGTGTGGAGCACACCAGTAGTCAGGGGTTCGCTGCACTCACCAACAATCGAGGTGAGGCGCCCGCGATGGTCGTCCGACGTCAGCCCTGCGACCGACAGAACCGGGCGGCGATCGCCGAGCCCAACCGACGCGAGCTCCGCGCATCTTGTGTCAATTGTGGCCGCTGTTGCGGGTGTGTCTTGACCAGAATTTCGAACCGTGGCCTTCGTGAAGGACGAAACGATCACGGGTCGGGAACCGGCTGGGATGCACGGTGCGACGATCGACCTTCCACAGACCCGTTCGGGCCGGCGACGCTCGCCGGGCGCGACCGACCACTCCCGACGGACCAAGCGCTCGCCGTTTCGAAAGCGCGGGCCGACACAACGTCGCTGGGCGACACGGCCGTCATACAACGTCGCACACGTATCGCGTCGCCCGCGCCCACTTCGGTTCGCAGCCGAGCTGGCGTCAGGTCCGGTTTGTGTTCACGCAGAGATACCGCGCGCAGATGCGATCTTCGCTGTAGTCGGCCTGCTCGATGACGAAGCCTGCCCTTGAGATCATCGGTTCGAGCAGCCAGGTGAAGGTGCTGTGCTCGTCTTGAACGTGTTCCTCGAGTTCCGCGCGCGTCCAGCCTTGGTCTTTCGATCCCGAGGCTGTTCCCGTCATCCACTGTTCCAAGCCGGCCGCGGTGTCGCTCGGGTCGAAGTTGTACACGATGTCGGACAGCCGCAGGATGCCTCCCGGTCGCAGCATGGCGGCGATCCGCGTCAACGCGAGCACCTTCCAGAAGTCCGGAAGGTGGTGTAAGGCGTACCGACTGTAAACGACGTCGGCGGGCGCTTCCGTATGGTTGTAGGTCAAGAAGCCCGCTTGGACACACTTAACGTTGTGGATCCCGTCGCGTTCCAGCTTGGCCCGAAGATGGTCGAGCATGACGGGCGACACGTCGACCGCGACGACTCGACGGGCGATCGGCGCGGCCGCCAGGACGAACTGGCCAGTCCCGGCTCCCAAATCGACGACGGTCGCGTTCGGACTGAGCCCCATCGCGACGAGCGCGGCGACTTCGCCGGCGGCGTCGCCGTCCTCCTTGTGGTCGTATCGAGCGACGTGCTCAGCGTCGAGATTCTCACGACCGGCGTGCGCCAACTCGTTCAACACCCAAGACTCCCGTCCAGTCAACATGCACACATTCTTGCTCGCCACGTCAGGATGGGGCTCTGAGATTGCCGCGAGAGGACGACGCGCTCACGAGATGTTGCAAACACAGCTTGAGCTTCGCCCAGTTGGGATCACACGAACTCGGTGCCCCGACGTGATGGGCACACGGTACCCAACCAGCGCAACGGTTCCCGAGGTTCTTCATTCGCTCTTGCTCAGTTCCCATCGTGGGCTCAGGACCGACCGCTTGACTGACCGTGTCAAACCAGACCGACTCGAAACCCGCAGGAGGTGAACACATGCGAGCAATCCATAAGACCGCAGCCGCCCTCGCCGTCTCCGGAGCCCTGGTGCTGGGCGGTGGCGTCGCAGCCCACGCGGCGACGAACTCCTCGACGACACCGGCCACGAGTTCATCGTCGTCGGGCGGTTCCGGTACGTCCGGCCCGTCCGGGACTTCCAGCCACGTTCCGCCCGCTGGCGGCTCGGTGAAGTGTCCCAACATGTAGACGCCCCGTACCCCGTCAGGCGAAGCGGCTTCCGACCTCCCCCTGTCGGAAGCCGTTTTCGCGTTCGCTGTGCGTCGAGCACGGCACCTCGTCCCACGTGTGGGGTCGTGGCGGTCATCGGCTCCGGTGTGCTCGTCGGTACCGACATCGCCAGGGTGGCGAGCAACAGAGATGTTCGAACACCACCGTTGTGACGTCGCTGACGCGACCACGGCGAGGTCGGCCGGAAGGGTTCGCCGATCGGTCGAGAAACTCCCACGCGACGGGCGGGTCGTGGCCCGAACCCGCGAGACGGGCCGGCAGGCGGCGACACTCCCCCTCCTGGGGCTGGAGTGAGCGACACCGGAGTCGGTTGATCCCGTGCGCCGGTCGTCGCAGCGGCTGAAATGAGCTGAATGTTCTTCGTGCTCACATTCCTGCAGCAGGTGCGGCGCCATCAGATCTACGTGATGTTGGCGTTGGCGGCAGCCGCGATCGTTGGCGGCGGCGTCGCGTTCGCGGTCGCGGAGCACGTCGGGATCGGCACCGGGTTGTATTGGGCGGTCACGACCGCGACGACCGTGGGCTACGGCGACGTGACTCCGCACAACTCGGCGGGCCGGGTCATCGCGGTCTTGGAGATGTTGACCGCGATCCCCCTGTTCGCGGGCGTGTTCGCTACGGTCACCGCAACAGTTACCTCACTGAGGTTGAAGACAATCCTGCTCGGATTGGAGCACAAGCTGTTGCCGGATCAGGCATACGTCGCGATCTACGGAAACCACACGATCGTTCCATCCGTCGCGCGGGAACTGCTCACCGGCGGTCTGCGGGTCCTGGTCGTCGCCGAGGACGCCGACCAAAGCGAGTTTCCCAACGGTGTTCATATCGTCGCGGGGGATCCGACCTCCGAAGACGTCGTCTTACGGTCCCTGAAAGGGCAGGTCCTGCGAGCACTCGTCGCGATGGCTGATGAGGGCGACGCGCTGGTGACAGCCGTTTTATTGCGTCATTTTGCTCCCGAGCTCAACGTGACCGTGGTGGCGCACTCCGCTCATGTCGCTCGGGCGCTGGAGGACCTTGGGGTCGATCAGGCCGTCTCAGCCGAAGAACTGGTCGGTCATCTGATCGCCAAGAGCCTCGAAGCTCCGCACGCTGCCCAACTGATCCGCAACATGGTCGATTCTGACCGTTACCGATTCAATGAGATCGACCTTCCGTCTGACCTTGCCGGCCTGACGCTCAGCGAAGCGCGCGGCGCCCGTCAGGAACTGGTCCTTGCCGTTGTCCACGACGACGAAGTCATGATGGGTGTCAACAACGATCCAACCTTGCGAGCCGGCGACCGGCTCCTCGTCCTGCGGCCGTCGGGAACCGACGAGCCTTGACCGGGCATCGTCGAAGATCCTTCGCCGCCGAACTACCGCACCACGTCGCGCCGTCGACGAACACACCGCGCGCACTGGCACTCGTGGTTGGAGATGATCTGAGCCACGACGACCCGGCTCGCCGACATGTAACCCATCAATCGCCGATGTCTCGACGCTGCCTTCTTGTCGCAGGACTGACCCATCGTGCGAGGCCCATCATGTACTCGTCGCGGTTGAGTGGGTTCGCCATCGTCCGGTGCCGGGACGGTGGCGCGCCGGTGACGGGCTCATAACCGGCGAAGTTGGTTTCGAGGTTTCCTTCGCCACCCGTGAGGGCCGGCAACTGTCGCGCCAGGACCTGAGCCCCCGCCGCGGACATCACCGCCTCGATCGTCGCGAGGTCTCCTCGAACTGAAGGTGCCTGCACGATCCTGGCGAGGCGGGCCACGGCCGCCACCGCGGTACCGGCGGTGTCCGACGGCGTTTCGACGCGGACACGGATCATCGGTTCGCAGACAACCGTCCCAGCCCGATCAAGCGCCATCATCAAAACCAACGGAGTGAGCTTTCGAAAGTCGGCTGCTGTGCTGCGCGGGGTGTGGTCCCCGACTCTCGCTCCGTCCGAGGCGTAGTAGCCACATGCGTTCATCGTCACGACGCAGTCGGTGACCTGCCATCCGTACAGGCCCTCTTGCAGCGTGCGGCGGATGTGCTGCGCCATGGACTCCACGAAGCTGCCCGCGGTCTTGTAGAGGTGCGTCGGTACCTGGCGCGGGTCGACGTCCAGTCGGACGTCGATGCCGGAGCCGACCGGGGCCGGTTCGATGAGCAACCCGATCGTGGCGGAAAACGGGTTCGTCCGTGCTCGGAGGACCTCGACGGCTTCACCGTTCCCGATGGGGCGTTCGATGTAGATCGTCGTCGTCTCATGGAACGTGATGTCGATCCCGAAATCGGTCGCGAGCGTTGCCTGGATGACTTCCTTTTGGACGTCGCCGTACAGTGACACCGAGATTTCCTGACGGATGTCGTCTTGTCGGACGTTGATCAGCGGGTCCTGCTCGGCGAGTTGGGCGAGCGCGTGGTGAAGTGCGCCTTTGTCGTTCCGCTTGGCCGGAACGACGACCGTCTCGAGCGTTGGTGGGGCGAACTGGTGGTGTTCGGTATGGTCCGGCGCGGTGCCGATCGTGTCGCCGATCTGGATCTCGGTGAGCCCCCGGAGCTTGGCGATCTGTCCGCCAGACACCGACTCGCTCCGAACCGTCGAGCCGTTGGCGAAGACGTCGATTGCGGTCACTTTCCGTTCGCCACTCCGACCGAACCGCACTCGGTCTCGTGTTCGCATCGTGCCTGAGAACATGCGGACGTAGGCGATTTTCTCGCCCGCGGTGCCGCGCTCGATCTTGAACACTGTTCCGGAAACGGGTCCGTCAGCATCGCCCGCCGCGGTCGCCAACAGCTCCGCGATACCGGCCATCAACGGCTCGACTCCCGCTCCGGTGATCGCAGAGCCGAAGAAGACGGGATGGATCAGCACTGCTTTGGTCTGCGCCGCGAGTTCTTCGCGGAGTCGGCGGTACGGGATGCCCGCGTCGTCCTCCACGTACGCGCTCAGGATCGAGTCGTTCTGCTCGGCGAGCAGGACGGTCAGTTGCGCCGGCACGGCCGCGTCGTCCCAGGCCACGAAGTCGGCTCCGCGGGTACCAAGGTCACGGGCGGAGCCCATCGCGACGATCGCTGGTGTCAGTCGCTGTGAGATCGCGCGCATCACGCGCTCGTCGCTCGCGCCGGGACGGTCGATCTTGTTCACGAACACCAAGGTGGGAATGCGCAACCGCCGCAAGGCTCGCATCAGCAGACGCGTCTGTGGTTGTACGCCTTCAACGGCGGAGATCACGAGCACGGCACCGTCGAGGACGCTCAACACCCGCTCCACTTCAGCGATGAAGTCCGGGTGTCCCGGTGTATCGATCAGGTTGACGGTGATGTCATCGACGACGAATGAGACGACAGCGGACTTGATCGTAATTCCGCGCTGTCGCTCGAGCGCGAGTGAATCGGTCTGAGTCGTACCGGCATCGACGCTGCCGATCTCACCAATGACCCCCGCGGCGAAGAGCAGCCGCTCGGTCAAGGTCGTCTTACCGGCGTCTACATGCGCCAGAATCCCTAAGTTCAACGTTCGCGTCACGTGTCATGTCCTTCAGATCGGTGAACAGTCCGGTCTGGGCGTACATGAACGTTCCGCGCATCTGCCTCTCCTCGATCGATCAGCCAGCAGGATGAGTGCAGCAGATGGCCACCGGCGACGACAACCGATTTATTTGGCCGACCGGGCCGATGTCGCAGTGGTCGGATTTCGAACAGACGTTCGTCTCTTCGCGTGGCGTGGCCATCGGGTCGCCTCCCGCCGTGCTTCGCGGCGCGAGGCGGACGCCGCAACGATCTGGCTTCCGGCGCAAACAGTGATACGTGATGTGCGCTGCGACGCAGGAGACGAACGATGAGACTGGTCGACCGTCGGCTGCACGCGTTCGGCGAGAGACCGTCTCCGTTAGTTGCGAGCACTTGTCTGTCGGCCCGCACCGGGCGGAGGCACCGTCCCTTCAGAAGACGCCCAGGAGAGGTTGACGCTCTTGGCGCTGCCGCGACGTCGGCGGCATCGCTGACGCGACACCAACTGAGTGGCGTCGAACCGCGCCGCGCACCTGCGTGCACTGTCGATCGGATTTCGTCGAACCGTGCCGGGAGACGACGACGGGTAGCCAGCGGGCCGTTCCGCTTTGATGTCGTCGGTGCCCGATACCTTGATCCGTCATGAGTGCCAGCCGCGCGCGTCAGCTTTGGGCTGCCGACAATCTTGAAGTACTTGCGACGCTCCCGACCGGCGGCGTCGATCTTGTCTATCTCGATCCACCCTTTAACTCTGGCCGCACCTACGACGCCTTCGTCGGGACGGGTCGACACTCAGGCGCTGCGCACAAGACTGACGGCTTCTGTGATCAGTGGGTGTGGTCCGACGCGGCCGAACATCTCGCACTGCGCTTGGGCGACTTCGTCCACGCGCGGTCTGCGCAACTCCTGCGGGACCTCGCGGGGACGCTCGGACGATCAGACCTCGCGGCGTACCTCGTCATGATGGGAGCGCGGCTTGGCCAACTGCACCGTGTGCTCTCCGATACCGGATCGCTTTACCTGCACTGCGATCCGGCCGCGAGCCACTACCTCAAGGTTGTGCTCGATTCAGTGTTCGGTCCGGAAAACTTTCGCAGCGAGATCGTCTGGAAACGAACACACGCGCACAGCAGTTCTCGTCGCTACGGTCCCGTACACGATGTCATCTTGTTCTATTCGAAATCCGCCGAATACGTGTGGAATCCGGTGTTCTCCGAGTACCAGGCCTCCTACCTCGAAAAGCACTTCACCCACGAGGACGAACGCGGCCGCTTCCAACTGATCACGTGCACAGCACCCGGGGATCGCACCGGCACCCGCGCGCACTATGAGTGGCACGGCCATCTTCCACCGCCGGGAAGACATTGGGCATGGAAGCGCGAACAGATGGAAGAGTTCGAGAGTCGCGGCCGCATCGTTCTTTCGCCGAACGGCGTGCCGCGCTTCAAGCGATACACCGATGACGGTCACGGCGTCTCCCTCCAAGACCTCTGGATCGACATCAACAATCTCGCTGCTCATTCGGACGAGCGTGTCGGCTACGAGACACAGAAACCGGTTGCGCTCATCGAACGCCTCCTTGCGGCCAGTACCAGGGTCGACGCGGTGGTACTCGACCCTTTCGTCGGAAGCGGAACCGCACTCGTCGCGGCCGAAAGGACGGGGCGACAGTGGATCGGGGTCGATTCATCGCTGCTGGCATGTTCCATTTCTCTGGGGCGGGTCCGTCAAGAAATTCAGCGCGGATCTATCGCATTGCACGGGTTCCCCGAAGACGAGCGAAGCGCCACGAAGCTGCTGGGCGACGACCCGCTCACATTTGGGATCTGGGGGACGAGCATGCTCGGAACGCTGGCGGATCGACTCGCGGTCGACGCCAACCTCGCGACCGGGGCCGGGACGTTGTCGGTCGGCCACGCTCGAGTGCAGGTCCTCAGCTGGGTGCCTCTGAACCGAAGTGCCGTGGCGACCATGCCGCGCGTTCGCAGCACCCGCGGCGCCCGGTATGGCTTCTTACTCCGAACTGGAAAGCCGATTCCGAAACTCAAGCCCTGGCTCGAGCAAAGAAGCGGCGCCTCGCTCCACGAGGTCGAACTCCGACACCTCGTCGATCGATCGACGATCAGCCAAGGACTCGCCCAACAGGTCGTCGCAGTCGCGTCCCGATCGCCTGAGAAATAATTGCCGGCCGCGTCTCGGCCCGCCTGATCACCCCCGACGAGCGTGACGGCACCGAACGACCACACGATCACGAACGGCAGCGTTGCGGAATCGGTTCGATGCGTCTGATGTCGCGACGACGTCCGCGCACGCGTCGAGTCGTCGTGTTACGGCAGGCCGATCGAGTTGTGCGTTGGTTGAGAGCTCGGACCGGCGTGCGTCGGCGCCGGACACCGGCGCAGCCGTCGCTGCGGACGACAGGCGCGTGTGTGAAAAGTTCCTGAAGTGTCTCGGTATTTCAGCGTGCCCTGACCGTCGGGCTCGGCTGCGCGTTCTATGCTCCGACACACATGTTCGGTTCTGGTCCTCGTATCGCGTTCTTGAGACGGTTCGCGGTCGCCTGTGTGGCCGTCAGTGTGGTGGCGGCGGCTGCGGTGGTGGTGACGGACCAGTTCAGCAGTCACGAGTTCGCGAAGCGAACGACGGTGCGTCTCGCCGCGGGGTTGCTCGCACCCGCGACCCCGGCGAAGCCGGCAAATTTCTTGCTGTTCGGCCACGACGAGTTCGGGAACTCCGACACGATGATGGTCGTGCACGTCGATCCCGCAGTGCGGACCCCGTTGCTGGTGTCGTTCCCACGCGACTTAATCGTCAACATTCCCGGTCATGGACTCGAGCAACTCAACGCGGCGTTCCCCCAAGGTGGCGCCGCCTTGTTGATCAAGACAATGGAGACCGACTTCCACATCCCGATCCAGCACTACTTGCAGGTCGACTTCACCGGGTTCCCGAAGATCGTCGACGCGATCGGCAGCGTGAAGGTGTGGTTTCCGACCCCGGTGCACGATCCGTATATCGGATTGAACATTCCCCAGCGTGGCTGCGTCAGCCTGAACGGTCAGATGGCGTTGGCGTACGTACGTTCGCGTCACTACTACGTCCCCGACAACTTGGCGTCGCCCGAACCATGGTCGTGGGACTATTCCGCACAGCAAGGCGGGCAGGGTTGGACCGCGGTCGGCAGTGACATCGATCGGATTCCACGCCAGCAATACTTCCTCCGAACTCTCGCCCAGGCCGCGATCAGCCGCACTGGCGACAATCCGTTGCGAATCGTCGGCCTGGTCGACGCGGTCATGACGCACCTGACCTCGGACCCGAGCCTGACCCTCAATGAACTGAAGGCTCTCGTGCGGACGTTCCGGCAAATCAAACCAGCGGACGTCGAGATGACCACCCTGCCGTGGGTACCGGATCCGGCGAATCCCAACCGTGTCGTCGTCGACTATCCGGCCGCGACCGCCGTGCTCGACCAACTCGCGAACTTCACGCCGCCCCCTCCGTTCATCCCGGTACTGGTCAAGGCGAACACCATCACCGTCCGGGTCGTCAACGGATCCGGAGTTCCCAACATCGCCCAGAAGGTCCTCAATCTGCTCGTCGCAGCCGGTTTCCGTTCCGCCGGTCCTGCCGCTGACGCCGACCGCAGCAACTACGCCCACACACAAATCCAATGGACCGCAAAGACGGCCGCCCAGGGCGTCACCCTCATCTACGCCACCGGCGCGAAGAGCTTCGGCCAAGCGTCGACGACGGCGGGCACGCTCGGCGCCGACGTCCTCGTCATCGTCGGACGCGACTGGAACACCCTCCTACACCACCTCACCGGCCTCCCCGGAGGACCGCGAGCACATCCGGCCGCCACGACCAGCACGGTCGCAACTTCGACGACGACACCGACGACCGTCGACCGTCGTTACATCCCCGTCGATCCCAAGACCGGCGGCATCCTCGTCGGCTGCCCATCATGAACAGCCCGGCCGGCCGGTACACGCCGCGCCGCCGGCATGGCGGCTGCCGGGGGCCCGAGCAGGCCAACATTGTGTCGTGCCGTCGTCTCGCACGACGGTGATGTGCGCATCACGTCGGCACCGCGCCCGGCCGCACCACTGCCAGAACCGGACAACATCGGCGCTGCCACGCGACCAAGGTCAGCTCCGGCCCGTCCCCGCCCGACATGCCGTTTCGCGGACGTGCCCGTCGTCCGAGCGAGCGCCGACATCGACGATGAGACGGAGAGCGATCTCGAAGATCGCGACGACCTCGAAGACGATTCACGGCCAGGGTCCGAGGCCGGTCCACCGTCGCCGGTGGCGCCGAGCCGTGGGCGGGCAGCGTCCGCGCCAGTCGGACCGTCACGGCGGCCAGAGGTATCCCGGTTTCCTTTTCGCCGTCCAGACGATTGCTCTTTCGGGAACCGCGAGCAGCTGGGGATGAAAGCGATGCGCCCGACATGGCGGATAGTGCCTGCTGTGGTCGTATTAGCGCTCGCGGCCGGGCCGACTGTGTCGTTGGGCGCGGCAGGCAAGACGCAGCTCTGTGATGCACCCACGCCGCCCGCGCAGTCGGGCCGCGCCACGATCACCCCGGGCATCAACGGTCTGAAGTCACCGCAGCAGATCGCGATGACGATCAGTCTGTTCTCGTGTTCTCCCGCGTTCGCGACCCGAGGCGCCGGATCGTTGAAGTCGACGATCGTGATCAAGACCGGACAGACCTGCAGTCTGTTGACTGCCCCGCACACGGTACGCGCGACCACGACGATCAAATGGAAGGACAACTACACCTCGGTGCTCGCGCTCACGCTTTCGTTCAGCGGCGCGTCCCACAACGTCAACGCGACCGGCGTCGTGAGTCATGGGCTGTTCAAGAACCATCCTGTCACCGGCGAGTTCCACGACACCGACGTCGTGTCCGCTCACGGTGGCACTCCGACCGGCTCCGAGATCGATCAGGCCTGCCGAAACAAGCTCCCGCCGAAAACGCACGGACGAGTCTCGATAAACGGACTCACCTTTGTGACCACGAAACCATTCGACATCTCTTGACATCGCCGCGCCGCGCGCGGCGATGAACACGTTCCTGCTGGCCGCACGCGGTGACGATCTCCTCGCACCGTCGGTATCCGCGCTGAGACGAGGATGGACACCACCTGGGCACGGCCCGGTTCGGTCTCCTGCTGTGCGCGTTGGGGCTGCGTTCATCCCCTGCGTGCCGGGTGACACGGGAGCCGAGACTTCGGCGTCACGACCTGGCCCGCGACGCCGCGGATCGTGTCGTATACATCGGTCTGCACGGAGACCATCTCGGCGTCTACGACACCCGGGCGGTCGCAAACGTCGAACGGTCGTGCGGGAAAGGTGTGCCACGTTGAACGCGATGCTGTTCTTGAGCGGGTTGGTCGTGACGAACTGGGCGCTGCTGTTCGTCGTGTGGCGCCGCAACGTGTTGCTCGGCCGGAAACTGACGGTGCGAGGAACCAGACATGGAGAGATCGTGCGTCGGCTCGGCCGCTCGCACCTGGCGGCGGTACGGATGCTGGGTTCGTGTTCGGCCGAACAAGCGCAGCGCATTTCGCCCGCATGCGCGGCAAGCCGACAGGATCTGGTGATGGCGGTGGCTGCTGTCGGCGAGCTTGCCGAAGAAGATGAAGGCCTAGACCGCCACATCTAGACCGCAACATCTCAGGCCGATGTCGTCGTTGCACTCCCGTGGTCGCATCGTCCGTCGGGCACCGCGTGGCCCGGTACGCGACACCGCACCGTTGGTCGCATTTTCGCACGGATAATCCAGGCCTTCACGTCGGTCTGAGCGGCGCGTCGAATCGGTTCGGGCCGCTCAGGCGGTGGGGCCGCTGCCGAGCCAGCCGCGCCGTCGGAAGAGCATGAGGAGCAGCGCGATGGCAACCAACTCCGAACCGATGCCGAGGAACAGGAAATATTTGAAACCCACCTGCAAGTGCGCAATCGGCCAGGCGAAGTTCTGTCCGAAGAATCCGGTGAGGAAGCCGAGCGGCAAGAAGATTGTCGCGATGATGGCCAGTTGTTTCATGACGACGTTGAGTCGGTTGGACACCATGGAGAGATGCGTGTCCATGGCACCACCGATGAGGTCTCGGTATGCGTCCACGAGGTCGCTGATGCGGATGAGGTGATCGTAGAGGTTACGAAAGTAGGCCGCGCCTTGGTCGGTGTTCCCGGGGATTGCCACCATGCCGGCGTTGAGGCTGGAGATCATGTCACGCTGGGGTGTGATGACCTTGCGGATGGTCATGATCTGTCGTTTCATGTCGAAGAGGGTGCCGAGCTGTTCTTCGGTCGGGTTCTTCAGGATGGCGCCTTCGAGATCGTCGATCGCATCGTCGAAGTCGGACAGCACCGGGAAGAACGAGTCGATCAGGCTGTCCATGGTCAGGTAGAAGACACCAACCTGCGCGGGGACTACCTCCGTGGAGTGGTGGCTCCCGATGCGGTCGCGCACTGTTGCGAGCGCGGGGCAGTCGCCTTGGTGGATGCTCACGATGAACTTGTCGGTGATGAAGCAGTGCACTTCGGCAACGTTTTTTCCGTCGCCGGCCATGCCGAAGGTGACAATGTGGACGAAGTCGTCGTAGTCGTCGATGCGGGGACGTTGGCCGAACTGGTCGGCTGCGTCGACGGCCACCGGGTGGAAGTGGAACGTGTTGATCAACAGCGCTTTGACGTCGTCGTCGGGCCCTGGATCGTGGACATCGAGATCGAGCCAGAAAAACGCGCCACCAGCTGCTGCTTGTTCAATCCCTTGCCGGGTGGCGTCGGTGGCTTTGCCATCTTGGGTGAGGGTCCCTTTCATAGAGCCGATGATCTCACGCTCACGAGGTCGATGCTCCCTGATCGGGATCGACCGGCCCGTTCCTCGCGGCCTCTGCGTCTGCGGTCGCATCGACCGCCGCAATGTCGGTCTGACTGGCACCGAGGCGGCGCTCGACGTCGGCCAGCCGATTGCTGATCACCAAGAGCAGCTGACCCAGGTCGGCGTGGCCTTTTTTGAACTCCTCCTTGTTGGCGTCGGTGTGTTCTTTGATGAACACCGAGGCAACCGTTGCGGTTAACACGCCGATCAGCCCGATTCCCACCAACATGAGCATCGCGGCGACGACCCGGCCACCCGCCGAGACCGGATACCGGTCGCCGTAACCGACAGTGGTCACCGTGACGATCGCCCACCACAGCGCGTCGGGATAGTTGTGGATGTTGGAACCCTTGGCGTTCTCGTCGAAAAGCAGCACCAGCCAGGCTCCCAGGACCACGGTGGCGGCGGCGGCGATGAGAACCCGAAAGAGGCTGTGATGTCTGAGGATGGCCTCGACCCGCAGCTCCCCCTCGTAAAAGAGGAGGCTCATCTTCTCGATCCCGATGACGTGCCAGCCCTGGAAGGGCGGCACCACCACGGTCGCCGGCTCCACCCATCGTCGCTTCAGATACCCACGACGGTCAGGGGTGACCACGAGCCGCACGAGGTACTCCACCAACAGCACCACCCAGAGCACGAACAATGTGCTCACCAGGAATAACGACGGCGAACCATTCACGTTGGCCGAAAGGACAATCACCGCGATGACAAGCCACGCGACCCCGAGTACGGCCATCGGATACTTGGTGACCCGCTCGATCCGATCGACGAGGTCGTGGCGCCCGCCCGTCGGCTGGGCCCCGGCAACGACCCCAAGCCGGCGTTCCTCCCTCCGAGCCTTGTCCTCCAGGCGCTCCTGCTCGAGCCGCTCCAGCCGCTGAATGCGCTGGATGGAAGACAGCTTCCTCTCGACTGTGTCACCGCCCGGAGCATTTCCCATCGTCGGTGGAGGTCCCACAGTCAGACGAACATAGTGCCTGAGCCACTTGGTGTACGGGTGTGGAGTGAGATGCGTCCGGGACGGCCGCAAGCGTGCGAGACCGCCTCCCGGCTCGCAACGACCTGTCGGCGTACGCAGCACCGTGAGAAGTCACCTTCGAAGAGCCCGCGGTCGATCCGACGCCACTGCGCAGCTTGACGTACGAAGCGAGGAACGTTCTTAGGAAGTCGCTCGCGACACGAAACCGCTGCGGCGTGTCTGCGTTCGGCTTCGTCGCCGTCGTGCGCGCCACCGTGAACGGGTTGGAGGACACCTGCTCAACCTCCGAGCCGAAAAACGCGAAGGCGACCGCGGAAGACCTTGGGTCGCACGTCCTTGTCTGGGACACGTCACGGGGAGGTTGTGGCACACTCGGGCGTCGGACTTGGACGCTGGCGGCGTACGCGGTCGTTGCCAGTGAGGGTGACAAGTTCCGGGCGGTGGCTCACGATTCGGGATGATGTCGCGCCCGCGTACGGTTGGAAGAGGCCATGCAGGTTGAGATCTGGTCGGACGTGGTTTGCCCGTGGTGCTACATCGGCAAACGCCGGTTCGAGACGGCAGTCGCGTTGTTCGGCCATCCGGTCGACGTCGTGTGGCGCAGTTACGAACTCGACCCTGGCGCGCCACCGGTGCGCGACGGGTCGTCCGTGGAGCGCATCGCCCGTAAGTATGGGATCTCGGCGCAGGAGGCCGAGACGCGCTACCAGCGCATCACTGACCTGGCCGGCGCGGAAGGCCTCGACTACCACCTGGAGCGGGCCCGGTCGGGCCGGTCTTTCGACGCCCATCGTCTGTTGCATCTCGCGAGGGAACGCGACATTCAGGACGCGGTCAAAGAACGGTTCCTGGCCGGCTACCTCCAAGAGGGTGTCGCGATTGGCGTCCCCGATGAACTGGGGCTGCTCGCCGCGTCGGCCGGCCTCGACGCCGCCGAAGTCGCCTCCGTACTGGCCGGCGACAGCTACGGCGAGGCGGTACGCGCCGACGAGGCTCGGGCGATCGACGTCGGGATCACCGGCGTCCCGTTCTTCGTGATCGACGGGCGTTTCGCGATACCGGGAGCCCAAGACCCCGACACGATCCTCGCCGTGCTCGAGCGGGCGTGGGAACGCCGGACGCCACTCGTCGTGGATGGACAGGACCGGTCGGCCCTCTGCGAGGACGACCGCTGCGCGACATGAGTCACCGGCTCTGACCAGCCACGCCGGCGGCCTGACCGTCGTCGGCCATGATCGTCGGCCTCGACGTGGGCTGGATGAGCGCGTCGGTCGACGGATCCGCGATGCTCGTGGGATGACGCCGCTACGCGAGACCGCCCGTGACTTATTCGACCTGGTGGATCGCAACGCCCGCGAGGCCGGACATCGGCCGGTGCCCCAGGCGACCGTCGACGCGTTGGTCGAGGCGGGCCTGCACGCAGTGATGACTCCCCACGCGGTGGGCGGGGCGGAAGTGTCGGTGGTGGAGGCAATCGACGTGTTCGCCGAGATCTCTCGGGCCGACGGCTCAGCGGGATGGTGCTTGATGGCGAATGCGGCCACGATCGCGTTCTTTGGGGCGTGGACACCCGACGATTTCGCGAAGACATTGTTCGCGGACGGTGTCCCCCTCGCAGCTGGCCAGTTCGCGCCGAACGGTGCCGCGACCCCCGAAGGTGACGGTTACCGCATCACCGGCGATTACCACTTCGGCAGTGGCGTGGGGCACTCGGCGTGGGTCGGCGCCGGCGTCGTCACCGAACCGAACGACGGCACCGACCCGCAGCTGCTGTCCGCGCTGATGCCGGCCGCGGAGGTGCGCATGACCGGCAACTGGGATGTGCTCGGGCTCGAGAGCACGGCAAGCTGGGACTACTCGGTCGACGGCGTGTGGGTGCCGTCGAGCGCGACGTTCGATTTCTTCGCGCCCGTGCGCAGGCGTGGCGGTGCCGTCTATGAGCTGGGGGTCATGGGCCTCACGTCTGCTGGCCACGCTGGCTTCGCACTCGGGGTTGTACGTCGGGCGCTCGACGAGCTCACCGCGATCGCCCGCTCGAAACAGCGGATGGGATCGTCGGCTGCGCTACGTGAGAGCGAACGTTTCCTCGTCGAGCTCGCCAACCTCGAAGCCCGGGCCCGGGCCGCAGCATCGTGGGTGCACGAGCGGTTCGCCGCCGCGGAACGCACCGCGCTCGAAACGGGCGTCGCCGACCCGACCGAGGTGCTGTGGGCCCGCCAGGCCACCGTCTACGCCACCCAAGATGGCGCAGACGTGATCCGACGCGCCTACCTCCTCGCCGGCACCGACGGCCTGCGAGCTGGTCCGTTGCAAACGTGTTTTCGTGACATCCACGCCGGGTCGCAGCATTTCTTTGCGGGCGACCTCGCGAGCATCGAACTCGGACGATCCCTTCTCCTCGACTGAGGATCAGCGCAGATGCGATTCAGTTACGCCGAGACGTTTTGCGATCCGTCGCATCTTGCGCCCCTCGCACGCGCCGCCGAGGACGCAGGATATGACTCGTTCATCATCCCGGACAGTGTGCTGTTCCCCGCGCAGTCCACGACGCGTTATCCCTACACCGCCGACGGTGATCGAGCATTCCTCGAAGACAAACCGATCCTCGAGCCGTTCACCCTCATCCCATTTCTCGCCGCGCAGACGACGCGGCTGCGGTTCACGACCTTCGTGCTCAAGCTGGCCATCCGCCCGCCGGTACTGGTCGCTAAGCAAGCAGCGAGTATCGCGGTGCTCACCGGCGACCGCTTGCGGCTCGGTGTCGGGATCAGTCCGTGGCCCGAAGATTTCGCGGCGATGGGCCTGCCATGGGACAAGCGCGGCGCGCGAATGGACGAGACGATCGACATCGTGCGGGGGCTGACAGCCGGCGGCTGGTTCGAATACGACGGCGACGTATGGCAGCTCGAGCGCTGCAAGATCACACCGGTGCCCGCGCAACAGATTCCGATCCTCGTCGGCGGACATGCCGCGCCTGCGCTTCGGCGCGCCGCGCAACGAGGCGACGGTTGGATTCATGCGGGCGGCGACCGCGACGACCTCTTCGGAATGATCACGCAGCTGGCAAAACTTCGTTCCGACTGCGGCCGGGAACGGGAACCGTTCGAGATCCACGCGATCTCGGTCGACGCGTACAGCCCAGACGGTGTACGCCGACTCGAAGATGCGGGCGTCACCGACGCGATCGTCGGTTTCCGATGGCCCTACACGCCCGAACCCGACACACAACCTCTGGGCGAGAAACTCGACCTGCTTCGCCGCTTCGCTGACCGCATGATCGCCTAACGCACGGTTGCACCGTGGCGGGGGGGTCGCGGCGGAGCAATCGGCACGACGTTCACCACCTCGATCGACCCCCGCGCCGACATCGGGTGCGAAACCCCGGACCCGGCGTTTGGGACGTCGCGCGTCGCGGTCGCCGGTGTCGCGGCGTCGGATCGGTGGGCTTCGTGAAGTCGATCTACGCAGATGCGGGGACCAGGGTTGGATGCGCGGGCTACGGTTCGCCGGCTGCTTGGTGTCTTCGGGGAGGGTCGGGCGATGTCGTTGCGCAATGGGCGCCTGCGGCGGTTGCGTAGTCATCGGGTCCCGCCATGGTGGTTGGACGCGAAGCTCGGGATCTTTGTGCACTGGACTCCGGCGTCGGTGCCGGCGTTCGCGCCGGTCGATGTCGACATCGGCGAGTTAGTACAGTCAGGTCGGCGAGACGCGCTCGCATGTTCGCCGTATGCCGAATGGTACGAGAACTCGTTGCGGTTCCCAGACAGTCCGGTCGCCCGTCACCATTCCGAGGTGTACGGCGACCGCCCGTACGCGCAGTTCGCTGACGACTGGGAGGCCGCCCTCGAACGGTGGGACCCCCAAGACTGGGCAGCGCGTTTCGCGGCAACCGGCGCACGCTACGTCGTGCTGGTCACCAAGCACATGGACGGCTATTGCCTGTGGCCCACCGGCGTCGAGAACGCGTCTCGAGCGGGCTGGCACTGCCGACGTGATGTCGTCGGCGAACTGAGCGAGGCGGTACGCGGCGCGGGGATGCGTTTCGGGATCTACTACTCGGGTGGTCTCGATGCGAGGTTCAACGATCGGCCGATCGGATCGGTGTCGGAGATGCTCGACGCGATCCCCCGCGGTGAGTATCCCGCGTACGCCGAGGCGCAGGTCCGTGAACTCATCGATCGGTACCGGCCGAGTGTGTTGTGGAACGACATCGCCTGGCCGGCCGAAGCCAAGCGGCTCTGGCCGTTGTTCGAGTACTACTACGAGCAGGTTCCCGACGGGGTCGTCAACGACCGGTGGATGCCATGGAGCCCGCTGCTCGCCGCCACGCGATCTCAACTCGCTCGACGAGCGATCGACGCCTGGTTCCAACACCAAGCCAAACGCGACGCCGGCGTGATCCCGCCGACTCCGCCACATTCCGATGTGCGCACACCCGAATATGCCGTTTTTGACGACGTGCAACGCAAGCCATGGGAATGTGTGCGAGGTATGGACCAGAGCTTCGGCTACAACGCCTGCTCACGTCCCGAACACTTCCTCCGCCACGACGACCTGTTGTGGATGCTCACCGACATTGTCGCCAAGGGCGGGAACCTGCTCCTCAACGTCGGCCCCCGCGGCATCGACGCGCAAATACCCGACGAACAGCTGGCCCGACTCGACTGGCTCGCCCAATGGGTCGTACCCCATGGCGACGCGATCGCCGCGACCCGGCCATGGGTGCTGCCCGGAACCACCGCCGCCGACGGCAGCCCGGTCCGCTACACCGCACGCGGCGAGACGGTCTACGCCTTCGTACGCAATGCGACCCGTTCAATCGTCCTTCCCGATGTCTGCGCGACGCCCACGACAACCGTTACCACTATCCAGGGGACTCCGCTGCCGTGGAAAGACTCTTCATCAGGCATCGCAATCGACATGCCGACGACAGCAATTCTCGAACCAGCCGTTGTCGTCATGAGGTACGTCGCGGCTCGCCGCGCAACTTTCGGCCGCTGACCGCACGGTCCGACCCGGGCCGCGTTGCGCAAGATCAGCCGGTGCGGTGCCGTGCTGCTTGGGGGGAAAGCGACGCTCTGGGCGAGGTTTTCCGAGTTGCAAACCCTAGGTTTCGTAGTTCCCGTACCTGATCGGGGTCCGGAAACGGGCGACGTCCGGATGTTGTTGGGAGGCTGCCCCTCGGGCACGGTTGCCGATGCTGGCGATCGTCTCGCCGATGGTGTGCGCGTGGTTGGGGCTGTCGAGGTTTCGGATCTCAGGACCGAATTCGACGATGCTGGGTGCGTCGCGGTCGCCGTAGTCACCGAAGATGGGATAGATCGCGGCGCCGGCTCGCGCGGCGAGGTACAGGTCTTCGCGGGTTCCGGCGGCGAACGGCTCCATCACGACGAAGCCGTTCGCGTCTTTCCCGTCGCGTGAACCGCTGCCGGCCTCGATGACGATATGCCCATGATTGGAAGTCATGAGGTTCATGAACTCGGCGCGGGTCCGCGCGTTCTGCCGCTTGCGGAACGCTTTGACCCGTCGGTTCAGGTCCTCGTTGGTGATGTCTCCTTCGTTGACGGCTTCTCCGCCGCTGACCGGGAAGGTCTTCAACACGTTGGCGGCCTTGCGGAGAATGTCGTCGATAACGTTCAGGCCCATGACCTCGAGATATCCCAGCAGCCGGCCGATCATCAGCGTCGTTCGAGTGTCGAGACGGTCGAAGCCCTGCTGGTGCGCGGCTCGGGTGAGATACCCCAAGTTGAAGCCCACGTCCTGGAACTCCAGGTGCGAACCAACAAGAATGAACGACTGGCCGTTGGCGAGCCGTTCGAACAGTTTCTCACGGTTGGTGAACTCGACGAACGCCGCGATGTTCGGCACGGCGAAATCCCCATGAAGGATCTCGAGCAAACCGAGCGCGGCCTCGGTATCTGCGGCCGACATGGGCGACGACCGCAGGAACACCTGATCGTGGTTGATGGCATCCATGCGAGGCATAGCCGCGATTGTTTCGGGCGAGATCGGATTGAAGATGCTCTCGAACTCGACGCCCCCCACGCGCTTCGCCGACTCGTACAGCACCTGGTCCAGCTGTCGGTGTACTCCGAACATTCCGTGAAGCTGACCGGCCGCGGCGTGCAAGAGACCGCCATCAGGGCGCGGTGGCCCGTGGAACGGACGATCCTCATCGACCGTCATGCCCGACCCCCGCACCGAATCCGCCTTTGCGCGTCATGACGCACGAGCTGCTCCTCCGGCATGGGCCCCGAGCCGTGACGTCGATCTTAAACACACACTCGACGGAACGTCTCGCGAACGTATTGTGCCTGCGAGTCGTGGGGTCAACGCGCTAGAACCTTCGCGTGCTGGCCGGGGACGTCTTACAGATTCTCGACGCGCTCCAACGGGCAGGGTTACGCGTCTGGTTGGACGGCGGTTGGGGTGTCGACGCGCTGTTGGGCGTGCAGACCCGAGAGCACGAGGATGTCGACGTCGTCGTCGAGCTCGACCAACTGAATGACGTCCGACACGCGGTCGCGCCACTTGGCTTCGTGCTGGCCGAGGATCACCTTCCCACCCGCGCAGTGCTGCGCTCGCCCGCGTCGACCCACATCGACCTCCATCCAGTGACCTTCGACACAAACGGGTGCGGCTGGCAGAAGCACGCAGGACCGGACGGGACCGACTGTCCCTATCCAGCGAACGGGTTCGGGCAAGGCCGTCTGCTCGGCACGACAGTTCCTTGTCTGACGCCGCAGCTCCAGGTCGAACACCACCGCGGCTACAGACCTCGAGCGCGCGACCTACTCGACATGGCCGCGCTTGCTGTCGCGTTCGGCCTTGCCCTCCCCGAGCCCTACTGACGCGCCAACCCCGTGCTCTGGAGCAGCGGCCGCACGGATACAGGCGTCGCGATTTCGGTTGCGTGTTAATTTACGGGCATGCGGCTGCCGGCCGATAGGGTCGCCCGGATGGGCGCGGCAGCGGGCGACCGATGGCCGTCTTCGGGCACGCGACGAAGATGAGAAGGCGACGAGACCACCTCGACCTCACGTATGAGGATGGACTGTTGACGGGCGTGCTCGCCGGCGAACGAGTCGAGCTGCCCATCGACGTCCCACTGAGTGCCGGGACCGCGCGCGGCTGCTACGACGACGGGCCGGTGACGGCGAGCTGGCATATCGCGTCGAACGACAACGTGTCGGAGCAGCCTGTGTCGTTGGAAGCGACGTTCATCGACCAGGCCGTCGCGCTCTCAACAACATTCATGCGCGACCGCTGGAATCCTGAGTTGGTGACCGCCACGATTGTCGGCAACATCGGCGACGACCCGGTCGTGGTCAATATCGCTCCTGGCGACCAGACGCACACGTTCTGCGCGGACGGGCACATCGGGACCATCCGTTTCGCGGTCATTGCGGCCGTTGACCGGGAACGAGCGACGGTCGGAGGAATCGTTGAGAATCAGCCTGTGAAACTGACCGCGACAGGCTCGCAATACATCACGCCGAACACGATCAGCATCCAGGGACAGTGGCCGGGACCGGCGAGCCTCGGCCTGATCGTGATCACCTGCTTGTTGTACTTCCTGTAGCTCGCCGTCGACCGAGAACCGCATGCTCGGCTCGCGCGGACATCGTCGGTAGCTGTCGACGCCTGATTCGCCGCGATCCGTCCGCCACATCCGACGCCGCAACCGCAGCTGCAACCCTGCCTGAGAACGCGTTCAGGCCACGTTGGCTTCGTCGGTCGCGACGGCGAGGAGCGCTTCGAGGCTGAGCTGGCGTGCGGTTTCTTTCAGATATTCGCGGTCCATGACGTCGCCTTGGATCCGCAGGATTCCGACCGTGTCGCGCCATTGCCGGTCTGATTCGTGGCCGGTGCTTCGGTACCAGTCGAGCTTGCGGAGCACTTGATCTTCCGGTGATGTCACCCATATCCGATCGGCGATACCGGGGATCGCGACGTTCGTCCGCCGCTCAATCTGCCTACGGTCGAGCAGACCTTCGCCCAGGACGAACAGATCGACCTTCAAACCGTGCGCGGTGTCCACAAGGTTGAAGGAAGAGTGATCGTGGATCGCGGTCCAAGCGGCCTCGAAGGGGACGTAGAACTCGGCGTTCGCGTGCTCGAGGAGCGCCGTTCCAGCTTCGCGCTCGAGCTTGATCGCGATGTCGACATCGACCGTCGATCGGGGTTCGCCGACGAGCGAACTCGCCATCGAACCCCCAAGCGCATACGGGATCCCAAGCTCATCGAGGATCGCCGCGACTTGGACGGCGAGCTCGAGTGGACCCTTCGTCATCCGCGAGGAACAAGACCCTCGTAGGCGGCATCAGCCAACGCGACGCCGTATCGCCGGCGCGCAAGCTCATGGCAAATCTCGATCTCAGAGTAGGTGGGATAGCGAGCAACGATGCCCGCACGCGCGAGTCGCTCGACATCTCGGCATAGCTGTTCGGTCAGTTCGGCCCGTTCGCAGACGCTCATCGCGCTCCAACACGCCGCGAGGACCGCGAACGCCGTCGGATCTGTATCGGCCGGAACCGCGCCGTGCACCACTCGGCCATACTAACTCTGAGCTGAGACCATGACCCTGGGACTCTCTCGCACAACAGTTCCGCTCGAGCTGACCGTCGACCGCAGACGTGACACATTCGGCGGCCCGCTGGGGCGGGTGCCTACTCGTATGACAACACAACCGAGAGACGGTCTCGCTGTTCGGCGCCTGTTATCGGAAGGTCAGTGTGCCGGCTCGGTTTCATGCGCTCGATCTCTCGGGCCGCGCAGGTGACGGTTTGCAAACGTTCGCGGTTGGCTGACGGGGCCGTCCCGCTCGTGGATTTCGCGACGCGTGTGACCCGATCGTCACCGACATGGCTGCGCCATCGTCGCAGCGGTCGCGATCGCGCGAGATGTCTACGCAGGTGCGACGGAAGCGAGTCGAGTGGCTCGTTTCGCCCTGTAGGGCTGCCCGGCGCGCTCGTACCGATCGCGAGCTGAAAGGAAATTGCCACGCGCCGCGGACGTGTCGCCCTCGGCCAGAGCGGCGCTGCCCGCTGCAGTGTCGGCCATCGCCTGCTAGGCCGAGCTGGTGAACATGTTCGCGACGCGGGCGGCGGCATCGGCGTAGGTGCGGGCGCTCTCCGGGTCAGCGACGATAGTGGTAGCCGACCTCGAACAACACTGCCCGCGGCGACGCCAACCCGACGACCGCGTGTGGCGTCGTGAAGCAGTCCGGCGTGGCCGGCGACAGCCAACGCTGAGGAGCGTGGCGACGTCCGGAGGAAACACGCCGGCTGCGCACATACCGGCGAGCGATCGAGTTCTACAGGGTTGAGCTGCTTCCGCGAGCCGAACGGCCCGTTCTTCCGATCGTGCTGCCCGACCCGCGCGACGCGATCGGGCGCGGCACCGGGCCTGGAAGGCGGGCCCGGAGTTCCGGGAGCGCATGGCGCAAGTGCTGGGGTGCGGCGGTGGTATCGAGGCGGCTCGGGATCGAGTTGTTGGGCGGCTTCCGGGTGCGCGTCGGTGAACGCGCAGTCGCCGATGACGCGTGGCGTCGCCGCAAGCCGGCCGTCGAAGCTGAACATACGACGGGCAGTCGCAGTCGCCGCACGCTCTGAGCTTTGCGACAAACAACGAAAGCATCGACCGTGCGTCCGAGCGACGTTTCCGGACCCGACGTACGGGTCAGCGCCTCGGTGCGGCTCAGAGCGGAGTCCGCGATGGGAGTCTTGGTGCCGGGCGGATCCGGTGGGATAGGCGTGCTCGGTCCTGGGCCATCCGTTCGAGCCACACGGTGGCGTGGATGCGGCCGGCACTCGTGATCGCCTGGTCGAGCAACTCGTGCGCTTCTTCCTCGCGACCGAGGCGGGCGGCGAGCATCGCTAATGGGTACGTGGCGGGTCCGGCGAAGACACTTGGGGCCGGCCCGCCTTGGACGATGCACAGGTCGCTGTACGGTCGGAGCCGTCGGTAGATGCGTCGGCAGTCGTCGAGGGTGCCGACACGTGCCGCGACCCACGCGCTGAGGGCGAGTGTGAGCGGAAGGTCGAGCGTGTCGGGCAGATGGTTGAAGCCGCGCGACCTGACCTGTTCGAGGTGGCTGCGGGCCGCGCTGGTTTCGTCAAGTTCGAGGTGCATGAATGCGGCGGCTGCGTTCCAGATCGGTCGTGAAACGTTGAGTTCGGCCGTTTGGTCGACGATGTCCCGTAGCTCGTCGAGCCGGCCGTCGAAAAGTCGTACGGCGAAGAGCTGGGCCGCCCATACCCCGGCGACCGCGTCGGGGCCCCGTGCCGACGCCCGACCGATGAGCGCGGCTTCGTTCGCCAGTTCTTCCGCCTGATCGAAATCTCCGCGTATCGTCGCGCGGGTCGCGCGCCAGACTGCCGGGTAGTAGCGGTCGGTCGCGAAACCGCTGGTTTCGGCGCGGCGTTCGAAGATCTTGGCGGCGTGGTCGGCTGCGGTGAGGTCTCCGAGCTCGAGGTAGTCGCGTTGCCATCGCGGGTCCGGTCGACCGGTTTGTAGCGTCTGCATGTCATGAAGCAGTGCGAGCCGCTGGTGAACGTGCGGGGTGCCGTAAAGGCTGTAGTGCAGGAACGAGAGTGTGTGATACTCCGCGTCGGGATCGTCGGCGGCGCGTGCCTCAGCCACTGCTTCGTGGGCGAGTTCGAGGCAGCGGGTACGGTCGCCCGCAAAGTGGAGTTCGCTCGCGAGGCGCGCGGTCAGCTGCGCGCGTAACGCCGATGGAGCGTCGATGCGGGCGATTGCGCGTTGCAGGTGACACACGAGTTCGTTGTCAACCGCCCCACCTTCGAATCCGCGGTCGACGAGCAGTCGAGCCTGGGTGAGCACCGCTTCGCCGTAGAGCCGCGAGTCGTCAGTGGCGCGGGCCTGCACAAGCGCTTGTGCCACACACTCATCGGCCTGCTCGAGATTTCCAGACCTGAGATGTGTATCTCCGAGAGCGATCAGCGCTCGAATCGAGCGGAGACTCTTCGGCGTGTCGGACAGAAGGCGCATGACGTGCTCGTACCAACGTACGGCTTCGGCGAACGCGAACACCGCGGTCGCGCGCTGCGCGGCCCGCAACGCGAAGTCGACCGCGCTCGTGTCGTCGCCGATATTGGCGGCGACACTGAAGTGATACGCAAGTTGTGGCGCGTGCGCATCCAAGTCCTCGTGGTAATACGCTTCAATCGCTTCCGCGACTCGCTGATGCAGCATTTGCCGGCGTTGCGGCGTCAGGCCTCCGAGCAGCACCTCGCGGACGAGTGGATGCGCAAATCGCGACACGGCACGCGGACGTCGCGATATCTCCGCGAGCACACCAGCACGATGCAGCGTGCGAAGCGACTCCAGCGCATCGCCGCTCGACAGGTCGCAGCATCGCTCGACGAGCGCGACTTCGAAGGTATCGCCGATGACGGCTGCTCCGTCAAGAACTTGACGGGCCGGTCCCCCGAAGCGCGCAAGGTTCGCATCGATCAGTTCGGCCAGACCATCCGGCAACCCGAACATCTCGAGGAGCATCTCGTCGCCGTGCTCGGCGCCAAGGCCGCTGGCAGCAATGTGACGACGGATCTCGTGCACGTAGAGCGGATTGCCTGCCGTTGCGGTGCACACCGTCGCCGCGAAGCTCGGACTGTCGTCGCGCATGATCTGTGCGACGGCAGCGGCGTCGAGCCCACGCAACGCGAATCGTACGAGCATGCCGCGCGTGTGCAGTCCGGCCACGAATGGTCCGGCCGGCGACCGATCGATCTCGGGCTGGCGTGCGGTCACGACCACTCGCAGATCAGAGACATCCTCGATGAGTCGCTCGAGCAGATCGATGCTCCCCGCGTCAGCCCAATGCAGGTCGTCGAGCACGAGGACCACCGAACGTCGGTGCGCGTGCACCCGAATCGCGGCCGAGTACCCCTTGAATACCTCCTGCCGGGCTGCTCCCGTCTCGGCGGGGTCGAGAGTCGTGGAAAACGAGCGTTGCGGCCGGGGAAGCTCAACTCCAAGCGGCGTGAGTGCGTCGGTGACGAGTGCGTACGGCACAGTTTGTGCATCAGTCGCCACCGAGACGCACACGTCCGCGCCATGCGCATGGGCGCGGGCTGCAACCTCCGCGACGAGGCGGCTCTTTCCGATACCGGGCTCGCCGACAACAAGAGCGACGCGCTCAGCCTGCTTGCCGTCGACGACCGCCGCGAGCACCTCTAGCTCGCGTTCTCTCGCAACGAACGTCTGCTGCGTCGCGTCGACAACCACGGCTGGAAGCGCCAGCTGCATCGAGGCGGCCGGCACCGTGCTGTCCGCGTCGAGGACAACGCGCAGAAGCTGCGCCGACGTTGCCGACGGCGAAAGCCCGAACTCTTTCAACGAGACGCGGAGTTGTTCGTAGGCACTCGCGGCCTGTACACGATCACCAATCGCCAAATACGCGCGCATCAACAATACGTACGACGACTCCTCGTAAGGTGCGAGCGCAACGACCGCTTGCGCCGCGCTGACGCCTTCGGCTGGCGCGATCTGGCACGCGCTCTCGGCGCGGACGACGTAGGCCCGCGTGAGCAAGCTGTGCAACTCGCTCCGTTGGTCCTCGACCCAGGGACAATCGTCACCCGCGAGGAGCGGTTCGCGTAGCACTTCGATCGCGTCGGACGCCTTGTGCGATGCCGACGACATCTCGTCGTTGGCCGCCCACCGCTCTGCATCTTCGACAGACGTGCGGGCGTCGACGATATCGACCCGGCAGCCGTCTCGAAACGCGAGCGCGTACCACCGTCCGTGTCCGGTCGTGATGCTGACATCGTCGCCCAAGAGCGCTCTGAGCTTGGAAATGATCACGGACAGATCGCGGGTCCACGACCTCGGCAGCGTGTTCGGCCACACGATCTCGGCCAGCCGGTCGCGCTCGACCGGTCGAGCAGCGGCCAAGATCAGCGCGGCGAACACGATGCGTCCCTGTCGCCCAGGAAAGCGCCCGCCGTCGAGGCGAACAGACCCGCTCGTCACCGACAGCGCGCCGGCCAATCGCACACGAGCGGCGTCACTCATCGGCCGACCAACGAATCAGGACGACTGCGCACCAAACCCACACCAAACCGCGCTCCGTACGGTACTCGTACCAGCCCGGTACAAGGAGACGTCATGACCGCAATCGACCAAGCCAAACTCGACACTTTCATGGGGCACGCCATTGGCGATCTCGGTGCCGCGATCTCAGGTCTCATGGTGTATCTCGGGGATCAGCTCGGTCTGTACCGCGGCATGGTAAACGCCGGCCCGCTGACCCCCGCCGAACTGGCCCAACGTACGAACACCGACGAGCGGTACGTGCGGGAATGGCTCAACAACCAGGCGGCCGGCGGCTACGTCACCTACGACCCGAAGGCCCGCACCTACGAACTTCCGCCAGAACAGGCCCTCGCTCTCGCCGACGAAGACAGCCCCGCCTTCCTACCCGGCGGCTTCACGGCAATCGTCTCCGCCTACGCCGACGCCGACACGTTCGTCAACGCCTTCCGCAGCGGCCAAGGTGTCGGCTGGCACGAGCACGACCCCCGACTGTTCGTCGGAACCGAACGGTTCTTCCGCCCCGGCTACAAGTCGCTGCTCACCGCCGACTGGATTCCCGCCCTCACAGGCGTCCACGACAAGCTCCAACACGGCGCCACCGTCGCCGACATCGGCTGCGGACACGGCGCCTCAACCGTGCTCATGGCACAGGCCTACCCCAACTCCAGCTTCATCGGATACGACTACCACGCCGCCTCCATCGACACCGCCCGCAAGCGCGCCGCCGACGCGGGTGTCAGCGACCGCGTCCGCTTCGAAACCGCCAGCGCGAAGGACTACCCCGCCGACGGCTACGACCTCATCACATTCTTCGACTGCCTCCACGACATGGGCGACCCAGTCGGCGCAGCCGTCCACGCGCGGCGCGCGCTGAACCCCGACGGGACGGTCATGCTCGTCGAACCCTTCGCGGGCGATCACCCCGAAGAGAACCACCACCCGCTCGGCCGCGCCTTCTACGGCCTCTCAACCGTCATCTGCACGCCCGCATCACGCGCCCAAGAAGTCGGCCTCGCGCTCGGCGCGCAAGCCGGCGAGAACGCGATGGGGGAAGTCTTCCAACAGGCCGGATTCAATACGTTCCGCCGCGCCACACAAACCCCGACCAACATCATCTACGAGGCCCGCGCATAAAAGCGCACCGCGCCGAAGCGTACGAGGAACTCGGCTACCACTGACCCGATCACACGCGACAACGGAGGCCTCGGCTTTCGAGCCGGGGCCTCCGAAGTGTCGCGTGTCTCAGTCTTGCCTTTTCGACTACAGCGCCGTTGGGTCCAAGCGACAGAACGACTGTGGGAGTCCAATGCCACCGGTGGCGAACTTGGGCAGCGGGACGTAGCCGGCTTTGATGATGTCATTCTTGGCTTTGCCCGAGCAGATGTATTGCGGGCCGCCCTGATCGGCGGGCCGCACTCCGATGAGCCGGTTGACGTCGTTCAACTGCTGCCTGTCACTGGCTGGGTGGTTGACCTTCATGTCGACGTTGTAGATGTAGCGGGTTCCCTGGTATCGGTTCGCGGTTTCGTTCACGTCGGAGGTGTTCGGCGTCTTTTCGGTTATCGCGTTGATACCGAACTTGCCCAGGACCGCACCGTTGGTCAGGTTCGGGGAGAAACCGTCCTTCTGGGACCGCCAGTCGGCCCACTCGAAGACGAAGATCGCGTTCTGGAATGTCTCGCTCGACACAAGCCGAGCGTCATCCTGATTGATGCGCGTCGCCAGGTCGGACGTGTTGCAGTTCTGGTCGACCGTGTCGCCGCCGAGCAACTTGGTCTGAAAGAAGCTCAACGTTCCCGCACCGACCGGCGGTGCGTAGCGCACGATGCCACCAGGCTTACCGCCGACCTGATCCCAGTTCGTGAAGTACGGCTGCTGCGTCGCCGGGTTGCAGGTGTAGATGCCCTGGAGCTGCGCGGTGTCGAGTCCCGACGCCGGTGCGTCGGTGCCGGGAAACGTGACGTAGTCGACCGCACCCAGCGCGTAGGCCCAGAAGTTGTCGGTGCCCGTCTCACCAGGTTTCGGAGTCGACGTCGCCCGCGCGAAGTCGATCTGACCGGTCGCGTCGTTCTCCAGTGCAGCGACGCCGGCCGAGCCGCCGTCGGGCGGCGTCGTTGCCGCCGAGGATGAGTTCCACGTGAAGGCAGGGTGCACGCTATCGGCTGGCACGGTCACGCTTGCCGGGAACGGAGGAGTGTTGTACGGCGGGATCGTCGTGATGATGTCGTGGTCCGAGTTGGACGAGCTGGCTTGATAGTGACCGTCGATCAAGTTCATCATGAAGTAGGCCACGTCAGAGCCGGCGTTCGCGATCGACTGCGCCGGCGGCCGAGGCGCCGCACCCGCGACGGTGGGCGAGAAGAGCGTCAGACTGAGTGCAGCGGCGCCAGCCACCAACCCGGCCCGACTGATACGACTTCGCACGATATGCGCCTCCCGGCCATGACCTCGACCACGAGCGCGCGGCGAGTGCGACCGTGAGCGCGGGTGGTCAGGAACACGCGTCGGGGGGCACCGACGTGGGTCCTCGCTCGCGGCACGATCGTCTCGCAGCTCGTCGCGGCCGACGATCTTCGGAACTATGAGTAAATCAATCGATAAACTAGAGTATTGGCTAAGGCACGTCAAGTCGGTTCACGACAAACTCAAGCGAGGTCGCGGCCAAACTCCACGCCCTCCATGCATTCTCGCCACGGCGACCCACATCTCGAACGAGATGGCAACCATGATCGGCGCGATGAGCGACAACGTCGGCGACAACGCGGTCAAGGCGCTGCCACCCTTCTCGCTCTTTCCGTGGTTCTTTGTGAAACCAGTCGTGCTGATCGCCGTCTTCGCACTCGTCGATCACATCCTCCGACGAGGACTCGAAACGAGCGCGCCATGAAGCGTCGAAGGCTCACGGGAATCGCATCGGGACGCGCGGTGTTCGCGCCCGCGATGAGCGCGTCCAGCAGCAGACAGGGGCACCCGTGCCTCGATGCTCACCGCGAGCCCGCCCGCCAATCTGAGCGTGATTGGTGTGTCGCGGAACGGACAAACAGTTCAAGCCGGGGGCGCACCCCAACCCAAGAGCGGGACAACAGCGGATCCGGACCGAGTGTGGCACCGACAATGCGGCGCACAGGCGCACACGTCTTGCAATGGACGAGCGAGATCTCCGGAGGACCGTTCAACCGGTTCATCGGCGTTTGGCACCTCGAAGGCACCTTCGTCAAGACAGCTTGACCAGGAGAACACCATGAAAGAATTCTTCAGCTTCCCGAACCCGGTCAACGAGGTCTCGGCGCGCCTCGTCGCGGCCGGCGTCGTGATCCTGACCGTCGCGACGATCGTGTTCCAACAGCCCGTCCTCCTCGCACTGCTCGCCTACGGGTTCGTCGCGCGCGTCCTTACCGGACCCACGATGAGTCCACTCGGCCAGTTCGTCACACGCATCCTCACGCCGAAACTTGGCTTCGAGCCAAAGAACGTCGCCGGTCCGCCCAAGCGCTTCGCGCAGGGAATCGGCGCCACACTGTCCGTCGCAGCCGTCGTCCTGTACTTCGGGTTCGGGTACACGACCGCCGCGTTCGCCTGTGTCGGCCTCATCACCGTCGCCGCGACACTCGAGTCAGTCTTCGCGCTGTGCCTCGGATGCAAGATCTTCGCTGTGCTCATGCGCACCGGAGTCATCCCCGAAGACGTCTGCGAACGATGCAACAACATCTGGAGCCACGACACCTCCGTACGCCACGCGGCACCTTGACCTCGCCCGGCTCCTCCGAAAGTCGAGGAAGTAGCCGCACGCCCGAACATATGACCTCGGTCCACGCAGGATGAGAACGATGCCGATGCCACTGTCGGTCATCGTCGCCTTCGGCGCCGGAAAGGCGATGCCGTGGTCAGTCGTCCAGATCACCAGCGGTGTCGGCGAGCCCTTGCGACTCGAGCGCGTCGAGCGCCGCGCCGACGCCGGGCTCGAGTGAGCGGGCACACTCGACGAAGGAAGAGTTGATCGAGAGGCTGGAGTAGACGTCGCGCGGCCAATCCGTTGCGTCGCGCGCTCGTCGGAGTCTTGCGGTGCCAGGCGTACTCTCGCGGACGTCCACAACGCCGGCCGAGCCCGACGGCAAACGGCTCCGTGACATGAAGCGACGTACATCCCCGCAAACGAACGCAAACCCAGCAGCGACATCGCCCAAGTAATCGACACTCGATCGCGAAGAGTCGCCACTCGTCGGGCTCGAGAACGACATGCTGGAGGGACGGGAGATCACTCGGGCTCCTGACCCCGCAACGGTGGCGAACGCCGCCGATTTGACGTCTCTTAGCTCGATACTCTAGTTTATCGATTGACTTACTCAGAATTAGTGGTCGGGCGCGAGGCGCTCGTGATGCCACCTCGTTACACCTTGTCTGTTGGGGGCTAGGGCAGTCACATCGCGTTTTGGAGGGGGACGATGAACCGAAGGTTGAAGAAGCCCATTGCTCTGTTCATGAGTCTGGTTGCGATCAGCGCCACGGCTCTCGTTCTGTTCACGGTGCCCGCGGGGGCAGCTCCGAACGCGCCGGCCGTGACTGTTTTCCAGTCGAATAAGGGCTCGGTGGAGGTCGCCTTCACCGGCGACGGTCTCGCGGGTGCGACCTTTGCGGTGAGCTGTACCTCAACAACGGGTGCCAGCTTCACGAAGAGCGGTCTCAGCCAAAGTGCGAGCCCGGTCGCCACGAAGGGGCTGGGGACAGATGCGCCGCTGTCAGCTCCCGGCGTGACACCCGTCGTGTACAACGTCGTGACCTGCAACGTCACTGAGACCAGCCCGAGCCAAAGGACGAGTCCGGCGGGGACAGGAACCGATGCGTTGATCCAGACCAGTGGACCCGGCTGTCAACCCTCCGCAACGGTGGCCGCACCGACGAATATCTCAGCTGCGGCGCAAGGGTTCCCGGGCGCGGTGGTGAGTTGGGCTCCGGTTGCGACGGACTGCCTGGTGGGTTACCTGGTGACCCCCTCGTCAGGTAAGGCGGTCCTGGTTCTCGGTCCCGGCACGACCACGGTCATGCAAGGGCCGTATGCGGACGGGATCCTCATTCAGTTCACGGTCGCGGCCGTGACCGGTGCGGGTGTGGGTCCTGGCTCGGTGGGCGTCGGGGTCACGATCGGGACGCCAGCTGCGCCGCAATCGGTGACCGCGAGCCGCGCTGGGAAGGGCGCAATCAAGGTTGCGTTCGAGGCCGGCGCCAGCAACGGTGCTGCGATCACGGGCCTCACCGCGAGGTGTGGTCTGCATTCGGCCTCGGGTAAGGCCAGTCCGCTCACCGTGAAGGGACTGACGACAGGCAAGTCGTACAACTGCACCGTCGCTGCGACGAACAGCCGCGGCACGGGTGCATCGGCGCGATTCGAAACCGCCAAGGCATAGATCGATCAGGGCCCTATTTCTCTGCCTGCTCCAAAGCGGAGAACCGTGCTCCGACCCGCACCGGTCGGAGCACGGTCGCGTTCGGAGACCTGATAACGGCGCGTTGACTCCGACTCATGCTCTCTCGCCAACCAACAGGGCGGATCCGCGCATCGGCCGTCGATGGGCTGGTGGACAATGGCGATGGACCACAACCACGAGCCAATCCCGACGAGTACTTCGTCGCCCAAATACGAGTCGTCGATCGTTCGGATGCCCCGGCGAAGGCCGAGCCGCGACACGCCACCGCGACTCGACCGCGCCGTCGAACAGCTCCTGTCCGTCGCGGAGCTCACCGAGGTCGAGAGTTTCGGAGTATGCCCTCATCGCCCTCGCGGCTGCGGCCTGCGCCCCGCTGCTCGCGAGGCTGCGTTCGACCGGGCCGCCACGCATCGCGACGCGACCGCGTGCGCTGCGAGCATGGGATCGGAGCCGACGACCCGCAACGTCACCGGCGATCAGCACCTTCGCGGTGGACTCGAATCCACGACCCCCTGCTTGCAAAGCAGCGCCGATGGTGGTGGCGCGGTTGCGTGACGGGAGGTCGATGCCGCACGATGACGCCTCGTTCGCGTCGAAGGCGCGGCTCAGCAGGGGTTCAGTCGTCTTCCGACTGCGCTGGCGTGCGGGGCCGTGTCGAGCAATCATCGCCTGTGACGAAGTCACCGACCTGCGATCAATGGCTACGTTCGCGGCTACGTCGATCGAGCGACGGACTTTCAGGCGGAAGCCCGCATTCACCACACACCTCGCTCGCACAGGCGAACACGCGCAACCCTGACAAGCATGGGGTCCGCGCGAACTCGAAGGTTCTAGTCACAGCCGACCGTCATACTTCGCGCAGCGAAGTGCAAGGACGAGGTATCGCGACATCGTGGATGACCTGGGACCGCGGAGCGCGAACGACGGCAACGACGACAGCCTCATGATGAGCCGGTCCGGTCATCATTGGGGGTTTGGGGCTGCAGCGAACTGGCTGCGGAGATCGAACGTCGCGCGGGGTGTTGCCCTCGGGAGCGCAGTCCTGCTCCTAACGGCGTGCAATCCTCTCTTCGACAATTGGAGCGGCCAACCGCACTGGACGAAGGACCCGGCCTTCGAGATCTCGGGCCTGCCGTCTGTCAATCAAGATTCGGAGAGTGAGGATATTTTCTTCAAGAATCAGTGGTTTCTGTATAGCCGTGACCCCACGCCTTCGCCGAGCATTCCTGACGGCTTCTCTATAGGTGTGTCCACGAGTGCGAACGGAGCGAACCACTGGAGTTCGCGAGGGATCGCGATCGCGAACGGCGGCTCAGTCGGTTGTGTTCGTGTCAACGCCCCGAAAGTATTGGTACAGCCAGGCTTGCTGACGATGGTTTATGAGGCGGACCCGTACGAGAGAAACGATCCCGGCTGTCCGTTTTCCGCCCACCAGGAGGTCATCGCGCTTTCCACGAGCACCGATGGCGTCAACTGGACCCCGCCACGCCTGATCATTCAAGCGGCACAAGCGTGGGAGGGCGCGACCATGAGCGCCGATGGGCGGCAGATGGGCAATGTGGGGAGCCCGACCATCACGCAAGTCGGTGACACCTACTACGTCGGATACGACGCCTTTAGCGGCCGGAACACGCTGCCGTTGTTGAAGCGGGGCTATCAGTCGTGGACGGTCAGTAGTCCCACGCTCATCCAGAACGGCAATAAGAACCGACGCAATACGAAGCCGAGCTCGTTTACTACCCAGGATGGGGGTCCCGAGACGAATGCGGTGTATAGCGTCGGTTACGGCAGCGCGGACATTATGCAATGTCAGGGCCGAAATGCTTGCGGCGGTGACACCGGCTACTACATGGTCTTCGAGGGGTTTTCGGTCACGCCGTTCTGCTCCGCTCCTGACGGAGGTCCCCCTTACCCCAAGGTCGTGATTTCGATAGCCCGCGCGGACAGCCCGACCGGTCCCTGGGCGATACAGAACGACGTCCTGCTGGGCCAGAAGCAGAAGTGCGGTCGAGACGAGCCGTCCTGGCAATACACGCCGAGCAGTCATACGTATCACGTGATCCTCAGCGGAAACGACGCGATGGGACTGCAACGCATTTCGCTCTCGAATACACCCTAGAGCCGGAGAGAAGCCGCGAGGGTTCAGCAGGCATAGGAAGGACTGGTCGATGCAACCCCGCAGAGTTGGGACCGCCTCATTTGGTGCACACGAACGACAGACCCGTCCCGACTGGCAAGCCGACTAGCGCAGCCGACCGGCCTAGCGTCGAGCACACGCTCGCGCACCTGCGACGACGGCACGCTGATCGAGCGATACCTTCGGCAGCTCAAGCTCGCAGCACACCACTCGCCCGCGGTCGCCGGCGCGAGGTCGTTGCCGACATCCAGGCGAACAGCACCGCCGGCGTGCAGGACGTACGCAGTCAAGCGTCGATTCGCAATCTGCTGGGCACGTTGGACGAGACTGTGACGTCCGCGCAATCAGCCGGTTCGACGAAGCTCGATCCGCCGATTTGGCGTTGTGGATCGAGGTTGGTGGTGCAGTGATGGTTGTGGAGCGTTGTCGAGCACCAACAGCCCAAGCATTCGCGACCAGATTCGGTTGTTGGAGGTCAGCTCAATCTGTGAACCGTCGTTAGTCGCGGACAAGCCCGATCATGGCAGGATGACTACGCCGATCTGCAGTTTGAGGGGGCGAATCGATGTACCCGGGTGACCGCCGGGCCGCTCGTAGACGTTTGGCGGGTCGGCGCAAGGCGACGGTTCCAGCGTCGGTCGTGGCGGCGATGATCGTCGGGTTGGTGGCGTTGACTCCGGGCGTCGCGTGGACGCAAACTGCCGGATCGGTGTCGGAGCGCGCGGCCGGATCGGTCGTCCCTGGGGGCACCGGGCTTCGGTACCCCGGCGCGATATCCCGCGATGTCCGCCTTCGCGTGGATGTGTCCGCGAGTGCGACGATGTCGACACTCAGCCGAGGCTTCAGTGGAACGTCGCTTGCGGTCGCCGACCTCGGTCCGATCCGCCGGCACCGCACCTTCAACTGCGACATCCGCTCGAAAGCGAATCATCGCTTTGTCGCAACTGAACTCGGTGACACGGGTGCACTGCACGGTGCGATGCGAGCACAGTCGAGGACGGTTGGCTTCTGGGAGCAGTTCCAATGCCGCGCGATCGGCACTAACCAGTGGGCCATCTATTCGCCTGCGAACTACCGGTATGTGACGGCCGAACTCACCTACACGGGTGCGCTGAAACGCGAGTTGCGAGCACAAGCGAGCTCGATCGGTTCGTCGGAGAAGTACACGTTCGTCTCGGTCGCCACATGCTCATGCTTCGCCCTCAAAGCGGCGAACTCGAAATACGTCAGCGCTGAGCTTGGCTACACCGGTTCGACCAATGGACTGTTGCGAGCCCGCGCCGCGAATATCGGACCGTGGGAGGAGTTCGCTATCACGTCCGGGTGATACCGCCACACTCACTCGTTCGAGTGACGTTCCGCATCGCTGGGCGTGAGCGAGCGTCAGAGAGGCTTACGACGATCGGAACTCTGACGCGGAACGACCTTCCTCGGACGTCGACGCCCGCGCGTCGCGTGCATCTCCATGAGCGTCTGACCGAATGCTTGCGCCAGCGCGGTACGGCGTTGCCGCGCCGAGTCGATCTTTTTTCTGGCAACCAAGAGCGCGACGAGACCAGCGCATTCGCGCCTGCCGTCAGGCATCGGCCGCGAGGCACCCTTCCAGAGCGACGCACATCTGCTTCGTCGCGGCCGCGCGCACCCCGACGCCGCCGACCGCTGGACCCTTGGGAGAGACGCGGGTCATCCCTGAAGACGAAACACTTTCGGAACGATGCTTCGTCGATCCCCAGCATGACCGCTGCGACTGTGCACGCCCTGGGAGGTCGCCGCGTCGCGTCTGAGATTTGGTGGCGCTTGCGGCGTATGCAGATGCGACATTGCTTATAGGTCGAGAAGCCAGGCTTCAGTTCCGTGGGTTCGGTCAATCGCCACGACGCGGGCTGCGATCAGTATCCTGCACCTTCCAACCAGCAGCCGATCCACAGCTTCGGGTTATATCTCTGGGTGCGCGCCGAACGCTTAATTTGGTCGCGGTTGGGCGGACTCGATGCGCTGCCAACCGGCAGCGATCGGTCGAGGCAAACCCCGGTCGCTCCAGCTCATCGAGACAAGCCTCACGTGACCTGACGCCTTACCACCACGATTCGATCAGACCTAACCAGTTCGAAGCGGTTGTCATGCGGCCGATCTACGACAGCTGTGAAATATGGCGGACCAATGATGACCACAGATCTCCTGGACGTCGAGCGCGAGCATGGGATCCTCGGCGCGCTCGGGACACGACCGCCGAAGCGTCGCAGAAAGTGGGTTATCGCGGCGTTAGCGTTCGCGGTTTTCGCCGCGACGTTGGGCTATGTAACTGCCAACGAAGTCCATGCCAACATCGACTTCGATCAGACTCACTCCTCGCTGGACGTGACCCGACAGCACATCGACAACGTCCTGGCCGATCTGGTCACCGTTCGTCATGGGCTCGATCTCGTGAACGGGCAGCTCAGCGCGGACTCCACAGCACTGGCCAAGGCAACCTCCCAGCTCCGATCAGCGCGGGATGCTTTGGCCGAGCGCACGTCGCAGCTCCGAGCAGCGCAGAAGTCGCTGGCCGGCGCGCAAACACACTTATCGGATCAGTCAACAACCATCGGCGACCTGCAGGCGTGCCTGGGAGGCGTTGAGCAGGCATTGAATGCGCTGGCCGTGGACGATCAGATTTCTGCCATCAATGCGTTGGAATCGGTGTCCTCGACCTGCGCGAGCGCGGTGGCTTCCAATGGCTAATCCGCGATCGGGACGCGCGATCGCCGCGGTTGGTGCGCTCGTCGGACTCGGTGTGCTGACCGCGACGGTGACAACCGACGTGCACGCCAACGCACAAGATCGCAACGAGCACGCGGCACTGGCCGCTGCCGACAAACAGCTCTCGGCATCGCGACTCGATCTTGCCGCCGCCCACAAACAACTCTCGGCCACGCGATTCGACCTCGCAGCAACGTCGCACGACAAGGCACTCACCACCGACCACCGGACCGCCGTCCAGGCCTCGGTGACATCAACGCTCGGCCAGCTCGCAACCACCACAAAGACGCTCTCCAATAGAAAGACGGCCGCGTTTTTCCAACACGTCCGCATCGGCACGCTCCAGACGTGCCTCGCAGGAGTGAAAAGCGCGTTTCAACAGACCGCGGGCCAAAACAACAGCCAGGCGGCCCAGGACCTCTCCGCCGTCTCTAGCGCCTGTTTGCCCACGGCCGGCGGAAGCGGCGGGGGCCTCGTCTACCCCTTCGACTTTCCCGATCCAGACATCGTCCTCGTGGGAAACACATATTTCGGATACGCCACCAACTCGGTGGCAGGGAACATCCAGATCATCGACTCAACCGACTTGACCCACTGGAAGGCGATCGGGAACGCCCTCCCAGACCTGCCGAAATGGGCCGCGCCGGATTCCACTTGGGCTCCCGCGATGGCCCAAATCGGAGGGAACTTCGTCTTGTACTACGCGGCGCTGGTGGCCGGTCGGGGAGGCGGCGAGGAATGCATGTCGGTGGCGACTGCGGCGCAACCGCAAGGGCCATTCGTTGACACCTCAACTGCACCGCTCGAGTGCCAACCATCCCCCGGTTCCATCGACCCGTCTCCGTTCATCGACACCGACGGGAAGATCTATCTCATATGGAAGTCCGGTGGGACTGGACAAGCCACGATCTGGTCCGAGCAGCTCAACCCGACCGGCACCGGGTTCGCAGCAAAGGCCAGCCCAGCTCAACTGCTCGTTCCTGACGAAGCGTGGGAGGCGGGCGTGGTCGAGGCTCCCGACCTAGTGACAAACCGCGGGCGCTACTTCCTGTTCTACTCGGCGAACAACTGGAACAGCGCCAACTATGCGATCGGGGTAGCCACTTGCGCCGGCCCGCTCGGCCCGTGCACCAAGCCATCATCGCAGCCCATCTTGGCGAGCAGTTCGACCAGCAAAGGCCCGGGAGGTGAGTCAGTATTCACCGACACGTCCGGGTCATACTGGATGGCCTTTCACGCCTGGACACCAGGAGCGGTCGGCTATCCGCACAGCCGAGACCTCTACCTCCGTCGATTAGATCTCACCGGCGCCAACCCTGTCCTCACACCTGCTGGTTAGGTGCTGGTGTTTTCTACGAAACTCGCGCACCGGACGTCGTGGTTGTCACGTCAGCTCGTGGCCAGCACATACGACATTGCGGGTACAGCAATTTTTCGATTTCGCCTTCGGCTCTTCTTCCTGCGCCTGCGCAAGGGGGGTGGCTGCGTTGCCTACAGCTCTACAGAACGCTCCGCGTCCTTGTAACCCATGCGACCGTCGCAACCCTGGGCGAAGTGCTAGACCTACTCGCCACCCTCACACCCCGCTACTGAAATCCGACGAGCCAGACTTCGTACGTTCAGGACAGACTCGGCGTCGCCGCTGACGGTAGAGCGCGCGCGACAGCATCGGGCAGCGCAAGTGCACCGAGGGTATGTAGCGTCAGCCGAGATGTCCGAGATTCGGTCGCCTACTCGGGTCGTAACAAGCCATTTGCGAACTTGCTCGTGGTGAGTCGATTCGCACGCGTGGGACGCGTTCGGGCGGCTCCGTCATTCTTTCGCGTCTGGCTGGGAGCTTTTCTCGCCCTTTCCGCGGTTGGATCTTTGTGGGCTATAGCCAATCCGCTCGGGAACTCTTCCGACGAGCCGGCACACATTTCGCGCGCGGCGTCGCTGGTCCGGGGCGATCCGATCGGAACCCACATCCCGCATCAGCCGGCCGCCTTCACCGATCTGTCGGTCCCCCGGACTTACGCACTGATTCTGAACGGTAGCGGTGGGTTGACGGGTGCCCACGACTGCTACCACTTCCGGGAAAACGTCCCCGCTTCATGTGAACGAATCGAGTCATCGAGCCGGACGGTAACGGTAGCTACTTATGTCGGCCACTATCCCCCGCTGTACTACGCCCTGGTCGGCTGGCCGTCACTTCTGACCGACAACCTCACCGGCGTGTACCTGATGCGGATTGTGAGCGTCCTCTTGAGCGCGGCGCTCCTCGCCGTGGCACTGGCCGTCGCGCGGAAATGGGCCGCGTCGCCCTTGCTGGTGGGCGCGTTGGTCGTCGTTGCTACACCGACCGAGATGTTCTTGGCGGCGTCGGTCAACCCGAATGGCCTCGAGATCGCAGCCGCGATTTGTCTGTGGGCGGTTGGATCAGTCCTGGTCCTCGACCGCGCCGCCGATCCGCCGACCGGCCTAGTCGTGGCGGCATCGGGAGCCGGATGCGTCCTCGCGCTGACGCGGCCGATCTCCCCATTGTGGTTGATCCTCGTCGTCGGCGCGCTCGCCACCGCAGGCTGGAAGCGCGTCCCGGCTCGCAGACTGCTCGCCCGCCGAGACGTGCAGGCGGGGATCGCGGCGGTCGTAACCGCGTCGGCGCTCGCGGTGGCATGGATTGCGGCCGTTGGAGGCTTGACCGTGGTGCCGCTCGGTCCACCCGCGCCGGACACCCCGCTCACGCGCATTGCCTCAGCCGCCCTGTCACAACTTTGGCTTGGGTTGGCTCAGACCGCAGGAACGTTCGGCTGGGACCAGACGCACGAACCAGAGCTCGCAGTGTTTGCGTTGGTCATCGCGCTGAGTATCCCCCTCGTGTTGTGTGTCGCGAGGGCACCCAGCCGCGACGTCGGCCTGCTCATCGTCCTCCTCGGTCTGTCGGGAATCGTGCCGATGGCACTCATGGTTGCTGCGGCCAGACAGGATGGAATCGAGAGCCAAGGGCGCTATTTCATGCCGCTGTGGGTCGGGGTGCCGATCTTCGCGGCCGCGGCACAACGTTCCCTCCCGCGCCTGAGTACTCGACGGCTATCACGAACAATGGCGCTGTCCGCCACATCCGGAATGGTCCTCGCCTTCTGGTGGAACTTGCACCGCGCAACCGTCGGGGAATCGGGACCGTACCTGCCATGGAACAGCTCCGCGTCCGCATGGCACCCGCCACTACCGGCAACGATCCTTGACGCCGCCGCGATCGTCGCCGTCGGGATCTACGCCGCCGTCGCGTTGAGACTCAGCGACCGATCCGACGAACCCTCCGAAGCGAATCATGTACCCGCTCCAACTGCGAGCGACGAGCGTCCATATTGTGCGACTCCGACCGGTCGACGAACATCCTCACGCTGGTAAGTGAGGTTTATCGTTTCGGTTCGGGCTCACCGACCCGCCCGACGTCGGACGCCGAGACCGCGACGCTCTCGGTCGCAGCCCACCAAGTAGACGAGCGCTGCGGCTCGGCGCGACCAACACGCCCCACAAGAACGCACCACGGCCCCTGCTTGCAAAAGCAGCCCTGAGGGCGGTTGCGTGACGGGACGTCGCGTGCCACACGATGACGCCTTGCACGCGACAAAAGCATTGATCAGCAGGGGTTCAGTCGTCCTCCGACGGTGCTCGTGTGCCGGACCGTGGCGAGCAATCATCGCCTGTGACGAAGTCGCCGACGTGAGGTGAATGGCGACGTTACGTCGATCGAGCCGGATTTTCAGGCTGAAGTCCGCATTCCCCACACACGTTCGCGACACGAAGCGCGTGACCGTCACGCCGATACGACCAAGCAGCTGGTAACCCCGAGTTGTTGGCACGCATCGCGGTCGAGTAGCTCGAGTTCAACGCGCGGGCCAGGGTCCAAGGTCGAAGCGGCTATGCCGGTTTAGGTCGTGTTGAGCAACGCCTCGGTCGTCTCCCATAGCTGTCGGCGGAGCGCGGCGTTGCGAACGGCCGGGATCTTGGGCATCAGACCGGCGAGCGGGGTTGACGAGATGAACTCGCCGGTGCGGGTCGCGAACGTCGGGTCGGTTGCCAGGCGGACGAGTACCCGGGCCCCCTGTGCGGGGCGACGTATCAAGGGGGTTCGTGACAAAGCCGTCGCGACCCGGTCGCTCATGTTGTCAGTGCCCGCCAGTCCGGTGGCGACGAGACCGGGACAACAACAGTTGGCAGTCACGGCCGTACCTTCGAGTCGTTCGGCGAGCTCGAGTGTGAACAGGACGTCTGCCAGCTTCGCTTTCCCGTAGGCGCTCATGATCGCGGCGGGGCCGAAGGGAGAGGTGTCGGTCAAGATCGTGTCGGGATCGATCGTCCAGCCAATTCGGTGCGCCTCGGATGCCGTGACCACCACACGCGCTGGGGCGGACGCCACGAGACGATCGCGTAACAGCGAGGTCAGCAACCACGGCGCGAGGTAGTTGACGGCGACCATCTCGGGCAACCCTTCGCTCGTCGTCCGTTGCTCGCGCAGCTGGATCCCGGCGTTGTTCACGAGCACGTCAATGTGGTCATAGCGATCCAAGAGCTCGTCCGACAGCTCGCGAACGTCGCTCATGAGCGCGAGGTCGGCGATGAACACATCGACGAGCGCGCCCGGCGTCATCGCCTCGATGCGGGCAACCGTCGCGTCGGCCTTGCGGGGATCGCGGGCGACGACGCCGACCTGGGCGTCCCGGCGCGCCAGCTCGATGGCCGCGGCTTCACCGATGCCGTTCGTCGCGCCGGTCACGATCATCACCCGTTGTTGGCTCATGACGTGATGTGTTACCCGGCCACGCCGCCCGCCACAAGCGGCGACGCGTGACTGTCGCGGCGCGCGTCAGTTCGGTGAGGGCTCCCGTAAGAGATATGCGGCGTTGCGTCCGAAGAAACCGTCAGAGCCGTCCTGGGGTGCGAGCCCAGCGGCGGCGTAGTCCTCGATGGCGGTCAGCGTGTTCGGTGCGGCCGGCGTCACTCCGGTTCGGTCGGGGCGGAAGGCTCGCGATGTAGGTTCGATCTATGTGCTTCTCGAGGACGCCCTCACGCTGAGACCGGACGGTGATGGCCGGTCGTTGGCGAACGCGGACCCGCGGTACGAGGCAGTCGCCGGGATGGGTCAGCGCTACGTCCGCCTCTCGACGAGACGGAACCAAACACACACGAAAGACGTGTTGTCGTCCACGTCAATGCCTTGCTGCGCGTAATAGGACCGGTGCCCGTCGCGCCAGTGCTCGATTGACCGGAAGCCCTCGCCCTCCGTGTCCGCGAACTCCCATGGCAAGTCGCAGACATGGAGGGTCTCCACGCGAACGATCTCAATGACCGCCACAACCAGGTCGTCGTCGCCGAGCACCGCCTGGCGTTCGCCGACCACCTCGATCGCTTCACCTTCATCGACATAGTCCTGCTGCAAGAGCCCCGCAGTAGCGACCTTCGTTCCCGCGAGCGCCAACAAGGTCAAGCGTCGCCGCAGCGGTCCGGGATCACCGAACGAAAACGCTCGAAGCCCATCGACCCGCGGCCACATCGACGACACTCTGCCGCGCCTCCAGGTGTTCGGACCACGTACCCCGCGGTAGGGGGCGATCGAGCCGTGTTGCTCGGGGGCGCTTCCGGCTCGCGAGACAACTGCTTGGGCGGTGTGTCAGCGCTCGGTTTACGGCCTGAGGACGGTCGGGTTGGCGTGACGATGGTCATCTTGTGGGAATCAAGGGGGCCGGGGGTCCGACCGATGAGTTGTCATGTGGCTGGAGACAGATCGATCGCGCCCGACGCCCGGCCTATCGTTTCAGAGCTTGGCGGCTCGGTTGTCGCGGGTCTTGGGCGCGGCGGATGCGGCGTCGTTGGATATTGCGGTCGAGACGTGCCTCGAGCAGCTGGGTGTCTTCGCGGGGGTTGACGTCGCGTTTGCGACGCTGGTGGATGAGCACGAACGCGTAAGCGACGATTGGCACTGGATTTGTCCAGGACGAGGTGCGGCCTCACCCGAGATCGGTTCGCCGATCTCGGGTACGTTCGGCTCCGCCACGGAGTTCTTACGGCTCGGTCATACCGTCGCGGTCGACGACCTGACGGAGGTTGAGCTGGCGCCGTCGGAACGGGCGTTGGCAACGGCCAACGGGCTGCGTTCCATTGTCATGGCGCCGGTGCTGGTGGGTGGGAGTCTGTTAGGTCTTGCGGGCCTCCAGATCTTCGACCGCGCTCATCGCTGGGGTGCGGTAACACCGGGACAAGTTGAGGTGCTCGCGCAGCTGCTGGTGCAAGCGGTAACGCGCACGCGCGAACGCGGCGCGCTCGCAGCCGCAGACGTACGCGCTCGCAGAATCGCCGAATACATCCCTGACGGACTATTGCTCGTCGAAACTTCCGGACGGGTCTCGTGGGCGTCGCCGTCGTTCTCGCGCATGTCCGGCCTGAGCGTCGAACGCATGGTGGATTCGCATATCGACACGCTGTTCCACGCGTCACATCACGACGCCCTGCGCGAACGGTTTGCTGCGGTTGCGTGTCACGACGAACGCACGATGACGGCGCTGATGCGGGTCCCCGGACCAAATTGGCGTTGGGCGGATCTCGTTCTTCGACTCGCGTCCGAACCCGGCTCGGGAGTGCCCGACGAGGTCGTCGTAACCGTGCGAGACACCCACGAGCGACACCTCCGCGAGGACGAGTTAGCGCGACGCGGTGACCTTGACCCCCTCACCGGACTCCTCAACCGAGACGCGTTCGACCGCGCCTGCGAACGCCTCGCTGAAGCACACGACCAGGTCCTCGTCGCCTTCTGTGACGTTGACGACTTCAAAACGATCAACGATCACTTCGGCCACGACGCGGGCGACGCGGTGCTCTGTAACGTCGCCGAGGCCTTACGCCGAGCGGTCCGCGGCAAAGACCCCGTCGCCCGCCTCGGCGGTGACGAGTTCGTGCTTGTCGTCACTGGCGCCACGGACGACCAAGAAGCACAACTGCTCGGCGAACGACTCGTCGCGAGCGTGGGGCATCTGAACCCACCCGTCACACTTTCGGTCGGCATCTGCGGTCCCGGACCAGCGACCCAAACAACACCCATGCGAACAAGCGCCGACGAAGCAATGTACGAGACCAAACGGGCCGGAAAACACAACTGGACCCACCACCGGTGGGAAGAACCCGACGCCTCGCGCTAACCCGGGGCTAACCCGCGCCGACCCGACTCGTCCCCACAACGCGCCCCGTTCGACCGAACACCGCCGCGCGCACCGCCAGTTAGCCGATCGGCGCTGGCCGCACGCACTCGCGACGGGACGTCAGTGCAGGCTCGCGGCTGCACGCGCCCAGTTCCCGATCGTCGGGATATCGCGCCCTCGACCCGGCGCTATACGCGCGGCTGGATCGTTGTGATGGGTCGCGGGATCTGGGACAGTCTGGCCGGACCGCATTATTCGATCGCGCAGTCCGCGGAGCGGAATGCGGGGCGGCGCGAGATGACCCTCTCGCCGCCCAAGCCGAGCCATCGTGGTCGCCGCCCCTGCGGGATCGACCGTCCCAAGGAACTCTTCGCGACGTTACGGCGTGGCGGGCGGATCGGCCTCCATAGTGCCGGCGTTGGGTGTGAGGGCGGCGACGTGGCGGTGGATCTCTTCGAGGAGATCCGTGTTCCGTTTCACTTGCTCCGTCAGGGCCGTATTCTCATTCACCAAGGTCTTGATGTCATCGGTGTTGTTCTCGGTGTGTATGGCGATCTCCGATGAGATCCCATCAGCGCGTTTCGCGGCGATCAACAAGGCTGCGGCTTGGACACCCGCCAGCATCGACAAGAACAAGTTCAACAGAATGTACGGGTAGGGGTCGAAGCCATGCTTACCGTGCTGGCCACCCAGGTAGAACACCGAGTTCGCGATCACCCAGAGGGCCATGATCCCGAAGAACGTGAACACGAAGGGCCATGAACCCATCATGTTGCGCATCCGGTCCGCAGCCCGCTCACCTAACGTGAGTTGCTCTCCGGACCGGACCCCTGGGTGTTTATGCCAGAGGTTCTGCCACCCTCGCTGTTCCATGACCGGATCGTCGCACACAACCGACGCGCGCCGGTGTATCTCTCATGACGAGCCACGCTCACACCGATCGGCGACGGTCCGTCCGCCTGCGCCTGAGAAAGCATGGTTTACCGGTGGTCGTGGCCGGGTACCTCAGAGGCATGCGTCTGACCGAGGACTTCCTGGCGTTCCTTCTGACGGCGAGCCTCGCGGCGTTCGCGATTCTGGGCGTTGTGCTGTACGCGGTGACGACCCTCAGATAGACGTCATGCACGCATCTGACGCGCCGCGCGTCGAAGCGCCGACGACCGCACACACTCGCGAAGGTCGAAGATACGGACCGAATGAACATGAGCGAGATTGGGAAGACCGCGATGTGCGAATCTGTAAAGACACCATCGCATTCATGCTCACCGCCGCGCTCCCGATGTTCGCGATGGTGGCTTAATCAGTTACGCCACGTCGGGCCTGAAGTAAACGACTGTCGCTGTCCGAACAGCCCCCTCCGTTCGCAGCCGTTGTTGCTTTGCGTGCGGGCGTCGGCCGCGTGTCATCAAGGGCATGGGGCGCCCGCATGTCGGATCTGACCCACCTCGAGGCCAAACGGATACCCAACAGCGAACCGAAGGACTCGGATGGAGTCAGCGACGCCAGGACTGCGAGTGGCGGTCGTTCACGACTTCGGACCGATTGAGGCAGCCCTGCCCGATCCCGACACCATGGTCACGGTCGACCGGAGCCGGATCGATATCGGTGCACGAATATGGTGCGGACTGTTCGGATACGCCGTCCGGGAACCGAATCAATGCGCCGGGCGTGCCCCATCCAGGCGGCGTGGCACCACCGGTAGAGCTTGTCGACGCGGGCGCAACCTAACGACAGGATGACCGAGGATGAGCGAGCCCGGCGACTTCGATGGCAAGGACGAGGCCGATGACGGCGTTGCCCTTCAGGCTGCGCCGTTCCATGACGGCGTTGCGATGCTTGCTGCTGCGCTGGCTTTGGAACTGGCACACCCGGAAACCTCATGGGAAGCCGAGCATGCCCGCGTCGCTGACCCTCGCCGCGCTGACCTTCAGCGCCTCGTGAGAGAGGCGCTGCGCGACAAGGAAAACGCGGCGCTTGTGATGGAGGGGCTCGCCCGACACGCGGCGATTTTCCTGATCGGGGCGGCGACGACCGCCGGCCTCGATCCGACCGTGATGTTGCAAACCCTCGCGCTCGGAGTCGAGGTCGCGGAGGCGCGGTCCGGAGACGAGGACGAAGATCCGAGCGAGAGCCGCTCGCGGGCCTAGTCGGTCGGCACTGGTACCCATTCGAGCCGCAGGATCGTGCGTGTGGTGGCATCTACTGTGCTCGGCGACGACTGACTCGAATGAATGCGCGACCCGGCGTGCGCGAGGCACGACGACGACCAGTGGTTGCTTGAGCGGTCGTTCACGCGCCGCGCGTCTGTCAGTGGACGGTCAACCAGCGCCAACACGGGCAAGAAACCGATGCGAACGCGCATGCCACGACACGCCGGAACGACAATGTCCGTGGGGGGACGCCGTGGCATCCTGAGCGCGCGGGGCGCGAGAGTGAGACTTGTATTGTGCGATCTTTGAACATCCCCGGAAGCGTCGTACGATGTGAGACCGTGACGGCAGCGACCGAAGTGCGACACATCGAGATCCACGGTCATCGCGTCGGTTATCGCAGCGGCGGGTCCGGACCGGTGCTAGTCCTCATTCACGGCATGGCCGCCAGCTCGGCGACTTGGCGTTTCGTCATGCCGATGCTCACCGAGCAGTTCACGGTGATTGCCCCTGATCTTTTGGGCCATGGCGACTCGGACAAGCCGCGCTGGGATTACTCGTTGGGAGCGTTCGCGAGCGGGATACGGGATCTCCTGTTGGCGTTGGGGCACGACCGAGCAACCGTGGTCGGACATTCATTGGGTGGCGGCATCGCAATGCAATTCGCCTACCAGTTCCCAGAACGATGCGAAAGGCTCGTGCTCGTCTCGAGCGGCGGATTAGGCGACGAGGTCAACCTGTTGTTGCGCCTGCTCGCGTTACCCGGCTCCGAGTTCGTCCTCCCGCTGGCGTGCACTCGCTGGGTCCACGATGTGGGAGTGAATGTCGCGGGTTGGCTCGCACACATCGGCCTGCACACCAGCCCGCACCTCATAGAGGTATGGGACGGCTACGGCTCGTTGGCCGACGGCGCGACCCGCACCGCATTCATCAACACGCTGCGATCAGTCGTCGACATCGCCGGCCAACGTGTCAGCGCCGCCGATCGGCTCTACCTCGCCGCCGAAACGCCCACACTGATCATCTGGGGCGACCACGACCACATCATCCCCGTCGACCAAAGCCGCGCCACCCACGAAACGATCCCCAGCAGCCGACTCGAGATCCTCAACGGCAGCGGACACTTCCCGCACTGCGAACAGCCCGGCCGCTTCTCCGACATCCTCACCGATTTCATCCAGACGACGTCCGCGTCGACGACGTCCGCGTCGCACTGACGCGACCAGATACGCACCGGTCGGAGACTGCGTCGTCGATCTTGTCGATGATCGATTCGACGTGCCTCTGAGAGTTATTGGCAGTCGGCTATGTCGTGGTCGGGCGGGTAGTAGTCGTTTGCTGCGGCGTTCACCCACATCGTCCCAAGTAAGGGGGCGTGGGTGTAGTTGGCAACGTACACTCGATATATGTAGTCCCATCCGGGGTGGAGATATTGGTCATAGTCGTAGCGACGATGCTGATGGCTCGGCCTGTAACTCTCGATCTCGGAACCCTTGACATGCACCCATGCGCCGTTGTGGTATCTCTCGATCGAGATGCTGAAGGTCTGTTGGCCTGTATTGATCCTTGGATTCGATGAGCTGTTATAGAACACAGCGTCGACACCAATCTGGCCACACTTCGTGTAGACCGCATCGGTTGCCCATACGCCCGGCCGGCCCGTGTCGTCATTGAGCGCGGCCACAGGAATCTTGCGAATGGGCGCGATGCCTTTCGTTGAGAACGCGCCAGCCGTGCCAACGCTCAGCAGCGTTGACAAGATACAGACGCCCACGGCGACAGAAAACTTCTTCATGCTGGATCCCTCGATCAGAGGCCCGTCTTGTAACCGTAACAATCCGCTGGTCGAATTTGGTGCACCGCGCCGGAGCTGCCTCACTCCGTCCGACTTCCCCCACTGAACGTCGCCGCGTCGCACCCCGCGCCGCTCGTCCCTTCTCGTCCCGGGCTAGAACGTGCCTCGCGGGCTAGGTTTCCGGCCCTTGCCCTGCGCGTTCCGCCGACGGTTTGGGGCGGCGCTCGACGTCGACTCGTTGTGGTGCCCCGCCTCCGGCGTTGACGGTCGCCGCGTACGGGGCGGGTGTCCCGCCTCGACGACCGTGTCGCCCGAGGCGGGCGGGGGTTGGTCACGTCGGGTCTGGTGCTCGAGCGTCGCCGGGTCGTGCGCGGGGAGAGTCTGCGCTCGAACGGCGGGGAGACGCGAGCGTCTGGCGTGACAGCCGAACATGGCGACGAGTCGTCGGCACCGCGAGTGGTTCGTGGTCCTCGATCGCAGCGACGGCCTGCCCGTCAGAGCTGGGCGAGACCGCACGGCACGCGCCGCGGGCACCGGCGCTCGGATCGAGTGACGCGCAGGCCAGGGCAGACAGTGATGTTCGGCCTGCGCCCGATCGGGGGCGCCCGTAGCGGGGGTCTGGGCTGCGGGACTGGCTTGGCGGACGATGTGCGTCTAAATTTGTGCTGGCGGGATATCCATGGACGGATGCGGTGTGGCGATTTCCGATCGTCGCACCGATCCACGGGGGCGGAATGGTTGCAACGCGCGGTCCGTCGCGTCGCAGTCGAGGCGTGCGGTCGGTCGGGGTTGTTGCGCTATGCGGGATGTCCGTGCTCCTCGCCCCGTTCGTCTCGAGCCTGCCGGCCACTGTCAGGTTGCGACCGGAACTGACCGCGGCGGTTGCGGCTGCAGATCCGGGCGCGCCGTTTGGAAATGGTCTCCCGTATCCCGGACCACTTCCGATCGCGATCCCTGCGGCGGGTGGTGTCATCCAGGCCGTGAACTTCAATAGCGGTCCCGCCGAGCAGGCGTTCCACGGGTGCACACCGGGCGATCATGGCAACGCTTCGTGGTATCGAACTGACCCGCACGATATCGACATCTTTTCGGCAGGTGCGAGCGGTTTCTATATTCAGTCGTCGTCGCCACACGTTTCTTCGAACCCGATACACAACTGTCCGGCTTCGTCGACGTTCTTTAGCGACTACGTGAAGTATTCCTTTACGGTCGCCCAGACCGGTTGGTACACGTTTTCGGCTGTGGGACAAAACGGTGGGTTCTCGACTCGCGTCGATGACATCGAGATGGGTCAAACCGCTGCGGTTGGCGCGTGGTCGAATGTCGTGCTGATTCCCGCGGTGCACCTGATCGCGGCAGTCGCACATGTGCTCACGGTCGAGTTCCTCGGTTTCAACACCGACCTCGCGACCGTGACCGTGACCCCCACGACGGTCGATTTTCCAACACCTCGCATCGTGTCCGCTCCGCTGACGACCAACGAGGTCGTGATCGCGGACGCGGTCGCGACCGACCCACAGTTCGGAGCCGTGCCCAACAACCCCGCCATCGACAACAGCGGACCCATCCAACAGGCCCTCAACGTCGTGGGTATGGAGGGAGGCGGCACGGTGTTCCTCCCACCTGGCCTGTATACGGTCAAAGGCCCGCTCTCGGTACCCGCGAATGTGACGCTACGCGGCGACTGGTCGGCGACGACGTCGACGCCCGGCCAGACGATCCTCGCCGCGACGGTTCCTGCAGGCGTGTCCGGGACACCGTTCATCTCGTTGGCGGGAACGAACGCCGGGATCAGTCACCTGAGCGTCTGGTATCCCAATCAGAGCTTCGCGCGTCCGACGCGATATCCACCCACGATCGAGTCGTGGGCCGCGTCGGTGAACGTGGCCGATCTCACGTTGTTCGACTCCGATCAAGGCGTCGTCTACGAAGGCGGAAGCGCCTCTGACATCACGGGTCTGCACGCGACGTGCTTCACCACGTGCATCGTCGACGACGGAGACCTCGACTACTCGTTCATCACCAACATCACAATCTCGAATCAGATTTGGGAAACCGCACCCTCAGCTGAAGTGACGAACAACCCAACATCGGCGGCGAACCGCGCCGCGCTCGACACCTGGACCGCACACCATCTCACCGCATTGCATCTCTACCGCAACGACAACCTCACCATGTACGGCGTGACGGTCACGAACGCGCTACACGGAATCGTCACGACAGCAACCAGTTGTCATCCGAGCTGCGGCACGTACGGGTCGTTCTCGAAGATCTCCGCGAATCTCAACCGCAGCGGGGAGAACCCGGTCGCGCGTCCCGCACCGAGCGTGAACAGCATCATGGATACCGACCTCGTCTCCCACGCCAAAAAGATCGCCTACCGGTTCGCGCCGTCCCGGATGCCCGCCCGGACCGGACCGTCCGACTTCTACGACGTCATGGCCCAGCCCTTCGACGCCCACGCGGACGGTCTCACCGACGACACCACAGCCATCCAAAGCGCGCTCAACACCGCCTCCCGCAACGGCGGCGGCACCGTGTACCTCCCCTCCGGGACCTATCTCGTGAGCCAACACCTGGTCGTCCCGGCCGGCGTCGAGTTGCGGGGCGCGTACGCCAACCGGCACACCTCAGAGACCACCGACTCGACCACCCTGCTCGCAGTCGAAGGTCAAGACACCCCGAACCCCAACACCGATCCCGCGTTCATCTCCCTGAGCCCACACTCCGGGGTGCGCGGCATCACCATCCGGTATCCGAACCAGGGTTTCGGATCAACCGCCTACCCGGTCACGCCGTACCCATACACCATACGATCCCTCGGCCCGGACACCTGGGTACAAGACGCGAACGTGCTCAACGGCTACCAGATCATCGACCTCGCGACGTACCGGTCTGACGGGTTCGTAGTGAAGAACCTTTGGGCTACAGCCTTCCGCACCGGCGTGACTATCGGCGGCGGCTCGAAAACCGGATGGCTGGAACAGACCGTGATTTCCTACGGTGACCTCTACGAAAGCCGACATGACAACTCGCCATACGCCTACGGCCGCAACGCGATCGTGCACTACACATCTGGTCATGTCGTCGCATATCACCTCGGCGACACGACCGGATTGGAGTCACTCGGGGCGATGTCGTTCAACGTGTCACGACACCTCGTAACCGACCGAGCCGCGGCCGGTTCGGCCGGTCCTACCAACTCGACCTTCTTCGCTCCCAGCAGCGACTCCGCCGACTCTGCAGGATTCGTGCTCAGCGCGGGCACCAACGTTAACTGGGTCGGCCTCCTCGCGCGATCCCCCTACACCCACGACGACGTGCAGACCGCAAGCTCGTTCCACGGCGTCGACTCCATCGACGACGGCGCCCTCGCCGGAACCAAACACGGCAACGACGGCATCATCAAACGCGGAGGAACACTCCACCTCTACCCCGAAAACCTACGCAGCCCCGCCGTCAGCAGCTGAGACCCGTCCACCACCAGTCATCCCGGCCCGCGCCGCGAATAAGCGCCATCTCGCCAACGAGCTCTATCAGTTCGTCGAAACCAACATGCGCGTTGGGTGCGCCCGGGTTCTAGTACCCGAACTCCCGAGCAATCTCGCGGCCGACTGCAGACCGGCACAATGGATGTCTTGCCATGCTTGATGACTTGAGGCCGTTCTTTGCGCGGCCCTGGCGGCTTGTGGTGTGGATTGCAAGCATGTCGACCGACCAGTACCGGGCGACTCCCCTTCTGGTTCTCAACCCGAACGGAAGCACGCGGCTACGCGCGGGAACGATGGGCTGAGACCGTTCCGTAGATCATCGGTCGAGACCGCACACTGATCAACTGAGACTGCCCACAGACATCGACGACGAATGGTCCTGGCACAGACACCGGCGCCCAACGCAACTCCCGGTGTCAGCGGCCCGGCGCCGCGCGTTCCCTGCCGCCCGATCGTCGACGGCTCGGGATCAAAGAACCCCGAATGCCGGTCGCAGTCGGCGCGCGCGCCAAAGTCGCCACGGCCGAAGCATCGCCGTCATGTTCGTCAAGCTCGCACGTCACGTCGGGCGCAAGCGAGCGGCAGTCGTCCAGGGTCGGCGCGGCTACTACGAACTCGCCGTTGAGACACGCCACTCGGTCTCGCTCGGCCCGATCCAACTCAAGGAACAGTGCCGTTCTGAGAAACCCTTGTCTGTTCGCTCGGGTCACGCGTTGGCTGCGCGTTGCTAGGGTTGGTACCCGCCTCCTCCCGCATAGGCAGCGATCGTTCCCGCCGTGGTCGGCACGCTTGCGTTGGGGGCTGAGGTCGTGACGGCGACGGAAAAACCGCCCACGCCTTGACCCGTAGTGTCGCCGGCAGCTGCGTCACTGGCGAAGGTGTAGAGCGGCTTGCCGTTGTAGGCAAGTTGTCTCGTGCCGTCCGTGCGGGTGATGGTGGAGAACTTCGACGCGGTGAGCCCGGCGGCGTACGTGGGCGTGCCGGTGACGGTCAACGGCGGCCAGACCTTGGCGCACGCACCCGTACACGAGCTCGTGCCGGGCGTCTCGTCGCCGGACGAGGTGTACAGCGTCATGCCCTTGTCGTCGACGAGGACCACGCCGAGCTTTGTCGTCGCGTTCGCGACGGTTGCCGTTGCGGCAGTACCGCCGTTCGAAGTCGGTGCCGATGCGGCCGTTGTTGCCGCTCCGTACGCGGCCGGCGCAGTCGTCGAGGCGGTCTTGGAGCTACTCGAACAAGCAGTCAGCGCGATCGCGGTGAGCGCCGCAAGCGCAGCGGATCGGAAGACCTTGGATCCTTGCATGGACACCCCTTCGGAAGCGGCATCCCCCGCACTGAGAGAGTACGTCCGAAATCGGACCGAGGTTCACCGAACGATCCACCTGGTCCATGAACTCGCGTCGTGCTTTGAAGTTGAGATCACCGTTCAGAAGAAAGGTTCGGTGCTTGACGGCACTGTTCATCCGAAGAGACCGTCCGTAACGCCACCAGCTGGTTGACCCATATCCCCTTATCGACCAAGTCGCGATTCAGTCAAGCCGCTCCCGCCGTCGTCGTCCTGTTATCCAGTGGAGGTGAGGGCCTTGGACCGATGACCCGCAACAACCAATCCCGTATCCGCGCGGTAGCGCCAGGTGCGAGGACGTCATGGACGAATGCCAGACGCGCGTCTGTCCCGAGTGCGGGAACAGTCATGGATCGAGGTCGAACGGATTTCGACGCGTCCGACGTTCCGATGCGAGCGCGGCTACATCCGGGACGGGTCGAACGCACGCTTCATTCAACTGTTCTCGTCGCCCAGCACTACAGAGCAGGACTTCCAGCGCGTCGCTGAGAACATCTTCGTTCAGCTCAGCCGAAAACTGCGCGCGGACAGAACTGACCAACAGCTCGAACCCGCCGTTGAATGTCGAGTGGAGCTACGTCGTCGTGGTCGGGTTCGATGCCACGAATATCGGCCCGACCCCTCTCTCGTTCTTCGCTGCGACGGTGAAGAGCCGCGCCAAGCGCGCCACGCGCCCGATCGCCCGACGACCGACTCGAACGCCGCTGAGATCAGCGTGGGGTCATTTCGTTGCCAACCGGTCCGAGCAGGAACCAGCCGGGTTTGCCAACCCCGTTGGTCTGCCCAGGGGCCATATCGCCGCTGTAGTAGTAGAGGAGATGCCCGTAGTAAGTGACCTGGTGGGGAACCTGCCCGTCAGCGGTCGCCAGCTCCGCCTTGCTGACCGCCGGTCCCGCCGTGACGTGGCCGCTCGCCGTTATCGCCGGCCAGGTCGACGCACATGTACCGGTGCAGGTGCTCTTCGCGGCGCTGTCGGCCGGCCGGAAGTACAGCGCGTGTCCGTTGGGCCCGACCTCGAAGATTCCTTGAGGACCCTTGGCGAGGCTGACGGTGAAACTCGATGGCGCCGCCGCACCGATGCTCGCCAGTTCGTTCCCCAGATTGCTCGATCCACCTGGAGCCGTCGTCGACGTGACGGGCGAGGTGACCGGCGCGGTGGATGTTGCCGTTGATGTTGGCGCCGAAGCGGCCCCCTTCGACGACGACCCGCAAGCCGTGACCAGCAGCACCAAAGCGGCAGCAAGGACAAGGGCACGACTTGCAGCAATACTCATATCCCGCACGCTAGTTTCGCCTCGCGCCGTTCCGATGTCGCCTCTTCTCCGCTCTTCGGCTTCCGCGCTCGTTCCACCGAGCGCGATCGAGGTGACGTGCACGGGGGCCGGGGTATCAAGAACGGCGCTGCCTTCGGTAGAGCCCTGCCGGTCAGATCAGACGAACGAGGCGGCGGTTCCGCCGGCATCTGGTATGTGGTCAGCACAGCGGCCAGCCCGACGGTCAGCTGACTGGGCCGCGAACGTAGACTGCGAAAAGCGAACAGATCGGACGACGTCATGTGGAAGGACGCCTTGCCGGGTGCCCTCCTGTGCATCGTCGGCGTCGTGTGGTGTCTCCAGGGTCTGGGCGGCAAGACCAGCTCGGGCGGCATGAACGGCCACCCAATCTGGGCGGTGTTCGGCGCCATCACGCTCGTCGTGGGTGCGATCATCCTCGTCCACGGTAAACGGGTACAAGCCCGCACCAAGGTCTGAGCAAGTCCACGAGTCCGGTCCACGGATACGTCACGCCGCGTCGTCGACGCCCGCACTCGTCCCCTCGTCGAGGACACGAGCGACGGTGGAATGGTTGCACTCGACGAACCCGGACGAGCCCCCTGGGAACATCAAGCTCCGGGAGCCCCCATGTTCGCGAGCTCATGCACTCCGGGCGTCACCGGCAGCCCAGCGACAAGCGGTGCCCGATACGGCTCCGCGGTCGGTAGGTGTTGTGGCGGCGCGGAGGGCCCGTCGCATCGTCGTGGGTGCGTCAGGGCGACTTGCAATTTACGCGATCGTCTTGGTCGGTTCCCAACGCCGCCTCGTCGATCTTCTCACAAGACGGCTGAGTGCTTAACGAACTTGCACCACCTCTGGAGACCTGCACTCTCGCGGTCGGTGGAGACGATGGGACTCGAACCCACGACCCCCTGCTTGCAAAGCAGGTGCTCTAGCCAGCTGAGCTACGTCCCCGGTAGACACGCATGGTAGAGGCGGCGGACGCGCTGGAACGCCTCTGGGTCTCCCAGGACGGTACGGGTAACTCTGCCGCTACCCGAGTCCTGCATGAAAACTCCTTTCCGCGTCGGCGCCGACGTGACAGCGCGTACCGGCAAGCGCTCGACCTCGTGACCGGCCGCCTCGAACAAACGCTTTTTGCGCCGCAAGCGTCCGCTTCGAGGCGCACCTCGCCGCTTGCGCGGTCCCTTAAACGTCAGCCGGTGAGGCCCGTGACGCGATGCGGCCCCCCGAATCGGGGGCCGCTGACGCCTGAGTCAGGATGCCGTCGTTAGATGGCTATCTTGCTGCCCGGCAACAGGTACTCGGTGATGGTCGCCTTCTTGCCGACCGTCACGGAGTGAATGCAGAGCGACTCGCTGAACTTCGTTCCCTTCAGCGCCGCGGCCTTGCTCGTTGCCGCCGTGATGGTGCCCGTGCTGAGGATGAGCGAGTCCTTGGTCTTGCCGGTGCCGTGGCACTTGGCGCCCGCCGCCGCAGTACCGCCCGCCGACTTCACGATGAACGAAGACGTGCCCGTTCCCTTCCACGTGATCTTGCCCTGGACCCCGGTCGCCGTCGTGCCGTTCGTCGAGTATGTCGCGACGAGCACACCGGAGCCGCCGGTCAATGCCGGGTTGTTACAGCCCCCCAAGGTGCTCTTCGCAGTCGATTTGCCGGCGGCGTTGGTCGTAGGGCTGAACGTTGCCGTAGTACAGACCGTGGGCGTCGCCGCTCCGGCCGCCGCCGCGAGTGGAACCATCAAGAGTGAACCCGCCGCGAGTGCGACGGCAATTATTCGGGTGGGGATAGGGCCACGCATGAATCCTCCTCAGAGACAGTCCGTACAGACTGCGGTTGGTATTGCACCCTTGAACGAGTCGGCCGACTCATGGGGCAGAGGTAGCGCAGCCTGGCTGCTGCTCGCGAGAGACGCAACATCCTGAGCCCCTCCCCGGCGCGCTCGCGGCGCAACCTCATCCCGCGCGTTCCTCCCACCCTCGTGATCGTTCAGGCGCCGAAAAGGAAACAGCCAAAAATCACGTGGGACAAGAGCTCCGAGGGCGTCGCGCCGTCGAACCTGGGTTTGGTCGATGCGCCGTCGGTGGCAAGATCTACAGCTGATAACTGGTCGTGTATCGCTTCGGTCCGCCGGTGTTTGACCAGGTGAGACGCTATGTTCGCACAGCGCTACGCCCAACCGACTTGCAAAGCAGGTGCTCTAGCCAGCTGAGCTACGTCCCCCGTGTTAGAGGGTTGACGTCTGTGGTTCGCTCGAGGACTTCGAGATTCCCGGCACCGCTCGGACAACACGTGTCATCGTAGTTCTCGGTGTTGCCCCGGTTCGAGGAGAGGTCGGGTTGTCGACGGGACACTTTCAACGTGGGTCGCCGAGTGACCGTGGACGCCCTTGGTTGAAGCGCAGGTCGGAGCCATCATCGAGTCGGTCACGTCATCCCCTGCGCGACCGTCTCTTCGGTGCGTTCGCTCATCGCGCGTCGGCAGATCGCAGTCGCTTGCCGCCCTATCGGTGCTGCGAGTGCGGCACGGTGACCGCGGACGAGAAGGCGGTTGGCCGCTTATTGAGAGAGTCCGTTCGGCGCTGGACCTCGCCGAGATCGGGGCTTACGAGTTCACCAACTTCGTGCGGATCTCGCAGCAATGGACCTCGGTGCCGTCGGGCATGATGGTTCGCAGGTTCGGGGCGCCGCTCGCGGCGACGATGACCACCTGCGGTCTCCGGTCCACGGGAACGCGCACGTCCGCTCCGCACGCGTCGCACTCGTAGTGGCCGTCGATCAACCGCACGCCGAAGTAAATCATGGTTTTCTGGACTCGGAAGCCCGCAGGCTGAACTCGAGCAACATCGCGGTGGTCCGGTCGATCCACCTGCGGAACCTTCCCGGGCCCACGGTCCGCATCAGAGGCCGATTGCAGGCTTCAGCCAACCTCGCGTCGCGCGTCCAAACCCGAGCCGGGTTGACAAGATGTTCATGTTGAGGCGGTTTGGGAGGCTTGCGCTGTTGGGAATCTAATGGGTGCCAGCACCGGCCCCCCAAGGTGCGAGTGTGAGCGGCCCGTCCCCCCGCAGCGGGCCGCTCACGCGCGTTCGCGCAGAATTACCCGCCGAATTGGATTCGGCGTTCGACGACGGCGTCGGCGATTTGCCACAAGCTTCTGTGGCTCACCTCGGCACGATCTCTCAGCAGTACAAGCGCCTCAGCGAAGGTGCAGTCGGCCTGCACTTTCGCCATGCGCGCCGCCTGATGCACGCGATCCCGACCAGTCTGCTGATTCACCGACATGGCCCCCCTGTCGGACAAGGTTCGGAGGGTGGCAGAGGTGCAGACGCCCGCCACCGCCCGAACCTCTTTCCCCCGCTTGCCCTTCCCCCGCTGAATATCCCCGCTGGACCCGTTCCGGTCCGATGCACTCAGCATGGACCTTCGTCAACCTACGAGCAAGACCGGATGCCGAGAGGTCCGATCAGCTCGAGGAATTCGAGACCCTGTCCATCGGGTCGGAGTGCTCGCCATGATGGCGTGGCTTGTGGGACGGCCCGACGGAACGTCGAGCGTCACTCCAAGCGACGTGCCCGCGGGTGAGCCTTGCGCCGATCATCACGAACGCTTGAGGGTGCGCCGTCGTTCGTGTCGCCCCCGGTGCCGGCCGCGGCGAGGAGGCGCGACGGAGACTGTTGCCGTGCAGGCTCCAGCCCATGACGTCGAGATGGTCCATGGCGGCCCCGTGGCTATGCGTCCTTAGCCGAACCAGACTCGTCGCGCGAGGACTGCATCGACGACGTCTTCCAAGGTCTGGCCGTCTACCTTGGCACGTTCTGTCATCATCGCGAGCGCCTCACCGAACGCACAGTGCGCCTGGAGCGACACCATGCCCTGCGCTTGGGACACCTGATGCTGTTGGCTCAAGTCCCGACCACGGTCACGCGCCGTTTTTGTCGCCATGCCATCAATGGTCGACGTCTCGTCGTTCAGGAAATAGAGCCGAAGGCCTCTAGTCCGCCGTACCGTGTGGGAACCGGACAACGGTGGAACGTCGGGAGCGGCGCCATCTTCGACGAGCCGTACGTGCCAACACCTCGCAATCGCCTGGCCGTCAAGCTCGGTCGTGAGCTAGCCCGGAGCTAGCCCGGAGTGCCGCCGGCACGTCGCGGCCAGCCAAGGAAGCCCGAAAGCCTGTTTCGGACGCTGCTTCGCCGCCGTCCGGTTCTGCTTCGGTACGGGCCTGCGCCCACGTTCTTTCGGGATACCGCATTCGCGTCAGACGTTTGTTTGCGATCTCCTCCAGGCTCTGGCCGGCGACCTGCTCGTTCGCCAATACTCGCGATCGCTTTGGCGCGAACGTGGGTTGCGCGTCTACTAACGCGATCCCCGACTCGCTGGTCGACGGGCGGCTTCGTTGAGGTCGCGATCCGTTGTCGACGCCTTGGCATCTCCGCGATGACGCAACGTCGGGAGAACCCGGACGGTGTCGAACCGACGACGTTGTGCACGCAGATGTACGACGTCGCCGCCGTGGACCGGCTACAGAATGCAGACAAGCTACCCCTCGTTTCACTGCATCCCCGGCGGTCGTCATCGGTATTCCGGGCGGGCCGAACCGTTCGTTCTCGCCACAGCCGGCGAACCGAAACGTACGCACGACCAGCGTTCGTTGCCGGGTCGCTCGCGCGTTGCGTTCCCAGCGTTCCCGTGCGGATTGACATGTCACGCGACGTCACGTCGTACGGGCGGACGTCGGCCCAATCATCGAGAAAGAGCTCCCCGACAATAAGTTTCCCGAACGCAACCGTCTGTAAACATTCGGGGACGTTCGTTCTGAAACATCGATCCGTGCCGATCGGCGGTTGACATTGCGCCAGCACGGCGCGTCAATAGCGGGACTGAAACGCCGTGTCGACATCTGTTCGACACTCGGTCGCGACGCCCCCCAAGACGCGAACGCAGCAACATCGAACCAAGTTCTCACCGTCGACGCAGTTGCCGGGACGACCGAGTTTGTCGCCGTCATGCCTGCGCGGCCGCCGGCCAACGCAACCAACTTGTTCAGATGGCGGGCACCGCGCACCGAACCCGAGTGAGAAGTCCAGCGGGGTCGCGGCGCCAGGAAAGGAGACCGAATGACAACCGTCGGGGTTAGCGAGGGAACGCTGCCGTCGAGGTATGAGATCGAAGTCCGGTCACGTTTCGACGGCCGATGGGTGCGTGGCTTCGAGATCGCGACCGGCGATCGCGACCGTTATTTCGTACGGCGTCGCTCCGACGGCACCGTGCTCCCGGTGCCCTTCTCGCCACAAGACGTCAGACCTCTTACACCGCCCCCGACTCCGTAACCGGCGGACCAGGAAGGTGTACCGATCCCACGTCACGCAACACCGTTCTCGGCACCTACTCGCCTCTTGTACGACAACACGGTGGGCGGAGTCGTCCGTGTGGAACACCAACAAGCCCTCAGTCGGGACGTTCACATATCCGTCAACAAGGCAGCTCATCGGTATACGGAGGTTGGTTGCATGACGATCTCGGACCTGTCGCTCGCGGGACAGTGGTGTTCTGGGTTGGCGTTTCACGATCGCGACATTCTGCGCGACGCGCTGTCCCGTCGCGGTCAGGAACTGCGCTCAGCGCTTCGCCTCTACGAAGAGGCCCCGATCTCAACGGCGTCTCGCACGGCCCTCGCGCTCCGAACGCGAGCTGCCCTCGCGGACGTCGAACACGCGCTCGCGCGACTGCACGACGTCGGATACGGCACCTGCGAACTCTGTCGTCAGACATTGCCGCTCGCGTTGCTGACCCGACAGCCCCTCGCGACCCGCTGTCCGACCTGCGGCCTGCTCGACCCGGCGTGACGGCTGACGTCCGGATCCACATCTCTACGACAGCATGGGATGCGACGAAACGTGCCGGCCGCGTTGGCCGCCAGACGCGAGGGAGGCTTACGTCGTGCATCACGAAGCGGGCGCCGCCTCGGACTACACCGAGCGCGTATGCAGAGCGGCTGGCCTGGTCGTCGCGCAGAAAGACTGCACAATTCCGGAAGCGCTGGCGTTGATGAACGACTGCACCGAAGCGACCGGCCAGGGTCTGATCGATGTTGCCGTCGCGGTGCTCGAACGCCGAGTTCGGTTCGGCTGACGCGATCGCGCCGGCGTCGTCGTGACCGGTGAGGCTGTCGTTGCTGACCTGCCGGAGCGGCGGGCTGATATGGACGGCTCGCCGGTCATCTCCGCGTCAATGATGAGAAGGGACCGGCGTTCGTCGAGTCCGGCTTGGACGGGTGGACGTCGGCGTGATCATCGGGTCGTACGCGGCTGAAGCGAGCAGGACCAGGTACGTGCCGACCGCGAGTCCGAGCAGCGCGTACGCGAAGTCTCGATGCCGGTACACCCGCGACGGACACGACGCGTTCGGTGTCGCCGTCGACACCCCGATCGCCTGTTGCGGTTCGGCCATCACCCGACTGTCGACCTTCCAGGTATCTCGACTGTGTACCAGCCCGCTGCCGCAGGAATACGAGACGTCGCCGACCACGGTCACCGATACCGGCCAGAACCCGATCGCCAACCCGATCAGCAGCGACGCACCCGCAACCAACAAGGCGACCTGTCGTGGCCACGACGTACGCCGCACAGCGCCTCCCTCTCCTGTCCGTCGGCCAACAAGACCGCACCCCTGAAGACATTTCCCTCTGAGTCGTCGTCTGAAACCCCGAAAAGGAAACGGAGACGAGCGCAGGCACTTCTCAGCCCGAGCCGGTTCGGCTGTAACGCTGCGAACGTTCGTCGGACTGTACGGGTAGATCTCGCGCCATCCGAGGAGCTCTTGCATGAATGCTCGTATCGGTTCGGCGTTGCGGCGTCCGTCGCCGTCGCGGTGATCACGGCTTTCGCCGGCGCTGCCGGTGCCTCAGACGACAGCTCTCACTTCGAGGACCGTTTCCACGACGGTGAACACGCCGTGTTCGTCCAGACCGACAACCTGTCCGGCAATCAGGTCATCGCGTGCGACCGTGCCGACGACGGCACCCTCAGCGTCGCGAACACGCACGCGACGGGCGAACTCGTGACCGACTACCTGGAAGGAACCCTGTCGCGCCGCGAGCGTCGCCGTTTCGAGGCCGACCTCGCCGCTTGTCACACTGCGGCGAGTACCTCGCGAGATGTGCGCGACCGTTCGTCTCAGCGGTCAGATCGCAGTCGAGGATCTGACTGCGGAGATGCGCGCCGAGTTTGTCGCTTTGTACGAACGCTGGCGATCCGAACCCGACTGAACGGTCACGTAGGCAGGAGATGTTTGCAGATCGGTTCGGCGGTTGCGTAGTGCGAGTCCTTCTTGAGTTCGGCGCCCGCGCCGCCGGTGGCTTTGGCCGTTGCCGCCTGCTTGACGTTCACGCCGTGTTGGCTGAGACACTTGAGGTAGGCGGCCAAGCCGTGCCTGGTCGAAGGACTTGAGGTGCCGGAACGCGCCGGCCGGGCCGTCGCCGGCGTGGTCGGTGTCGACTTCGGCGACTTGCTACCGCCGCAGTCGGTAAGGCCCAACGCCGCGACACCAGCGACGAACACGACGAGCATCTTGTGCATATCTGTACAGGGGATCACACGGGCGCAGCATCGAGCAAGCCGTGTCGGCGCGGTTGTGATGCCGTGGGAGAAGTTGCGCCGCTCAGGCCAAGTCGCCGAGTTCGTGCGGGCTGCGCCTCAGTCCGAGTCGGCGGCGACTCCTTCCCCGAAAGACGCACGCCGTGCGCCCGAGTGCGCGTTCGGCGCTTCCATACGCGCCCGGATCCGTCGTTCGAACCGACGTGTCGGTGGTCGACGAACAAGTCTTCGCGTCGGCTGCGGCGCGCGACCTCGGCGGCGGATCGTGACGCTGAACGTCTCCGCCGTGCACGCAGTCCCGCGTTGTCGGGGCGATCGCGGTGACGGTGTTCGTGCTCGGTACGTCTAGCCGGTGTGGTGTCGCGCGAAGGTCGCGGGTCGAGTGTTCGCACGCGTTGAGGCCCCGCAGCATGTGCTGCGGGGCCTCAACGTTCAGCGAGTCAGAAGCTGGAAGCCCTAGGCGATGACCAACGCGGTGAGCTGTTTGAACGTGACCTTCGACGGCGCCGTCTGCTGACAGCTGCCGGCCGGAATCGAAGGCACGACCGAACCCGACAGCTTCGAGCCTTCGAGGAGGCCGACGGTCACGTACTTGGCAAACTGCGCGTGCGTCGCCGTCACTCCGGTCCCGCTTGTCAACGTCACGGTGAACGTCGATGTCTGCACGGTGTCCCAGGTCGAGGCGCCGGTGCCCTTGGTCGGGCCAGAGGTCTTCGACGTCGCGAGCGTCGCGCGGTTCCCCGGTATCGAGAATGTCGCGGCAATCGAAACAGTGGCGCGGGGTACGCCCTCGACCCCGCCGCCGATTTCGGCGCCGGTCGACTTCACCGTCGACAACACCAACCGTCTGCTTGCAAGCTCCGATGTGGGGCGAAGCGTTGCCGAACCAATCGCGGTGTTCATGACGTGCCGCCGGCCGCGCCAACAGACGCGGCGGCCAGCCCGATCGGCAGCGCTATCGCTGCCGCCAACAAAATCCCTGTGACCTTGCGCACGCTGAACGTCCCTGTCGGTTCCCACGCACATCGATTGCCCACCCCACGAGGCCCACCTCGCGGGGGTCACGAACCCGCTTCCGAGCGCGACGGCAACGCCGTCCGGGGATCATTTCGCCGCGCGAAGACCGACGTGCCTCCTGGCATCCGTCACTGATGTCATCGTTCAAGCAGCGAAAAGGAAACGCCGAATCTCGACAAGATGCCCAAGAATTGGTCACGGCGAATGCGCGACCGGCGGAGCCGGCGCGAACCACTGATTTCGGCGAGTCTGGCTGTGCTCCTCGCTCGGTGCACCCTTGCGCGAAGCCGGAACTGTCGTACGATGGCGTTCATGAGCCGGCCGTCAACCTCGAGCGCCGGAGCGACGAGGGAAGGTCTCGAGAGCCTCTACCGGGAGCTCGCTCCCGCGGTTCTCGGATACTTGCGCGGATCCGGCGCGGCCGAGCCCGAAGACCTTCTCGGCGACGTGTTCGTCGCGGTCATACGTGGCTTGCCCAGCTGCGGAGACGACCCGGCCGCGATCCGACGTTGGGTGTTCACAGTCGCGCATCACCGTTTGGTCGACGAGCGCCGCAGGCTGATGACGCGAGCACGCGACGTCGCGTTCGACGCCCAGCACGAACCTTCCGCCGATGACTGTTACGACGAAGTCATCAACCGAATCAGCGCGTCACCAGCGGTTCGAGCGCTCGAAACATTGACGCCCGACCAACGCTCGGTCGTGTTACTTCGCGATGTCGCCGATCTGTCGGTCGCGGACACTGCGCACGTGCTCGGCAAGAAGCCGGGAGCGGTCAAGACCACCCACCGACGAGCGCTGGCCGCGCTGTCGAGTCGTGTGACCGGCGAGGCTGTTCGATGACCGCCCGCGACAGGCTCCCGTTCGGTTCTAGCGACGAGTCGGCACGTGCCGCGGCAGCTCCGGCGCTGAACGCGTTGCGCAGCGAACTCCTCGTCTTGCCGCGCGACGAGGTCATCGAAAACCACGTCAACATGATGGCGTTCGAACAGCAGTTGCTCGCCACGCCGCGCTTCGCGAAGACCCGCGCCGCGTTGCCTCGTCCCCGGCGTGTCGGGTTTGTGTTCCTCGCCGTCGTTGCCACGCTTGCGAGCTGCGGACTCAGCGCGGCGGGCGCGTTGCCGGCACCGCTCCAGCACATCACCGACACGATCGCGCGAACGTTGGGTGTTCCCCAGCCTCACGACACAGGCCCGGCGTCACACGCAGGCGCCATCGGGCCGCAACCGACCGCGACGCGTCCGGCCGTCGCCCTGCCTGGCGCTGCAACCTCGACGACGCATCACGCTTCCCACAGGTCTTCGTCGGCGGCGGTCAAGGCGAAGCCCCAGGTTTCGGTCAAGCCTTCGTCGCACGGCTCGAAGCCAGTCACCGATCTGAAAGTTCAGTCGGTGCCCGGCAAGATCGCGCAGGCACGGCCGACGGGGGGGTCGCATCGCATCAAGAAACTGAAGCAGGGTCCGCCGCCGTCGAACACCAGCACGAACACCCCAGCCGGATATCCGAACAACTGGCGGACTTTGGCCGCCGCGGCGGCAACCGCCCAGCTCCGGACCTGCGCGCAGGCTGACACGCTCAGCCCGGCGGACTGTCCGCAGCTGGCGTCCGCGGCCGGCGGGAACGCGCAGGTGCAGACGGCGCAGTGGACCTTGGTGGACACTCCAGAACCGGCCCCGGTCGTGGTCGCACGCGTGCATCCCAGCAAGTCCGGGCCGACAACCACTACCTACGTCTACGAGCGGTTCCAGATGGGAGCCTCGTACACGAAGGTCGGCGGTACTCGGACCTACCTGGCCTACAGCGGCGGCATCGCGGCGGCGACGATGACCTGGGACGGTTCGTCATTCACGGACGTGACCTTCGCCAGCGGATCGGCGGTCGGTCATCTCCTGCCCGGCGTGACCGTGCCGTCGTTCCAGCGCCCGCCCGGTGTCTCCGACAGCGCGGTGCTCACCGTCGTGCAAGCCGGCTTCTCGTTGCCGGGCGGACAAGGGACCGTGACCGGCGACCCGACGCGGGGCGCTGTGGTGACGTTCGACGCCCAGCAGGGTGACTACACCGTCGTGGGCACCTACACCAAGATGTCGACCAACGGAACCTCGACGACTGGTCAGTACACCGCGACACTGTTCTTCGACGGCGAGAACCTTCAGATCCTCAGCATCGTGGGTTCTTGATCTGGGTCTACGACCTGGTTTCGCCCGACGCCGGCGCGTCAGGCACCGGCGGACGGTCGCCTTCGGCAACGGGCAGTTGACGCGGGCGGGCTTCGTCGTCGTTGCCGATCGTGCGCGGACCGAAGAACCGACCGATCACCGGCAGCTCCCAGAACGACTCCGCACGCGCCACCGCGATCGATGCGGCCAGGAGGTGCTCGGGGGAGTCGTAACACGCATAGCGGGGATGCCATTCGGGTTGGAACTTCTCGTTGAACGTCCACAACGATTCGATCTGCATCGAGTCGCTCATCCGTTCGAGGAACCACTTCTCGACCCGGTGCACGAGACGATCGCCGGCCTCGCTGGCGAGCACGGCGCGGAACGTTGCGAAGTTGAGTGCCAGTCCGACATCGCCACGCTGGCGGAGATGCTCGATGGTGTCAACGACGACGAGTTCGGTGAGCCCGTTGGGATGCTCCTCACGCTCGGATCGGCGCATGAGATCGAGCGACCACCCAGAAATGGCACGTGCGGGCACGTACTGACAGAACGCCGCCGGTCGTTCCTTCGCGTCGAACGCGACCGCGAGCAACAGCCCGCGGTCGTCTCGCTCGAACGCGCGACCGAGCGTCATTGAGAACCCGCGTTCGACGTCGCCTCTGCGACTTTCGGTCATGAGATCGCGAAGCTGCTGTTCCAGTTCGGGTTCGAGCTTCGAAGGATCGAACATCTCGACGTGGTAGCCGGCCTTTCGAACTCGGGACACCGACTGGCGCAAGCTCTTGTTCTGCTTGCCTTCAAGACTGAACCGGGCGACATCGACGACCGCTTCGTCGCCGATGTACAAGTCGTGCATGCCACTCGCCGCGTACACCGGAAGCCAATCGCCACACGCCGCCATGACCGCGACGGACCATCCGTGCTCGTCGCTGAACTCACGGAAGGCCGACCACGCGTCCGCACGTTGTGAGACCGGACCGACCGGGTCGGGCGACACGAGGGCGATGCCGTTGTGCACCCGGTAGGCCACGACCGTGTCCCGATGGCCGAACCACTCCTTGTCGGAACGCAACGCGAAGTACGACAGCGAATCCGATCCGTAACGCTCCACCAGAAAACGGGCGCGTTCACGCGACATCGGACGGTACGACGACGTGCGGGCCACCACCGCGGGCCGGAACGACAGCCACAACACCGACACCGCGATCCCGACGCCGGTCGCGAGCAGCGCCGGTGAGAGCAGCCGGTTCAGGAGGTGGGGCAGCGAAACGGACTGGTCGCCGAACAATCGCAACACGACCGCGCCGAACGCGTGTCCGAGCGGCAACCGGGGACGGCGCAACTCAACGCCGACGACGCCGGCGGTGATCGCGACCGTCAGGCCCAACAGACCTGCCGTCGCCGCCCGACGCGCGGAGGTCGGGTTGGCGGGCGCCGCAAAGTCGGCCGCGTGGGTCGCGAGGAACACCGCCGCGAGCAAGGTGAGCGTGGCTTCTTCGACGTCGAGACCCTTCACGACGTGACCGGCCACGCTCACGAGCAACAAGGCGAGCGCCAACGACCACGCATGGCGCTGACCCCGTCGTACCCCGCGGGCGAGGAATAAGAGTCCGACTCCAGCCAACGCCACGAGGACCGCCGCAACTTCCGGAACCGCGATCGGCGCGAACCTTCGGAGCGCTCCGAGGCGGCTTGCGAGCGGAACCGTCACCGACGACGCCAGATTCACGACACCTGCGGACGCGATCGCGGCTGCGGCGATCCGCCGCGTCCGACGCCGAAGCGCGGTCGCATCGCCGACCGAAGGCCACGTCACGGTTCCGGGATGCCGAGCAACCACCTCGGGCGGCCACGCGGGCCGGAGGCGGCCACGCCCCACGAGCCGTTCCATCCACGTCGAGGTCGGGAGATCGCGCACGCCGTGCCACAGCCGGGCGTGCAACTCGGCTCCCGCCTCGAGCTCGACCCACGAGCATCGCAGCCGCTCCACGAACACCGGGGGGAAGCCAGCTCTCGCCTCAACCCGCTCGACGACTTGGCCGCCGCTCCCGCAGTTCGCATAGAACGAGCCGCCGCCGAGATCGGTGAGCTCGGGGCGGCGGGTGTACGCGGTGACGAGGCCCACGCCGCCCGCCGACGACAGCGTGACGGCTTCGCCGCGCGCGTCGTCGTTCCCTCGCGACTGCGAACCCCACCAGGCAACGCCGTCGAGCGCGTTGTGCAGCTGAGTGACCGTGAACACGAGCACGACACCGACCACCGCGAGCTCCAGCGCGAGCCCGGCTCCGAGCAGACGAACGATGCGGGCGAGCCCGCTGCCACCCATGCGGCGGCCGGTCAACTCGAAGAACGACCAGAACAGCGCGAGCCCGACCAGAGCAGGAATGATGAGCCAACCCGACCGTCTGAGCAGGCGTCGATACGCCAATCTCGAAGCGACAAACGCGCCGGCCTGGCCACGATCTACGAGCTCGTCGATCCCACTGAGCCAGGTGCTGGAGCCTTTCGCGCTCGCGATCGCCGGCCCAATCTCACGTATCAGGTGCGTCGCGAGCGGACGATCATGGGGATCTCGCGGATCGGCGAACGCAGCGGAAGCGTCGAGGCGGTGACCCGGCTCGACATGCACGAGACGATTCCCGACTCCGGTGTCGACCTCGAGGTCACACGCCAGCGCAACCTCACCTCCGAACGCGCTGACCGCGTCCATGGCGCGCTGATCGTACGCGAGGGCGCTGTCCCGGATACCTGCGAGCACGACCAGTCGGTGGTCGTCGGCCGCCACGAACGTCGCCAACGCGGCAGCGAGCCGCGGATGGGCGATCAGCGCCGATTCGACGTCGGTGCCGTCACGCAGGTCGAAGACGTCCCCGGCGAAGACCACGACGGCGGGCCCGCGACATTCGTCGATCGCCCGCGCCACCGACCGGCAGACCTCACGGGAGATGTCGGTACCCGGGTTGGTGAGGCGAAGATCGCTGAACACCAACGACCGCGCCCCGCGCGGCATCGTGACCATCAACTCGTCCGGTGCGACCCGCCGACGTCCGGCCAGCTCGACGAGTTGGCCGTCGGGTCGGGCCCCGTCGGGGGGATCTGGTGTGATGGTCATGGTTGTGACCGTAACCCTGGGGGGTAGCGAGCGCGAAGCGGCTCACCGTGATTCGTCGGACAGACCACCGGCGGCGCGATCTGGGCTGTCTTCATGCTCGGCCAGGAGCGGGACGCCGGGAGGGATTCGTCGTGCGCGCCGCTGTCGCAGGACCGCACGGCGCCACCGGCGCGGCGCCCGGGCCTGCGTCGGTGATGTCGTGGCGGTCGGACGTCCGGGTCGGTTTCGAGACGGAGGCTCTGCACCAGTCCAGCGATCGCGCGCAGCGTGACATCGGGGTGACCGCCTCGTACCGGATCGTCGGTTGTGGCCGCAGTGGTCGAACCGTCCAGCAAGGGCACAGGATTGTAGTGGCAGTCTTGGCACGAAACGTGCGCGGAGGTCGGCGCGAAGGTCCGCTCAAGCACTGCCGACCGACGATCCCACTTCGCGGGAACGTTCCCCGATGGTCTGGGCCGACGGACGGGCGTCCCAAGCCGATCTGCACCGGTGCGGCACACACTTCGCCGCGGCCCACGAACCGCCAGCCGTCGGCCCTTCGGGACGGGTGCCAGACCGCGCTGCGATCGCGACCGGTTCGACGTCTCGGCGTTTCCTCGAAGCGGCGCATTCCTCCCGCCGTGCATCTGGGGCCGGGAGCCGATCCCGCCGGCCATCCGACGGTCCGGTCGGAACCGGGCCTGATCGCGGCGCCGCGACACGCGCTCGAGACGGTCGTCGGGCGCCAGACCGAGACCGGTGCCCCATCGAGGATCATCCCAACCCGGTCCGAACACCGGCCGGTTGCGCCGGCCGACTGTCGGGACGGTTCGATCCGCCGAGCCGTCCGTCGACGTGCACGTCAGGCGGGGAACGCGCCGACAATCTCGTCTTCGTCCTACGCTCAGGACCGATGACCTCGATACTGCTCGTCGAAGATGACCTCGCGATCGCACAGCCGCTGCTGCGTGCCCTGGAGCGGGAAGGCTTCGTCGTGCAGCACGTCATGAAGGGCGACGATGCGCTGACCGCTCCGAGCACCAGCATCGATCTTGTGCTGTTGGACCTGACGCTGCCCGATGTCGATGGCCTCGCCGTGTGTCGAGCCCTGCGCGCGCGCGACGAACGTCTCCCGATCATCATGCTGACCGCTCGAAGCGAAGAGACCGACATTGTCGTCGGGCTTGACGCCGGCGCTGACGACTACATCACCAAGCCATTCCGGCTCGCTGAGCTGCTCGCCCGTGTACGCGTGCGGCTCCGGCTCGCAACCCCGCGACAACCGCCCCGGGTCCAAGGTGTGCTGGTCGATCCGGAGGCGCATCGGGCATGGAAAGAAGACGTCGAGCTGGACTTGACCCCCAAAGAGTTCGATGTCTTGACATTGCTCGTCGTGGACGCGGGCCGTGTTGTCGCTCGCCAGCGCCTCATGCAAGAAGTTTGGGACGAGCATTACTTCGGGTCGACGCGCACGCTCGATATGCACATCTCTTCGTTGCGCAAGAAGTTGAGCGACGATCCCACCAATCCGCGTCTTATCACGACCGTTCGCGGAGTCGGGTTCCGCTTCGAGACGGGATGACATGCGAAGGCTGCTGCTCGCGTCGACACTCACCATCGTCGTCGCGATTCTTGTCATGTTCGGTGTCCCGCTCGGAATCGTGCTCGATCGAGCGGTGCACGCCGACGCGCAATCCCGACTCGACAGTGAAGCAACCCGAGTCGCGCGCGAGCTCGGCCTCGAGCCGCTGAGCTCCGCTCACCCCACTCGAGACGAGCTCGACCATCTGGTGCCGGCCGGCGACAGCGCCATGGTCCAGTGCATCGGTCTGCGCGGCCTGCCCTGCGGCCCGGGCTATCCGAGCGGAAAAACGGTCGCGAGCACGACCAAAGTTCGGGAACCCATCGTCGCGAGGGTCACCCTTCCGGGCGGCACCCGGGTGGTCGTCGAATCTCCTTCCGACACGATCGACGCTCGCGTCCAGCACGCACTGCTCGCCTTGGTCCTGCTGGGGACGGCCGCGCTGGCGGCCGCGCTCGGACTCGCGCTGATCCAAAGCCGACGGCTCGCGGATCCACTGGCCCGTCTCGCACGGTCCGCCACCCGCCTCGGCGACGGCGACTTCTCGTTGACGACACCCCGTAGCGGCGTACCCGAGATCGACGCGATCGCGTCGTCTCTCGACCGCAGCGCCTCCCGCGTCGAGGAGCTGCTGCGCGCCGAGCGCAGCTTCTCTCAACATGCCAGCCATCAACTCCGGACCGCGCTCACGGGGTTACAGCTGCGAATCGAGGAGCTGGCCGGCAACGAATCTCCCGAAGTGCGCGAGGAGGCCGAAGCGGCGCTGGAACAAAGCGCTCGGCTGCTGACGATCATCGAGGAGCTGCTCGCGCTGGCGCGCACCGGACGGGCGGGCAACGTGTCGCGTTTCGAGCTCGGCGGCCTTGTCCGTCAGCACGTCGGCGACGTCGAGCCAATCCTCGGACGGGCCGGCCGCCGGGCGGTGGTGGTGGCGCCCAAACCGGTCACGGTGCTCGCAACATTGGGTGCGGTCGGTCAGGTGATCGACATCCTGCTCTCGAACGCACTGCGCCACGGCGCGGGTTGCGTGACGGCAACCGTTTCCGCCGATGAGCGCCACGCTCGGGTCGACATCGCCGATGAAGGCAGGGGAATCACCGATCGCGATGAACGCTCCGTCTTCGTCGAAAGCTCCGACAACGACGGCCACGGCATCGGGTTGGCGCTGGCACACACCCTCATCACCACCGAAGGCGGCACGATCGAACTGCTCCGCGCCGCGCCGCCCGTCTTTCGTGTCGAGCTCCCCGTCGGTTGAACGAGTCTTTTGCCGAACCGACGGCGACCGTTCCCGAAGCCTGGTCGTCCGCCACGGTCCTTCGGTAGCTTCGTTATTGCCTGATGACGCTCGCCGCGAGCACCGACGTTTTGTTCGCGTCGGTCGCAGCGCTCGTGGAGTTCGCACCCGTCGCACGCGAATGCTCGTCGGCCGGCCACCTTTCGGCATCTACGCGACGGGTACACCTTCGAACACGGCGGCTCTCACACCTCGCTGCGCGAGCTCCGCGAGGAACGGCACCGGCTCCAACAGCACACCGAGTCCCTGCACGCCGGGCTGTTTGACAACCGGTCCCAGGGTTCCGGCCAGGCGGGCGGTGACAACCGCGAGCGCCGCACCCGCCGCGACGGCGGTGCGGTCAACCACACCGTAGGCCACGCATCCGTGCGACTGGTTTCGCTGTCCCCATACCTCGATTCGAGCAGCGCCCCACTCCCCTTCATCGCCGAACTTCCGGCGAAAACGGGTCCGGCGAGGCGGCTCGCCCAACTGAACCGAAATCCGGGCCACGGTCGGAAAGGCGTCAACGAGCAGCGTCGTGGCGCCGGTCACGACCCGGCAGTCGCGGCCACCGATCGGTTCGGGAAAAAAGACGAGCGCGTCGCCGCGGGACCGCTCCTCACGCCAGCCGCCATCTCGCCACGCACGTACTGGGAGCCGGCGTTCGTGACGCACGGTGTCAACGCTCGCCGGGCCCGCCCAACCGGTGCGCGCCACGCGAATCTCGTCGACATTCTCGAACAACGAGGCCGCATGCGCGGCGAGGACGTCGGAGAGCCCGGGCGCGAGCCCGCACCCAATCGCGACGGTCACGTTCGACGAGCGCGCGTTCTGATCGAGCGCTCGGAGCTGTTCGAGCGCATCGTGCTCATCGTCGGTCGACGCGACCGGAACACCCGCCGCGATCGCGGCCGCCACCACATCGTGGCCCACTCCGGCGGGCAACGCACACGCGATGACCGCAACGTCAGGAGGAATCGATTCGCCGGGCACATATTCGACCGCATGTACGGACGGCCCGAGAGCCTCGGCGACGCTTCGGGCGCGAGACATGTCGCGATCAGCCAACAGAATCGTCGCGAACCCAGGCGTGTCGACAAGCTGGCGAGCAGCGCGGGTACCGACCTCGCCGGTACCGACGACCAATGCGACCGTCATGGCCGATTCACCGGAACTCGGGCCCGTCGAGCTCACGCCAGCCGCCCTCGGTTGCCGGCAGCTCACCTTTGCCTCGCACACGCGCGATTGCGCCGACCGCGCCGGCAACCCCGAGCACCAGGAGTACCCGCCGAAACATCTTCACGGCCGGCAGTGTAAGTGAAGCCTGCCCGACGGCCGCCGGAGGAGCGACGACCGGTACGACATCGGCTGGAGACCTTCAGGTCCGGCGCCCGGTCAGGATCGGCTTTCTGTCGCAGCCGTCGACGTCGTGACCCCGCCACCAACCAGCACCACTCGGCGCGAACCAGACCGATCCTTCGTCAGCGCGGCGAACGGCCTCGCACATCGCGGAGCGGTCGATGGCAACTGACGACCACGAGGTGAGCGACGCCAGCGACGCGCTCCACCGGCTTGGCGCCATCGGCGGCTGGCGCGCCACCACATAGACCGCGCGCAGTGACTCCTCGGCCACGCCGGCGTGCAACAGCCCGATCGTCGAGTGCAGCGTCGCCACCGCGCGCGACAAGACAACTCGCGTTCGGCCCTGGTTCGACGTCCCGCTCCGGCGTAGGTTCTGGCTGCGTACAAGGCCGGGGATGACGACAACCAGACCGACTCGCTCTGAGGAGACGTATGAACGCCAAGTTCAGAACGGCATCTGCTCTGTTCGCGACGCTTGCGGTACTCGGCGCCAACCTCGTGACGTTCACGCCTGCGGCGTCGGCCGACGCTGCGACGTGTGTGACCGCATGCAGTCTGCGCATCGGACATCCGCCCGACACATCCACCGGCGCGGCCGAGTTGGGACTCCAGTTCAATTCCGACACCGCGGGATGGATCGCCGGCGTCTGCTTCTGGGAAGCGCCCGACGAGACCGGCAATCACACGGTGTCGTTGTGGGACAGCAGCGGCACGCAGTTGGGAACGGCAACCTCAACGATCGCCGGCACGCCCGGACTCGAGAGTTGTGTGGACTTCAACCCGCTAGTACCCGTCGCGGCGAACACGACCTACACCGCGTCGTACACCGCCAACGTGGCGTACGACGTCGACCCAGATCAGTTCCTCCTCGCAGGCGAGGACCTTCCCCCGTTGCACGCGATGGCCAACGCCGGTGTCTCAGGTTCGCCGGGTGCGTTCCCCACTACGAACACCATGGGCAACGGCTACGGGGTAGACGTCGCGTTCATCGACACGCAGACCGGAATCACGAACGACTGCACCTCGACGCTGACCGCGCCGACCAGCCCGTCGTCGGCGCCCGGGAACGCATCCGCGACCGTGAGTTGGGGTCCGGCGCAGTCGACGCCGGCCGGTTGCATCGCGGGATATGAGGTGACCGACTTCTTGAACGGCGTGGCGCAGACGCAGACGCTGATTCCTGGGCTCGGGACCACCACCGTGATCTCAGGTCTGACGAACGGTCAGGCGTACACGTTCACCATCGCGGCTGAAAGTGGACGATCCGTCGGGCCGGCGTCGACCTCGACGGGACCGGTGACTGTCGGCGCGCCGACCGCGCCGACCGCGTTGACGGTCACGCGCGTTTCGATCGACGCGGTCAAGGTTGCGTTCAGACCATCGCACAACAACCACGCCGCGATCACGAAATACGTCGCGACGTGTCGGTCAAACGTCGGAGCCGCCCGGTCGACGTCAAGCAAAGCCGGCCCGCTCACGGTGACCGGACTCACCCGAGGTCAGACCTATCGCTGTACCGTCCGGGCAACCAACGGTCGTGGGAACGGCCCCTGGTCCGCTCGATCGGTCGCCGTGCAGGCCTGAACACCGAGTTCGCCGACCGGGAGCTCGAGCCGTCCCCGCCGGTGACTGACAACCGAGATTGAAACCGGGACAGGCTGCGGTCGACCTGCTGGGCACGTATCGTCGTGCCCGCCAAGTTGGCGGCAGCCTGTCCTCGACCGGGCAGTACGCCCGGCACGAAGGTGTCGGACCGGATTTCCCGGGCGCGGGCCGTGACCGCACGGCGGCTTCGGCCTCGCGGTGGAGTGTTCGTTCGCCGGCTACCAACGCGCGGTCCTCAATCGCGCCGCTGGCGTCGTGGGTCCTCGTCGCGGCACCGAAGTCGGTGGGAGCGAGGTGGCTTTGGCCCGGTCGATGACCTCGACGAGACCGGCGAACGTTCGGTCGCGGAGCTACTTGGATCTCGGGCGCGGTCGACACGTCCATGATGATGAGATCGGGATGACCCGGTCGGAGACCTGCAGCTCGGTGACGGCCTCGATGTAGCCCTCGAACCCGATCCACGGGTCAGTTGCCTCGAGGGCAGCGTCGACCGTGTAGGCGTGGTCGACGAGGCGGTCGGCGAACACTGCCGCGATCAGATCGATGCGACGCGGGAAACGCCAGTAAAGGGTGGCGTTGCCGATGCCGGACCGGCGCGCGATCTCGTCGAACGGCACCTCGAGGCCGGTGCCGGCCGTGACCTCTCGGGCCGCGGCCACCAGGGTGGTGCGATTACGCGCGGCGTCCGCTCGGAGGGTCGCCGTTGCCACGCACCCGCCGACCCTCCTCTTTGTGGGGAATCTTCCCCACCTGCGTCGCGGTTGGTCCCTCGCGTCGCACCCGCCGCAACATCGAACGATCGGACGTCCCCTTTGATGACATCTTCCATCGAGAGCCAGGACGGCGGCATCGCCGAGACGTTGGCCCCTGTAGACGGGCTGTACCGATGAGCGGCTCGCTCACTGCGCTGCGTGTGTCGGTCCAAAGGCTGCGCGACATCGTCGGGCCAATCGACGACAACGCGATCAGCGAGTCGGCCTACCCGAGCGAGTGGACCATCGCGCAGGTCATGTCGCACCTCGGCTCGGGTGCGGTCATCCTCCACCGTCGCCTCGACGATCAACTCGCCGGCACTTCTACCGCCGATGATTTCGCTCCGGAGATCTGGGACGAATGGAACGCCAAGACGCCACGCGCACAGGTCGACGACGGGCTTACCGCCGACGCGGCGTTCCTCGCTCAGCTCGAAGCGGTCAGCGCTCACGCGCGTGAGCGGTTCTCGTTCTCGATGGGTCCGATGACCTTCGACTTCGACGGGTTCGTCGGACTCCGCGTCAACGAGCACGCCTTCCACACCTGGGACATCGACGTCACCCTCAACCCCGCCGCCAAGATCCCTAACCCGATCGCCGCGATTGTCGTCGACAACCTCACGCTTGTCGCTCGCTTCACCGCACGAACCAGCGATGTCCCCGCGACCATCACCGTTCGCACCACCGAACCGGAACGGACCTTGACGCTCGAACTCACCTCAGAGGGTGCCGCGCTCGCGCCGTCAGCGAGCGGCACAGGTTCGGCAGACCTCGCACTGCCCGCCGAAGCGTTCGCCCGTCTCGTCTACGGGCGCCTCGATTCAGGACACACCCCACCGTTCGTCGGTGATCCCGTCCTCGTTGACCGGCTCCGGGCCACGTTCCCTGGCCCGTGACCCAACAATCGCGACCCGATGTGTTGACAAGGACTTCTGAGTTGAACTTCGAACTTGGCGTCTCCTCGTTCGGCAACAGCCCGCGGACGGCAGGCAGCGCGCGCTCGACCGCGGAGGCCATGAGGGATGCGCTCGAGGCCGTTCACTTCGCCGAAGAGGTTGGACTCGACTGCTTCGAGTTCGGCGAGCACCCCACGAGGTCGACGCCGCTCTCGTCGCCCACCGCGCTCGTCAACGACGGCAGCCGCGTCGACAGCCGGCATCATCCTGAGCACGTCGGTGACAGTGCTCTGCCGTGACGAACCCATCCGCGTCGACGAGCAGCTCGCCAACGCCGCGTCGATCGCCTCGGGACGCGTCGGCCTTGTCGCCGCGGTCGTCTGCACTCACGTTCCGGCCGTTCGACGACGACGTGGGTGACGACGACCTGCTGTTCCGTTCCAAACTCGAGCTGCTCATGGAGATCAATCGGCATGAGCGCGTGACTTGGAGTGGCCCGCATCGATCGCAGCCGCCGGAAGATGCTCTGATCGTGCCCCACCCGGAGACGCCGCTACGTATTTGGCTGGCACTGGAGGCAGCCCCGACTCGGTCCTGCGCGCCGTCGCGCCAGTGCTCGCGATGCCATCGTGCTCGAGTTCGCGTGCGAAGAACACGCGAAGAACGACTCTGAGCGCGATGCGAGCCGGTCACCACGAACCGCGGTACCGGCTCTGACCTGCGGCTGTTACCAGTGGGGCTAGTAAGAATCGAACTTACGACCTCATCCTTATCAGAGCCGCCGGAGCGTACATCTGCGAACCTCCGTGAACGTTTGTGCAGGTCACACCTACTGCACGGACCCAGCGAACAAGCGCGAATCTCTGCGGCCGCGCGAAGAACGCGCGAAGAACGCGAATCACGCGCCAATCCACGGCCATGAACGCGATCGCGATCCGCAGAGGTTCGACGAGTCACGCCGCTACGCGTTTTGGTAGAGGTTGATGAGGTTGCCGCTTGGATCGACGATGGTTGAAGTGCGCGGCATTCCCTCAACGTCGGCCGGCGAACTGAGACTCGTTCCTCCGGCAGCCACTGCTCGCTGGTGGACCGCTTCGAGGTCGTCCACCAGGAAGCCGAAATCGGCTCGTCCGGCGCGATACGGATCCTTCGTCGATGCACTGAGATTGAGCAAGAAGAACTCGTCGCTCGGCCATGTTCCAAACGCGGCAAAGAGGTGTTCCGGACCATCTCCATGACGCTCCTTGGTGAACTCAACCGCGAAGACGGCCTCATAGAACTCGCGCGCGTCGTCGAGATTTTCGACTCCGACATTGATCTCGCAGATCCTGGAGTTTGTTCTGTCCGACACGAGTACTCCGTTCTCGATGTAATCATTCAGCTTGACCAACGTTTTCTCGAGTGAATGACTGCGTTCCTCGAGCTGCTGGCGGTGCGCGACAAGTAGGGACCGGGTTGACGACTCGTCTCCCCGAAGGACCTGTCGGATGTCGTCGATTGCCAGATCGACCGATCGCAGCGAGCGGATGAGTCGTCCTTGTCGTACCTGGTCGAGTCGGTACCGGCGGTACCCGCTGGCTGCGTCGACGACCGCCGGCTTGAAGAGCCCGATCTCGTCATAGTGCCGTAGCGCCGGGATTGACAGCCCAGCGAGTACAGCGAAGGCGCCGATACCAACCAGGTCGGAGTCGCTCACTCGGTCATTCTCGAACCTCGGGCTACCAGAGAGTCAAGAGTCCGGACAGCATCAGTCGGCACTTCTCCCACGGCCGTCACCCCACTGCGCTCTCCGGAGCCGTGCGCGGGGCCGAGCGCTTGGTCGGGACGTGGCGCGCGTTGATCAAATCCCACATCGCTGCTCGGAGGCCGAAGCGCGCCCGTTACCAAGCGTCAGATCGCGACGCCTTCGGGCGTGACGGCGATGTGGAATTCGATGCCGAGCGCGCTCGAGAGGCGCGCGAGCGTGTCGAAGGACGGGTTGTGTTCGCCGGCTTCGAGGCGCGCGACAGCCGGCTGCTTCATTCCGAGCTGGCGCGCCAGCGCGGTTTGCGAGAGAGCGTGCTCGGCGCGGTACTCGACGAGACGTACTGCGACGGCGCGCGCGACCGCGGTGCGTTCCCACTCTGCTCGAACAGCCGGGTCCTTAAGTTGACGCGCGGTCACCTTGTCGCTTCCGCGCATGCCCTGCAGTTTCACGTTGGGGATCTCCTCACTCTTCGATCTCGTCGAGCCGTTTCTTCGCCGCGGTGACCGCTCGCCGGAACCCGCGTGCATTGATGAGCCCTTCCGGGCCAACGGCTGCGATCACAAATGTGTCGCCCACTCGTCCGTACAGCGGACGCCAAACGCTGCGACCGCCTCGGGGCCGCAGCTCGCGCAGACCGTCCGCGCCTTTCACGTTGCTCTGGTGCGGGAACGGCAACGCCGGGCCGGCCGCCACGAGTTTCTCGACGGCGTGCATCACCGCGACCCGTTCCTTCGCCGGTAGCGCATCGAGCTCGGCCTCTGCTTCGGGGTGGAACACGACCGTCCACACCTCCGTACTATAACACATGTGTTATAGTTTTCGGTTGGGTCGCAAACTCCGTACCCACGTCGGGGACGCGTTCGGGGTGAGCAGCCTCGCCGCTACAAGCCGATGTCGATGCCGTAATCGTCGGCGACCGACCGCCCCTGCTCGAGTCTGTCTCTGGCGAGGTTTTTGCTCACGCTTTGTTCGAGCGCTCGGTTCATGGTCGCTTCGACTGTGACTGGATCGAGGAGGTGGGGATCGTATTTTCCGGGGAGGACGGTGTAGAGCTTGTTTTCGTGTCGGCCGCGTGAGAGTGCGGTGTAGGCGGCTTCGCGGTGGAGGAGTTCGTCGCCGAGTACGAAGGCGCTGTCGCACGTGAGGCCTTGGGCTTTGTGGATCGTCATTGCGTAGGCGTGATCGAGTCCGCCGTCCTCGAGATAGCCGGTCGGGATGCGTGTCGGCTGGTGGCGGTTGTCGAATCTGACGACGATGTCATGGTCGGTGATGGTGGTGATGGAACCGCGTTCACCGTTGATGAGTTGGAGGCGCCGGTCGTTCTTGAGGGTCATGACGCGGTCGCCGACCGCGAAGGTTTGTCCGTCGATGTCGAGGCCGGTGGGTGCGACGTGACCGCGCGCGATGAGCCCGTAGCGGGCCATCTCGTTGAGCTCGCCAACATCGGCTCGCGTCGATGCGAGCATGATCGCGTCGTCCCCGTCGAGGGCGGCGGGGAGCCAGTCGCCGACGATGCGACGGTTGACGGTGTCACCGTATTCCCAACATTCCACGTGGCCGATCGAGTCGAGGAGTTGGAGCGCGCGGTTGACGTCACCGTCTCGAAGTTCGTTGAGGGCTTCGCGTTCGATTGGGTCGGTCTGGCGTTGGTTGTCGGTGAGGTGGACGGCGCCGAGCCGGGCTCCGATCGCGGTGAACGCGCCGCCGGCCTCGATGGCCGGGAGTTGGTGATGGTCACCGACGAGGACCACTTTCGCTCGGTCCCGTGCCGCGTATTCGCAGAGGCGGGCGAGTTGCACGGTGCCGACCATCGCGGCTTCGTCCACGACCACGACCGTGCCCGGACTGAGCCCGCGAGATTGGGGCCGGTCGAGCGCGACAAGCAGTAGGTGGAGGGTGGAGGATTGGATCCCGGCTCCGGTCTGGAGCTCTTGCGCAGCGCGGGCCGATAGCGCACAGCCGATCACTGGGTGGCCGTCCTGTTCCCAGGCCTGACGGGCGACGCCCAGCGCGTACGTTTTGCCGGTCCCGGCCGCGGGGTCGACGTCGTAGTCCTTGGTCTTTCGGGTCTTGACCGCGAGCCTGCGCGCCGCCGGGATCGAGGTGTCGCCGCTTGCGTCCATCGCTGCTTCGATCTGGATCCGGCGGCGGCTGAACTCCCGTAACACCTCGTGCGGGACACCGGCGACTTCTCCGACGCCCTTGGTGGCCGGTTCCCACTCCAGCCCGAACGACTGGCTGAGCGCATGGCGGAGTTCAGCCTGGTACAAGAACCCCGCCGTGCGGGCGTGGGCGTACAAGTGCCGGCCGTCCAAGGTCCGCCAGACACCGTCCTCGCAGCGGGTCGTGTTCGCGACGACGACATGGGCGTGGAGCTGGGGGTCGCCGGCCCGGCTCGTCCGATGCCGGAACGCCGCGCCGATCAGCCCGCCACCCGCGAGCGTTTCGACGCCGTCGTGCCCGCGACGCGACCTGACCGCCTCCCGCTGCATGTAACCGACTGCGGCGTCGACCGCGAGCTCGTGCGCGGCGACGACCCCTGCGGTCATCTCGGCATCGCCGAGCGCCCATAACACGGACACGGACTTCGGTGCCGACAACGTCAGATCGAACGCGCACACCCGCCCGTTCGCACGACGGAGACGAACACCAGTCGACGGATCGGCACCTGACAACACCGCCCGGAACGCATCGTCGTCGACGTCGCCGGCCAGGCCCAGCTCACCAGCCGCGGAACCGACCCAACGGCCTGGCACTTCGCCGCGTTCGCTGTAATAGTCCTCGGCGCCGTGCGCGACCGCGCTCAGGTAGTAGCCCTCCTGACCTGACGAGACCTTGCCTACGGACATCACCACCTCTGAATGGCGCGCTGAGAGCCCCGCGCGCGACAACAAACCCATCAGGATGCAACGTGTGTGAATCACTGAGGTCGCTGACTCGGTCCGGGCAACCGTCGACAAGAAATTCGAAGGTTTGATGTCGCGTCTCGGGGGTCGCGCGCGCTATTCGTGTATATGGACGAACAACACGAGGACATCAGGATCGAGAACAAGCACAGAGGAACAGCTGCGGGCGTCGTGCCGCTGTTACTGACCATCCCGCAAGCGGCAGCCGTGCTCGCGGTCGGGCGCACAACCGTCTACGAGCTCATCGGCGCCGGCGACCTCGAAGCCGTGCACATCGGCCGCTCCGTCCGTGTCCCGGTCGACGCCCTCCGGGTATTCGTCGACCGCCAGCGGATGTCGCAGTGACCGGCTACCGTCACCGCCGCGCTCAGCGCCTCGTCGCCGTCGAGACCGGCCCGATGTTCGACATCGCTGAGGAGGTGAGCTCGAGTGGCGTCCATTGAGCGGGCCAAGACGCAACGTACGGGTTACGTCGTGCGCTATCGCGGTCCCGATCGCAAGCCGCGGACGAAGACCTTCAAGCGCAAGGCCGACGCCGAAAGCTTCCTACGTACCGTCGAAGCCGACGTGATGCGCGGCACGTGGGTAGACCCGAACGCCGGGAAGATTCTGCTTCGCGAGTGGGGAACGCAATGGTGGGACACGACTGTCAACCTCCGCCCGTCAACGCGAGCACGCGACAACGCGACCTACCGGAACCACATTGAGCCCGCGTTCGGGGCGATACCGATTGCATCGATCAACCATCTCGCGGTGCGCCAGTGGGTCGCGAAGCTGTCAGCCTCCGGGCTGGCTCCAGCGACGGTACACAAGGCGTACCAGGTGCTTTCGAAGATCCTCAGGTCGGCGGTCGACGCCGACCTGATCGTAGGTACTCCGTGCGATCGGGTGCAGCTCCCCCGGATCGAGCGCCACGAGATGCGGTTCCTCGACCCCGACGGCGTCGCCCTGCTCGCCAACGCCATCGACCCCCGCTACCGAGCGTTCTGCTCCTTGGCGCCTACGGCGGACTGCGCAGCGGGAAACTGTTCGCCCTACGCCGGGCCCGTCTCGATCTTGTCCAGTGTCGCGTCGACGTCGCCGAGACCGCCGTCGAGGTCGCCGGCCACTTCCATTTCGGCCCGCCGAAAACACGCGCAGGCCGCCGAACGGTTCCGCTGCCGCGCTTCGTGATCGACGAGTTGGCCGCGCACATCGGCGACATCGCTGGCCACGAGCTCGTGTTCCCCGCACCCGAGGGCGGTCCGATCCGGGCGTCGCTCTTCCGTCGGCGCATCTGGGAGCCCGCGGTCACGAAAGCCGGCGTGGGACCGCTACGGCCGCACGACCTTCGCCACACGGCGGTGGCGCTGTGGATCGCGGCCGGTGCGTCGGCGCACGAGGTCGCACGACGGGCCGGGCACACGTCAAGCTCGGTGGTGCTTGACCGGTACGGCCACCTGTTGCCACATGCCGAGGAACGGGTCACGCACGCCGCTCGACAGTCTCGGTCGTGCGGGTGCCGCGAACGCTCGGAACGCGATCGTGCTCGAGTTCCCGCGCGAAGAACGCGCGAAGAATGGCCCCGAGCGCGATGCGAGCCGGCCGCCGCGGCGTGCGGTACCGGCTCTGACCTGGGGCGTTAGCAGTGGGGCTAGTAAGAATCGAACTTACGACCTCATCCTTATCAGGGATGCGCTCTAACCGACTGAGCTATAGCCCCAGCGAGTCGAAAAGCGTACCAGGGGCTTGGCGCGTTGCGGGAGGTGCTTACGGCACGTCCTCGTGCTCGACCACCGTGACCTCGAGCCCGCCGACCAGCTCGGAGAAGAGGTTGTAGAACGCGGCCGCGAGCACGGTGATGACGACGAGCACGCACACGATCACCAGACCGACAATCGTCGCGCCGCGTAACACCTCCCAAGACAGGAAGTGAAAATTGTTGTCGTTCACGATTTCGCCGACAAAGTGTTCGATGTTGTGCACCGCGCCGACCGTCGACGCGATCCACCACAGGACCACTCCGGTGGCCAGCATCACGATCAGCGAGGTGAGGTAGAAGCACAGCGAGATCTTCACGACCGACCAGATGTCGATCGATCGGACGGTCTGGCGATAGCGACGCTCGTATGTCGCTCGTGGCGCGGGACGGCGCTCCCGCCTGGCCGCGCGACCGTTCGGCGCCGAGGGAACCGACTCGAGCACGGCTTTCGCACGCGACATGCTCAGGACTCCTCACCACCCTCAGTCTCGCTGTGCTCGCCTTCGAGCACTCGGGCGACCGCCACAACGGTATCCCCTTCGGCCAGACGCGCGACTCGCACGCCCGTCGCGTCGCGTCCCTGCTCCGAAATCTCGTCGACGCCCATCCGGACCAGGTTCCCGGCTGAAGAAAACACGAGGATCTCGTCGCCGGGAGCCACGATGAACGCCGAAACCACCACACCTCTCGCCTCGGTGACCCGCATCCCCCGAACGCCCTGGCCGCCCCGGCCCTGGCGGTTGAAGGAGGCGATCGGGGTCCGCTTGCCGTGGCCGCTCGAGGACACGAAGAGCAAGACCCCTTCGTCCCGGGCGACGTCACAGCTCACCACCCCATCGTCGGCGCTCTTGAGCTTCATGCCCCGCACACCTGCGGTCGCCCGCCCCATCGGCCGGACGTCCTCCTCCGAGTAGCGGATGGTCATGCCTTGCTTCGAAACCATGAAGACGTCGTCGTTGCCGGAGGTTTGGATGACTCGAACGAGCTCGTCGTCGTCGTTGAGGTTGATCGCGATGAGGCCCGTCCGGAGCGACGAGTCGTATTCGGCCATGCGGGTCTTTTTCACCACACCATTGCGCGTCGCGAAGAACAGGTAGGCGCCGTCTTCGTAGGTGCGTGTGTCGATCACAGCTTCGATGTGCTCGTCGGGTTGGAGCGCGACGAGGTTGACCAACGCGACGCCGCGCGCGGTTCTGTCTTTCATCGGTATCTCATGCGCACGCAGTCGGTAGACGCGTCCACGGTTCGAGAAGAACAACAGGTACGAGTGCGCGGTCGACGTCAGCAGATGCTCGACATAATCCTCGTCGCGCAGGTTGCCGCCGCGAACGCCTTTCCCCCCGCGGCCCTGCACACGGAATTGGTCTACCGCGACGGTCTTCACGTAACCCTTCTGCGACAGCACAACCACGAGCTCTTCGTCTTCGATGAGATCGAGGTCGGCAAGGTCGCCGAAGTCGGTCGTGATGTTGGTGCGGCGTTCGTCGCCGTACTTGTCCCTGATCGCGGTGAGCTCTTCCTTGATGACGCTGCGCAACCTCGTGTCGTCACCGAGGATCGCTTCAAGGTCGGAGATCGTGGCGGTCAGCTCGTCGAACTCGTCACGGAGTTTCTGGCGTTCCAACGCGGCGAGTCGGCGGAGTTGCATGTCCAAGATGTGCTGGGCTTGATCTTCACTGAACTCAAACGGGGCAACCATGAACGCCTGTTTTGCGGCGTCGGCGGATTCGGAACCACGGATCAACGCGATGACCGCGTCGATGGAGTCGAGAGCCCGAAGGAGGCCTTCGACGATGTGGGCGCGGCCCCGAGCTTTTTTGAGCCGGAACTCGCTGCGACGGGTGACGACTTCGACCTGATGGCCGACGTAGACCTCGAGTGCCATACGAAGGTTGAGCAAGCGGGGCACGCCATCGACGAGCGCGACGATGTTGGCAGCGAAGTTCGTCTGCATCGGGGTGTGCTTGTAGAGCTGATTCAGCACGACCTGCGCGTTCGCGTCTCGCTTGAGGTCGATGACGAGCCCGACCGTGTCGCCGGCGGAGAGGTCGGTCACGGCCCGGATGCCTTCGATGCGACGATCGTTGACGAGATCGCCGATCTTGGCGCCGATCGCTTCCACCGACGTTTGGAACGGCAGCTGCGACACGAGAATCCGTTGGCCGCCGCTGCGGTCCTCTTCGATCTCGGCGGTCGCACGCATACGAATTGATCCGCGGCCGCTGCGATAGCACTCGGCGATACCGGCCCGACCGAGAATCATCGCGCCGGTCGGGAAATCGGGACCGGTGACAATACGCATCAGGTCTTCGACGGTTGCCTCAGGATGGTCGATCAGGTGCAGTGTTGCGTCGATGACCTCGGCCAGATTGTGGGGCGGGATGTTCGTCGCCATACCCACCGCGATGCCGCCGCCACCGTTGACCAACAGGTTGGGGAAGCGGGCGGGAACGACGAGCGGTTCACGGTTGCGACCGTCGTAGGTTTCACCGAAGTCGACGGTGTCTTCGTCGATCTCGCCCAGCAGCTCCATCGCCAGTGCCGACAATCTGGCCTCGGTATAGCGCGCCGCGGCGGGCCGGTCGTTGGGGGATCCGAAGTTCCCGTGGCCATCGATCAGTGGATAGCGCAGCGAGAAGTCTTGGGCCATCCGGGCCAACGCGTCGTAGATGGACTGATCGCCGTGCGGGTGGTATTTGCCCATCACTTCGCCGACCGCGTTCGCGCATTTGCGATGGGGCCGGTCGGGTCGCATCCCCTCGGCGTACATGCCGTACAAAATGCGCCGTTGCACCGGCTTCAGGCCATCGCGCGCGTCCGGCAGGGCCCGGGCCGTGATGACCGACATCGCATAGTCCAAAAAGGAGCGTTCCATCTCCTCTTGGATCTCGATGGGTTCAACGCCGCCCAGCGTTTGTGGTTCGTCAGGCATCGTGCTCCGTCTTGGTGCGTGTCAGATGTCGAGGAAACGCACGTCTTTGGCGTTCGCCTGGATGAAGCCGCGACGGGCGTCGACGTCGTCGCCCATCAACGTGGAGAAGATCCCGTCGGCGGTTGCGGCATCTTCTACCGACACCCGCAACAGTGTGCGCGTGGCCGGGGCCATGGTGGTCTCACCGAGCTCTTGCCAATCCATCTCGCCGAGACCCTTGAAACGACTGACCTCGATCTTGCGACCCTCGTGCTCCGCTTCGAACACGGCAAGTGCGGCCTCGTCCTTCAAGTAGGCGCGATCGTCCTTCCCGAGCTTCGCGCCGTACAGAGGCGGCTGCGCGATGTAGACGAAACCCCCGCGCACGATCTCGGGAAGCTGACGGTAGAAGAAGGTGAGGAGCAGCGTGCGAATGTGAGAGCCGTCGACGTCGGCGTCGCTCATCAGGATGATCTTGTGGTACCGGAGTTTCGAGATGTCGAACTCGTCGCTGATACCCGTCCCTGAAGCCGAGATCAGCGCCTGGATCTCCTCGTTGCGGAGCATCTTGTCGATCCGGGAACGTTCGACGTTCAAAATTTTGCCCCGGATCGGCAGAATCGCCTGAAACGCAGGGTTCCGAGCTTTCTTGGCGCTGCCGCCGGCACTGTCGCCCTCGACAATGAACAGTTCGGCCTCCTCGGCATTGCGCGTCGAGCAGTCGGCCAGCTTGCCCGGCATCAACGCGGACTCGAGCAGCGACTTACGTCGGGTGAGGTCACGGGCCTGACGAGCTGCCATTCGGGCGTGCGCAGCCTGGGTGGACTTCGTGACGATGGCTTTGCCTTCGTTCGGGTGCTCTTCGAGCCATTCCGCGAGCTTCTCGTTCGTCGCGCGCTCGACGAACGAACGGATTTCCGTGTTCCCAAGCTTGGTTTTCGTCTGTCCCTCGAACTGCGGGTTGCGCAACTTCACGGAGACGATCGCGGTGAGGCCCTCGCGGATGTCTTCGCCGAGCAGGTTCTCGTCCTTTTCTTTGAGGTGCCCTTTGTTGCGCGCGTAGCGGTTGACGACGTTCGTGAGAGACTTCTTGAAGCCCTCTTCGTGCATGCCGCCTTCTGTGGTCGCGATGTTGTTCGCGAACGAGTGGAGTCCTTCGTAAAAGCCGGTGTTCCACTGCAGCGCGATATCGACTTCGCCGCTCTCGTACGTGTCGCAGATGTCGATGACACGAGCAAACAGCGGTTCTTTCGACGCGTTGAGGTAGGTCACGAAGTCGACGATGCCGCCTTCATATTTGAAGACCTGCTCGAACGTCGGGTCGACGCGCTCGTCGCGGAAGGTGATCTCGAGGCCCTTGTTGAGAAACGCCATCTCGCGCAAGCGCTCGAGCAACGTCTGGGCCCGGAACTCGAGCTCTTCCATGATCGTGCCGTCGGGCCAAAAGGTGACGCTCGTGCCGTGACCGTCGGAGTCGCCGATCCGCTCGAGCGGACCGGTCGGTTCGCCGCCATCGACGAAGGTCTGCACGAACCGGCCGCCGTCGCGTTGGATGTCCAGTTCCAGCCGGCGGGAGAGCGCGTTCACGACCGAGACGCCTACGCCGTGCAGGCCGCCCGAAATCTTGTAGCCCTCGCCGCCGAACTTCCCGCCCGCGTGCAACATCGTGAGGACAATTTCGGCAGCTGACTTGTCCGGATATTCGGGATGGGGATCGACCGGGATCCCGCGACCGTCGTCGATGACTCGACAACCACCGTCGGCCATGAGGGTGATGTCGATCGTCGTCGCGTAGCCGGCTAGGGCCTCGTCGACCGCGTTGTCGACCACCTCGTAGACCAGGTGATGCAGGCCTGACGGACCGGTCGAACCGATGTACATGCCGGGCCGCTCTCGGACCGGTTGAAGACCCTTGAGAATGGAGATGTCCTTGGCCGCGTACGCCACGCGTCCACTCCTTCGGTCGGCTCGGAGGCGAGCCGTTGTCTGCGTGCGGCAACACCCCGTTCCGGCACGCGAAAGGCCTGGTGAGAGGGGGTGCCTTCGGTCTGCACAGTGTACCAGAACTGGGGCTTGTCGCCTGCCGTCTCGGGACGGTTCACGACCCGATTCCGCCCCCTCGCACGACGGTACGAATCGAGGTCACGACGCCCGGTCCGCAGCACTCCTCGAACCGCTCGACGAGCTGATGCTCGGCGTAGCGCAGTTGGGTCGCCCAACCCGAGCCGTCCACCTCCACGGTGCACACACCGTCGCGCACCGAACGCACCGACGTGTGCGGCGCGAGCAACGCTCCGACGATCGTCGGCCACGCAGCCGTGAGGATGTCAAGGTGGTCGGGGGTCGGCATTCCAAGCTCACGACCGACTTCGGCGACGGCGTCACGCAACTGCACCGGCTCGTCCGGATGTGCCGGTCTTCTCACTGACCGGCCGGTTCGACACGACCGGCATTGATCCGCAGCACCTGATCGGCTTTCACGTCGGCGGGGATCGTCCCCGCGGTCGTGAGCAGCGTCTGACCTGTCGGCAGATTGCGAATGAGTGCACTGGAGCGACGGCCGTCGAGTTCGCTGAACACGTCGTCGAGCAGCAACACCGGCGGTGTGCCGGTCAGGTCCTCGACCACTCCTCGTCCGGCCAGCCGCAAGGCGAGCGCCAGGCTTCGCTGCTCGCCCTGGGACGCCTGGGTACGTGCGTCGAGACCTTCGATCGTCAACTTCCAGTCGTCGCGGTGCGGGCCGACCAGCGTGACGCCGCGCTCGATCTCGGCCCGGCGGTGCTGGCCGAGGGCCGCACGCAACAGCTCGTCGATCTCGGCGGCATCGGCGAGCCCGAGCGGTTCCGGCGCCCACTGCGCTTCATAGGTCTCAGCTACCGGTCGTCCGTCTTCGGCGAGTGCCGCATACGCCGCGTTGACCGCGGGACCGAGTCGATCGACGAGCTGCAAGCGGCCTCGCACCAGCTCGGCCGCGGCGATCACCAGTTGCTCGTCGAGCACGTCGAGCGTCGCGACCGCAGACTGGTCGCGTACGCCTCTGCGCAACAATGCGTTGCGTTGTTTCAAGACCCGCTCGAAGTCGCTGCGTGCGGCCTCATATCGAACTGCGAGCATCCCGAGGAGCTCATCGAGATACACGCGACGTGTGCCAGGACCGCCTTTGACCAACTCGAGGTCGTCGGGCGCGAACACCGCGATTCTCAGCAATCCGTGAAGGTCTCGCGACCGCGTCACGGATCGCTTGTTGCACAGGACCCGATTTCGTCCGGCTGCGTGCAGCTCCGCCTCGAAGAGCTGAAGCCGATCGTCGTTCATGATCTCGGCGCGCAGAATCGCGTGGTCACATCCCCGGCGAACCAGCGGCGCGTCGTTGACTCCACGAAACGACTGTGCACGTGCGATCCATGCGATCGCTTCGAGCATGCTCGTCTTCCCTTGGCCGTTCGCGCCAAAGATCACGGTGAGTCCGGGATCCAAATCGAGGTCGACGCCTTGCAGACAACGAAAGTCGTCGAGCCACAGGTGACCAACCCGCGTGATTGAACGAGTTGTGGACTCGGTGAGCATCGCGAGGAGATGCGGGGCTAGGAGGTGCGCACAGGCATCAACAAGTACAAGAAGGTGCCGTTGTCAGCCGCGTGGAGTGTCGCCGGTTTCAACGGATCAACTGTCTCGAGGATCACTTCTTCGGTGTCAACCGCGTCGATGCCGTCGTGCAAGAACGTCGGGTTGAACGCGACGGTCAGTTCCGTTCCTTCGAACTTCGCGTCGACCGACTCCTGCGCGTTGCCGACGTCTTGTGCCGACATCGCGAGTTCGAGACCGCTCTCGCCCATGCTGAGCCGAACCGCGGCGTTGTCGCGGTTCTGGCCGACGATCTGCACACGGTCGAGCGCTTCGATCAACGACACGCGATTCACGATGAGTCGGTTCGGATAACCGCTCGGAATGAGCTGTTCGTAGTTGGGGAAGTCACCCTCGATCAAGCGGGCTGTCACCTCGGCGCGCGACGTCCGGAACACGACGTCGCGTTCACGCAGGACAACTTCGATCTCGCCGTCGCCTGCTAATCGCTGCACTTCGGCAAGTCCCTTGGCCGCGACGAGCACGCGTTGACCTTCGGCCAACATGCTCACACCTTTGAGGTCGCGCACCGCGAGCCGGTATGAGTCAGTGGCAACCAACCGCAACCCGCCCGCATGCGTGGTGAGCAACACACCGGTGAGGATCGGCCGAAGATCATCTTTTGATGCGGCACGGACCACTTGGCGGAGCGCCAACGCGAACGCCGATGCGTCGACCCGGACTCCCTGACCGTCGTTCGACGCCAAACGCGGGTAGTCCTCGGCCGGCTTCAAACGCAACGAGGTCGAGAACCGACCGGCCGCGACGACGGCCTCGTCGCCGGTGACGGTGACGGTGACCGGGCCGGGCTCGAGCTTGCGGACGATGTCGCCCAGCAGCTTCGGTACGACCGCGACGCCAGTCTCTTCGACGTCGGCGGGGACTTGCACCCGATTCGTGATCTCCAAGTCGGAGCCGACCAGCTCGAGTCCGTCGCCCGACGCCGTAATGCGGAGATCCTGCAACACCGGCAACGCGCCGGTTCGGCTTGCGACAGTGCGCTGCGCGGTCGCGACCGCGTCGGCGAGCGTGTCGCGCTCGCAGCGGAACTTCACCTCGGCCTCCTCAAAAGCGTTGCTGATGCTGTTCTCACAGAAACTGGAATTCTCGGTTGTCGTAGTAGTAGAGCCTGTGGATTGTGGATGACATGGTGTTCGTGCCGCTCATCGGGGGTTTTCATCCTCACTGGTCTATCCACAGAATCCACAGGGCGCCGGCGGCGGGCTTCCCGCTGACCGCGGTTGTCCCGAAGTTGTGATGCGCTATCCCCAACCATCCACAGCATTATCCACTGGCACCGTGTTTGATGCGGTTGATCAGGTCGTTTACCTGTTCGAACACCACCCGGCGCTCGGCCATCTGAGCGCGGATCTTCTCGCAGGCGTGCATCACCGTCGTGTGGTCACGCCCTCCGAACTCCTCGGCGATCTTCGGATAGCTGTAATCGGTGAGCTCTCGGAACACGTACATGCCGATCTGGCGGGCGGTGACCAGCGGGCGGCGTCGGCTCTTGCCGCACAACTCGTCGTTCGTGAAACCGAACATCTTGGCGGTTTCTTCGAGGATGACCTGCGGGGTGATCACCCGGGGCCGTGAGGCGGGGAGCAGATCGGAGAGCACCTCCCGGGCCACGTCCTCGGTCAGGGGGATCCGATGCAGGCTGGAGTATGCCGCAACACGAATCAGTGAGCCTTCGAGCTCTCGGACGTTGTCGACGACGTTTTCGGCAATGAACCCCAACACCGGGTCGGGAATGCCATCGAGGTGCTCGGATTCGGCTTTCTTTTGGAGGATGGCGAGACGGGTTTCGAACTCGGGTGGCTGGATGTCGGTGATGAGCCCCCACTCGAAACGGCTCCGGAGCCGGTCCTCGATGGTGGCGATCGACTTGGGGGGACGGTCGGAAGAGATCACGATCTGACTTCCGCGCCCGTGCAAATCGTTGAACGTGTAGAAAAATTCCTCTTGGAGTTGCTCGGTCCGTTCGAGGAACTGGATGTCGTCGACGAGGAGCACGTCGACCTCTCGGTAGCGACGTTTGAAGCCCGGCATGTGTTTCGAGCGCATCGCGTCGACGAACTCGTTCATCATCGTCTCGGTTGAGACGTAGCGAACCCGTTTGCTTGAGAACAGTTCGCGGACGTGATGGCCGATCGCGTGGAGCAGGTGGGTTTTGCCGAGGCCGGCCGGTCCGTAGATGAACAGCGGGTTGTACGACCGTGCCGGGCTTTCCGCCACCGACATCGCGGCCGCGTGCGCGAACCGGTTCGACGCGCCGATCACGAACTGATCGAAGGTGTAGCGAGGATTGAGCGACGTGGTGAGCCACGCGGTGCCGGTATGGGACTCGTCGACCCGTCGGGTTTCCTCGGCCGCAACCAGCACCGCGGCTGGAGGGGTCAGCTGATCGAGGGTGACGAACTCCTCGTGGCGGGGTGTGGTGTCCACCAACAGGGTCACGTCGAGGGGGACCCCGGTCAGGGCCTGCGCGGCGTCGCTCAGCAGCCCGTGATAGCTGGTGCGGAGCCGTTCGATCGTGACCGAGCTGGGGACACCCAGGATCAGTGTGTCTTCGCTCAGCTCGAGCGCGTGGACGCCCTGGAACCAGGTGTTCCACGTCGCTTCCGAGAGTTGGGCGCGGACCGCGGCAGCCACCTTTGCCCACAGGTCATCGGCGGCAGGTGTCCCCACGGTGGCGGCTCCCCAAGGTTGTCCACAAGCGTGTCCACAGGTGTGCAGAAAGCACCAGCCAGGGCGTTCGTCTCGACCGCGATCCGTCGGGTCGACTTGCGGGGAAGTGCCAAGTGTCCGATCCCGGGCACCGGGGTCGCGGACCATATCAGCGCTGTGGAGAACGCGACAAGCGACCTTGCGTGCGGGCCGCGGGGCTTGGATTGTCGATCCGAGGCGCTGCGCCGTACACTTTGACGTTGTTCGCGCGCCGTACCTGCGCCCGTCGCGCCAGTATGTCGTAGTGACATTGCTGAATTCAGGGTGGCGGTGGCGCGCCGCGCCCCAGGAGCCTCATCCGGTTGTGGCTCGGGCGTCTGAGGAGGCCATGCGTGAAGAGGACATTTCAACCGAACAATCGCAAGCGAAGCAAGAAGCACGGCTTCCGCTTGCGCATGCGGACGAAGGCAGGACGCGGAGTGCTGCGTCGCCGTCGATCCAAGGGCCGATCGCGCCTGTCGGCCTGATTTGGCCGATTCGTGAGCGATCAACCTTTCGCGCGCTCGCGCAGGGCCGGCGTCGCCGTCGAGGGGCCGTGATGGTCACCTGCGCGGTCGTCGGGCCATGCTCAGAGCCGCCTCGCGTCGCGTACGCGGTCGGGCGCAGGGTGGGGAGCGCGGTCGTGCGCAACCGTGTCCGTCGCCGCCTGCGGGCCGCTACCCGTGTCCACGCCGACACGCTCGTACCGGGTCGCGCCTATCTGGTGAGCGCAGCCAGCGCGGCGGCAGCCAGCACGTACGCTGAACTGTCCGCCTCGCTCCACGACGCGCTCCGCGCGCTCGGTGAGGAGGTCGCGTGAACCGTTCACTCCCCGCGCGCGGATTGCTCCGAACTATAAACCTCTACCAGCGGTTGACGGCCCGCCGTCCGTCACCGTGCCGGTACATCCCCACGTGCTCCGAATACGCCCGCGAAGCACTTGAGGAGCACGGCGCGGCCCGAGGGACCTGGTTGACCGGACGTCGGCTGGCCCGCTGCCACCCGCTCAGCGGATTCGGGTTCGATCCGGTCCCGCCCCGAGCCCCGAACACCGAAGTGGGCGCGTCGGGCACCGAGCTGGGACTGGGCTGACATGTCGCTCGATCCCCTCTACCGCGTCATCGGCTGGCTGCTCGCGGTCTTCTACGTGCCGACGCACAGTCTCGGCCTCGCCGACATCATGCTGACCGTCGTCATCATGTTGGTGCAGTTCCCGCTGACCGCGAAGCAGGCGCGGTCGATGATCCAGATGCAGCGGGTCCAGCCCGAGATCAAGAAGATCCAAGCGAAGTACAAGGACGACAAAGCCAAACAGAACGAGGAGCTCCTCAAGTTCTACCAAGAGAACAAGATCAACCCGCTGGCCGGTTGTCTGCCGATGATCATCACGATCCCGATCGGCATCGCCGTGTTCCGCACGTTCTCCAAGGGTGTGCAGCACCACCTGCCGAAGACGGGAACGCTAGGCCAGCTCTACGCGAACATCTGCGGCGGCGCCACGGTGACCATTAAGGCGTGCGACACGCGCCTGTCGGCACTCAACAAGGTGCACAAGACGCCGGAGGCCATGCACTTCCTCGGCATGAGTCTCAACCTCACCGCCCACGGCGCGATGTCCGCCGGCGTCGTCGCCGCGATCCCCTATTACGTGTTGATCGGCCTCGTCGCGCTCACCGGCTGGTATCAGGTTCGTCAAACCCAGTCGCGTCAGCTGCAGAGTGGGAACTCGCCTCCCAACGCCCAGATGCAGGCGATGACCAAGGTCTTCCCGCTCTTCTTCGCGTTCATCTGTCTGGGCCTCAACGCCGGCGCGACCCTCTACTTCGTCGTGTCGAACATCTGGCGGATCGGCCAACAACATCTGGTTCTCGGCAAGCTTTACAGCCAGGACGTCGTGGCCAGTCAGAACACGTCGAACTCGAAGAAAGATGACGCGACGCCGGCGGACCCGAGCGATGACAGCCCCCCGGCGAACGGCGTTAAAGGTGCCAACGCCAAAGGAAACGGAAAGGCGAAGCCGACAACCGGGGGGGGCGGCGCGAAGGGCCTTGGATCGAAGCCGCCCAACGGGAAAGCCCAGAACGGCAAGGCCCAGAACGGCAAGGCCCAGAACGGCGATGGCAAAGATCAGGGCATGAGCTCGGGAGCCCGCCGCAAGAAGCGAAAGCGCTGAGCGGTGGAGTGGATCGAGGTTTCGGCGCGAACACTCGACGAGGCCACAGAGCTGGCTCTCGATCGTCTCGGCGTCGTCGCGGACGAGCTCGAATACGAGGTCATAGACGAACCTCGGGGCGGCCTGTTCGGGATCGGGCGAACGGAAGCTCGGATCCGGGCCCGGGTGAAGCCACTGTCGCGGGAGAAGCCGGCCGAACGGCGACGCCGCCGCGGCAGTGAGCGCAGGCCCAGTGGTGGAAGTCGCAAGCCTCGAGCGGATTCCCCGAGCCCCCGCGCCGCCGCTCGTCCTGTTCCCGCCGACGACGAGGCCGAGACCTCCGAGCGTCCGGCCGCACCTTCACGGTCGACGTCGTCGCGTTCTCGCAGCCGGCGACGCGGCCGCAGCGGCGGCGGCACGGACGCGGGGACCCCGAATGAGCGAACCCCAAGGTCGGGGAACGACGATCGACCGGAGGCAAAGGTGAACGTGGACACGGACGCGGAAGATGTCGACATCGAGGTGCAGGCCGAGCAGGCCGCGAGCTTCACCCGAACGTTGGTCGACGCCATGGGGCTCTCGGGCAAGGTGAGTGCACGGGTCGACGATGACACGGTGTTGGTCGCCGTCGACGGTGAGGGTCTCGGACTGCTGGTCGGACCTCGAGGTTCGACGCTGCAGGCGATCGAGGAGCTGGTTCGGGCTGTCGTACAACATGGTCTGAGTGGCCGCAGCGCCCGGCTTCGGGTCGACGTCGGCGGGTACCGAGAGCGCCGCCGGGAGGCGCTGGCCGCCTTCGCCCGACAAGTGGCGGAAGAGGTTCGCGACGGCGGGGTCGAGCGCGGCCTCGAGCCGATGAGTGCGCCGGACCGTAAAGTCGTGCACGACACCGTCGCCGACATCGAGGGTGTCGCGACGAGTTCCGAGGGCGAAGAGCCCCGGCGCCGTGTGGTGATCAGCCCGGCCTGAACGGGGCCGGCGCGGGTGGAGCACGAAGCGGAACTCCTCGCCGTCCTCGCGAGCGCACAGTCGCGCGGGTTCCTCGGCCCGGGAGATCCGGTCGACCATCTGCGCCATGCCCAGGGCTTCGTCGAAGCGGCCGAGTCGCACCTCGAGGCCCCGCCGGCACGATTTGTCGACCTCGGGACCGGAGGCGGCGTCCCGGGCCTTGTCCTCGCGGCCTGCTGGCCGGCCGCGACCGGGGCACTGGTCGAGTCGTCGACTCGTCGGTGCGACGCGCTCGGAGCGTGGGTGCGACAACTGGGCATGGAGGATCGGGTGCGGGTGCTCTGCGGGCGAGCGGAGGTCCTGGCCCACGAATCGTCGATCCGAGAGCAGTTTGACGTGACGACAGCCAGGAGTTTCGCCCGGCCCTGCGTGACCGCAGAGATCGCCAGCGGATTCGTTCGGGTCGGCGGGCTGGTCGTCGTCAGCGAACCGCCGCAGCCGTCAGCCGCGCGCTGGCCCCCTGGGTCGCTCGAACAGCTGGGCTTCGGTCCGGCGGGAGCAGTCGTGGCCCGCGGGGCGCACTACGCCTGTCTACGCAAGGTTCGGTCGGCGGCGTCCAGTCAGCCCCGTCGGGGCGCCGGGGCCAGAAAACGTCCCCTCTGGTGACGATGTTCCACGTGGAACGTCGCAACGCTCGATTTCCCACTATTGCCGGGGAATCTTCCGTAGTACGCTTCCGCCCGGGTCAACGCCGCACGAGACGCACCGGCATCGCCAGTTTTGACCAGGGCTGCCGCGGCTCGATCGGATTCCACGATGCGGTTTCCCGTTGTGTCGGAGGCTGGCAGGGATGGCAAGGCAGGAGCCGGACCGTGGTTCGCGGCGACGTTGGTTTCGTCTGCCGATGCAGTCGCCCGTTCCCGACGACGGCGAGACGGGTGTGGTCGCGAGGCAGAACGAATCGGAGGCGCCCGTGTCGAGTGAAGAGGCCCCTGCTGAGCGGGTCCCCGTGCCCAAAGTCGCGGTAGAGGACTCGGCCGCCCAGATCTCGGCGCGGGGTGAACGAAACGCTCAGGGCACGCAACCCGAAGAGGAGTTGGAAGAGATCGACGACTCGATGACGCTGCCTCGAGTCATCTCGATCGCCAACCAAAAAGGGGGCGTCGGCAAGACCACGACCGCGGTCAATTTGGGCGCCGCTTTGGCCGAGATGGGCTACCGGGTACTGGTCCTGGATCTTGACCCGCAGGGAAATGCGACGACCGGCCTCGGCATCAGTCACCGCAATGTCGAAGGTTCGATCTATGACGTGATCATGAACGACACGCCCCTCGACGACTGTGTTGAGCCGACGAGCGTGAAGAACCTGTTCGTCTGCCCGGCCACCATCGATCTCGCCGGCGCCGAAATCGAATTGGTCCCCGCGTTCTCCCGGGAGCTGAAACTCAAGCGTGCCCTGCAGGGCGCTCGCGACGACTATGACTTCACGTTGATCGACTGCCCACCTTCGCTGGGGTTGTTGACGGTGAATGGGTTGGCGGCCTCCGACGACGTGTTGGTGCCCATCCAGTGCGAGTACTACGCGCTCGAGGGTTTAGGCCAGCTCCTGCGCAACGTCGCTCTGGTGAAGTCCAACCTCAACCCCGAGCTTGATGTTCGGGGCATCGTGTTGACGATGTACGACGCCCGAACCCGACTCGCGGTGCAGGTCGAACGCGAGGTACGCGAGCACTTCGGGCCGAAGGTCTACCGGACGGTCGTGCCGAGAACGGTGCGGATCTCCGAGGCGCCGTCGTTCGGAGAGCCGATCATCGTGTTCGACGCGACGTCTCGCGGAGCCGTTGCCTATCGCGAACTGGCGAAGGAGGTGAGCCGTGGCACGACCCGGAGGGCTGGGTAGAGGCCTCGGTGCGCTGATACCGACGGGTGTCGTTTCGAACGACCAGATGGGATTGCAGGACATCCCGATCTCGTCGATCCGTCCGAACCCGCAGCAGCCGCGAGAGCACTTCGACGAGGAGTCCCTGGCCGCGCTCGCCGAGTCGATCCGAGAAGTGGGCGTGCTCCAGCCGGTCCTCGTCCGCGCCGGCGGCGACGGATTCGAGCTGATCGCCGGCGAGAGACGCTGGCGAGCGGCACGGCGCATCGGACTCCAGACCATCCCGGGGATCGTCCGGACCGCGGACGATGCCTCGATGCTGCAGCAGGCCATCGTCGAGAACGTGCAACGGGAGGAGCTGAATCCGCTCGAAGAGGCCGCCGCCTATCAGCAACTCATCGAGGACTTCTCGCTCACCCACGATGACGTCGCAGCCCGCGTCGGCAAGAGCCGAACCACCATCACCAACACATTGAGACTTCTCCAACTCCCGCCGTCGATACAGCGGAACCTCAAAGAGCGAGCGCTGCGCATGGGCCACGCGCGCGCGCTGCTCGGCACGCCCGATCGCGCCTTTCAAGAGCAGCTCGCCAAACGTGCCGTCGCCGAAGATCTCTCGGTCCGTGAGGTCGAGGAAGCCATCCGGCTGCGCGAAGAGTCTCAGCCGTCCAAGGCGCCGACCGCACGATCCGTGAAACTCCGACCGCCAGGTCTGCTCGAGCTCGAAGAACTCCTCGGTGACTACCTCGAGACCCGAGTACGGATTTCGATGACCCCGCGTCGAGGTCGAGTCGAGGTCGAGTTCGCGACCCTCGAGGATCTCGAACGGATCTACCGGGTCATCACCGACGGACGCCGCCCGCCAAGCTGAACGGGAGCGACCAACTCAAAGAGCGACACCGACCGGCCGCTCGATCCCGTGACGCAGGCCGACCGTGAGCGCGTCGGCGAGTTCAGGTCCGTGCGACATCAGCGACGCCGCCCCGGCCGGCTCGTCGCGCGAGAACAGCTCGCACACGACGGCGGCCATACGGGTCTCGCGCAGCAATCGGTACGTCCGGCCCGCCGGATCGTCGACGCGCGGAAGGACCGAGCGGAGCTGTTCGGTAATCCCGTGCGCGAGCGAGAAACCACCCTGACTCCGAAATGTCTGGTTCGCGAAATACGTGCAGCGGGCGCCCGGCTCGGTCCCGGTCGCGACCGCGACGCACACATCGGCGGCGAACGCGTTTGCTTGGGCGGCGAGCACCGCATGGTCGTCACCCGAGGCATCGAACGCGACGGTGGCGCCCTCGCCGAGGAGCCGGCGACGCGTGGCCGCGCCGAGCGCCCCGAGTCCGGGGTCGACGACGAGGAACACGCGCCGGTCCCGAAGGTGGCGGACATGACGTCTGAGCACGTCGCGTTCGCGTACCGCCGCCACCGAACCGGCAGCCAACAAGCCGACATTCACGAGCGCAGTGATCGTCGCCGGGCCGCACACCGCATCCGGGACGAGCCCGCGCTCGCGTTGGAACCGACGAAGTGCCGTCTCGGTCTCGGGTCCGAGAATGCCATCTTCGCGGCCGGCGTCGAAACCGAGCGCGTTGAGGCGGCGTTGGAGCTCGCTCACGTCGTCGCCGCGCAACATCGGGGCGTGCATATAGAGGAGACGATCGCCGAGCACATAGCTACTCTCGATCAACGCACCCCAGGTTTCGTCTCCGCAGATTCCGTCGATGCGCACACCGCGCCGAGCTTGGAACTCGCGCACGGCAGCGAGCGTCTTTGCTCCGAAGCTACCATCCAGCGTGACGGGATAGCCACAATACGTGAGACGCTCTTGCAGGTCGCGGACCGCGTCGCCACGATCGCCGATGCGCAGGAGAGTGTCGGCGGCGCTCAAACGATGAACCTCAAGTGATGAACCTCAAGCGATGAACTCGGAAAGCTCCTCGAGGAGTTGCGCCTTGCCTTTCGCGCCGACGAGACGTTTTTTGACCTCGCCGTCAGCGAAGACCAGCAACGTCGGGATGCTCATCACGTCGTAGCGACGCGCGATGTTCGGGTTGTCGTCGACGTTGAGCTTCGCGATCTGAATGCGACCCGCGTGCTCCTTGGCGATGTCTTCGAGCACAGGAGCGATCATCTTGCACGGACCACACCACTCGGCCCAGAAGTCGACCAGTACCGGCGCATCTGCACCACCGACGCCTTCATCGAACGTTGCGTCGGTCAAGTTCACGATTCCTTCAGCCACGGTCTGCATCCTTTCGTGGGAAACCAAGACTATCCGGCGATCGTGCGGTCGCCGAGCGCCTCGAGGTAGTGCTCGGCTTCGAGTGCCGCCATACATCCCGTGCCGGCCGCGGTGATCGCCTGCTTGTACGTCCGGTCTTGGACGTCGCCGCCGGCGTACACGCCGGGAACCGAGGTGTGCGTCGATCCGGGTTGGGTCACGACGTAACCATCTTCGTCGAGTTCGAGCTGACCGACGAACAACGCCGTGTTCGGATCGTGTCCGATCGCCACGAACATGCCCGACACCGCGAGTTCACTCGTCGCGTCGGTCTCAACGTCGCGCAGCACGACCCCTTCGAGACGGCCGTCGCCGCTGACGTGTTCGACGACGCTGTTCCAACGGAACTCGATCTTCGGGTTGGCGAACGCCCGGTCCTGCATGATCTTGGAGGCACGCAGCTCTTTGCGTCGGTGCACGACCGTGACCTTGTCGGCGAATCGCGTCAGGAACGTCGCTTCCTCGAGCGCCGAGTCGCCGCCGCCGACGACCGCGATCTCATGTCCCCGGAAGAAGAACCCATCGCACGTCGCGCACGTCGACACACCATGACCGAGGAGTTGACGTTCGGAGTCGAGGCCGAGCATGCGCGCCTGCGCGCCGGTGGAGATGATCACCGTGTGCGCCGAGTACTCCTCGTTGCCGACCCAGACCCGCTTCGGATCCGACGCGAGGTCGACGCGACTGGCATCCGCGGTTACGAACTCCGCCCCGAAACGGACGGCCTGCTCGCGGAACTGGGCCATCAGTTCCGGACCGAGAATGCCGGCGGGAAAACCTGGGAAGTTCTCGACGTCGGTTGTGAGCATGAGCTGACCGCCCGCGCCGATCCCTTCGATCACCAGTGGGTGCAGGTTCGCGCGCGCGCTGTAGATCGCCGCGGTAAGACCGGCCGGTCCCGATCCGATGATGATGACTTCCCGCGTGTCCATTGGGCCTCGTCGGCGCGTACGCCAGATGTTCGGGACGAACCCCGCTCAGGGGTTTCGTCTGGTCCAGCAGAACCATCCGGCGATCACGAAGATTCCGCCAATTCCAACCCACGGAATCCAATCGCGGCCTTGAGCCGCGATCTCGAGGACCCGAAATGCACCAATGATCGTCAACACGACGGCCGGGACGAGAATCAGCGCCGCGAGCAAGCCGTAGGTGACTAACCGGACAACTTTCTGCACCGGTTCGACGGTGCGTTCACGGGCGAGCCCGACCGCGTTGTCGATCGCGTTCGCGGCGTCGGTGGTCCAGTCGCTCATGTCCTCGTCCTGGCGGGGTCTTGGCGGGGCAGCGTACATGGCCGGACCCGCGCCAGCGCCGCCCGCCAGATGTGACCAACTTCAAACTCAGGGCAAGGTCTGTTGCGCGACGGCGATGCAGTCGGTCGCGGCCAACACGTACACGACGTACCCGTCATCCCGGGAGAACACCACGATCACGGCCGGCCGACGCGCGTACGTTCCGATACCGGACAGTACCGGCGCTGACCCCAGGTGGGCGGCCCGTTCGATTGTCGCGACACAGACCCGTTCACGGTTCGCGCCAACCGTCGAGTTTGCGGCGAACGACCCGCCGGCAGCCTGGTCGGAGGGTGCGTTGGCGAGGGTCGAGACCGGAGCGAACTGCGGCCCCGCAGCTCCCGTACCGCCTTCCGCTCCGGTCACAGATGCGCCGATCGCCCCGGTGACACCTTGCGCGCCGCTCGGACCAGTTGGACCGATCGGACCCTGGATCCCCTCATCGCCTTGCAGTCCCTGCGGACCCGCCAGCCCCGACGGACCTTGCAGTCCCTGCGGACCTTGCGGACCCGCCGGTCCGACCAGGCCCCGTGTCCCCGTCGCGCCCTCGGCGCCGAGTTCGGCCACGATGTGCGCCCCGCCGTTGGCGGGCGTCGGACCGGCCGCGACCGACGACGTCGCGGCCGGGTTCGGCACCGCTTCGCGCAGGCGCAGTTCCACGTCTGCGCGCAGCGTCGCCGGTCCGGAGACGTCGCCGAACTCGACGGCCTGTTCGGATTGGAGGGGAGGGCCGACCAGCGGTAGGCGCGGATGGGCCGCGGGCGAAACGGCCGAGGCCGACTTCGCTACACCACCATGGTCGTTGGTCGCGGCGAAGACGACGACGGCGGCGATCACCGCCGCGGCCGATCCGGCGGCGACGAGCACCCGCCAGGACCGCGTTCGGCGCTGCCGAACCGCTCGGAGCTCGTCGACCGGTCCGCGGAGCGCGGCCGACACGAGCGCCTGTTCGACAGCCGCGGGCAACACAATCGGCGTGGCGAGCCGGTCGGCGGCCGCGCCGAGTTGGGTCCGACGTCGCGCCGTGCCGGCGGTCGCGTTCATCGCGGCCCGGGCCTCGTCGACCGTGAAACCGAGATCGGCGGCGGCGCGTTCGAACTCGCCGTCGATGTCGGCACTCAACAATTCGTCGAGGGTTTCGGGGTTCAGCGGCGGTTCGGGGGCGCTCATGATGTTCGTGAGGTTGGATGCTCCGAGGGGGGCGTCTGGTTCCTTCCGATTTTGTGGTCCGCGCGGGGCGACCCAATGTGGTCGGCGAGCGCGGCGCGACCGCGGGCGATACGTGACCGCACAGTTCCGGGCGGGATGTCGAGCACGGTCGCGATCTCCGCGTAGTCAAGCCCGACGAGATCCCGCAGCGCGACCGCGGCGCGATGGCTGGGCGACAGGCGTGCGAGCGCGGCGTCGACGTCGAGCCGTTCGGCGGTGGCGTCGTCGACTGCTGGTGCGTGTTCGCGGGGCTCGGGCACGGTCTGCGCCGGCACCGGCCGCCGCGCGCCGCGCCGGACTTCGTCGAGCGCGGCGTTGGTCGCGACCCGATAACACCATGTCGTGAACTTCGATCGTCCGTCGAACGTGTCGATGCGGCGCGCGATCGCCAGCAACGCGTCTTGCGAAGCGTCGAGCGCGTCGTCGGGGTTTGCCAGGACGCGGCGACACACCGCGTGGATCATCCCCGCATGTCGGCGCAGCAGTGCGTCGAGCGCGGCGCGATCGCCTTTCGCGGCGGCCGCGGCGAGCTCCTCGTCGCGATCGTCGACGTTCACTTCGGCCAACGCTAACCAACGAGGCGCCGCGCGCCGGCCCGGAGGTTGGGGCCTGTCGGTACGTGATGAAGGGCCGGAGATCGCAGCCGAGAGGTCACGGCCTGGCGATCACCGGGCGCGCTCGATCCAGGTCAGTCCGACCGCACGTGGCCCGACGTGGACACCGACGACGGGGCCGATGTGGCCGACGACGATCTCGGCGCCCGGAACTGTGACGCGTACCGAGTCGAGGAACTGCTCGAGGTCGTTGGCGCCCGAATGCATCACGCAGATCGACTCGACGTTTCCTTGCGGGACCCGCTCGAGCATGAACCGCAAAGCTTTGGAACGGGTGCGGACCTTGCCTGCCTGTTCGACCGCGCCGTGTTCGACGGCGATGATCGGCTTGATCGACAACATCGACCCGAGCATCGCCTGGGCGCCGCCGATGCGGCCGCCTTTGCGGAGGTATTCGAGGGTGTCAAGCGCCGCGAAGAGCTTCTGGTGGTCGCGGCGCTGGGTGACCTCGCGCGCGATCGTCGCGACGTCGGCACCTTCGGACGCGCGCCGAGCCGCGAGCAGCGCAAGGATGCCGATGCCCATCGACGCGGACGCGGAGTCGATGATCTCGATCGGGCACAGACCGTCGAGCGCTTTGGCGGCCACCTGCGCGGACTGCATCGTCGCTGAAAGATGGGCTGACAGGTTCACGCAGACGATGCCGTCGGCGCCGCGGTCGTGAAGACCGCGGAACGTCTCCTCGAACGCGCCGACCGACGGTGCCGCGGTTTCGGGCAGAACGGGCGACGCCTCGAGCTGACGCCAGAACTCTTCGCTCGTCAGTTCCTTGCGGTCGACGTATTCGCGGTCGCCGAAACGGATGGTGAGCGGGACGACCTCGATACCGAGCTGTTCGCACATCTCGGGCGGAAGGTCACAGGCACTGTCGGTCACGACTCCAACGGCCATGGCTCCTCCTCGGGTCCGGGAAAGTTCCGATCTTCGCGTACGGCCCATGGTTACATTTCCGCGGTCGATCGGGGCGTGTCCGTGGTCAGATATCGGCGGCGGGTGCCCGTCGCCGGAGTACCGCGACGAGAGATCCGAGTTCCGGCGTCCGCATCGCCACCAGCGCGACGAGGTAGGCGCCGCCTCCAGCCAGTCCCGCCGCGACCGTTGCGACGAGTGCCGTGTTCGCGGTCGAATGGCCGATCGCGGCTGCGAGCGATGCGGCAACGATCGCGAGCACGGCGGTGCCGACCACGGCGCGCAGCGCCGACATGCCGACCGCCCGGTCGACCGGGTGGGGCACACGGCGACGGAGGACCACGACCGCGATCACGGCCGCGACCGCGTACGCGCCACTCCATGCCAACGCGAGTCCTTGCACGCCCAAAGACGGGAACAACACGATGGCGAGCACCACGTTGACCCCGTTTTCGATCGCGTTGATCCAAAACGGAGTGAACGTGTCGGACAGCGCATAGAAGCCGCGCAGGGTGTACAGGTACACCGAGAATGGGACCAGTCCGATCGAAAGTGCTTGCAGCGTCTCGGCCGTCACCGCGGCGTCGTGGGGCCGGAATCCGCCGCGTACCAACACGCCGAGCATGGGTTGCGCGAGCGTGATGAACAACAGCGCGGCCGGGACCATGAGCAGGACCAGATAACGCAAACCGACCCGGAATCGGTGCGCCAACGCCGCGAAATTGCCCCGAGACGCACTTCGGGACAGCTCCGGCATCATCGTGGTCATGATGGACACCGCAAGCAGTCCGTGCGGCACTTGGAAGAACGCGTAGGCGTACAGGTAGGCCGAGACGTTGCCGGTCGCGCCGCTCTTCGCCAACACGAGCACGAACAGCAACGCGATCTGATTCGTGACGACGTAGCCGATCGTCCATCCTGACAAGCGGAGCATCTTGCGCACCGCCGGATGTCGCCAGTTGAACGACAGATGCAAGTGGGTGTGGGCGTGGCGAAGCGCCGGGAGCAGCACCAGGGCCATCGCCGCAATTCCGGCCGTCGTGCCCGCGCCGAGCAACATGAGTTTGCCCGGATCGTGGCTGAGTCTGCGCACGTCGATCCATTGGGCGCGGTCACCGGCGGTGCTCTGCGCGAATGCGATGAGCACGCCGATCACCAACAGGTTGTTGACGACCGGCGCAAACGCCGCGGCGACGAACCTGCGGTGGGCGTTCAGGAGTGCGGTTGCGAGCGCGGTGAGGCCGTAGAACAACATTTGCGGCAAGAACCACAGCGTGAAAATTGTCATCACGTGCAGCTGCGCGGCGCGTTCGGAGCCGGTGGTGTCGACAGCGTAGAGACGGGCGATGAGGGGGGCGAACAGCATCGCGATCGCGGTCAGCACGGTGAGGACGGACATCGCGATGGTGAACAACGCAGAAGTGGCGTCGTCGTCGTGGTTTTCGATCTGCTGGACGAACAGGGGCACGAGCGTGGCCGACAGCACGCCGCCCAGGATCAGCTCGTACACGATGTTCGGAGTCGAGTTCGCGAGGTTGTAGGTGTCGGCCAAGCTGGCGCGTCCGACCGCGTAGGCGAGCACCGCGACGCGTAGGAGGCCGGTCAGCCGTGACAGGAGCGTGCCCGTCGCGACCGAAGCGCTGGACCGGACAATCCGTTCTCGTTCGGCGTCAGCCCCGACGGTCACGTCGCGCGCGCGCGGCGGCGCGCCCGACGCGTGCGCACGAAGTGGTTGCCCCACCAACCGGCCAGGAACAACAGCGCGCCGAGGGTGAGCGCGATGCCGATGCCGCTGAACACCGTCGACCGGATCGTCACACTGGTCGTTCCGAGCTTGACTGAACCGTCGGGCGATTCGAGCGTGATCGTCATCACGAACGTCCCCGACGCGCGGGCCTCCACGGGAAACTCGTTCTGTTTGGCTGAGCTGTGGCCGCGCGGCAGCGTCAGCGGGAAATCCGGACCTTTCGGGAAGATCAATTTCGGGCTGTCGAGGTGGACGAGGACGTGGATACCGGCGTGGCTGGTGTTGTTCTGGAAGCTCAGCGGCAAGTAGGCGCGGCGGGCAGTGAGCGTCAGTGTTTTTGCGGTGGTGGTGAGGCCGTCGGTCAGTGTTTGCAGGTTCGCGGTGATCGTGTTCAGGTACGCCTGCGCTTGCGGTCCGCTGTTCGCGGTCGACAGTGCGAGCAAGAGCGCGTGTTGGCCCGCCGCGATCGACGGATCGGTGGGTCCGACCATCGCCTGGTAGGCGGCAAGGTCGTGTACCGCAGTGGCGTATTCGGATGCGCCGAGCGGATGGGGCAGCTGCCCACGATTCGGTAGAAGTTGGCGTTGCAGGGCCACGCCGTTCGCGGTGGCCGGCGCGACCTGTGAGAACAGCGTGTCGAGCGTGGCCGGTTCGACGAGCGGGTCGTGGACGAGGTCGTGCACCAGGAGCGACACGGTGGCGTCGGGCGACCAGTCGTCTGGCATCGCCAGGATGACCCCGCGCGTCTGCGACGGAGCCTCGTTGGCGATCTCGGCCAGGCCGGCGAGCACTCGTTGTTCGCGCAGCGCGGGTGGGCCGGGACTGTCGAACAGCCCTTCGAGTCCGCTGTCGGACGCGGCTGCGGGCACCAGCGTGCCGTCGCTCGTGGTCAGGTCGAAAGGTTGTGCGGGAGTACGCGTCTCGTTGATCAATCTCAGCGCAGCGTCGCGGACAACGAAATGGTCGATGAGCGTCTGCGTGAGTTGATCGAGGGTCGGCGTGTCGACCGGGTCGACGAACGCGGTGTTCGTGTCCGGGTACCGGCCGGTCAGGTCCGCGAGGAGGGTCGACCCCGCCACGTACTCCTGCCCAAGCTGCGAGCCGAGACCCTCCGCTTCGATGGTCGGCCCCTGGATTGGCACGTACGGCTCCGGCAGGAGCTGGTTCGACGCGCGGGCCGCGGCGTCTCGGACCTGTTTGAGACCTGACGCCAGTGCGTGATGCGTCGTGGCTTCGCGGTTCCAGGTCGCCAGCATCTCGGGTCCGATGCCGAGCGTCAGTGGGAACGAACCCGCGAGGCTGAGCATTTTCGCGATGTCGTCGAGCCGACCGCCCGGACGCATGGCTGCGAGCGTCGAGGTGTCGGCGCCCGTCGGAGGTTCGAACGGGTCGGGCTGCAGCTGCCAGATCCACGAGACGCGCAACGGTTGGTACGACTTTTCTGCCGCGGGATCGATGACGACCATCCAGGTGACGAAGGCGCTGTGCTCCACCTTCGTGCCGTACAAGCCGACCTCGACGGGATAGACGCCGGGAAGGTCGATACCGACGGTGTTGGGCTGCGAGGAACCGCTGAGGCCAAACGCGACGGCGAACTGGTGCTTCGCGTTCAACTGCAGCGACGAGAACGGGAAGTACAGATGATCGACCGGCGCTCCGAGGGACGGGGTGGCGCTCACCGCGCTCTCGAACCCAGTACGGGAGCTCACCGAGTCGTGGAAGGTCAGTTCGACCTCGGCATTCGGCTCGGACGCGACCGCGGGTTCGTCGAGCTGCAAGCCGAGCAGCTCGGCGCCGTTACCTGCCTGAACCCACGGCGGTTGGTAGACGAGGCTGACGCCGGGCGCGGCGAGCTTGGCGGCCGGCGCGGGAACTGTGGTCGTGGTCGTCGAGCGCGACGGCCGCGATCTGGGCACGCTGGCCGGCGTCGTCGTCTGCGGGACGGTGCTGGCGGGCACACTGGCCGGCGTCGTCGTCTGCGGGACCGTCGTCGGTGTGTGCGTCGTCGTCGGGGTGGTGGTATGCGGCGGCTTCGTGGACGCGGCGGTCGCGGCGGTGCCCGACAGCGACACGGCTGCGACGAGCGCAACGACGAACAGCGCGGCGCCGGCGGGAACGACACGACGAGCCAGCCGGCTCACAGTTTCCGTCCGAGCACGCACAGACCCACCGGCAGCCGTTGGAAACCGGCCCGTTCGTACAGACGCAGCGCGCGGTCGTTGTCGGCCTGCGTGTTGACGAACGCCTGACGCGCCCCGCGAACGCGCATCCAGCGCAACCCGTCGACGAGCAACGCTCGGCCGAGGCCCTCGCCCTGCGCCGCGGGATGGATCGCGAGCCGTTGTACGTATCCGGTGCGGTCGGCCCGGCCGAACAGGCCGTAGCCGCCGATCGGGACACCCCGGTTGACCCGCAGATGCGAACGCGGCGTCGCGCGGGCTGCCTGGGCCAGTCCGAGGTCGTCGAGACGCCAGAACTCCTCGAACGCGGCGGCATCGACCGCCAACAGCGCCGTCCGGTCGGCGGCAGTCGATCGTCGGGTGCGTCGTGGGGATCCGGTCGGTCCGGCCGGCCCGAGCGTGGTGAAGTCGTACGCAAGCAGGTGGAGCCGACCGCGAATCTCGAACCCGCAGTCAACGAGCGGAAGGCTCGGGCCGGGGGCGAGCGCGTTCGTGATGACCTCCCGGTAGCCGCCGGCGCGGAGCTCGTCGAGCAGCACCTCGACCGCGGCGACAGACGGTGCGCCGCGGCATTCGAGCGCGACCGACGCGATATCGGGCCGACCATGCCATGCCGCCACCCGGGCAACCCCGCCGCGGAAGCGGATCGACTGCGTCTTCACCGCGGCCGAGCGTACGCCCTGCCCGGGCGGCTTCCCGGTTCACGCCGGGCACGCCCGGGTTTGGCGACGTGCCCCGCGGGAGAATTCCCTGCGAACCGGACCGAGGGCTTGAGAGCGGGCGAATCCGTGCCGATCCTAACCACGGTCAACTCAGACAGCCTCTGGAGGTTCGCCCGCGTGTTGGATCTCGACCAACTGCTCGCCTACGCGGTTGAGCGCGGCGCATCCGACGTCCACATCAAGGTTGGGTCGCCGCCGTACATCCGTATCGACGGCCGCCTCGAACGGATCGACCATGCGTCGGTTTCGCCGGTCGAGACCGAGCGCATCGCGTTCGCGATCATGCCGAAACAGCGCGCCGAGGAATTCATCGCGACGAGCGACGCCGACTTTGCCTATTCGGTCTCGGGCCTCGGTCGTTTCCGCGTCAACGCGATGCGCCAGCGCGGTTCGGTCGGTCTGGTGCTTCGTCGCGTGCAAAGCGACACCCCAACATTTGAGGCGTTGGGGTTACCTCCGGTGACCCGAAAGCTCGCCGAGCACGAACGGGGACTGGTGCTCGTCACCGGACCGACCGGTTCTGGCAAGACCACCACGCTCGGCTCGATGATCGACTACATCAACGAGACCCAACACAAACACATCGTGACGATCGAGGATCCGATCGAAATCCTGCACCACGACAAAGCGTCGATCGTCAACCAGCGCGAAGTCGGAACCGACACCAAGGACTTCCACGCAGCGCTGAAGCGGGTCCTACGCCAGGATCCAGATGTCATCCTGGTGGGTGAGATGCGAGACATCGAGACGGTCAAAACCGCGCTGACTGCCGCGGAAACCGGCCATCTGGTGTTCTCGACGCTCCACACCATCAGCGCGACAGACTCGATCAACCGGATCATCGACTTCTTCGCGCCGCACGAACAACGGCAGGTGCGTATGTCGCTCGCCGGCTCGCTGCGCGGGATCGTCAGCCAGCGGCTCGTCGAGCGTCGCAACGGTGGACGTATCCCCGCGGTCGAGATCCTCGTCGCGACCGGCCGGATCTTCGACAAGATCGTGAACGCGGACGAGACGCACGAAATCGAACAGATCATCGCCGAGGGCGAGTACTACGGCATGCAGACCTTCGACCAGAGCCTCCTGAGCATCTACAGCGAGGGGCTGATCGATCTGCGGGAGGCGCTCGCGGCGTCGACGAGTCCGCACGATCTTCGGTTGATGATCGAGCAGTTCACGATGCAGCGGGCGTCGGAGCAGGCGACCGCCAGCTAACCCTTTCGGGAACAACACGCCTCGGGCGGCCGCGAGCCGTCAGAATGCACGCCTGTGACTGCTGTCCCCCCGCGTCTGGCGCGGTTCTTCGAGCCGGCCTCGACCTCGCAACAATTGTCGCGGCGTCTCGGCGAGGCGGGCCACCGCGCCTTTCTGGTCGGCGGCAGCGTGCGCGACGCGTTCCTCGACCGCTCCCGTCCCGGCTCCGACATCGACCTCGCGACCGACGCCCGACCCGACGTGATCGAACGTGTGCTGAAAGGCTGGGCCGATGCGGTCTGGCTGCAAGGCGAACAGTTCGGGACCGTCGGCGCCGACAAGGACGGCGATCGTTTCGAGATCACGACCTTCCGCGCCGAAGTGTACCGAGACGACAGCCGCAATCCGCAGGTCACGTTCTCCGACAATGTGACGACCGACTTGTCGCGACGCGACTTTACGATCAATGCCATCGCGATCGCGTTGGACGAACCTGAACTCCTCGACCCTCACGACGGACTGGCCGATCTCGCGTCCCGACGGCTGCGGACACCGCTGTCGCCCGAAGTGTCGTTCGGTGACGACCCGTTGCGGATGTTGCGCGCGGCGCGGTTCGTCGCGACGCTCGGTTTTGAGCCCGACGCCGATCTGTTGCACGCGGTGGAGCAGATGCGTGAACGTCTGCGCATCATCAGCGCGGAGCGGATACGGGACGAACTGTCGAAGCTCCTGCTCGCCGACGATCCGTCCGCAGGGCTGTGGCTGATCGCGCGTACGAAGCTGGCCGCCGAGTTCTTGCCTGAGCTGAACGCGATGGAACTCGAACAAGATCCCATCCACCGCCATAAGGATGTGCTCGCCCACACGATCGCCGTCGTGGCGAAGACGTCGCCGCGGCTGAAGCTCCGACTCGCAGCGCTGCTGCACGACGTCGGCAAACCCGCGACGCGTGGCTACGGACCCCAGGGTGTGACGTTCCACTACCACGACGTCGTCGGGGCGCGCATGGCGCGAGCGCGGTTGACCGCGTTGCGGTACCCGAACGATGTGATCGACGACGTTGCCGCCCTCGTCGAGTTGCACCTGCGCTTCCATACGTACCGGATGGGCTGGACTGACAGTGCGGTGCGCCGCTATGTGCGGGACGCCGGACCGCTGCTCGAGGATCTCAACGAGCTGACCCGCTCCGACTGCACGACCCGCAATGCGAAGAAGGCGGCGGCGCTGTCACGCCGGATCGATGAGCTCGAGGAACGGATCGCGCAGCTCCGAGCGGTCGAGGAGCTCGCCAAGATGCGGCCGGCGCTCGACGGCAACGCGGTGATGGAGGTTCTCGGCGTCGGGCCCGGCCCCGTTGTCGGCGACGCGCTCCATTACCTCTTGGATATCCGCCTCGAGGAGGGCGAGATCTCCCAGACCGAAGCTGCCGAGCGGCTCCGGGTATGGGCACGCGATCGAAGCTGACTACACGCCTTCTTTGCGGGCCCGCCACAGCACCGCCGTCGGTGTCGCCGGCCCCGGGTCCGACGAGCGCAACATTTCTGGTTCGGCCAGGACGTCGACGCGGTAACCGGCTCGGTGCAGCGCCGAGAACACGTCGGCGATCGAACGGGGCCACACCTGGAGCGGCTCGTGGTCTCGGGTGGTGACGATCGGCGACTCGTCGAAGTAGGAGCGACGGACTTCGAGGAAACCGAGTGGGAGTCCGCCGGGCTCGTTGTCGTCACGTCCGACCGCGAGCCGCATCGGATGGTCGTGGGAGAACACGAACGGCGCTCCGGCGCGCAGCACCCGGTGAACTTGGCGCAAGAGACGGTCGAGATCTTCGATCTCGTGCACGACGCCGGTTGCCAACGCGAGGTCGATCGAGTCGGCCCGCAAGAACGCGAGATCTGCGGCGTCGCCCTCATGCCATTCCACCCGTACCTCGGCGGCCTCGGCCAGGCGGCGTCCGAGCGCCAGCTGCGCCGAGGAAACGTCGATCGCGATCACGTGGGCGCCCTGGCGAGCCATCGCCACGGCGTTCTCACCGGCGCCGCATCCGATGTCGAGCACACGGCGCCCCTTGAGGTCACCGCAGACCCGAAGGTCGGCTTCGGTCGGCAGATCGGCTCCGAACTGCACCGCGTCTGCAGCCGTCGCCTCACCGCGGCGAGATGCCAGCCGGTCCCAGGCTTGAGTGTTCGTCACCCCGGCATTCTTATCGTTCTGGGCTGGCGCGCGCCGAGCCGTTCCGCCCGACGCTTGTTCGGGATCGCGCCGCCGCCGTTCGTGGCGAGCGACCTGCGAACAGGC
>JBKQIY010000250.1:0-43110 GCA_052148155.1 Acidimicrobiia bacterium | reverse complement strand
CGAGTTCGTGCTGGTCGGATTGCTCGGAGCCGGGATCGGCTTCCTCGTCACCCGTTCGGCCGCGGCAGGCATCCTCATCGGCGCGGCCGCGGCAATCGCGATCGACCTGATCGCATGGCTGTTCGCGGTGCGCGCCACGATCGCGCTCACCAAAGCGGTCGAGGTGACGCCGGAACAGGCGCCCGTACTTCACAATGTGGTCGAAGGGCTCTGCATCGCGACCGGGCTCCCGAAGCCGAAGGTCTACATCGTCGACGACCCGGCACCCAATGCCTTCGCGTTCGGACGCTCCCCCGAACGTTCTGGTGTCGCGGTCACGAGCGGCATCCTCAACCTCATGTCGCGCCGCGAACTCGAGGGCGTCCTCGCACACGAACTTTCGCACGTTCGCAATCGTGACGTGCAGGTGACGACTCTGGCGGTGACGACGGTTGGGCTCCTCGTCGTGGTGGCCGACATCTCGGCGCGGGCGGGATTCTTCTCCGACTTTGGTGACCGGCGGGGCAACAATGACGGTGCGCTCTTACTGTTCGCGGTCGCGGCCGTCGCCGGCGTGTTGGCGTTCGGCGCTCGGCTCCTTTCGTTGGCGATCTCACGTCACCGAGAAGAGCTCGCCGACACGAGCGCGGCGGCGATCGTCAGTCCCGACGGTTTGCGACGAGCGTTGGAGAAGCTCGAGGCCGATCACACGGTTCTGCACCATGTTTCGCGGGCGACGGCGCATCTCTGGCTGGTCGCGCCGCTGCACCAGGAGGGCAACGCCCGGCACGCCAAGACGAACCGGCTGTTCGACACCCATCCCCCGCTCGCCGACCGCATCGCGATCCTGCGTAAGCTTGAAGGTCTCGACCCGGACGGACGCGGACCGGTCGACGAGACCAGTACCGGCGTGCCGGTCGACCTCGCCAAGCTGACGGCTTCGACTTCGCGGCGCATGACTCCCGGATCGGCGGCCGGCGTGTCGGCGCTCGCCGCGACCGCGACGACGACGGCTGTCCCCGCCGACGCGACCGATCCGACCGGCCATCCGCCCGGCTGGTATCACGCCGATCAGCGCACCCTGCGCTACTGGGACGGAACGAACTGGACCGACTGGCATGCGACCTGGAACGGCCGCCGTTGGGTCCAACAACGACCGCGCTGACCGGGGTTCACGCGCCCAGCTCGCCGCCCGGCCCGGCCGGGGCTGGGCGGGGCTGGTTACGAGACGACACCTCGGGCGCGCAGGCCCGCGATGTCTTGCGCGGAGAGCCCGAGCTCGGTTTCAAGTATCTCGGCCGTGTGTTCTCCGACCCACGGGACGCGGGTTTCGGGGCCTTCGGTCATCTTCGACAGTTTCACCGGATTGCCGGGCACCAAGACAGGCTCGGCGACGCCGTCGGTGCGTGGCATTTCCACGATCATGCGCCGCGCGCGGAGATGGGGGTCGGTGATCACGTCGTCAGCTCGGTTGCTGGGACCGGCGACGATGCCGGCCTCGGTCAGCTCCTGCGCGGCGGCAAGTTTCGTACGCGTCGCCGCCCAGGCGTCGACCGCAGGCCTGATCTCCGTTTCGAGCGCAGGTCCCCAACCGGCGCGGGTCGCGAAGCGGGGATCGTCGATCCATTCAGGGTGTCCGACGAGCTCAGCAAGCTTGAAGAACTGATGCTCGCGCACGACCTGCACGACGACATAGCCGTCTCGGGCACGGAAGCCCTCGCAAATCACTTCGAGTGCCTTGTCGGGCTCGGGCCGAACTCCCAACGACCAGAAGTTCATCACGATGTCGGTCATCGCCACGATCGCGTCGAACATCGCGATGTCGACGTACTGGCCTTCGCCGGTTCGGTCGCGGTGGCGGAGCGCGGCGAGGATGCCGATGACACCGAACAGGCCGGAGCTGATGTCGCCGAGCGCGCCGACCGGAATGGTGACCGGCGGTTCACCGGGATGGCGATAGTCGTAGATGCCTGACATCGCCTCGACGATCGACGCATACGCCGGCCAGTCCCGATATGGGGTGTCGACGGTGTTGCCGAACCCTGAAATCGACACATAGACCGCGCGGGGATCACGGGCCGCGATGTCGACGTATCCGAGGCCCATGCGGTCCATCGTTCCCGGCTTGAAGTTCTCGGCGATCACATCGAAGTGGGGAACGAGCGCGAGGAACAGCTCGCGGCCTTCCAACGTTTTGAGATCGACTCCGACGCTGCGCTTGCCGAAATTGTTGCGCAGGAATGTCGCGCCGACCTTGCGGCCCTGCGGGTCGAGCATTGCCGGCGACGACGCCCGACCCGACTCGCCGTGGATGGGATGTTCGACTTTGACGACGTCCGCACCCAGGCGCGCCAGCATCTGGGTGGCGTACGGCAACGCCTGCATCTGTTCGGCCGCCAGGACGCGCACACCGGCGAGCGGTTTCCCGAAGCCTTGCGCTGCGAAGTTCGCCACGTCTCCCAACTGCACGGCGACACTGTACGGCCGGATCCCAGACCGACCTGCCGCTCGGCCCGTGCCCGGTACGCCCACCTAGACTCGCGACCATGAGGGGAATCATCAGCGCGGCGGGCTACGTCCCGTTCCGCCGGCTCGAGCGCGCCGACATCACCAAGACGTTCGGCTCGGGGGGCGGCAAAGGAACCCGGTCGGTTGCCTCCTACGACGAGGACACGACCACCATGGCCGTCGAGGCAGCTCGTCTGGCTCGCCGTTCGGCCCCGCCGAACACGAATTTCGACGCATTGTGGTTCTCGACAGCGAATCCGGCCTACCTCGACAAGAACAACGCGTCGGCGATCCACGCCGCGCTCCGGCTCGACACCCAGGTGGGAGCGCTCGATTTCGGCGGGGCGCTGCGATCCGGCATCGGCGCGTTACGCACCGCACTCGACGGGAACGGCTGCGTGATGGTGATCGCCTCCGACCTGCGTGAGGGGTTGCCGACCAGCACGGACGAGTCCCAGGGTGGTGACGGCGCCGCCGCGGTGATCGTCGGATCCGACGCCGACGGCCCGATCGTCGCCGAATATCTCGCCGGCGCGAGCGCGACCGAGGAGTTCATCGAACGTTGGCGCGCACCAGGCTCGCATCGTTCGCGCGTCTGGGAAGAGCGTTTCGGGGAAGTGAAGTACGCGCCGCTCGCCGAGCAGGCATGGAACGCCGCGCTGAAAGCGGCCGAGCTTTCGCCCGATCAGATCGATCGTTTGATCGTCACCGGGATGCACGCACGAGCGGTACGCGCGATCGGGGTGCGCCTCGGTGCGTCGAAGGCCGCGACCGCCGACGACCTTGGCGCGACGGTCGGCAATACCGGCACCGCACATCCCGCGCTGGCACTCACCAACGCTCTCGAGTCCGCCGACGCCGGCCAGGTCGTCGCGCTCGTCGTCCTCGCCGACGGAGTCGACGTGCTCCTGTTCCGCACCACCGCAGCCGTGTCGTCGTACCGGCCGACTCGATCGGTCGCGACGCAGATCGCCAACAGCGGCACGCTCTCGTACGGCAAGTTCCTTTCGTGGCGCGCCAACGTGACGTTGGAACCACCGCGGCGACCCGAACCGGAGCGGATCTCGGCGTCGGTCTCAGGCCGGAGCGAGGAATGGAAATACGCGTTCGTCGGCTCCCGCGACCTCGAAAGCGGCGAGCTGCATCTCCCACCGGCACGTGTCTCACGCGTCGGTGACGCCGTCGACGACATGGCCAAAGCGCCGATGTCGGAGGTCGAAGGCACGATCGCGCTGTTCACCATCGACCGGATCGCGTTCTCGTTGAGCCCGCCGATCACCTTCGCGGTCGTCGATTTCGACGGTGGCGGCCGCCATCCCGTCGAACTCGTCGATGTCGACGTCGACGAACTGAAGATCGGCGACCGTGTCGAGATGACGTTCCGCAAGCTGTTCACCGCCGACGACATTCACAACTACTTCTGGAAAGCGCGTCCCGTACGCAGCTGAGTCAGGGAGAATCACGTATGAGTTCGCATGGGATCAAAGACCGCGTCGCCATCGTCGGGATGGGATGCACGCCGTTCGGCGAACATTGGAACAAAGGCACCGACGACCTGCTGATCGACGCGGCCGAAGAGACGTTCGCGTCGGCCGGTACGAACAAAGACGATGTCGACGCGTATTGGCTGGGCACCGCGATGTCGGGCATGAGCGGGATGGCGCTCGCCCGTCCGCTCCAACTGCACGACAAGCCGGTCACCCACGTCGAGAACTTCTGCGCGACGGCGTCGGAAGCGATCCGCAACGCGGCGTACGCAGTTGCGAGCGGCGCCTACGACAGCGCGATGGCGATCGGCGTCGAGAAAGTCAAGGACAGCGGCTACCAGGGTCTCGTCGGCGCAGCCAAGACCCCAACGGACGGTACCGGCCGCACCCTCACCGCAGCGGCGATGTTCGCGATGTGCGCGCCCGGCTACGGCAAGAAATACGGCGTCGACGACGAGCAGATGCGTGAAGTGCTCGCACGCATCGCCTGGAAGAACCACTACAACGGTGCGCGGAATTCCCGCGCGCAGTTCAAAAAAGAAGTCTCGATGGAAACGATCTGCAACGCGCCGCTCATGGCCGGCGGTCTCGGCGTGTACGACTGCTCGGGTGTCGCCGACGGGTCGGCGGCGGCGATCATCGTGCGGGCCGAAGATGCTCACAAGTACACCGACAAGCCGATCTACATCAAGGCGTTGTCACTGGTGGCCGGCAACTGTTCGGGGAACGCCGATCCCGCATACGACTACACGACCTTCCCGGAGATCGCGGCGACCGGACGCGACGCGTACGCGCAGGCTGGAGTGACGAATCCCCGCGAAGAAATCGCGATGGCTGAGGTACATGACTGCTTCACCCCGGCCGAGCTCCTCATCTACGAGGACCTGCAGTTCGCCGAGCGGGGCTCAGCGTGGAAAGAGGTGCTCGCAGGCACGTTCGACCTCAAAGGCGACATGCCGGTCAATCCTGATGGAGGCTTGAAGAGCTTCGGCCATCCGGTCGGTGCGTCGGGGTTGCGCATGATGTTCGAAGCCTGGCTTCAGCTGCGCGGTGAAGCGCCCGAAGAACGACGGATCGGCAACGACCGCCCGCTCGCGCTGACGCACAACCTCGGCGGATATCCCGGCGAGATGGTCTCCTTCGTCTCTATCCTCGGCCGCGAGCTCGGCTAGCAGGCGACGCGCCCGAAGCGATGAGCGGGGCGGCGGCGGCGCTCATCGTCCTCGGCGCGCTCATCTTGATCGGATCGCCGATCGCGCTGAGCATCCCGGGCACGCAACCCGAATGGGTCGGGCTCGCGTTCGAGTCGGTCGTGATCGGGCTGGTCGTCGAGTTGTTCGTTGCGGTGGTGCTCCTCCACGCCGGCTACTACTCGCCGATCACTGCGTTCGTGTTCACGGCCGTCGTCACGCTCGGATCGGCGTTCGTGTTGCGCCGCCGCGGCCGGCGCGGCGAGCGGGCTGCCGTTGACCTGTCGCGTTTGCGGGAGGCGGAACCTGCGCTGTTCGGACTGATCACGATCGTGCTCGTCGTCGCCGCGGTGTGGATCCGCCGGGCGCCTTCGTACTTCATCTTCCAGACCGGCGACATGGGCGGCTACGTCAACTCGGCAAACATCCTGATGCGGACCGCGCGTTTTGGGACCGAACCGCACGGTTTCACATTGTTTCTTCGGGAAACCAATCTTGTGCTCGGCCGGGCCAACACGGTCGCGGGACTGCCCGCCCTCGGAGCGGCCCTCCTGCTCGGTGTCATCGCGTTCGCCCGAGCCTTTCGGCTCCATGTCGTCGCGCTCGTCGGAATCGGATTCCTCGTCGTCGTCCACCCGGTGACCGTGTGGTTCTCGCTGTTCCCCGTCGCGGAGTCGCTCTACGCGCCGCTGCTCCTCGGGCTCGTGTACCTCGTCGTCCGGGCCCGTGCCCACACATCGGCGGTGTACGCAGTCATGGCCGGCGTCGTCGCCGGTTCGTTGCTCCTCGTGCGCGGCGAGGCGATGCTCCTCGCGCCGATCATCGTGGTGGTGTTGTTCGCCTCGGCCGCGGTCGACGACAACGCGACCGTTGCCGTGCAACGCCAGTTCACGGTCGTGTCGCTGGTCACGCTGGTCGCGTCGTACGGGTATGACGTGCACTACGTCCACGCCTACTTCGTGACGCAGCTCCATCACCTCCTTCCGGGCCCTTCGTACCGACTCGCCGCCGACGCACATCTGATCGAGGCTTCGGTGTTCCTCGTCATCGCGGGCGCAGTCGCGATCGCCGCGGTGCTCGTCGCCACCAAAGGAGTCACGCGGTACGTGCGCCCGCACGTCGTGACCCGACCCCGCGTCTTTTGGTGGTGCGCGTACGCGGCGGTCGGAGCGATCACCGCCGCGGCGCTGGCATCCCTTCGGATCTCGGGTCTGAGCAACACGCTGGCACGATGGGGACCGCTGCTGCTCGTGCTCTTCGTGATCGGTGTCGCAGCCACGGTGCACCAGCCGGGAAAGTATCTCGACGCCACCTGCAGTCTGCTGATCTTGTTGCTCATCGGCACGTATCTCGTGCTCTTCGCGCGCCGCGTCCCCGAACCGAAGGTCCAGACCTACTACCTGTACTTCGATCGTTACCTGTACAGCGAAGTGCTTCCCGCCGGACTGGTGTTGGGCGCCATCGGTCTGCACGTCGTGGCCGACGCGGCCAGCCGACTCTTACGCTCGTCCCGCACGCAGATATCGGTCGCAGGGCGGGTCGCGATCGCCGGGGTCGTCGCGATCGTGTTGATCGGGCTCGTCCCGCAGATCTCCGAAACCCGGCGCGCCACCCGATACCGACTTTTCGGACATTCGTACGCCGCGCTGGCGAGCCTCGATCGGATCACACGTACCGACGGCGTCGGTCCGGTCATCTACTCGGGCGCCAAGACACGGCCCGACCAATGGTTCTACCCCAACACCTACCGGGCATTCGCGCTCCCGCTCGAACAGTCTTTCGGCCGCGAAGTGTTCGATATTCCCGCATCGGGATTGGGACGCGACGTCGTGTACAACCCGACCCAAGCGCGACGGGTCTTCCAACACCACAACGTCGCATCGGGCTACCTCGTCGTGCTCGACGTGCCGGGCCGGGCACGCTTTGCGGACGGCGAACACACACATTTCATCGGAATCGTGCGCTACACATCTCCGACGCTGGGCGAAACGCGCCACGGCCCGGCGACGCCGTGGACGTTCGCCCACCTCGAGTTCGACGTGTACAAGATCACCTGACCAGCTCGTAGCATGCGGCGATGGCGAAGATCACACTGATCGGCGCGGGCTCCACAGTCTTCGCCCGCAATCTCCTCGGCGACATCCTCGGATACGAGGAGCTCACCGAATCAGAGATCACGCTCTTCGACATCGATGCCGAACGACTCGACACCTCTGAGCTCGTCGCACGACGCGTCGCGGCCACGCTCGGTTCCCCGGCCAAGATCCGCACCACGACCGATCGACGGGCCGCGCTTGACGGCGCCGACTACGCGATCAACATGATCCAAGTCGGCGGATACGAACCATGCACCGTCACCGACTTCGAGGTTCCCAAGCGTTTCGGTCTGCGCCAGACGATCGCCGACACGGTCGGGATCGGCGGGATCATGCGCGGGCTGCGAACCATTCCGGTGCTCCTCGAGATCTGTGCCGACATGGCTGACGTCTGTCCCGACGTGTTGTTCTGCAACTACTCGAATCCGATGGCGATCAACTGCCGTGCCATCTCGCGGGCGACCAACATCCGAACTGTCGGTCTGTGTCACAGCGTGCAGGGCACCGCGTTCGAGCTGTCGCAGGACCTCCAGATCCCGTATCAGGAGATCGACTATCTCGCGGCCGGTATCAACCACATGGCGTTCTACCTTCGTTTCGAACGCGACGGCGAAGACCTCTACCCGCGTTTGCGTGCCCTGGCCGATTCGGGCGCAGTGCCCGAAACCAACCGCGTCCGCTACGAACTCCTGCGCCACTTCGGCTATTTCGTGACCGAATCGAGCGAACATTTCGCCGAATACGTGCCGTGGTTCATCAAACGTGATCGTCCCGATCTCATCGAGACATTCCGGGTGCCGCTCGACGAGTACCCGCGCCGCTGCGTCGATCAGATCGCACGATGGGACCGCGAACAGGTCCAGCTCGAACGTGGCGAGACGATGGACGTGCAGCGGAGCTTCGAGTACGCGTCGACGATCATCCGCAGTGTCGAGACCGGCAAACCACGTGTGATCTACGGCAACGTACCGAACGACGGACTGATCGACGATCTTCCGGCGGGCTGCACGGTCGAGGTGCCGTGCCTCGTGGACGGCGCCGGTGTGCAGCCGACCCACATCGGTGCGATGCCGCCCCAGCTCAGCGCGCTCATCCGAACCAACGTCAACGTGGCCGAGCTCACCGTCGAAGCTGCGCTCACCGGCCGCCGTGAGCACGTCTACCACGCGGCGATGCTCGACCCGCACACCGCGGCCGAACTTGACCTCGACCAGATCCATGCGCTCGTCGACGCACTCCTCGATGCGCACGGACCTTGGATCCCGCCCCTGGAGTAGAACAGGTGCCGACCCGAGGCTCCCATGGCCTCGGCCAGCCGACCCGCGACGCAGCACTCGTCGTCGTCCGGTCAACGTCAGGACCTCAACGATGGACACCAACCCAGCCGAACGGCGACGCTGGAACAACCAGGACTGGGTTTCGGCGTGGCACAAGCGGGAGCCGCTCACCGACGAGATCACACCTTTTCTCCTCGACGCGCTCGCGTTGCGGTCCGGCGAACGGGTCCTCGACGTCGGTTGCGGCGGCGGGAAGGCGACCATCGCGGCCGCGCGGGCGGTCAGCCCGTCCGGCATCGCGATCGGCGCCGACATCTCCGTGCCGCTCACCGACGCAGCCGCACGTCGGGCGGCGGACGCCCAGGTCGACAACGTGTCGTTCTGCGTTGCCGACATGCAACACGACCGCGTCGCCGGCGGCCCGTTCGACGTCGTCATGAGCCAGTTCGGCGTCATGTTCTTCGACGAGCCGCTCACCGCGTTCGCGAATATCCGCGCCCAACTCGAGCCCGGCGGACGGATCACGTTCGCCTGCTGGCAGACCCTCGACCGCAACCCCTGGTTCATCGGTCCCGCCCTCGCCGGCATTGCGCCGCCACCGGCGCCTCCGGCGCCGGGCAAAAGCCCGACCGGCCCGTTCGCGCTCGGCGACCACGTCCGCACGCAGAACATGTTGGAGTCGGCCGGCTTCGCCAACGTCCGACGGCGGGCGCACGACCTCGTCGCCGACCTCCCCCAAGACGCCGTGGTCGACGACGCGCAACTCACCTTCATGGGCGTCCCGGACGAAAAGCTGGCCGACGCGCGCGCCGCGGTCAACGACCACGTTGCGCGATTCCGGTCGGGACCGGGACGTGTGAAGTTCCCGCTCGCATTCCAGCTGTTCCAGGCAACCGCCCGTTAGACATCAAGCTCGACAAGAAAGGACCGCGCCGTGCAACACGTCCGTCTCGGCCGCACCGGACTCCAGGTTTCCAGGATCTGTCTCGGCACCATGACCTTCGGACTGCAAGTCGATGAGGACGGCTCGCGCGCCATCCTCGATCACGCCGACACGTTAGGCATCACGTTCCTCGACGCCGCCGACGTGTATCCGTTGGGCGGCGACCTCACGACCGCCGGCCGCACCGAAGAGATCCTCGGCCGCTGGCTTACGGGCCGTCGCGACCAGTTCGTCGTCGCGACGAAGTGCTTCGGACCGATGGGTTCGAAGCCGTGGGACGCCGGCAACAGCCGCCGTCACATCATGGACGCAGTCGACGCGTCGTTGCGACGGCTCCAAACCGACTTCATCGACCTGTATCAGCTCCATTTCGACGACCGGAACGTGCCGCTCGAAGAGTCGCTGCAGGCGCTCGACGACCTCGTACGCGTCGGCAAGGTCCGCTATGTGGGCTGCTCGAACTTTCTTGCGTACCGTCTCGCACAGGCGCTCGGCAAGAGCGCCGCGCTCAAGCTTGTCCGTTTCGACTCCGTACAACCGCGATACAACCTCATCTTCCGCGAGTTCGAACGTGAACTGCTCCCCCTGTGCCTCGACGAGGGTGTCGGGGTCATCCCGTACAACCCGATCGCGGGCGGTCTGCTGTCGGGCAAGCATGACCGGTCGAAGCCACCCGAAGAGGGGACGCGTTTCACGCTCGGCACCGCGGGAGCCATGTACCAGGACCGCTACTGGCACGACAACGTGTTCGACACGATCGACGCGCTCGCCAAGGTCGCCGAAAGCGCCGGGATTCCGTTGCCGACGCTGGCTGTGGCGTGGACCTTGCAGCATCCGGCGATCACGTCGCCGATCGTGGGGGCCAGCCGGCCCGAACAGCTCGACGCGACCTGCGCCGCGGTCGACACACCGCTCGACGCCGACCTCGTACAGACCCTCAACGAGCTCACCGCCGGCTACCGCCGAGGCGACGCACCTCGTTGAACGTCGCGTCCCACGATCGGACGCCACGCCGACAGCGACGATCGTGCGCCCCGGTCGGCCTCGCGCGGCGTCGCCCCTTCGTGGGGCGGTGGGTCCGCGGTTGGGCAGCACGTTCGAAAGCCGACGGCGCTTCGGGCTGGTCGAGCTGAACGATCCGTCCACGCGCGAACGCCGACCCGCAGGACGTGGCGCGCGACGAGGCCGTCGCCGATTCTGTGTCCGGGACGGGCGGGGACGGGTGCCGGCGAGCTCGTCGACCGGCGTGGCCCGACACGCCTCGGCGTCGGCGGGCAAGATCCACCCGACCCGGTCTCGGCCGGTCGGTCTGTGCCGCAGCTCCGACCCGCACGACTCGCGACGAATAACGGCGCCCCCAAAGGTCGGTCTCGGGTCGGATAGCTTGCGCTCACATGGTCGAAATCGCCGTCCCTTTCTTTACGTCGGTGCCGGCACAACCGCCGCCGTGGCCGGGTGTGGTGGTGGTCATGGAAGGCGGAGGCATTTCGCCGCAGCTGTTGCGCGTGTCGCAGCGGCTCGCCCATGCGGGGTTCGCGACGGTCGCCCCCGACCTGTTCTGGCGTTTCGGTGGGAGTGATCCAGACAAAGCCGGGGAGCACTATCCGATGTTGCGTCACTCCGACGGCCGCGCCGACATCGTCGAATGCATCGGCTGGCTGCGCGCAATCGGAGCGGCGAAGGTCGGCATCACCGGCTTCTGCATGGGCGGCGGGTATGCCTATCTCGGCGCGACGTCCGGCGACGTCGACGCGGCGGTGCCGTTCTACGGAGGTGGCATCGCCCAGCATCTGGGCACCTCGCAGTGCCCGTTGCTCGCGTTCTTCGGCGGCCGCGACGAGTGGATCTCCCGCGACGACATCGCGACCGTGGAACGCCACCATCCGGGCGACGTCATCGTCTACGAAGATGCCGAACACGGCTTCATGCGCGACGGCTCCGACACATACCACGAAACCGCCGCGACCGACGCGTGGACACGCACGCTCGCGTTTTTCGCGCAACACCTACAGGAGAAATGATGGAGACACGAACACTCGGCAAGACCGGCATCCAAGTATCGGTACAGTGCCTCGGAGCCATGATGTTCGGGTTGTGGGGCAACCGCGACCATGACGACAGCGTGCAGATCATCCACAGCGCGCTCGACAGTGGCATCAACTTCATCGACACTGCCGACGTGTACTCGCAGGGCGAGTCGGAAGAGATCGTCGGCAAGGCGCTCCAGGGACGGCGCGACGAAGTCGTGGTCGCGACCAAAGTGCACGGTCAGATGGGCGATGGCGTGAACCGGCAAGGCAACTCGCGCCGATGGATCCGCTACGAGGTCGAGCAGAGCTTGCGCCGCCTCGGGACCGACTACATCGACCTGTACCAGATACATCGGCCCGATCCGACCGTCGAAGTCGAAGAAACGCTGTCGGTGCTCACCGACTTGGTGCACGAAGGCAAAGTCCGGGCGATCGGGAGTTCGACCTTCCCGGCCGAGGAGATCGTCGAGGCGCAATGGGTGGCCGAGACACGCGGCTACGAGCGGTTCCGTTGCGAGCAGCCTCCGTATTCGATTCTGGCCCGGGGCATCGAACGTGGCGTGCTCCCCACCTGCCAGCGTTACGGGATGGGCGTGATCGTGTGGAGCCCCCTCAACGGCGGATGGCTTACCGGCAAGTACAAACGCGGCCAGGCCTACCCGAAGGGGACGCGCGCGTCGTGGGGTCTGATGGACCCGCCCGAAGCGAAGCACAACCAGCGGAAGTTCGACGCGCTCGAGCAGCTCGAAAAAGTCGCTGCCGACGCGGGGATTTCCCTGACCCATCTGGCCGTCGCGTGGAGCGTCGCGCATCCTGGCGTTACGTCGACGATCATCGGCCCGAAGTCGATGGAACAACTCGACGGGCTCCTCGGAGCGGCCGACGTGACGCTCGACGCTGCGACACTCGACCGTATCGACGAGATCGTCCCGCCCGGCCGTACCCTGCACACACCCGACGACGGCTACGAATCACCCAACCTTGTGGCTTCGGCCCGCCGTCTATAGCTCCTCGACCAGGAAGGCATGACATGGAACTCAAGCGACTCGGACGTACCGCACTGCGCGTCAGCGAGCTGTGCCTCGGCACGATGAACTTCGGCCCGCTCACGACGCAAGAAGACTCGTTCGTGATCATGGATCGCGCGCTCGAGCTCGGCATCAATTTCTTCGACACGGCAAATCGTTACGGCGGACCGAAAGGAGCCGGCACGACCGAGACAATCATCGGGAACTGGTTCGCGTTGGGTGGCGGCCGACGGGAAAAGGTCGTGCTTGCCACCAAAGTGTTCGGGCCGATGACGGAATGGCCGAACGACGGGGGGCTTTCCGCCCGCCATATCCGCGACGCGTGCGAGGCCAGCCTGCGCCGACTGCAGACCGATCACATCGACCTCTATCAGATGCATCACGTCGACCGGAACGCTCCGTGGGACGAAGTGTGGCAGGCGATGGAGCACCTCGTCGCGCAAGGCAAAGTCGTGTACGTCGGGAGCAGCAATTTTGCGGGATGGCATATCGTCCAGGCCAACGAGGCGGCGGCCCGTCGCAACTTCCTCGGTCTGGTCAGCGAGCAGAGCTTGTACAACCTCGCGTCGCGCACCGTCGAACTTGAGGTACTCCCCGCCTGTCGTGAGTACGGTCTGGCGGTCATCCCGTGGAGCCCTCTGGCGGGCGGAATGCTCGGCGGGATGAAAGGCTCGGGTGACACTGCCCGGCGTAAAAGCTTGAACCCGCGTTACGAGGCGATGCGGCCGCAGCTCGAAAAGTGGGAGAAGCTCTGCGCCGAACTCGGTGAGGAACCAGCCGCGGTCGCGCTCGCCTGGTTGTTGCAGCGCCGGGAAGTCACTGCGCCGATCATCGGGCCACGCACGCTCGCCCAGCTCGAAGGCGCGTCGTTGCGCGCGACCGACATCGACCTCGACGACGACACGTTGAAGCAGATCAACGAGATCTTCCCCGGACCGGGCAAGGCGCCGGAAGCATACGCCTGGTGACATGAAACCGGTCCCCGGCGATCTCGGTCGGTTCCGTACCTGCCCGATCACCGGTACCTCAACGCGACGGAAGGTCGTCACCGCCGGGTCGCACGAACGCGGCGTGCGGTGGGTCAGCGGACATAGGTTCGGGCGCGCCACGTCCAACGAAACCGCGACGTCGCGTCCGGTCGCATGATTACATCGCGCGCATGCGCTCCCAGCCGGGCGGCGGAGGCGCGAGCAGCCAGTGCTGTTCGGGGACGTTGCCGCCGATGCGCGCGCCGAGCGAATGGTCACGGTTCAGTGGTGGGAGCTGCGACACGTAACACTCGATCGCAGCCTGCTTGCGGGCATGGTCGAGCTCGGCCGGTACGACCATCGGCGTCGGCCACAGGTCGGACGCGAACAGTTTCGAGATACGCCACGCGAGCATTCCGGGGATGTGCTTGTAACCCGAATCTTCGTAGGCGAAAAACGTGAGATCGTCGCGTCGGGCGGCCAGTAATGCGCCGGCGTCGTGGGTCATCACATGGTCCGGATTCGCTAGACCCATCGGGACGAACACTGCGGTCGGGTCCACGTCGTCGATGACGGCTTCGATCGCGTCCGCGACGTCGTGGGGATCGGCACGGTCGGCCGGCGCGAGGTACTGGTGGTCGACGAAATCGAGCCAGACGGGCGTCGCTCCGAGCACTTCCATCGCGGCGCGGTCCTCCTCGCGCCGCAATGCGACCACGTCGTCGCCTGATCGGAAGCCGCCGAGCGCATCCCACTCGGTCGGCGGTTCGGGATAACGCGCGGGCCGACCGCCGCAAACCGTCACGACCGTCGCGCCCGGATGTGCGAACAGCAGATACGCGGCGCCGAGGGCGGCGTCGTCGAAATGCGGCGAGCAGCACAACACACGATCGAGGCAACCGTCGGCCACGACGCCCCACGTGATCGTCGGGCGCGGGTCGGCGGTCACGTCGAAAGAACGACGAGCGGAATGCGCCGCGTCGTCAACGTCTGGTAGTGGTCGTAACGGCCACCGTCGTGGTAGCGGTTCACGTCGTTGACGATCTTCCAGCAACGGTCGTAGTCGGTCCCGTCGGTCAGGATCTCTGCCGTCGCGGCGCGACGGGTGCGCCCGACCTGCACCTCGACTTGGGGGTCGGCACGGACGTTGTGCAGCCAGCCCGGCGCCCGATCTGACCCGCCGTTCGATGCCACCACGACGTAACGTTTGTCGCCGTCGCTTCCGTACACCAACGCTGCGACGCGGGTCTGGCCGGTCCGTGCGCCTTTGGTGCGTAACAGCAGCGTCGGCAACTTTCCGAGGTTCTGACCGACACGACCGTCGGTGCGTTCATACAGCCATTGGTGCGTCTTCAGAGCGAAACGTTGGAAACTGTCGGTCAGACCAGCCATCGCCCGCACCTTACGCGCTGGAGGTCCGGCACAGCACGGACGAGACGCCGTCGACGTTGGCGACCGCGTCGGCGTCCGCCAGCTCCGGGGTCTGTCGCCGCTGGCGGTCGCGTCGACCTCGGCGTTCCGTCCTGACGCCGCACACCGGCGGTCACGTCGCAGGAATGTTCGTGACGAACTCGACGATCGCCGCCGGAAACGCCGGGTCGGCGACCGCGCCCAGGTGTGTCCCTTTGATCAGCCGGGCAGTCGCGCCCGGGATCCGGTCCGCGAGATCCTGGGGCGAGCCGGCGAGGTCGTCTTTGTCGCCGGCGATCACCATCGTCGGCACGTTGATGCGGTCGAGGCGCGTCTTGGCGGTCGGTGTCGCGGCCCGTTGAATCGCGGCGAGGGCCAAGCGGTCGGCGCCGGTCGAGTCGGCAAACGTCCGGAACGCCCGCGCTGACGGATCGGCGATACCGTCGATGTCTTCGGTTTCGAGCGCGGCGGCGAGCAGCGCCCGCCGTTCGTCGGAGAAGCCGCGCGGTCCTCGCGCGCGGCCGCCGATACCGCCGAGCACACACGACCGGGCGCGGGGCTCGTCGGGAACAAGCCGTGTCGACACCAACGACCCCATCGAATAGCCGACGACGTCGACCCGCTCGACGCCGAGGTGGTCGAGCAACGCGCGCGCGTCGCGAGCCATCGCATCGTCTTCGTACGCCGACTGATCGTGCGGCTTGTCGGACTGACCATGACCGCGGGCGTCGAGCGCGATCACCCGCCGTCCCGCGGTGACCAGCGCGTCAACGACTCCCGGCGCAACCCAGTTGAGCTGATGGTCGGCCGCGAAGCCGTGCAGGAGTAACACATCGGGTCCCGCGCCCGAGTCCAGGTACGCGATCGTCGTCCCGTCGAATGATGCAAAACGATCCATGACCGGACCTCTTCCGTTCTGATTAGGGTACGCGCCCATGACCCTTCAAGTCGTAGGGGCCGGACTCGGCCGGACCGGCACACACTCACTCAAGATCGCGCTCGAGGGCCTGCTCGGAGCGCCGTGTTACCACATGCTCGAGACGTTCGGTCGTCCCGACGACATCCCGGTCTGGCACCGGGCCGTCAACGGAGACATGCCCGACTGGAACGACTTCCTGCGCGGATACGCAGCCGCGGTCGACTGGCCGGCCGGCGGGTTCTGGCGCGAGATCTGGGCCGCGAATCCCGACGCGGTCGTGCTCTTGTCGTCGCGTGACACCGACAGCTGGTGGACGAGCGCCAACAACACCATCTTCCAGATCGTCAACCTCGGCATCGACGACGTCGTCGCGCGAGCGCAGATGGACATGGCGACCGACATGCTCTCCAAGCGCTTCACCGAGAACTGGCGCGACGAAACCGCGGCGAAGCGTGCGTTCGAGCAGCACAACGCCGACGTGCGCGCGTCGGTACCGGCCGATCGTCTGATCGACTACCGCCCCGGCGACGGATGGGAGCCGATCTGCGACAAGCTCGGCCTGGCCGTCCCCGACGAGCAGTTCCCGCACCTCAACACCACCGACGAGTTCCGCGCCATGGTCGGCATGGAACCGCTCGCCTAGCCGGTTCAGCCGAGCGCGGGCGGACGCGGCGGATTCGCGCGCGGTCGCGTGATCTCGAAGAATCCGGGCTCGTTCGACAACACCTGGATCGCGTCCCACAGTCGAACGGCAGCCTCGCCGGTCGGGGCGGGTGCCATGACCGGACCTTTGAAGCCGTGCGGCGGATCGGCCCGCACAACGATCGTCGGTGTCTGGGTCTTATGGCCGCCGTAGCGGTAGGCGACGTCCATCGCCTCGACGATCGGCACGTCCCATTTCTCGTCGTCGGCGTCTGCGACGAGATCGGCATCGAGCCGGCATGCGCCGAGACATTCCGCGAGCAGTGTTTCGTCACGCACCGCGCCGCGGGCGAAAAACCGCCGACCCCACGCGGTGAAGAGGGCGTCGACGGCGTCTTCGCCAGATGCGGCTCGGGCCGCCTCGAGAATTCGCAGCATCCGGTGCGAGAGGGCATGTGCAGCGATCGCAGCGTCACGCCGGTCTTGCGGCATGGTGGGCACGACGCCGTAGTCGTCGCGAATCTCGAGGCAGTACGACCGCCACGTGACCGCGAGCTCTCGGCGCGGCGCCACCTCCTTGATCCAACGCGACGTGATCCACGCCCACGGACAGCTCGGGTCGACAAACACCTCGACGTCGGTCATGGGCGTCAACTTCCGTTTCCGTAGGGGCGAGTGATGATCTCGAGGAGGTGGCCGTCCGGATCCGGGAAGTACACGCCCCGGCCGCCGTGGTTGTGGTTGATCTCCCCGAGGCGGGAACACATCGGATCGGCCCAATAGTCGAGGCCACGGTCGACGATGCGGCCGAAGCTCGCGTCGAAGTCGTCTTCGCCGATCAGGAACGCGTAATGCTGCGACGCGATGTCACCGCCGATGTCGTGAAAGTCGAGCGAGACGTCATTGTCGACCGCGACAACGAGGAACGGACCGAAACGGACCGGGGCCGGACGTCCGAGGATGTCGGCAAGGAACGCGGCCGAGATGCGTTGGTCTCGGCACCACACGATGGTGTGATTGAGGGACACGCTCATCTCAGAATCGTATGCCTGGCCGGTCCGGTCGTGAGTAGGGTCCGGCGGTGCTCATCGTCACCGGCAGCATCGAGGCCCGCCGCGACAGTTTCGACCAGGTACTCGAGCTCAGCGTCGCGCACGTGCGCCGCTCACGCTCTGAGCCGGGATGCATGCTGCATGCCGTCCACCGCGACGTCGAACAGCCTCTGCGGCTGGTGTTCCTCGAACATTGGGCCGACGCCGACGCGCTCCGCGCGCACTTCGCGGTGCCGGCCTCGAGTGCTTTCGTGACCGCGGTCGCGGCGTTGGCGGCCGCGCCGCCCGAGATGACGATCTACGACGCGCGGCCCGCTTCGATTTAGATCTAGACGAGTGGTCGATGACGGCGACAGCGCCGGCTGCGACGAAGCGACGAGGGTATCTCCGGGTGCGTCGAACACGACCGCGGCTCCCCGCGGCTGACGACGGACCGACCGTGAGCGACGTCCCCGACACGTCGATCAGGAATCCGGACCCACCTACACCCGGTCGAGCTCGAGCATTCTGATCGCGTTGCCGCGCAGGACCTTGTAGGCGACGTCGTCGTCGAAATCGGCGAGCATCTTCTCGATGTACTCCTTCGAGTTCGGCCATGTCGTGTCGGTATGCGGGTAGTCGGTCTCGAAACAGATGTTGTCCTCGCCGACTTCCGACAGTGAGTGCAGCCCGTGATAATCGGCGGTGAAGCAGCCGAAGATACGGCCGTAGTAGTAGGTCGACGGCGGCTCGGGGATCAGTGCCTTCGACTTCTGCCACGCGTCGTGCTTGTCCCACACCGTGTCGGCCCGCTCGAGCGCGTACGGTATCCAACCGATCTGACCTTCCGAATACGCGAGCTTCAACTTCGGGAACTGGATCAACTTCCCGGAGAACAGCCAATCCGCGAGCGACGACATCGAGTTGTTGAACGCGAGGGTTCCGCCGACCCCAGCCGGTGCGTCGGGCGACGCGGCCGGGTTCGTTGAAGACGACCCGATATGCATGCACAACGTCACACCGGTGTCGTTGCATACCGTGAACACTGGATCCCACCCGCCGCTGTGGATCGTCGGCAGTTTCAGATGGTGCGGCAGCTCCGTGAAACAAAAGGCGCGCACGCCACGATCGGCGTTGCGTTGGATCTCGGCCGCGGCGAGCTCAACGTCCCACAGCGGCATGATGCACAGCGGAATGTTCACACCGCCTGACGGTGCACACCACTCCTCGACCATCCAATCGTTATAGGCCTGCACACACGCCAGGCCGAGCTCTTTGTCTTCGGTCTCGTAGAAGGTCTGTCCGCAGAAACGAGGAAACGTCGGGAACGGCAGCGAACCGTCAGTCCAGTTCAGCGCGAAATCCTTCACACGTGCGTCTCGGTCGTAGCAACCGGGCCGCATCTCGTCGTAGGTCACGGCGGTCATCACCATGACGCTCGGATCGAACTTCGACAGATCGCCGTCGGGGGTCGCCTCGAGCGGAATCGCGACGAACCGTTTCTGCACGTAGATGAGCTTGCCGTCGAGATACCACGCATCGCCCCACAGGCCATCGGGTTCTTCGTTCATCACATATTTCGCTCCGGGCGTGAGCTTGAAGTTGCCCCACTTCTTGCGCTCGACTCGCGGGCCCCGCTCCCGCCATTTTTGCGGCAGCCACGTCTGCCAGACATGCGGCGGCTCGATCACATGGTCGTCGACGCTGATGATCTTCGGCAGTTCACGCATGATCTTCTCCTGGTCGAGAACCTGACGTTAGCGTCAGTTTGGGGCTCGAGTCAGGAGAGGAGGCGCACGGCGAACTGTTCGACCAGATCTCGTCCCTCGCTCGGCCAGCCGCATACGAGATAGTCGAAGCCGGCGGCCTCCCACTCGTCGACGAGTCGTGCGACCCCGTCGAGGTCGGCTTCGATCGACAGCGACGCCGCCCGCCGGATTGCTCGCGGATCGCGCCCGGCGGTTTCGGCCAACGCGCTGAGCCGCTCCGACTTTTTGGCGAGGTAACTCGGTGGGCCGAAGCAGTGCCAGGCGTCGGCGTAGCGGGCGGCGATCGGCATCATCCGCTTCTCGCCCGACGCGCCGATCCATATCGGCGGGTGCGGTTGCTGCACCGGACGCGGCAACAGGGTCGCATCTTTGACCTGGAAATGTTTTCCGTCGAACGTGAACGCGTCGGTCGTGAGCAACCCGCGCACGATCTGTACCGCTTCTTCGAACGCGTCGACACGGTCCTTCAGCTCCGGGAACGGGATGCCGAGCTCGGTGTGTTCTTTGTCGAACCACGCGGCGCCGTACGACAACTCGAGGCGTCCGCCCGACGCGTGGTCGATGGTGATCGCTTCCGCCGCGAACACCGCAGGATGGCGGTACGTCATTCCTGTCACGAGCAACCCGAGTCGAACGTGATCAGTGATGCCGGTGAGGGCAGCGAGGGTGGTGTTGCCTTCGAAACATTCACCTGGTCCGTCGCCATACATCGGCTGAAAGTGATCAAAGCCCCAAATCCCGCTAAAGCCCAGTTGCTCCGCGAAACGAGCCCTCGACGCCACCTCGGACCAGGGAATACGTTGTTGGGCGACGTCGAGACCGAACCTCACGTCCCGCTGTCTACCAGGCGGGCAGCCTCGCGGCACACACGGCAGGGACTATCAAGTCACGACACGTACTGAAGGGGGACAGAAGTTGGGCCGATGCATTCCCTTTGGACTGCCGCATCCGTCCAAACTCTGGAGCGCGTATGAAAACCCTGAAGAGAATGCTGTGTGTGTTCGCGGCACTCGCCGTCATCGGCATTCCCTACGAGCTGGCCACTGCGTCAGCCGGAACAACGATCTGGCAGCCGACGTCCGATACCTCCATGACTTGGAACTGGCAGCTGCAAGGGACCGTCCCGACCAACACGAACGTACAGATGTTCGACATCGACGGCTTCGATAACACTGCCGCGACGGTCGCCGCACTACACGCGAACGGCACGATCGCCGTGTGTTACATCGACTTCGGCACGGCAGAAAACTGGCGCTCCGACTACTCCGAGTTCCCTGCTTCGGTACTCGGAAACACCAACGGTTGGCCCGGTGAGCGTTGGCTCGACATTCGCGCCTCGTCTGGTGCGCTCGCAATCATCGAGCCGATCATGACCGCCCGGATGGAGATGTGCAAACAGAAGGACTTCGACGCGCTCGAACCGGACAACATCGACAGCTACGAAAACAACCCGGGCTTCCCGACCACGGCAGCCGACCAGTTGACCTACAACGAATGGATCGCGAACACGGCGCACAGCCTCGGCTTGTCCGTCGGGTTGAAGAACGACAACGACCAGACCGCACAGCTCGAACCGTATTTTGATTGGGCGCTCGACGAGCAGTGCAACCAGTACCAAGAATGTGACACCGAAAACGTGTTCACCCAGGCGAACAAGGCCGTGTTCAACGCCGAGTACCAAGGTGGGACGTCGTTCTGCGCTGCCGACATCGCCGCGCACATCAACGGTGTGCTCTTCAGCATCAACCTCGACGGCTCGAAATACGAGCCGTGCGGTGGTTGGACGTCGAACGCCCCGACCACGACCGGAAGCACGACGACGTCCAGTTCGACGAGTTCGACGTCCAGTTCCACGAGTTCGACGTCCAGTTCCACCAGCTCGACGACCAGTTCCACGACGAGCACTACCAGGCCGGTCACAACGACAACGACACGCAAACGTGGGGGTGGCGGGTCCACCACCACGACCACAACGTCGCCACCTCGGCGAAGGTCGCACTTGACGCGCGATGCTTCGCAGCCGAACTTCACGGCGAACGTGGCGAGCGAGGCGTCGCAGGCCACGACGACCACCGTCGCGAGTTTGCAGGGCCGCCGATAGCGACAGACCCGACTTCGGCCCGGCTTAAGCTAATCGGGTGCCCACGCAAGCCAAACCTGAAAAGAACAGCAGCGGCAAGCTTCGCGCGGTGCCGCCGGACATCGCCGGCCGACAGGTTCGGATGAGCGCTCGCGACTTCTTGGGCACACTGGCCCGAGCGACCGCACGGATGGACGACTCGTCGTCAACCCGCCGGGCAGCTCGACCCCAACGTTCGCCTCGAACGGTCAGGTGACGGCATCATCGTCGGCCAAGGCCGACGCGATGTGCTTCAACATGCGCTGCGCGGTCGGGTAGCTGACACCCATCTCGCGTTCGAGTTGTCTCGCCGAGATCTGACCCTTGGTCGACGACACGAGGTAGATCGCCCAGAACCAACGCTGCAAGCCGACCGTCGACTTGTGAAACATCGTGTGCGCGGTCGGGTAGACCTGAGCGCCGCAGTACTGGCACGAATATGCGGCGCGCTGTCTGATGCGATGGAACTTCGTTTCCCGACCGCATTTGGCGCACACCGACCCGTCTTGATGGAACCGGGCTTTTAAGAAGTTAAGGCATGCATCGTCGTCGGGGAACAGCACCATGAAGGTGCCGTAGCTCATCGGTGTCTCGGAAGCCGGGACCTGAGATGCCGACGACGGCGCACACGCTTCCAGAGCGCCAACCATAACGCCGCCGAATATGTCGTGGGTTGACGTGCCGCGTCGTGCACATAGCCTGACGTTGCATCGTTCGGCGGAAGGGACACGATGCGGGTTGCGCTGTTGTCGGACATCCACGGGAACTCGATCGCGCTCGACGCGGTGCTGAGCGATATCGAGCAGTCGGGCGGCGTCGACGAGCACTGGGCGCTCGGCGATCTCGTCGCGCTCGGCCCCGATCCGGTCGGAGTCGTCGAGCGGCTCGATGCCCTCCCGACCGTGTCGTTGGTGCGGGGCAACACCGACCGTTACGTCGCGACCGGCGAACGGCCTGCGCCTTCTGTCGCGGACGCGATCGCCGATCCCTCCCTCGTTTCGGTCATCGCGGAAGTCGCAGGATCGTTCGCGTGGACCGCCGGGTACATGCAAGTCGCGGGACTGATCAGGTGGCTCGAGGCGTTGCCGTTACAGCTACGCCGAACACTCCCGGACGGCACCCGCGCGCTTGGGGTGCACGCCTCGCCGGTCGCCGACGACGGGCCTGGCATCGATCCGCGCGCGACCGACGCCGCACAAGCGGCGCTGCTCGCCGGATGCGACGCCGACCTCGTCTTCGCCGGTCATACCCATCGGCCCGTCGACCGGCAGGTCGGGCCGATCCGAGCAGTCAACCTCGGAAGCGTGAGCAACCCGATCGCACCTGACCTGCGTGCGTCCTATGTGATCGTCGACGCCGACACCGACGGCTACAGCATCGAACACCGGCGAGTCGCCTACGACCGAGCTGCGGTGATCAGCGCAGTCGAACAGCTCAACCATCCCGGACGCGGTTACGTGATCAAACACCATCGCGGCGAAATACGCTGACGATGCAGATCTCTCCTTCACCTCCGCTCGCCCCGTTCGCGCTGCCGTGGGACGATCCCGACGTGACCGATCCGGTCTCGACACTGACGCAGGCCCGCGCCGATCTCGGTGACACGTTCGAAGTTGCGTCAGGCCGTGATCGTTACCTGTTCGTCTTCTCACCCGACGCATTGCGGGCGTTCTACGCCCTTCCCGAGCGCGACGCGAGCAAAGGCCTGGCCGACTACCGCATGCTCGCCCGAAAACTCCCGCAAGAATTGTTCGCAGGGGTCCGCACGCTCGCGCACGATCTTTTCGGCGCCCAGGAAGTCGAAACGTATCTCGGGCACCTCGACTACGCGTTGGATCTCGAGATCGCGGCGCTCGGCGCCGAGGGAACGATCGACGCGTTCGGTTTCGCCCGCCGCGTCGGCCACCGGCTCGGCCTGGCATGCTGGGTCGGCGACCGGGCCGCCGGCCCGCCGTGGTTCGGCCGGCTCGTCGCCGAGCTCGACCTGCTCGACGCAGCCGACGCCTTCGTGCATCCGGCGCGTATGCGAGCGGTGAAGTCCGCAGACAAGCACATCGAACGGGAGGCGCTCGCACGCTTCGAAGCTGCAGTCGGTGCGCTGCTCGCCGACGCGGACGGCGGCCCCGGTCGGACCGGCTTCCTCGACGAGATCGCGCGTCGATGGTCGGATACCGAAGAACCGGCGCGGACGCAGGGCATCGCACGCGACGTCGTGCTGTTGCACGTCGCCACGATGACGAACCTGTTCGCGGCGCTCGGATGGACGCTCGCGCAGCTGACGCTCGAACCCGACATCCTCGCCCGCGTCGTCGCCGGCGACGGTCCGCTCCTCGAACGTTGCGCACTGGAATCGACACGCATCGGACAGTGTTCCCTGATGTCGCGTACGGTCATGACCGACCTCGAATTCGACGACGGAACGACTCGCTACCGGCTTTCGCGGGGAGTCACACTCGCCACGATGCTTGCGCTCACCAACACGAGTGCGGCGCCCGGTCTGGATCGTTACGATCCCGACCGTTGGGAAGGCCAACGTCTGCGCGACGAAGCCTCGCTCCCGACTCGGGAAGCGGTCACTACCTTCGGTTACGGTCCCCACCGCTGCCCGGCGCGACGGTTTTCCCTGTCGGCGATCACCCGTACCGTACGCCGTTTGTGCACAACCTACGATCTCGACGCGCAGTTCACTTCGCTGCGCCCGATCGCCGAGCAGATCGGCGGGGTTGCGCGTGCAGCCGATCCGTGCCCGATCGGGTACCGCGCTCGCGTTACGAACGGCTGAGCTGGGCCGCGGCTCGGAACGCGAGCGCGAGAATTGTCAGCGCCGGATTCACCGGACCGTTCGTGACGTGCACCGAGCCGTCCATGACCCACAGGTTGTCGTGACCGTGCACGCGCCCCCACGGATCGGTCACCGACGTCGTGGGATCGTCACCCATCCGGCAGGTGCCCGCTTGATGCTGACCGGCCGTGAGCGCGTCGGAGATCGGTGTCGACCACACTCGGCGGGCGCCGCTGGCGTGCATCCATTCCTCGGCACGGGCGCGGATGACCTCAGCCGTACGTAACGTTTCGGGGTGCTGGCCGCCTGCGAGTCGCGCGACTGGGCGCCCGAGGCTGTCGAGGACACCGTCGGCGAGGGTCACCCGCGAACGGCGGGTCGGGATTTCCTGCACCGGACCGAAGACCTGACTTGTGCTGCGGTACCCGTCGCGCATCGCGTGCTTGGCGGCCAAACCCCAACGGCGCACGTCGGGCGCCTGGCCGGTCAGCCAGAACATCATCGGGAGCTTCACGAACTCGTTGGCGAGCATGGCACCGCCGATCACGTCCGGGTTGGCGTGCACGAACGCGCACGTCGCGATCGCCGGTCCGGGCCCCAGGCCGTCCTGCACCGGCTCGTCGAAAAGGCCGAACGCGCCCGTATACAGGTGGCCCTGCAGATAACGGCCGACCTGATCGTGGCCGTTTCCGATTCCGGCCGGGTGGGCGGCGCTGCGGCTGCCGAGCAGCAGCCGTGCGGTCTCGATCGCTCCCGCCGCGACGACGACGTGGCCGGCACGCACGGTCCGGCGGCCGAGCGTCGCGTCGACCAACGCGACACCGGTGACCCGGCCGTGGCTGTCGGTCTCGACGCGTTCGGCGACGCATGAGGTCACCAGTGCGCATCGGCCCGTCGCAAGCGCGCGCGGGATCACCGTGTTGTGTGTGCCGTTCTTCGCGTCGGTCGGACATGCGAACCCGACACACTGCCCACATTGCACGCAGTCGGACCGATCCTGGTACGGCACGGTGTTGATCAACAGCGGGACCGGTCCGGTCGCCCAGCCGAGGATGTCCGCGCCATGTCCGAGCACGCCTGCCTCGACCGTCGGGGCGACGGGCGCCATGGGATAGTCCCGGACACGACGACCGCTCGCCGGATGCGTTCGACCGTCGCCGGCCACGCCGATCTCCCACTCGGCCTGCTCGTAGAACGGCGCGACGTCGTCGTAGCTGATCGGCCAATCGGCGAGCGCGCTGCCGTCCGGTATCCCGTACGTGGTGGCCATCCGGAAGTCGTCCGGGAAGAAACGCCATCCCTGGGCGCCGAACACCCGCGTCCCGCCCCCGACGGTCATCGCGTTCGCGTGCCAGCCCGGCTCGTGCGATGCGCGTACGACACGCTCATCCTCGCCGACCGCCAACACCCGGGGGCCGGGCGCGATCGTGACCGGCGTGTTGTCGCCGTAGACCGCGAGCCGGTGATTGCGAACGTGGTCGGCGCCGACTTCGTCAAAGGTGAGCCATGCTCCGCGCTCGACGAGCAGCACCCGCGCGCCGGTCTCGGACAGCACGCACGCAGCCACACCGCCACCGGCACCGGCCCCGATCACGACGACGTCGTACGAATCGTCCGCGTCCGCCAGCGCGACCGTCGCGAGCTGTGCGGGTCGCGGTTCGAGGTCCGCCACCCGCGCCGGACCAGCCCGGTAGCCGACCATGTCCCAACCCGGTCCCGGCCGCGCGTAGTAGCCCTCGGCTGCGAGCCACGCCGCCGCGCCGACAACCCGCGCGCCTTCGCCCGACTCGGACGCCCTCAGGAGTTCATCTTGGTCTTCGGTCGGAAGCGTCACAAACGAGCGCCCGAACCGAGCAACGGCTTGTCGTTCGAGCATGACCAATCCGGGTTCGAGCACCGCCCAGATGCGAGCGTGGTCGGCGTCGGCGTTCGTGTCGAGCCATTCGACGATCCCGGCTTCGCTCGCGCTCGGGTAGGCGTCGCCCGGCACGAGCCGGTCGAACACCGCACGCACCAGCTCTCTTGCGACCGGCAGACCCACGTGTGTTCGTGTCAGGAGGTCGGACGTTTCATGTACACCCGCGGTTGGCCGGGGTCGCCGATCGCGGTGACGAGCTCCCAGCCTTCAGCGCCGAGGCGGTTCAACAGGTCGATCAGGACGCTGGCGCCTTCGGTACCGTCCCATCCGGACACGATCCAACTGTCCATCCGTTTCGAAACCACGATGTATTCCCAACCCATGCGACGAGCGTAGGCTCGGGCCGTGCGATTCGTCGATGTACGCGGAACTCGGCTCTCTGCGATCGGGTTGGGCACGTGGCAGTTCGGCTCGAAGGATTGGGGCTATGGCTCCGACTACGCCGACACCGAGGCCGGCCGGATCCTGCACCGTGCACTCGACCTCGGCGTGAACGTGATCGACACCGCGGAGGTCTACGGACGCGGCAACTCGGAGAAGATTGTCGGCCGCGCCCTCGGCGACCGCCGCAAAGAAGCGTTCGTCGCAACCAAGGTGCTGCCGATCGCGCCGACGGCCGGGTTCGTCGAACGTCACGGCCGTCGGAGTCTCGCCCGCCTTGCCGTTGAGACAATCGACCTCTACCAGATCCATTGGCCAAACCCGGTCGTGCCGATGTCGCAGCAGATGGAAGGGATGCGCCGTCTGCAACGGTCGGGCGTCGTCACCGAGGTTGGCGTGAGCAACTTCTCGCTCGCGCGTTGGCGCGCCGCCGAGGAGGCGCTCGGCGCACCGGTGCTGTCGAACCAGGTTCAGTACAGCCTCGTCGCCCGCAAGCCGGACGCGGAGCTGGTGCCGTACGCCCAAGCGAACGACAGACTGGTCATCGCGTACAGTCCGCTCGGCATGGGAATGCTGTCAGGCCGGTACACGTCGGCTCATCCGCCTTCGGGTTCGGCGCGGCTGAACAATCCGTTGTTCCTTCCCGACAGTCTCGACCGCGCCCAGCCGCTCATCGATACGGTACGCGCGGTCGCAAATGCGCACGCCGCGACACCGGCACAGGTCGCGCTCGCGTGGGTGATCAGCCACGACAACGTGATCGCGATTCCTGGTGCTTCAAGCGTCGAACAGTTCGAGGCCAACGCGGCCGCCGCCGACCTGGAGCTGACGATCGACGAGATCGCAGCGTTGACCCGCGCGTCCGACGCGTTCCAGCCGTCGAGTGGCATCGGCGCGTACGCCAAAGTGGCGCAACGACGGTTGACCGTTCGTTAACACACGAAGGCTGCATCGTTCGCACGTCCGGGCGGTGACATCCGACCGCCTCGACGACCGGTTCGTGGCGTCGCCGCGTTGCTCACACGAACTGCGGAAGCCAAGGCTTGGTCGCGGCCAGGAGGTCGTCGGTCATGCGAACCATGTCGTCGTAGTCGAGTTTGGCGGCCAGCGGGTCGGCGAGCATCGCCGCGATCACGTCGTCGTGCCTGCCGCTGATCGCGGCTTGCACGCACAGCTCGTCGACCGCGGTCATGCGACGCACGTACTCGCCGAGCACGCCGGGCGCAGTGGCGGGCACGCCGCCTCGCGGCCCGTCCGCGTCGGCGACGCACATCGTTTCGACCACCACGTCGTTCGGGATGTCCGGTACCTGACCGGCATTGGGAAGGTTGAGGGGGAACGTGCGGCGCCGGTCGCGGATCATCGAGTCGATCAGGGGCGCGACCATCTCGCCCGACGGCATTTTCGACACGTCTTGCGAGGCGAGTCGTGCCTCGAGATCCGCCTTGTACCGCTCTTCGTACGCGATGCGTTCGGCGATGGTGGTGAGGTGCACGTGCCAGCGTTCGCCCCATCCTGAGCGCTCTGTGAGGAAACCCGGGAAGAACTCGCACAGGTGCCGGTCGTTCGACGCGGGCAGGAGGCCGAACCGTTGGAACAACTCGATCTTCACGCGGTTTCCGTCGAGCAGGTCTTGCTTCGTCCATTCGCTGCGGTCGCGGGTGCTCGGCCCCATTCCGATCCCGTCGGGAATCGCGAACGGGAGACGCTCGGCACGGGCCTCGGCCGGACCTTCGATGAGCGCCCGGAGCCGGTCGAAGCCGTCATCGGCGCCGCCGACCTTCAAGTTCGTCATGATCGGAAGGTGGTTCACACCGACGACGGTGGGTTCGAGGTCGACGAACGGTACGTTGAGCCACATCGACAGATAGAACCGACAGATCGTCACCTCGTGGCACAACCCAACAACCTTCGTCGATGTCTCACGGGTCATCGCACGGACGAGGTGCGTCATCGGGTTGGTGAGGTTCAGCATCCACGCGTCGGGACAGATCTGTTCCATGTCACGTGCGATGCCGATCATGACCGGCGCGGCCCGAAGGGTGCGGCTCACACCAGCGGGTCCTTGGTCGCCGACCGACAGCTTGATGCCGTACCGGGCGGGGATCTCGACGTCGTGGCGCATGCTGTCGAAACCGCCGGTGGAGATCGCCACCACGACGAAGTCGGCGCCTTCGAGTGCCGCGCGCTGGTTGGTCGTCGAGCTGACCTTCCACGGCAGATTTCGTAACCGGGCGAGGTGCTCCGCGTACTCGGCCATGCGGGGTAGCGGGTCGGGGTTGATGTCTTCGAGCACGATTTCTGCTTCGTTCAGCGAACGCGTGTTGGCGATGTCGTTCAGTAACGACGGCGCCCACTGATTGCTCCCGCCGCCGATAATGACGATGCGCGGTGCCATCTGAACTCCTTCCCGTTCGAGTCAGTCGGCGCCGGCTCGGCGCTCCACTTCGAGCCACAATGGCATGCCGACCGGCTGGGCTGCCTCTTCGACGAGATGTGCGACCAGACCTGCGGTGCGGGCGATCAGCACGACACCGCGGGCGCTCGACGGCGGAAGACCAAGATCGACGAGTGCTGCCCCGGCCGCTCCCGCACCGTTGACCGGAAGGTGTTTCCCGGTGCGCTCGTCGTGTACGGCAGCGACCTGTTCGAGCAACCGGAGGTTCGGGCCGAGCAGACCTTCCTCGGCCGCGATGGCGTACAGGCGCGGCGTGCGCGGATCGACGTCTTTGTGTACGGGATGACCGAGGCCCGGTAGTCGCGCACCGGCCGCGCGTCGGGCGTCGACGACGTCTTCGGCGATGCCGCGCAGCGTCGCGTCGTCGGGTTCGGCCGCCACGTCGGCCGCGTGCAACGCGTCGGACAGGAACTCGGCGGTGTCGCCGGCCGGTCCGAGCAGGACACTGCCGGCGCCGAGGAGGCCGGCGGCGATGGCACCCTGGATCGCCTCGGGCGCACCCGTGTATGTGAGCCGCGCCGCGAGCGAACTCGGCGTGAAGCCATGATCGGCGAGCGACACCAGTACCGCGTCGAGCAGGCGACGTTGTGATGGTGTCGGCTCGCGGCGCGTGACCAGCAGGTAGGTGAGTTCGGTGAGCGTGAGCCGACCCATGATCTCGGAAGGGAGGTCGCGGCCGGCCACAGTGATGTGGTCGCGGGTCGCGCCGCCGATCCAGGTATGTGCCCAGTCGAGGTCGTCTCGAGGTGTCATGAACGTCGAGACTGCCCGCGCGAGGCATCGAAGTCCATTTCGGCCGGCGTGCGTTCTTTCGGGAGCTTGTGCTTCGCGAGCCGGTCGGTGGCGGTGTGCGGCAATTCGGCGACAATTTCGATATAGCGCGGCACTTTGAACGCGGTGAGGTGCTCGCGGGCGAAAGCGTGTATCGCCGCGAGGTCGGGGGTCCGATCGGTTGCGGCGACGACGAACGCCTTCACGTCTTCGTCGGTGAGATCCGACGGAACTCCGATTACCGCGGCTTCGGCGACGTCAGGATGACGTTCCAGCGCGGCCTCGACCTCGACCGGAGAAAGGTTCTCGCCGCGGCGGCGTATGACTTCTTTCTTGCGACCGACGAACGTGTAGGTTTCGTCGTCGTCGACGCGCACCAAGTCGCCGGTACGCAACCAGCCGTCGACGATCACCGCCGCGGTTTCTTGCGGCATCTCGTAGTAACCGCGCATGATCGCGGGATTGCGGAGTTCGAGTTCGCCCGTTTCGCCCGGCCCGACGACGCGTCCGTCGTCGGTTGCGCGGGCGTCGTTCACATGGCCGAGCACCGGATGCTGCCGTGCGGACCCGAGAGAACCGTAGGGCCGTTCACCGTGACGCCAGATAAGCGCGTACGGCGACTCCGACAGCGCGTAGCCGCACACGATCTCGAGGTCGAAGCGGGCCTCGATCTCGAGCTGGTGCGCGCGGTCGGGTGACGGTCCGGTGTAGCAGCGACGGATCGGATTGTCGGCGTCGTCGGGTCGTGTCGGCTGACGTACGAGCATCTCGAGCATTGCGCCGATGCTGTTGAACTCTGTCGCACCGAAGGTGCGTGCGTCGTCGAGGAATGTGCTGGGCGAAAAGTTCGGCAGGAGCGCGAGGCTGGCACGCGCCGACATCGAGCCGAGCGTCGAGTACGCGGGCGCGTTGATATGGAACAGCGGCAACGATGTCAGGAGCCGGTCATCGGAACTGAGCTGCATCCAGAACGGGAATCCCTCTCCGGCCATCACGTACGCCCGGTGGGTTTGCATGACCAGCTTCGAACGGCCGGTCGTGCCGGAGGTTGGGATCATCACGGCGACGTCGGACTCGTCGACGGCGGCCGGTCCTCGACCGTCGGGTTCGGTTGCGTACAGCGCGGCGACATCGACACATTCGATGCCCGCGTCGCGCACGGCGGCGTCGACCGTCGCCGCGAGGTCGGGATCGGTGATGATCAGAGCCGGCCGGACCTGGCCGACGAACCCTGCGAGTTCCACAAGAGAGCTTTTTGGGTTGACGGGGACCTGGATCGCGCCGACTTCCATCAGCGCGAACCAACTCAAGAGATAGTCGGCCGTATTGCGGGCCGTGACGAGGACTCGATCGCCGACGCCGATCCCGCGTCCGCGCAGCGCGCTTGCGGCACGCTCGATGCGCCCCAAGGTTTGCGCGTACGTCAATGTGCAGGAGGGCGTATGCAGCCACGTCTTGTCGCCGGCGTCATCGACGGCGGCCCGTACCAGAACAGGAATCGACCGTTTCACATCCGGATCGTACGGTCTGCGCGATGAGGGGCACGATGCCGGACCGACGTCGTTGTGACGCCTCCGTGCGTCGGCCCCTCATCGCCCCCCACTACGGTCCGCATCACCGTTCCGGTTGGGTCGCGAGTCGACGTCGAATGACTGTACGGCACGCGCTCCGAAAAAGTTCGGCGGGACTCGCGTCGCCGGACGAAATTCTTTGGATTGACACACGCGCGCGTGACGGGCGCGTGTCGCGTCAGCTCGGACAGACAGTGGTGCCGATGTCGGGAAGCCCGGTCGGCATGTACGGATCGGGGTTCGAGCCGTTTGCGAACCGGTCGGCGATCCAGTGGATCATGTCGTCAGCTGACGGGCCGATGACCCCCGCGTGACTCTGACCTGGATAGATCCACCGTTCGAGATCTTGACCAATGTTGCACAAGTGCTTGGCTAATATCTGTGTTGACACAACCGGGATCTGTTCGTCGTCGCCGCCCTGGATGATCAGCAACGGCGCCGCGCTCGGCGTCGTGAAGCTCTCCGGGTCGTTGGCGACGAGCAATTTCTTCCAGGCCGGCACCGTGAAGGGATCGGCCTTCACCAGGGTCGCGGTCGGCACGTTCGAGAGCTGTTGGGACAGATAGCCCGTGCAACCCTTGGAAAGATCGCCGATGTCGTGCAAACCGAGCGGCGTGAGCACCTCGTCGAGCGGTGCGGCGACGTTGCCGTAGGCGGCGTTGAATCCACCGGCTGCCATCAGCAGGTAATACCGGTACGGGCTGTTTTTCAAAAAGTCGTAGATCAGCGAGAACTGCGACGGTGGCGCGCCTGCGACGACGCCTTGCAGCTGCAGCGCGGGCGCGTACGCAGCACCGATGTGCAACGCAAACATCGCGGTCTGGCCACCCTCTGAGTGACCCCAGACGACGTAGCGGCTGCTGGCGTGCGCAGCCGGCAGTTGCTGTGCGGCGCGCACGATATCGATCGTGTTGCGGGCCGCGCTGACGCCGGCGAGGTACGGCATCAGTCCGGGCGTTCCTTCACCTTGATAGTCGCTTGCGGTCACGACCCAACCCTGGTCGAGCAGCGCGTTGAGCTCCGGGACAGCGGACGTCGGAGACAACGACGGCGCGCAGATGTCGGCCATGCCGTTGGTGCCGTGACCCCACGTCACGACGGGGAACCCACCGGCCGGCGGTGTGCCGTTGGGGACTGCGATCAGGCCGGTGACTGGGACGGGATGATTGCTTTCGCTTTCCGACACGTACATGACCCGGTACATCGTTCCGTCAATTCCCGAGACCGCGATCTTCTCGGACTTCACGAGTGTGCCGATCGTGGTGGGCAGCGGCTGCGGAACGGAGTAGAACGCGGGAAGTCCCGTCGGCGGCGGGATCACCGCGACGCTCGACGCGGCCGCGCCGGACCCGAGCCCGACAATCGCGCCGATCAGCGCGACGGCGGTGCCGACGAGCGCCATTCGTCTCGGCGACATGTGACGCACCCGGTACCTACTGTGGCTGTTCATATTCGTCCCCCTCCATCGATCATACGTCGAGTTCGGCGAGATCGACTGGCCGTCGGCCGGCAGCGCTGCGGTACGCGGCTTCGACCAGTGCATGGGCGCGGAGCGCGTCGTCGACGTCGGGGCTGGGGGCGCGGCCGTCGTGCAGTGCCTGCGCGAACGCGTGATGCGCGTAGAACTGGTAGACGAAGACAGTCCGGTCGGGATCGAAGCCGTCGGCGGCGAATGCCTCGCGGCGTAGGACGTCGACGTCGTAACGCTGTGCGTGCTGGTCGTCGGCTCGGTGCACCAGGAACGAGTCTTCGGGGGCTCCGACGATGAAGTCGGTCGTCAGTTCCACAGACGCGCGTTCGAAGAACACTTCGAGTCTGCGTTCCTCGCGATGTTGCACACCGTTGAAGACGGTCACGAGGTTGCCGACCACTCCGTTGCGGTGCTCGATGGTGAGCGCGGCGACGTCCTCGACGTTGAAGCCGAACATGTTCCTTGTCGAGGCGTAGACGCGTTCGACGGGACCGAATAGCCAGATGAGAATGTCGCACGAATGGATGGAGTGCTCCAGTAACGCGCCGCCTCCTGCTTCGGCTCGATCTGACCGCCAGCTCGAATGGCCGGCGACGACATCTCCGGTAGGCCAGAACTGGTCGTCGCGCAGCGTGTACGCCATCGGCCCGCCCGACTCGGCCGTCTCGACCATTGTGCGCAACCGCCGGATCAGCGGATGGAACCGCGATTGGAATCCGACCTGTACGGGGATGTGAGCGTCTCGCACGATCTGCACGATGTCGCGGACGACATCGAAGGTGGGAGCGAGTGGCTTCTCCGTGAAGCAGGGCTTGCCCGTGCGTGCGACGGCGGCGATGTAGTCGTGGTGGAATCGGGTCGGGGTGATGTTCACGACCGCGTCGACGTCGGGGTTGTCGATGACCGCGAAGCAGTCGGGGCCGGTGTGGTCGATCCCGCCGAGGATCCGGACGACGCGTTCGACGCCGCTCAGGTCGGGGTCAGCCGCGGCGGTCACGCGCACGAGTCCGTCGTCGGTCAGGAACCGCAGCGCGGCCGCGTGCGCCTGCGCGATCGTGCCGCAACCGACCAGGCCGAGCCGGAGCGGCTCTCGGCTCGGACCGTTCACGGCGCGCGCGAGAAGCTGGGAGCAGCGTCCGAGGGGCCGTGCAGCGCTTCGAGCGGATCTCGGAGATCGCCGTAGTAGCCGAGCGCGTATGCGCCGCGTTGATATCCGGCCAGTCGTGCCAACGACTCGGGCAGCTCACGTGCCACTTCGGGCGGACACGCGAGATACTGGTTTTCTTCTTGGCGCAGCCATGACAGGGTGTAGCCGACGTTGACGCCGCGTCGCGGTTGCGTCGACCGGTTGGCGCCGCCGCCGTGATAGACGGAGCCGAGATAGACCAGCACTGAGCCTTTCGGCATCTCGGCCGGCACTGTCGCGTCGTTCGCAGGCCGAAGTTTGTCTTCCCATGTGTGGCTGCCGGGAATCAGGCGGGTCGCGCCGTTGCTGTCGGTGAAGTCGCTCATCGCCCACATCGTGTGGCACTCGACTTCGTATCCCGATGGAAAGGGAAAGAAGTCGAACGCCCACTGGTCTCGGTGGACGAGCTGGGCGGGCTCACCCGGACCGATCTCGATTACTTGTGTCAAATGCAGCTGGTAGCTCGTCGCGTGGTCGCCGAGTACACGGTCGAGGGTACTCAGCACCAGGGGATGCGCGGCCAGGTCGCGAAAGCTCGGCGAACGCGCCAGGAGTGCGCCCGTTCGCCGCGTGTTGTGGCCGGTGAAGTCGTCGCCGCCGGGTTGCGTCGCCCGCAGGTGCGGCTCCAGTTCCGATTCGATCCGATCGAGCTGCTCGGCGGCCGCGAGGCGCTCGACAACGACGCAGCCCTGCTCGCGCAGTGCGGCTTCGACCGCAGAAACGTCAGTGTCAGCGGCAAGGCGGGGAAGCGCGTTCACCACGTCATGGTTTCCGGTCGGGTTCGTTCCCATCTCAATCCCGAATCGTGCCGTGCGGGCATCGGGTCACCTCGGCCGGCCAGACCGCGGCACGGGCGGACTGGAAGTCTGGACGACGCGCAGCACGAACGCTTCGCTGGCTCGCTCCGACGGCACCGACCTGCGGCCCGGGTCGAGCATCGCCTCGCCCGACCAGGCGTTGTCCATCGGTCATTGGCGCAGCCTACGCTGCGCCAATGACCGAAACCTCAGACACCGAGACCGTCGAGCGGGTCATCCCCGCGCCAGCCGAAGCGATCTTCGCGCTCCTCGCCGACCCCAGCCGCCATCACGACATCGACGGCTCGGGATCTGTGCGCGACGCCAAGAACAGTCCCCGACGAGTGAAACTCGGCGACACGTTCGGCATGTCGATGAAGCTCGGAATTCCCTATTCGATGGTCAGCGAGGTCGTCGACTTCGAGGACAACCGGTGCATCGCGTGGCAGTCGCGTCTACCGGGCATCCTGGGCAAGCTGAGCGGCGGACGGATCTGGCGCTATGACCTCGAGCCGGTCGAGGGCGGTACACGCGTGCGCGAGACATGGGACATCTCGAAAGAGCAGGGCACGAAGATGTTCCTGCGCGGGGACAAAGTCCATCAGCACACACGCGAGGCCATGGAACGAACGCTCGAGAACATCGAGAAACTCCTCGCCAACACTTGACGCGTCCTAACCGGCTAGGGCGCGTCGGAGGCGACGCGCCGCGCGAAAGTCGAGCACACCACCGAGTGTCGCTCTGAGCCGCCACGATGGGTACCAGTCTTCGAGCACGTCAGCTCGTAGCGCTCGAACACCCCCCAGGTCCGGCGACTCGGGTGTGTTCCAGCCCCGAAACGTTGTCCGGAACGTCTCGTACCCCGCGGCAGCACCTCGTATCGCCGACACGCCGAAACTCGACGGACCCCCGAAATGGGGCGGCGAAATGCACCACCGCCTTCCCGATCAGATCTTCGAGGTAATGCTTCGAATCGTCGATCTCCCGGGTGAGTTCAGACTGATTGACGCCGACGAGTTTCGGGTGAGAGGTCGTGTGGGAACGGAGATCGAATGCCTGCGAGATAGATCGCACGTCACTCGCCTTCAAGTATCCAGAACGTCCAAGAAACTCCGTCACGATGTACAAGCACGCCGGAATCTCGAGGCGGAGCAGTTCGTCCATCACTCCGAGGAAGTCGCGAAAGCCGTCATCAAACGTGACGAGTGCAAAGGAACGCCGCGCGTCGTTCGGCGGACTTGCCTTCAATCGCTGGACGGCAGCGTCGGCGTCGACGAATTCGAACGTCCTTCCGATCTGGCGAATCTGAGCCATCAACCGCGATGCATCCGGCTGGTGGTAGACGAGGATCCTTCCGTTGGTAGGCGGCCGAACGAGCCTCATAACGGCAGGTCGAAGGCGTCGAGTGCTTCCAACGCGTTCAGGCAGCGCCGAAACATCGCGCGCGTCAACTCGATGTGGCGCGGATCTTCGATGGTGAGCGCGCCCGCCGCGATCACCGGGTAGACGAAACCGAGCATCGTGCCGTATCGGTACATCTCGAACGCCCACGGTTCGTCGGGGTGCACGCCTTGGTCGGCGAGATCGGCGAGGTAGGTCGCGAACGCGTCGTGGTAGTCCGACGGATCGACAACGTCGATACTTTCCGTCACGAGGTACGCGAGGTCGCGCGGGTCCACCGATCGGTCGATCAGTTGCCAGTCGACTGCGATGACGTCGTTGTCGGGTGTGAAGAACAGATTGTCGAGCCGCCAGTCGCCGTGTGCGAGTACGAGTGGCGGCTCAGACAACTTCTCGAACAGCGCGGGAATGCGTGGGGCATATCCGTCGCCGAATGTTTTGATGCGGTCGGTGATCAGTTCGGGGAAGAATTCCTGTACTCGTGGCCACGCCGTGTCGTACGCAAACGCGACGGCACCGGGATACGGCTCGTCGCAGAGTCTGCGAAGCCAGCCGGTGTCGTCGAGGGAGGTGTCGTCCCAAAAGCATGCGTGCAGGCGGGCCAACGTGCGGATGGCGGGCCGAGCCTCGTGGATGGAACAGCCTGCGATCTGGTCGAGGAGGCGGCCGCGCGGCGAGACATCTTCGAGCAACAGCGCCGTGTCTTGCGTTCGGGAGTCATGTACGGCAACGTGGCATCTCGGATGGGACACGTCCGTACGGGCGGACAGCTCGTTGTAGAAGCCGACCTCGCGGCCGTACATGTTGAGGAGTGTCGCGACGAAGCGGCCTTCGTCGGTCGGCGCCGCCAGTTTGGCGACCACGGTCGACGCGCCGTCGGGACCGTCGAGCTCGAGCCGGAAGAGCTGGCCTACCAACCCGATCCCGACACCCACGGGTGTGGCCGCGACGGTGGTGACCGTCCGGCCGAGTGCCTCGGTGCACCACTCGGGCGTGAGGTCGTCAACGGTTCGAGGAATCGTCATCGGGGGTCCTCCCGGTCGTCCTGGACGCGTACTCCGGTGAGGAGCAGCTCGGTCATTCGGCGCGGCACTTCGGTCAGGATCGGGAACATGGCGTTTCTTCGCGGGAGCCGCACATGGCGCCGCTCGTGCTCGATCGCGTCGACCAGCGCCCCGACGACTTCGTCCATGTCGAGCTCGACCGCGAGGCGCAGTGTCCGCAGCCGGGTGAGCGCCCGTTCGGTGGCGAGATGGCCGTGCAGGCTCCGCATCATCGAGCTTTCGACCGGTCCGATCTCGGCGAGCGTGGTGGTGATCCCGGTGCCTTTGCACTCGGCGCGCAACGTGGCCGTGAAATGGCTGAGGCCGGCCTTCGACGTGGAATACGGCGCGAGCCCCGGCAGGGCGTTCGTGGCGGCGAGGGACGAGACGTTCACGATGTGACCCGCGCCCCGGAGCCGCATCGTCGGGATCACCGCCCGGCACAGGAGCATCGGGGCGACGAGATTCACCGCGATCAGCTCGCGTATTCGACCGGGTTCGAGAGTGACGAACGACCCGGTCAGGTCGATACCTGCGTTGTTGACCAGCACGTTGATCGGACCGTCCGTGTCGATCGCACGGACGAGGGGCTCGATCGTCGACATGTCGGCGAGGTCAGCCGGATAGGCGTCTCCATCGAGTTGGGTCGCGAGCTCCGCGATCGCGTCGCGAGATCGGGCGACGAGCGCGACCCGCGCACCTTTGGCGGCGAGTTCGGTTGCGAGTCGCGCACCGATCCCGCGTGACGCTCCCGTGACCACCACTCTGGCGCCGTTGAGGTTCATCGGCCACGAGCTCCGTTCATCGACGCAATAACTACGAACCTTCGGTCAAGGAATTCTCGGCCAGGCGACGCGCACCAACCGATCGGCGAGATCGTCGAGCTCGGTGAGCGTGCGACGGAAAACGCCGAGCGGCTGACCGATCGGATCGGCAATGTCGTCGTCGGGAGAACTCCCGAGCAGCTCGTCGGAGCCTCGCTCGGACGCGAGCCCGTAGAGCCAGTCCTCGAATGGTTCCCGGTCCCGGGGCGAGGCTTCACCCCGGCGGACCAGTTCCTTGAGAGTAAAAGTGCGCCACACTGCCGCCGGCTCGATGACGATGATCTCACGCGCGTGGGCGCGGGTCATACCGAGCGCAAGGTCTGCGTTCGCGACCGTAGTGGCGTCAAGCGGGACGCTCTCGTGGCCTGCCAAATCGAACCACAGCTCGCGTGCCGCGGTAACTGCCTCGCCGACCGCGGGTGAACGCCCCTCGACACTGGTGCCCGCCGACAGCAGCTGTCCACGGACTCGGGCGACGGCCATGCGACGCGAAAGGGTCGCCGCGGCCATGGGCGAGCGGCACTGGTTCGCAGTGCAGACGACGAGAACACGGTAGGGCCGGTCGATGCCCAGCAGTGTACGGAGCGGCCCCGGCCGGCCATGGAAAGGGCTTCAAACCTTGATCGGCCCCGGAAAAGAGCCGATGAATCCAGAAGTACAATAAAAGGGTGATGGGCGGTCATGATGGCTGAATTGGTCGAGGAGGACGACGACGTTCGCGCCGCAGATCTGCGCGCCTACGGCCGTACCATCTGGCGGCACCGCAAGCTCGTCGCGATCACGACCATCGTCACCGTCGCGGCAGCGTTGGCACTCTCGCTCGTCGAAACCGCGAAGTATCAAGCGACCGCCGAACTCATCATCCAACCGACGGGCGCGCAGAGCCTCCTCGGCGGGACGGAAACGTCCGATCAAGAAGCCCGCGACGTCGCGACCCAAACCGCGCTGCTCCAGAGCAACGCCATCCAGGACGCCGCAACCAAGGCGCTCGGCCACGTCCCCGCCGTCAGCATCTCGGGCGACAGCGCGAACTCGAACGTTGTGAGCATCGCCGCCCAGAGCTCGAGCGGCTCCGGCGCCGCTGACGACGCCAACGGGTACGCGAAGACGTACATCGCGTACAGCCGTCAGCAGGGCGCCGCGAGTTTGGTCCGTGCCGGCCAGCAAATCCAAGACAGCCTCGACTCACTGCAGCTGCAGATCGCGAAGCTCCCGTCCGGCTCGAGCCAACTGACTACCGCGCTGCAACAGCGAACGCTGCTGCAGCAACAGTTGAACGACGTGCAAGTCTCCGAGAACTTGAACCAGGTCGGCGGCGCGCAAATGCTCTCCGCGGCGACCGTAGCCGGCGGACCGGTCTCGCCCAAGCCGATCCGCGACGGCGCGATCGCACTGATCCTCGGAGTCCTGCTCGGGCTCGGACTGGCGTTCGTTCGCGAGTTCCTCGACGACAAGATCACATCACGTGAGGATCTCGAACGCGCGACCGGTCGGCTTCCGGTGCTCGGCCAGATCCCGCGGGTCGCAGCATGGCGCGCGGCAACGAATCGGCTGGTGACACTTGATGCCAGCGAGGAGGAGGAAATCGCAGCGGAGGCGTACCGGACGTTGCGCACGTCGATCCAGTTCCTCGGTGTCGACGACGCGTTGAAGATCATCCAGGTAACAAGTACCGAGTCCGCGGAGGGCAAGACCGTCACCGTCTCGAACCTTGCCGTCGCGTTTGCCAGCGCAGGCCGCCATGTCGCCCTCATCTGTTGCGACCTACGACGGCCGCGGCTGCACGAACTGTTCGGCCTCCCCAACGATGTCGGCTTCACGTCGGTCGTGCTCGGCGAAGTAGAAGCCTTCGATGCGCTGCAGGTCGTCGCCGGGCATCCCAATCTCGCAGTGTTGCCGGCTGGTCCGCCGGCTCCGAACCCGTCCGAGTTGCTCGGAAGCAGCCGTGCTCGGGAAGCGATCTCGGCGCTTGCGGCGACTGCGGACTTGGTGCTCATTGACTGCCCGCCGGTCTTGCCGGTCAGCGACGCCCTGGTCGTGAGTGGCATCGCCGACGCGACGATCCTCGTCGCGAGTGCCGGGTCCACGACTCGTCGGTCGATCCGCCGTGCCTTGGAGCTCCTACGTCAGGTCGACGCTCCCCTGGTCGGTACCGTCCTCAACAACGCGGAGCCCCTGTCGAACACCGGATACGCGCCCTACGCGAACGCCAGCACGAACGGCCATAGCCCAAACGGTCGTCACATTCCGGCCTCGAGGCGCGTCTCCTACTAGCGCGCTTGCACTCACCGACCGTTGGGAACACTGGTTCAGGCCATGTTCTCCATTGCACAGGCAGTGTGCGGGCGGCTACGTTGAGTAACCAAGGACGGAGTTGGGGATGCTCGAGATACGGACGCGGGCCAAAGCAGGGGATGAACACACGATCAGCTCGGAGCTGATCTCAGTTCCGCGCGGCTCGCGGCTTCTTCGCGTCGTTCTTGTCGCGCTCGACGCGACCGCGGTGGCGACGTCGTGGATCGTGACAACGGCGATTTGGCCACGAAATGACCGAACGCCTGCGACCTCGATCCTTCTGATTGCCGCACTCGTCGTTGTCCAAATTGGTGTGTTCAACGCGCTCGGTCTGTATCGGGCGCGCGTCTGCAGCCTGCGCGCGGTCGAATACGCACGGATCGCTCGCGGCTGTCTCATCCTTGCTCTCTTTGCGCTCGCGGTCGCGGCGTTCAAGCACACAATCGTGACACCGGGTGAGGTCGCGCGTTGGATCTCCGCGACGTTCATCATCTTGATCGTGCTTCGCAGCGGGTACCGAGCCTGGCTCACCGACTGCAGACGCGCGGGGCGATACCAGCGCCCGATCCTCCTGGTCGGCACCGGCCATGAAGCCGCCGAGATGCTCGCGCTGCTCACGACACATCCGGAGCTCGGCTATCGGACGGTCGCCGCCGCCGGGGAAACGCCCGAGGCACCCGCAAATGGGCTCGGGAATCTTCCATGCGGCGACCTGAACCATGCGGTCGAGATGTTCGGTCAGTTCGAGGCGACCGGTGCACTGATCTGCGCGGGCGATCTGCCGTCGTTTCGGGTCAACCAGCTCGTGCGGGACCTGCTCGACGTCGGCGCCCACGTCCAGCTGACCAGCGGCCTGCGGGGCGTGGACATCGGGCGTATCCGCCCGGCACCCCTCGCGCACGAACCGCTCTTTTACGTCGAACCGGTCACGCTGGCGTCGTGGCAGCTCGCGGTCAAGCGCGCGCTGGATACAGCGGTCGCCTCGGTCATGCTTGTGCTGAGCGCACCGTTGCTTGCCCTCGCCGCGGTGGCCATCAAGTTGCAGGGCGGCGGGCCCGTGCTGTTCAGACAGGAACGGGTCGGCCGCCACGGCGCACCCTTCACGTTGTACAAGCTCCGGACGATGCAGGTCGGCTCCGAACAGCCAACCGATCTCATTCTCGACCTCAACGTCCGCGATGGTCCTCTGGTGAAGGTGCCGAACGATCCGCGAGTGACCAAGGTCGGCCGGATCCTCCGCGCGACCAGTATCGACGAGCTGCCCCAACTCTGGAACGTGCTGAACGGCACGATGAGCTTGGTCGGCCCGCGGCCGGCCCTCCCGGACGAGGTAGCCCGCTTCGACACCGAGCTGAGAGCGCGGGAATCGGTGCTCCCTGGACTCACAGGGCTTTGGCAGATCGAAGGGCGCGACAATCCGTCGTTCGCGGCCTACCGCCGTTTCGACCTGTTCTATATGCAGAACAGGTCGGTTTGCCTCGACGTCAACATCCAGCTAGGAACTGTCGAGTCGGTATTCCTACGCATCTTCCACGGCCTGCGCCACCTCGACCAAGACATTCGGCTCGCGCCGCCCGAAGTCGTCGACCCGGAGAGCGCGGCCGGACGCCAGGAAGCCCGGGTGGGTCCATGAGTACGCGCGATCGCTTCGCACGCGTCGATGTGCTCGGCGTCCCGGTACATGCCGGCACGATGTCGAATGCATTGGATCTCGTATCGGGCTGGATCACACGACGCGAGCCTTCGTTTTCGATCTTCCGCGACGTACACGGAATCATGCAGGCGCGACGTAACCGCGACGTGCTCGAAGCGCACCAGCGGGCCGGGCTCGTCGCGTGTGACGGAATGCCGCTGGTCTGGGCGGCCCGCCACGCCGGCGTGGGTGACGCCGAACGAGTGTGCGGACATGACTTCCTCTTGGCATTCTGCGCCCGAGCCGAAACGGAAGGCTGGAAGTCGTTCCTCTACGGAGGCAACGACGGCGTTCCCGAGCGGGTCTCCATCCGCCTGCGCGAGGCATTCCCGAACCTTCGGATCGCGGGAACCTTTTCTCCGCCGTTTCGATCACTGACACCGGCGGAGGACGCGGCGGTGGTCGACATGATCGACCGTTCGGGTGCCGACGTCGTGTGGGTGGGCCTGAGCACACCAAAACAGGAACTGTGGATGAAGGACCACGTCGGAGTACTTCAAACACCCGTGCTCCTCGGCGTCGGAGCGGCCTTCGATTTTCTCGCTGGCGACGTCCGACGCGCTCCGAGGTGGCTCCGGCGTACCGGATTCGAGTGGGTGCACCGGGTCGTCAGCGAGCCACGGCGCCTCGGCGCTCGGTACCTTCGAAACAATCCGGCATTTCTCAGAGCAATCCTCTTCAACCCCCCGCGGCTGCTTTCGGACGCGCGGGAACTCAACACGAGTACCACGGAAGGCAGCGTTTCTCATGCGTAAGTCTCAAACAGTTCCCCTCGACGCCCGAATCTTCGTTGCCGGCCACCGCGGTCTGGTCGGCTCCGCGATCGTTCGCGAGCTGGAGACACGGGGATATCGCAACATTCTCACCGCAAGCCGAGACCAGCTCGACCTCCGCGATCAGGCAGCAGTGAACTACTGGTTCCGTGCAAACCGGCCCGACTTCGTTTATCTCGTCGCCGGGACCGTTGGGGGGATCCTCGCCAACAGCACCCGACCGGCAGAATTCATCTACGACAATCTGATGATTCACGCCACCGTGGTGCACGCCAGCCACTTGTACGACGTGCAAAAGCTGCTCTACCTCGGTAGCTCGTGTATCTACCCGCGCTTGGCGGAGCAGCCGA
>JBKQIY010000249.1:0-8017 GCA_052148155.1 Acidimicrobiia bacterium | reverse complement strand
GTCAGCGCGGACGCGAGCGCGTCACTTCCAGGCTGCTTGCAGTGTCACGCCGCCAGCGCCGCCGACGGAAATCCCGCGACCGCCTGGAACACGCCGTTCTCGACGGTTGGCGGACAATGGGTGCAGTTCGAAACGCGCAAGCCGCTCACCGTGTCGGAAATGCACCTACAAGTCGTCGCCGACGGCCGTCACTCCATTCCGACGTCGATCGAACTGCAAGTCGACGACTCGGTACGCGACCTGACGCTCCCGCCCATCACCAACCGGGCCGCCGAGAACGCGACCGCGACCGTGCAACTGCATTTCCCGGCCATGACCGGCCGTCGGATCCGGGTCACGATCACCGGCATCCGTCCCCAGCTCGCGACCCGCGAATCGACCTTCGACACCGTGGTCGCACCGGTGGGCATCGCCGACCTCGGCATCCCCGGACTGCGCATGGCGTCGGCACCGGCCGAAATCCCCGGCGTCTGCCGGTCGGACCTGCTCACGATCGACGGATACGTGGTCCCGGTACGCGTCACCGGCGCCGCCGACCACGCGTCACAGATCGATGCGCTGTCCGTGACTCCCTGCGATCCCCACGATCCGAACCGCGTGCCCACCATCACGCTCGGACCCGGGCCACATGTGGTCCGAACGTCGGAAGGTCTCCAAACCGGCCTCCAACTCGATCGTCTGGTCCTCGCCTCAGCCGCTGGCGGCCGTCAGCCACTTGCCGTACGCGACGGACGAGTCACCGGTCTCGGGTCCGCCGCACCGTCGGCGCCGACGGTCACGATGGTGCACAACGGCGCGACGCGCATGCGCGTCCACGTGAGCGGGGCCGACGCGCCGTTCTGGCTGGTGCTCGGCGAATCGCAGAGCAAAGGATGGACGGCGACGATCGCCCACACGGGAGCGCTCGGTGCATCGCACCTCGTCGACGGCTACGCCAACGGCTGGCTGGTACATCCGACCCAGGCGTCGTTCGACGTCGTGCTCCAATGGACGCCGCAACGTCAGGTGTGGGCCGCGCTCTGGATCTCCGCGCTGGCGGGACTGTTGTGCCTTGCCATCGTGGGCTGGGCGATGCTTCGCAACCGGTCGCCGGTCGTCACCGCTGAAGCGCCGTCGGACGCGCAGGTGCGCGTCGACTGGCCTGTCCCACCACGCGCCGACACGCCTCGCCGTCCAAGCACCCGGCGCGAACGGATCGCAGTACCGGTCCTGGCCGGTCTGGTCGCCGCGTTGATCGTGGCGCCATGGGTCGGGGCGCTCGTACTGGTCCTCCTCGTCGCGATGCAATGGCGACCACGACTGCGCGCAGTCCTCGTGCTGGGGCCCGCCGTGCTGCTCGCGCTGGTCACCGTCTACGTCGTGTACCTGCAGCATCACTTCCGGTTCCCCCCGGTTTTCGAGTGGCCGACGCTGTTCCCGCTCGGACGTCCGCTCGGATGGCTCGCCGTGGTGTTCCTCGGCGCCGACGTCCTGGTCGAGCGGGTCCGAGCCGGACCGCCGAACGCGCAACCAGACCCGCTGCCGGCGCCGGATCCCTAAACGACCCTCGGCGGTATCGCCGGTACGCGACAATCATCTGTGCTCCAGGTACGCGACCTGTCCGTAGAAGTTGGTGGCCGGTACACATTGACCGGCGCATCGTTCTCTCTGCGCGCCGGGGACAAGGTCGGTCTCGTCGGACGCAACGGCGTCGGCAAGACCTCGCTACTGAAGGTTCTTTCCGGCGAAGCGGCCGCAGCGCAAGGCGTCGTCGCTCGCACCGGAGCGATCGGATACCTGTCCCAAGACCCGTCACCGCGCGGCACTGGCCTCGACGGGACCGCACTCGCGCATGTCCTGTCGGCACGTGGACTCGACACCGCCAGCCGACGGCTCGACGAACTCCACTGGCGTATGGCCGAAGACGCGTCGCCGTCCAACGTCCGCGCCTACAGCGACGCCGAAGACTCGTTCCGCAATGCCGGCGGCTACGCCGCCGATTCGGAGGTCCGCCGCATCGCGGCCGGTCTCGGACTCGCCGCCGACCGCCTCGACCTTCCGATCACCGCGCTGTCCGGTGGTGAACGGCGACGCGTGGAGCTGACGCGGATCCTGTTTGCCGGCAGCGATCTCTTGCTCCTCGATGAGCCGACCAATCACCTCGACATCGACGCCAAACAATGGTTGGTCCAGTTCCTCCGGTCCTACCGTGGCGGGTTGCTGGTCATCAGCCACGACCTGCAGCTGCTCGACCAGGCGATCACGCGGGTACTGCACATCGACGAAGGAGAACTCGTCGAATATCGCGGGACCTACTCGCAGTACCTCGTGGCCCGTCAGGACGACGCACAACGCCGGACGAAGCTCGCCGCACGCCAGACAAGCGAAATCGACCGGCTGCGCGCGCTGGCGAACTCGATGCGCGGACAAACCGAGAAGCGGGCACGCACTGCCAAGACACTCGATCATCGTGTCGAGAAGTTGACCGCCAATCGCGTGAGCGCGGCGCGGGCCGAACGCAAAATCCGGGTGCGGCTCCCCGAACCGCCGAGGGCCGGCCTCGTCACGCTCGAGGTCGCCGATCTGGCCAAGGCATTCGGCACCAAGACCGTGTTCGAGGACATCACCTTCGACGTCGGCCGCGGCGAACGGATGCTTGTCCTCGGGTTGAACGGTGCGGGCAAGACGACCCTGTTAAAGACGCTCGTCGGTGAGCTCGAAGCCGATCTGGGAACGGTGTCACTCGGCCATCAGGTTTCGCTCGGCTACTACGCGCAGGAACACGAAGGCATCGTCCGGGGACGCAACGTGCTCGAACACCTGCGCGACGTGAGCGCCGAGCCGGATCAGTATCTTCGTTCCCTCCTCGGCATGTTCGGCCTGCACGGTGAGATCGTGTTCCAGGACGCGAGCACGCTGTCCGGCGGCGAGAAGACGAAGCTGGCGCTGACGATGCTCGTCGCCGGCCACCACAATCTGCTGTTGCTCGACGAACCCACCAATAACCTCGACCCGCCGTCCCGAGCGGCGATCGGTGCCGCGCTACGCACCTGGAAAGGCGCGATGGTGTTCGTCAGTCACGACACCGAGTTCGTCACCGAGCTCGAACCGAATCGGGTACTGGTCATGCCCGACGGCACCGTCGACCACTGGTCCGACGACCTCGTGGAGCTCGTCGCCCTCGCGTAGTGTTCTGGCGTCAGCACGCGGGAGGTCGACGTGAAACGCAGCGTTCGAATGATGGTCGGCGCGGGGCTCGTGGCACTCGCGATGGCGAGCGCAGCGTGCGGGAGCGGCGCCGCGAAGAGCGTACCGCCGTCGGTGTCGAGTGGGGGAAGTGGCGCCCAGGTCGGCAACGTTCCCGGTGTCGGACCTGGCGTCACCGCGACCGAGATCAAGCTCGGCGTCGCGCTGATCGACTACAAGTGCGTCGAGAGCTACATCGACTCCATCTACGTGAATCAGGAGCAGATGTGGGGCTACTTCATCAACAACATCAACCAGCACGGCGGGATCAACGGTCGCCGCATCGTGGCGGACTACAAGGAAATCTGTCCGATCGAACCTGCGGCTGCGTTGGCGGCCTGCACCTCGTTCACCCAGGACGACCATGTGTTCGCCGTCGTCGGCAGCATGTACGACACGTCCGGCGACGCGCAGCTGTGCATCACCCAACAGAACAAGACTCCGCTCATCACGGACAGCCTCACGCAGGAGATCATCGACAAGGCGCCGCCTGCGCTGCTGCTCACGCCTGACATCACCGCCGACCGACAGTTGAAGGTCGTGATGTCGCTGGTGAAGTCGCACCACATTCTCGACGGCAAGACGGTGGCCGTCCTCACCGAAACGGACGCGACCGCTCGAGTCAAATCGGTCGTGTATCCGACACTGACCTCGATCGGCGTGAAAGAAGGCAGCGAGGCGGTCCTGACGATCACCGGCACTGACACCACGGCGGCGCAGGCTCAGCTGGCCAGCTTCATCGAACGTTGGAAAACCGAGCACGTGAACGCCCTGATTCTCGTCGGCGCGGCCGCGTCATCGAAGCAGTTCATCAACGAGGTCAAAGCAGCCATCCCCGACATGCAGCTCATTGCCGACACGACCAGCGTCGAGAGCGACGCCCAGGACGACGTGAAAGCGCACATCGTGCCGAATCCCTACGACGGAATCATCACCGCGGAGGGTCGGATCGGGCTCGAACACTCCAAGACTGCGCATTTCCGATACTGCAACAACATCTACAAGCAAGCGACGGGAAGCCCGATTCCGTTGCCGAACGTCGAGATCAAACTCCCGAACGGCAAGCAGAACAACATTTACGGCAACGCGGAAGATGCCTGCTCGTTCGTGACGATGTTCCAGGAGATCGCGGCCCGGGTCGGCAAGAACCTGAACGTCGCGAACTGGACGACGACGGTGAACAACTTCGGGCCGATCCAGGTTATGAACACCGACTACGCGTCGCTCCACACCGGCAAGTACGACGCCGACGACACCTACGGCCTGGTCGAGTTCGACCCGAGCATCAAGCCGATCGGCGATTGGAGGCGCCTCACGCCCATCGAAGATGTCAGCGGCGTCTAGGTCGGCGCTGAAGGACGGACGGTTCCCTCACGCGTTGCTGCGTTGGATGGCGCGTTCGTCGGTTCCCAGGTAGGACGCGATCACAAGCGGACTGTTCCGTACGTCGGCCGGTGTACCTTCGGCGATCACCGCGCCCGACTCCATGCAGTACACCCGGTCACTGAGCGACAAGATCATCGGCAGGTCATGTTCGACCACCACCAAAGTCGCGTCGAGCTCCTGTTGGACCCGCTTGATCAGCGGACCGAAGGCTTCCGCCTCGCGTTGGGCGACTCCAGCGGTGGGCTCATCAAGACAGATCACGCGCGGCGCGACCGCAAGCACCGATGCGAGCTCCACGATGCGGCGGGTACCGGTCGACAGTTCGGCGATGAAGCGGTCGGCGTAACGACCGAGGCCGAGAAAGTCGATCAGCTCGGCCGCCTGGGCGCGTTTGAGACGTTCGGCACGGGCGGCGGGCGGGAGCCACAGTGTGCTTCCCCAAAAAGACGTCGCGGCCCGAGCTTCGAGCGCGAGCTGCACTGTCTCTCGTACGGTGAGCTCGGGGAACAGGGTGGCGGCCTGGAAGGTGCGGCCAAGTCCGGCCCGGGCCCGGCGATGCGCAGCCAGCGAACTGACATCCTGGCCGAGAAGCTCGACCGCGCCGTCGGACGCGACGAAGCCGCCGATCGCGTTGAGCAACGTCGACTTTCCGGCGCCGTTCGTGCCGATGAGGCCGATCACTTCGCCGGGTTCGGCTCGAAAGTCGACCGAGTCGACAGCGACGATTCCGCCAAAACGGACCGTGAGCCCGCGGGTGCGGATCACGCTGCCATCGTCGTTGAGCGTTAACGAGCCCGGAGCGGTGACTCGTGTGAGCGACTGCGGGAGCACGGTGGAGGTCTTCTTCGCGCGTTCGGGGAGACGCTTCTCGAGCCAATCGAGGAGCGCCCCACGCAGCGAATATCCGATCTGTGTGAATCCGCCGGGAAAGTACAACAGGACGATCAGCAGGCCGATGCTCGACGTGAGCAGGAGGACGGTGTCGCTATTGGGCCAGAACGCGGGCAGTCCGATCACCCACAACGCGCCGGTGACGGCGCCGGCGAGACTTCCGAGGCCGCCGATCACCGCGATGGCAACGAGGTTCAGGGAGTCGGAAACGGTGAAAAAGCGTTCGGAGAACCCGATCGTGATGACGAGCCCACCGAGCAGCGCTCCGCCCAGACCGGAGATGAACCCACCGAGTGCGAATGCGGTGAGCTTGGCGCGCGTGGGCGACACGGTGAGCGCCGCGGCCGCCGGTTCGTTCTCGCGCACCCCGATGATCGACCTACCGATCCCCGTACGTCGCAGGTGACCGGCAACTGCCAACACGATGACGAGGCACACCAACACGAAGTAGTAATAGTTCCGGTTGAGATGGTTCAGGTCGATGCCCGCGAGCTTGCCGCGCGGGAAGTTGACGGTGAGCGCCCCCTCGCTCCCGGTGAAGATCGGCCGTGCGAAGATGTAGCTTTCCGCCGCGATCGCAAATGCCATTGTGCTGATCGCGAGCAGCAGTCCCTTCACGCGTAGCGCTCCGACGCCGACCAGCACGGCCAACAGGCAGGCCACGAGCGCGCCGAGGAGAATGTCGAGCACGAACGGCAGCGGTCGTATCGTCGGCCCGATGGTGTGTCCGACGAACAGCGGCTCCAGGCCGACCGCGACCACGATCGTCGCAATCGCGACGACGCGACGGGTCGACCGCCATCGCTGCCTCCAAGCGGTGACGCCGACCACGATGGCGGTGACGCCGAGCCCCAGGACCATCACGAACGGGAATGGCTGGAGCGCACCGTCGAACAAGCGGTGTGACCGCCAGCCGATGTTCATGGTGATCCCGCGAGAAAACGCAGCCCCGCTCAACGCGCCGATGCCGGCGAATGCCATCTGCCCGAGCGAAAGCTGGCCGCCCCAACCGGTGAGCACGGTCACCGACACGGCGCAGATCGCAAAGGCGAGGATGATCGAGTAGGTGAGGTGCCGTGCCGACTGATGGATGATCAGCGGCAAGATGATCGCACCGACGAGCGCGAGACCGGCCAAGACTTGCGGCATACGGCGGACCCACCAGATCTCGCGCAGCCGTTCCGGTACGGGTGGGACGCGCGGTGCGAACGCGAAGGATTCGCCGCCCGCGTCGTCGGCGCGGCTCATGCGCGCGACAAGCCCAAGAACCATGATGAACAGCACGAACTGGACGAGACCGGTTTCGTTCGGGAAGTTGAAGACGAGCACCTGGTAGAGCAGCCCGACAAATATCGCGCCGGCGACCGCCTTCGGGAACGATGTCATCCGAGCGATCAGCGCGGCGGCCAATCCGAGCAGCAGCGTTTCGGGTCCGATCGACACCAGCTCTGAGGACCCTTGCGCGGTTGCGTACAGGATGACCGACACCGTTGACAAAAAGCCTGCGATCGTCCAGATCGCCGTCGACATCACCTTGGGGCTCACGCCCGTCAGGCGGGCAAGGTCCGCGTTGGTGGCCGTCGCGCGTACCGACTCTCCGAAGCGGGTATGGCCGAGCAGCCACCACAGACCGAGCCCGATGAGCGGCACGACGATGATCGCTAACAGCTGGGGGCCGGTGACGGTGATGTCGTGCATGTGGAACGGTCCGAAGCCCATGCTTTTGATGGTCCACTGCGCGGTCATCGGGCTCGGATAGGAGATCTGCAGCTCGCCGGTGCGGTAGTCGGGGAGCGTCTGCGTGACCGCTTCACAGAGCTCGGCGATGCCGATCGTGGCGACGAGCACGATGACCCGCGGCGCCTTGGAAAGCCGTCGGATGATCGCCATCTCCACGACGGTTCCCGTCGCGGTCCCGACGAGCACCGCGAAGATCAGCCCAGGCCAGTACGGCCAGTGCGACTTGCCGACCAGCACGGCGAGCACCGCCGCCGCCGGCACTCCGAGGTCGCCGACCGCGAAGTTGATCACTCGGCTCGACCGGTAGATGAGCACGATGCCCATCGCGATCAGCGACACGATCAGGCCCTGCACCAACCCGATGAAGATCAGGTTGGCGGTCCAAATGTTTGGGTGCAGCAGCGACCCGGCCATCAGCCGCCCTCGGTGCCGAAGAACACCGCGCGCGCGAGGTCGTTACGTTCCAACAGTTCGTGGGTGGGTCCTTCGAAGCGAACCTCGCCTTTTTCGAGGAAGATTGCCCGATCCGCGATGGCGAGCGCGACGTTCAACGATTGTTCGACGACGAGCATCGTCTGGCCGCGTTCTTTGAGCTTGTCGACGAGCTCGAGCATGCGCTGCACCACGACCGGCGCGAGGCCGAGCGAAAGTTCGTCGATCAAGAGGATCTCCGGGTCGTGCATCAGCACGCGTGCGAGCGCCAGCATCTGTTGCTGGCCGCCCGACAGGCTGCGCGCCGGCTGCTTCTTGCGCTCTTCGAGCTCGGGGAACAGGT
>JBKQIY010000248.1:0-67124 GCA_052148155.1 Acidimicrobiia bacterium | reverse complement strand
CCGGGATCGCGAGCTCCAAGTGCATGCCGATGTCGACGATCACGCGGACCGCCCGCATCGCCTGCGCGCCCAGCATGCCGAGCTCGTACGCGGGATCCTCGAGGTAGCCGAGCTCGCCCATCAACCGCTCGGCGTACAGCGCCCAACCTTCGCCGTGACCCGACAAGAACCCGAAGGCGCGTTGAAAACGCGAGAGCCGCTCAGACAGGTACTTCACTTGCGCGACCTGGAGATGATGGCCGGGGACACCCTCGTGGTAACAGGTACTCACCTCGCGCCAAAGCGGGAAGGTGGTGCGACCCTGCGTCGGGTACCAGGTACGGCCGGGGCGACTGAAGTCTTCGCTCGGGCCCGTGTAGTACATCGCGGCCGCGCCGCCGGCCGGCGCGATCATCGCCTCGCAACGCCGTATCGGTGGCGCAAGATCGAAATGGGTGCCGTCGAGTTCGGAGATGGTGCGGTCGATGAGGTCTTGGTTCCAGCGTTGGAAGTTGTCGACGCCCTCGATGGTGCGGGTCGCATCATGATCGAGGTGATCGCCGACGGCGACGACGGTCTCGCCGGGGAGGATGCGCTCGGCCACGTCGCGCATTCGCTGCTCGATCCGGTAGAGCTCCTCCCAACCCCATGCGTAGGTTTCGTCGAGGTCGAGATCGATCCCGTTGAAGGAACGGGCGAACAGCGCGTAGCGTTCGCGCCCCACGGGATCGCGTGGATCGGCCTTGGGGGCGTAGTCGTCGCGTAGGAAACTCGCGAGTCGAGCGTAGGCGTCGGTCGCCGCCGACGCGCAGTGCTCAAGTTCGGCGTGCAGCGTCGGGTTGCCGTCGTGATCTCCGACCAGGGACACGAAGAACGGCGTCGTGTCTGACTCTCCACCCCAGGTCGACGCCTGGTGCGCGCATCCGATCGCCTGACGGCGGGCGGCGACGACCCCGCGTGCCATCCCTTCGCGCAGCGCAGCTTCCAGGCTGGCGATCGAGTCGGACACCCGCGCGAGGCGCTGCGCGGCGATCTCCCAATCGCGCTCGGAGTCGTAGGCCATCAGATCGAAGCAGCTGCGGATGTCCTGCACGGGGCTGCCGATGATTCGCACCGCGCGGAGCTCCTCGCCCGCATCGTGCAAGGCGACCGCAAGCTGCAGTCGCTCGGTCATGACGTCGGCTGCGATGCGCTCCCGGTCATCGGCTCTCGACGCACGCCCAAGCGCGGCGAGTGTGTCGCGGGCGAGGCGGTCGCGGCCAGAACTCGCGTCCGGCGAGTAGTCGGTGAGCTCGTGGTCGTGACCAGCGATCCCAGCATCGGTTGCGGAAATGGGATCGAGCGCCGCGTACGCCAGCACATACTGATCGGCGATCTCGTACACCTGCGACATACGACTTCCTGTCCTTGATCGGAATGGCGGAATGGATACGGGTCCGGCGAAGCGAGCGGCGGCCGGTAACGTCGAGGATTATGGCCCATCAGTTCATCGTCACGATGCGTGATCTCAGACGTGTCCATCCTCCCGACAAAGAAGTGCTGCGGGGCATCAACATTTCGATGTATCCCGGCGCCAAGATCGGCGTGCTCGGACTGAACGGCTCGGGCAAGTCGACCTTGCTGCGGATCCTCGCCGGCGAGGACGACGGATTCAGCGGCGAGGTACGGGTCACGCCGGGTTTCAGCGTCGGCTACCTGCCTCAGGAGCCGCAGCTCGACGGCTCCAAGGACGTCTTGGGCAACGTCACCGACGGCGTCGCCCACACCAAAGGGTTGCTCGACCGGTTCGAGGAGGTCTGCAACGCGATGGGGGAGCCCGACGCCGATTTCGACAAGCTGCTCGCCGAGCAGTCGGAGCTCCAAGACCAGATCGATGCCGTGAACGGCTGGGACCTTGATCGGCAGCTCGAGATCGCGATGGACGCGTTGCGGCTCCCTGCCCCCGAGGCCGACGTGACGAAGCTCTCCGGAGGGGAGCGACGTCGAGTCGCGCTGTGCCGGCTCTTGCTGTCGAAACCTGATCTGTTGCTGCTCGACGAACCCACGAACCATCTCGATGCCGAGTCGGTCGCGTGGCTCGAACGACACTTGCATGACTACCACGGCACGGTTGTCGCGGTGACCCACGACCGCTACTTCCTCGACAACGTCGCCGGTTGGATCCTCGAGCTCGACCGGGGGTACGGCATTCCGTGGGAGGGCAACTACTCGAGCTGGCTGGAGCAAAAAGATGAACGCCTCGCGCAGGAGGACAAGGTCGACGAGACACGCCGACGCACCCTGGCGCGCGAACTCGAATGGATTCGCATGGCGCCGCGCGCTCGTCAAGCCAAGGGCAAGGCGCGCATCAACGCGTTCGATCAGCTGGTTGCCGAGTCCGAATCGGCCGAGCGTCGGGAGGCCAAGCTTCAGATCTCGATTCCGCCCGGCCCCCGCCTCGGCGATCTCGTCGTCGAGGCCGAACATCTGCGCAAGGGTTACGAGGAGCGGCTGTTGGTCGACGACCTGTCATTCGCGTTGCCGCGAGGCGGGATCGTCGGCGTGATCGGCGCGAATGGCGCGGGGAAGACGACGCTGTTTCGCATGCTGGTCGGTCGGGAACAGGCCGACGACGGTGCGCTGAACGTCGGCCCGACGGTCGAGTTCGCGTACGTCGACCAATCGCGCGAATCGCTCGACGCGGCCAAGACCGTCTACGAGGAGATCACCGGAGGTGTCGATCACCTCAAAGTCGGCGACCGCGAGGTGCACGGCCGCGCCTACGTCGCCGGATTCAATTTCAAGGGTTCCGATCAGCAAAAGCGGGTGGGCGACCTCTCAGGTGGCGAACGCAACCGTCTACACCTGGCCAAGGCGCTGCTGATGGGCGCGAACGTGTTGTTGCTCGACGAGCCGACCAACGACCTCGACGTCGATACGCTGCGCGCCCTCGAAGAGGCGTTGCTCGAGTTTCCCGGCTGCGCGGTGGTGATCAGCCACGATCGGTGGTTCCTGGATCGCATCGCCACGCACGTGCTCGCGTTCGAGGGCGACAGTTTGGTGCGCTGGTTCGAAGGCAACTTCTCCGACTACGAGACGGACCGGCACAAACGCCTCGGCACCGACGCCGACCAGCCTCATCGGATCGTCTACAAGCCCCTCACGCGTTGACGCGGGAGTAGCGAAACGCCGCGAGCGGCGCAAAGACCAAGACCAGCCCTGCGGTCCACAGGATCGACAGGACCACGTAGTAGCCCGCCGGATGGCCGAGCGCGGACGTGACCGCGTTGCCGTCCGTCAACGCACGCACCGCGTTGGTCATGATCGTGATCGGCTGATTTCGTGCGATGCCGCGCATCCACGGCGGCATCGTCGCGACCGGCACGTACGCGCTGGAGACGAAGGTGAGCGGGAATACGAGCAGGGACATGCCCTGCGCGGCTTGCGCGTTGCCGGCGAACAGGCCGATACAGATGAACAGGAATCCGAACCCGAATCCGAACAGCACGCACAAACCGAACGCCGCGAGCGCGGACGCTGCGTCAGTGCCGACGCGGAAGCCGACCGCGAATCCGATCGCGGTGGTGATCGCCAGTCCCCAGACGAGCGTCGTGGTGTCGGCGATGGCGCGACCGGCGACGGCTGACATGCGGGGGATGGGCAGGGAGCGCAGCCGATCGACGAAGCCTTGCTCGATGTCCTCGGCGACGCCTGCCGACGCGCCCGAGCCGGTGAACAGGACCGACGTGACGACGAAGCCAGGCACGAGGAAATCGACGTAGGAGAGTCCGGTGCCGCGGATGGCGCCGCCGAACACGTAGCGGAAGATGAGCAGGAACATCGCACCTTGGATCGTCCCGACGATCACCAGCTGCGGTGTCCGCAAGAACTTGTGCACGGTCCGGCGCGCGAGCACCAGGGTTGCGGTCATGTCGTCTCCGATCCGGTGAGGGCGAGGAAGACCTCGTCGAGAGTGGGACGACGCAACCTGATGTCGTCGATGACGACGGCGGTGTCGTCGAGCGCGCGGAGCGCGTCTTGCAGCCGTTCGCTGCCGTCTTGCACCGTCACCGACACCCGCTTCGTCGTGAGGTCGACGCGTGCAGGCTCGGAGCCGATCGCGGTCAGCGCCCGCTGTGCCGCGGCCAGCGACTGGGCTTCGCGCACGTGTAGCTCAACCACGTCACTGCCGACCTTGTTCTTGAGCTCGGCTGGCGTACCGGCGGCGACGACCCGGCCGCGGTCGACGATGACCACGTCGGTCGCGAGCTGGTCGGCCTCATCGAGGTATTGCGTCGTCAGCAGCACGTCGGTGCCACGCGCGACGAGCGTGCGAATCGACTCCCAGAGCTCGATCCGGCTGCGCGGGTCGAGGCCGGTGGTCGGCTCGTCGAGCAGTAAGAGCCGAGGTGAGCCGACCATGCTCGCTCCGAGGTCGACCCGCCGCCGCATCCCGCCCGAGTAGGTACGTACGGGGCGGTCCGCGGCTTCGTCGAGCCCGAAGTCGCACAACACTCGGCTCGTCGCGGCGCGAGCCTCGTCGCGGTCGAGTCCGAAGAGGCGTCCGACCATCTGCAGGTTCTCGCGGCCGGTCATCGTCGGCTCGACCGCCGCGGATTGCCCTGCGAGGCCGATCAGCCGGCGAACGCGGGCCGGGTCGGCGACGGCGTCGATGCCGGCGACACGGAGGGTGCCCGAGTCGGGTCGCGTCAGCGTCGCGACGGTGCGGACGAAGGTTGTCTTGCCCGCTCCGTTGGGACCGAGCACGGCGACCACGCGACCTTCTTCGGCGACGAGATCGAACCCGTCGAGCGCGCGCACGCGGCGGTAGTGCTTGGTGAGGGCCCGCGCCTCGATGATCGGTGCCATGAGATCCTCCGGCTCGGCGGTCTTGTTGGTCGCGACGTCAGGTCGACGACGGGTCGGGCGGGTGCCAGGTCATGTCGCCGGTTCCCTCGAACCAGCTTCGCCACATGTCGAGGCCGTCAAGCTGTCCTGACTCGATGTCTTTGACGAGGCCGCCGACGAACTCGAGTTCGGCTCGGTCCAGTGCCTCGACGTATGCACCTTCGATCTCGAACAGGCGCGGCAGGCCGGCCGCCTCGGTCGCGGCCCGCGTGCCTTGGGTCTGCGCGATGCGGAGCTCGAGTGCGACGAGCCGCTCCTTGAGGATTTCGAGCGCGACGTCGGGCGGCAGCACCGGAAGCAGCGACAGCGCGGCCTCGAACTGTAGATACTCCTTGACCGGCGTCGCGACGAGATCGGACAGCCAATCGTGAAGTTCCCGAGTCCCGGTCGCGGTGATCTCGTAGATCGTGCGTTCGGGCCGCCGTCCCTCGCGGACGGTCTCGCGCGCGGACACGAAGCCGCGCTTTTCGAGTAGCTCAACGACGCCGTAGAGCGAGCCGTAGTTGAGTCGGATGCTCTCGTGCTTGGCTCGACTCCGCAGCGTCTGGGCGACCTCGTACGGATGCATCGGACGCTCGTACAGACATGCGAGGACCGCGAGCGCCAGCGGGTTCGAACGGGCGGAACGAGGCACAGCAGCAGAATACTCTGAACCGGATACCCGGATCAAGATATTGCTGCTGGACCGTACCGGAGCAGGAACCGGCTTGAATCCAGGGGCCGCGTAGGCTGGCGGGGTGCCCGGCCAGCCTCTGCGGGTCACGCGCACCTGCGTGATCGCGCCCGATGAGCTCGAATGGAGCTTCAGCGGCTCGGGCGGTCCGGGCGGCCAACACGCCAACACCTCGAACACGCGCGTCGAACTTCGCTTCGACATCGAGGCATCGCCGTCACTCGGGCCCCGTCAGCGTGCCCGCCTGATCGAACGGATCGGTCCCCGCGTGCGGATTGTGGCGTCCGAGCGGCGCTCGCAGCTCCAGAACCGGGAACTCGCGCTCGAGCGACTCCAAGCGCGGCTTGCTTTGGCGTTGCATATCGACACGCCACGCGTCGCGACGCGCCCGTCGCGCGCCGCGAAGCGTGCCCGCGTCGAACACAAGCGTCGGCTCGGGGAGCGCAAGCGAACCCGGCGCGCCCCACGCGCCGACGAGTTCTGAGCGGCGATGCACATCGCCGCGAATGTCGCGCTGGTCGCGGTCGGTGTCGTCGCGGTCTTGGTCGTGCTCGACGCCGCGCTGCGCACGTTCGTGCTCCCGCGCGGCGCAGGGGTGTTCTTCACGCACCTGGTGTTCCGGTCGGTACGTCGGACGCTGCGGATCTTTGCCCGTCCGAACCGCAGCTACGAGGCACGCGATCGGGTCATGGCTCTGTACGCGCCACTCGCGTTGATTGCCTTCCCTGCCGTCGCGCTCGTCGTCCTCTTCGGCGCGTTCGCGTGCTTCTTCCAGGCGGCGCAGCCGCACGGATGGCGCGACGCCCTCACGACGAGCGGCTCGTCGCTGTTCACGCTGGGGTTCGACCGGCCGAACGGCCTCGGCACGTCGCTGATCGCCTTCACTGAAGCGGCGCTCGGGCTCGCACTGCTCGCAGTCCTGATCGCATACCTGCCCACGATGTACAGCTCGTTCTCGCGCCGCGAAACCATGGTCACGCAGCTGTCGGTGCGGGCGGGAACGCCTCCGACCGCGTGGAGGACGTTGGAACTCGCGCACCGCGCCGGTTTCTTGAACAGCCTCGATCCGGTCTGGAGCGAATGGATGCAGTGGTTCAGCGAACTTTCCGAGACGCACACGTCGCTCGGCGCGCTGGCGTTCTTTCGGTCACCGAACCCGAATCGTTCCTGGATCACGGCCGCGGGCACGGTCCTCGATGCCGCCTCCCTGCGGCTGGCGGTCCTGAACATCCCATTTACGCCCGAACCGGGGTTGTGCATCCGATCGGGGTTCCTTGCGCTGCGGGAGATCGCCGACTTCTTCGGCTTCGATCACGATCCCGACCCGTCGCCCGACGACCCGATCAGCGTGGCCCGCGAGGAGTTCATGGAAATCTACGAGCGGCTCGCCGGCGAAGGCCTGCCGGTCCGCGCCAACCGTGAGCGGGCCTGGCAAGACTTCGCAGGCTGGCGGGTCAACTACGACCAAGTCCTGCTCGCCCTGTGCACCCTGGTGATGGCCCCGTACGCGCCGTGGTCGTCGGACCGTTCGCCGCGTTCGCCGCTGAGACGCCAGCGATGGGCCAGACGTCTGCTGCGTGGCGGTCCGGTCGGCCCGGTGTGACATCTCCCCTCGCTCCGAGACCCATATAGGCCATATCATTCCCCTCCGGGCGGGACGATCTCGAGCGTGTGCGGGGGGCCGAGGTGTTGAGGCGGCTGGGGTGGCCAGGGTTCCTGGTGATCGGGCTCGTGGCCGGCTCAGCTGTTGGCGTGACCGTCGCGTGGGCCGCGTTCCCGTTCCATCCGACCCCGGCCACCATCACCGCGTGTTATCCGACGAGCGGTTCTTCGAAAGGCGAGTTGCGTTTCATCGACTACCAGCACGGGGCGCGTTGCCATCTCAACGAGGCGATGCTGACCTGGCAGCGGAACCTGCAATGGCGGGGTCTGTGGCGCCCGACCGTCGACTACTCGGCCAACGACGTCGTCCGTTTTGACGGCTCTGCGTACATCGCGGTCCAGGAGAACACGAATGTCGCTCCGACCGTGACCTCGGTGTGGTCGGTCATGGCCCTGCGCGGTGTAAACGGCGCAGCAGGGCTCGACGGAGCGAACGGCGCGAAAGGCGCCAATGGCAAGCCAGGCAAACCTGGCGTGTCCGCCGCCGCGCCGATCGATCCAGCGATCCCGGGCCCGCAGGGTCCGAGCGGAGGGACCGGCCCGGCCGGCGCAACCGGCCCACCAGGGTTGCGGGGCGACCCGGGAGTGGACGGCGCGCCCGGGCCTCCGGGGCCTTCGATCGGGTTGGAGACACCGGCTCAATTGATCGCGACCCTGCGATGGGATCTCGCCAAATCGGCCACCGCGACGTTGCCGTTCAACTCGGGACCCGACGGTGTCGCCTACGACGGCACCAACATCTGGGTCGCGGACTTCAACGCGAGCACGGTCACGCGTATCGACGCGTCGAACATGAACATCACCGCGAGCATCAGCTTGCCGTCGAACTCGGGGCCGATCGGCGTGGTGTTCGACGGCACCAACATCTGGGTCGCGAACAACACGTCGAGCACCTTGTCGCGGATCAATCCGTTGACTGCGAACGTCACAGAAACTGTGGACCTGCCACCAGGGTCGGGACCGGTTGGATTGCTCTACGACGGCACCAACTTGTGGGTTTCGAACAACACCACCAATACGGTGTCGAGGCTCGATGTCGCCACTGGCGCGTTCACCGGTACCGTGAGTTTGCCGCACGGTTCCGGTCCGTGGGATCTCGCCTTCGACGGTGCCGACGTGTGGGTCACGAACCACAGCTCTGATTCGGTGTCGAGGATCGATCCGCTGTCGGCAACTGTCGACGCGACGGTGGCGCTGCCCGCAGGATCTGCTCCCTACGGTGTTGTCTACGACGGGGAGAGCATCTGGGTTTCGGACTACGGGGCCAGCACCGTGTCGAAGATCAATCCGGTGTCGGCAACCGTCACGGCGACGGTGCCGTTGCCGATCGGTGCTGGTCCGTACGGCATCGCGTTCGACGGAAAGTTCGTCTGGGTCGCCGACGCTGACGAGAGTGCGATGACGAAGATTGATCCGGAGACCGCAACCGCGATTCGGACCCGTGCGCTGCCGTTGAACTCGTTCTCGGAAGCGCTCGCGTTCGACGGCTCCGACCTTTGGGTCACGAATGCGTTCTCCAGCACCGTCACCCGAGTGCGGCCCTACTGACGCGGCGGCGAGCTCTGGCCCGTCGACGGTGCCGCCCGTTTGGTCACAGGGCTAGTCGAGACCCTCGAACAGTGTTGTCTCGCGTCGCGTTCGCGGGCCGTCGCGTCGGATGAACCACTCCCAACCGAAGGCTTCGCGGAACGCGTCAAGCGGGAGCTGCAAGAAGAACGAGTCGGCCGGGATCTGACTTGCGTGCGCGATCATCGCGGCCCGCTTGCGATCAACGAAGGCACGAACGTCGACCGTCGTGGTGATGTGTTCTTCGGTCACGCCCAACGTGTCGAGATCGGCCGGCCGCTCGGGGGCGTCGGGATCTTGGGGCATGAGTTGCATCAGCCGTTGGAGGTGATCGCGGTTGGCGGTCGCCTCGTACACACGCCGAGTGCCGGCGAGGTCGGCGGCCCGTACGCCGACTCGATGCACCTGGATGTGATCAGGGTGCCCGTAGTTGCCGTTCTCGTCGTAGACCGTCAAGACGTCAGCATGTTCGTCGTCGAGGATCCGAACGAGACGATTGGCGGCCTCGTCGATGTCGGCGCTCGCGAACGATCCAGGAGCGTCGTTCGTCGGTTCGCCGGCCATTCCCGAGTCGAGATAGTCGAGGAACTCGACGCGATCGACTCCGAGAACCTCGGCGGCCGCGTGCAGTTCTGCGACCCGTCGGTCGACGAGCTGTTCGCCCGGCGCGAGCGAGTCCGGAGCATGTTCGCCGAGCTCTCCTCGCGTTGCGCAGACGAGCACGACACGATGACCCTCGCTCTTGGCGCGTGCCATTGTGCCGCCCGTGGCGATCGCTTCGTCGTCGGGATGTGCGTGAAACAAGACGAGCGTGTACGGCATCGACCCTTCACCATATTCGGGCCGCGACGTCGGGCTCAGCCTGGAGCGCGTGATGCGGTCGTGGTCGCTATTGTCCGCCGTCGAATCTGACGTTAGCGTCAGGTGGGCAAGCCGAAACTCCGACGGGGGGCACCATGCGCTCACGAATTGCCGCGGTCTGTGCAGTCTTGGCGCTCCTCGCGGTGGCGTGCGGCAACTCGACGTCATCGAAGCCGGCGGCCACGCCGACCACGAAGCCCGGTACGCCTCCCATCACCGAGGTTTCCGGCGCCGAGCTCAACAAGAATATTGCCCTGACCGGCGTGCAGGGCGTGTCGTCCACACAGATCAAAGTCGCGATCATCACCTCCAAGACCAACATCCTGGGCGGCAAATACGGCTCGTACGCCGATGGCATCAAGGCCTACTTCAGCTACATCAATTCGCTGGGCGGCATCTACGGCCGGAACCTGATCATCGGCGCGAACCGCGACGACCAGTTCTTCAACAACGAACAGCAGGTCAAAGCTAGCCTCGCCCAAGACAACGCGTTCGCGACCTTCATCGCGTCGCCGCTGTTCTCTGGCGCCCCCGACCTTGCCGCCACGAACCCGCCGATGCCGACGTTCATCTGGAACATCAACCCCGAAATGGAAGGTCATCCGAACATCTTCGGTACCGTCGGCGCACTGTGCTTCGACTGCATCGGACAGGGCTACGCGTTCCTCGCCCAGCAGTACCACTTCACCAAAGTCGCAATCCTCGGCTACGGCAGCACCGCCTCGTCGAAAGAATGCGCGAGCGCGACGCGAGCCAGCTTCGAGACGTACCCGGCAGCGAAGGTCGTCTACTTCGACGACGAGCTGACGTTCCACCAGGCCGATCTGAGCACCGACGTCGGCAAGCTCAAAGCAGCCGGCGCGCAGCTGATCGACACGTGCATCGACGAAGAGGAGTCGGTGATCCTGGGCAAGGAACTGGTCAAAGAACACGTCAACGCCGTGCAGTCACTTCCGGACGCGTACGACCAGCAATTCATCGCCGAGAACGCCCAGTACCTCGAAGGTGACTTCGACGACCCCCAGTTCGTACCCTTCGAATACCAGCCGCAGCTCCCCGAGATCCAGCTCTTCATGAAGTGGATGAAGAACGACGGCCTCGAGGTCAACGAGCTCAGCACCGAAGGTTGGATCGCCGCCGACGAGTTCGTCACCGGTCTCAAACTGGCCGGTCCCGACTTCTCTCAGCAGAAACTGATCGACGCGTTGAACCAGGACACCCACTTCGACGCGGACGGCATGATCGTGCCGATCGACTGGACGAAACAGCACAACAACCCGCAGGGTCCGAACCAGACAACGAACGCGCAGTACGCCAGTCAGTACAACTGTTCGGCGACAGTGCGGGTCCACGACGGGAAGTTCGTGCCCATCGCGACACCAGTGGGGAAGCCATGGGTGTGCCTCACGGGCGGGGTGAACGCGCCCACGCTGACCAAGAAGCCGATCTACATGAGCTTTGCACCCACGGCTGGGTGAGCACGCCGACCTACCCGACTCACGACATGGAGTGACGACGCGTGACCGATGCGCTCGGCGCGATCATCCTCGGTCTGAGTTTTGGCAGCGTGTACGCGCTGCTCTCGGTGGGCCTCGTGCTCACCTACCGGACGACGGGAATTTTCAACCTCGCCTTCGGGCCGGTGGCCTTCTTTGTCGCCGCGGTCTACTACGACACGCACGTCACCCATCATTGGCCGCTGTATCTTGCGCTGGCGTTCTCCGTCGGTGTCGTGGCGCCCCTGGCCGGGCTCATCCTCGACCGGGCGCTGTTCCGCTTCCTGCGCACCGCGACTGAAACCGCCAAGCTCGTCTCCGTCATCGGGCTGTTCGTCGCGGTGCCCCAGATGATCTACCTGTGGTTCGGGACCAACGCCAAGTCGGACGGCGTCGGCATCGTGCCGAACGGCTCGCACACGTTCAGCCCGATCCATAACGTGTTCGTGAGCCGAGACGACCTCGCGATCGTGGTCACCGGACTGGTTGTGTTCGTTGGGTTGACGCTGTTGTTGCGCTACACCGCGACCGGTCTGCGTATGCGTGCCGTCGTTGAGAGTCCTCGGCTCACCGAACTCGCCGGGGTCAACGCCGACCGGGTTTCCATGGCGTCGTGGATGCTTTCGAGCCTGATCGCGGGGATCGCGGGTGTGTTACTCACGCCGGTCTTCGCGGGCCAGATCGACTACCAATCGTACGAGGCTCTTGTGATCGCGGCGATCGCGGCCGCGGTGATCGGTGGACTGAACAGTATTCCGCTCGCCTACGCGGGCGGGCTGGCGCTCGGAGTCGGTCAGCAGCTGCTGTTCCAGTATCTGCCAACGAACAACATCATCACGAGCACGCTCAAACCGGCGTTGCCGTTCGTGGTTGGCTTCGCAGTCCTCGTGCTCTCGCCGATCATCGCTCGTCGTCGCGCTCCGTCCGACCCGCTCGCCGGCGTCGATCCGCCACCACCTGCGCCCGCGTCTGCGGGTCGGACCCCCGGACTCACACGCGCGACCCGCGGCGCCTCCGTCGTGTTCTTCGCCGTCGTCGGCTACTACCTGTTCTTCCACGCGAACAGCTCGTGGATTGACCTCACCGAACGCGCCGCGCTGCTTTCAATCATTTTCTTGTCGATTACGGTCATCACCGGGTTCGCCGGACAGATTTCCCTGTGTCAGGCTTCGTTCGCGGCGGTTGGAGCGTGCGCGACGGCGCAACTCTCGGCGCAACTGGGCATCCCAGTACTGGGTGCGATGGTGATCGGGGCGCTCATCGCCGCGGTCGTGGGGGCCTTGTTAGCGCTCCCTTTGCTCAGATTGGGCGGCATCTTCTTGTCGCTCGCGACGCTCGCGTTTGCGTTCTTCTTCGATCAGGTCATCCTCCAGCTCGGCTGGGTCGGTGCCGGCACGCAGGTCCTGCTGGTGCCCCGACCGCTGCTCGGGCCGATCGACTTCAGCAAGGGCGACAAGGCCTACCTGGTGCTGACACTGGTGATCCTCGCGCTGGTTTCCGTTGCCGTGATCTGGGTGCGGGGCGGTACCACCGGCCGATATCTCGACGCGGTACGCGGGAGTGAGGTCGCCGCCGCGTCGATCGGCATTAACCGCACCCGGGCCCGAGTCATCGCGTTTGCGCTGTCGGCCGCGATTGCCGGATTGGGCGGCGGCCTGCTGATCTGTTACACCCATCTGGGGACGTCGAATCAGATCGACGGCTACTTCGCGCCGGAATTCGGGCTCGCCTGGATCGTTCTTGTCGTCACGCTCGGTCCCCGTTCGGTTGAAGGGGCCATCAACGCGGCGGTCGGATTCGTCTTTTTCCAAGACGTCGTGCTGCCAACGTGGATTCCGTACATCGTCAACCATCTGCAGCCGCTGTACCACATGAGCGCGTTACCGGCCGGACTTGAACCGATCCTTTTCGGACTTGGTGCGCTCACCTACGCCAAACATCCCGAGGGGATCTTGGAGTTCCAAAAGCGGCGCTCGTATGAACGCATCCAAGCCCTCATCAGTCGGTTCGGCGGCCGGGGCCGCGCCGGTTCGGACACGTCGGTGTCGGGTCCACCGGGCGGCGCGGCAGTCGTCGGCGTCCCCGCCGGTGGATCGACGTGAGTCTGCTCGAGGCGAACGAAATATCGAAGCGGTTTGCGGGCATCAACGCGCTCAATCAGGTCAGCCTCGACGTCAACGAGCGTGAGATCGTCGGACTCATCGGACCGAACGGAGCCGGCAAGACCACGTTCTTCAACTGCTTGTTGGGACAGCTGCGTCCCGATGGTGGCACCGTGACTTTCGCGGGTCGTGACCTCGTCGGCGTCCCGACGTACGCGCGGGCGCGGCTGGGCATCGCCCGGACCTTTCAGCGCGTCGAGCTCTTCACAGGCATGACGCCACGCGAACATTTTCTGATCGCCGACCGGGTGCGGGCCGGGAACGGCGCGCTCTGGAAAGACCTGTTGTTCCGGGGTCGTCCCACCGACGAAGAGCGTCACCATGCGCAGACGATGCTCGATTCGCTGGGCTTGGCGGCCGACGCCGACCGGACGGTCGAATCGCTGAGTCTCGGAGTGGGCCGACTAGTCGAGGTTGGCCGTGCGCTGATGACGCAGCCCAAGCTGTTGCTGCTCGACGAGCCATCGTCGGGATTGGATCGTGTCGAGACCGCCGAGCTTGCCGACAACCTGCTCGCGGTCCATCGTGATCAAGGCGTCGCGATCTTGCTTGTCGAACACGACGTGGAACTGGTCCGCAACTTCGTCGAGCGGGTCTTCGTACTCGATTTCGGCACGCTCATCGCGTCGGGAACAACCGCGAGCGTGTTCGCCGACGAAGCGGTGCGGCGGGCCTACCTCGGAGATCTCGTCTGATGGCGGCAGTCGCCGAACCGCAGCCCGTGCCGATGCTCGAGCTGCGTTCGGTCGACGCGGGATACGGACCGTTCCGTGCGGTGTTCGGCCTTTCGCTGTCGGTACCGGCTGGTGGCGTGCTCGCGGTGCTCGGCGCTAACGGTTCGGGCAAGACAACGACGGCGCGGGTGTGCTCGGGGCTCATCGTTCCGACCGGCGGTCACGTCCTGGTCGACGGCACCGATCTCACCGGCGCGCCCGCATATCGCTACGCGCGCCTCGGGGTCGTACACGCACCCGAGGGGCGGTCGGTGTTCGCGTCGCTGTCGGTCGAAGAGAATCTCGAGCTCACGTTTCGACGCAGTCGCGGGCGGGCAGGAGTACGCGACGCCCTCGATGAGGCGTACCGCTTGTTCCCGCGGCTCAGCGAGCGACGGACCCAGCTCGCCGGAACCCTTTCTGGAGGTGAGCAGCGAATGCTCTCTTTGGCGCGAGTCCTCGTCGAAAAACCACGGCTGCTGATCGCCGACGAACTCTCACTCGGATTGGCTCCGATCATCATCGACGAGGTGTACCGCACGCTCGATACGATCCGCTCGGCTGGCACGACCCTGGTGATCATCGAACAGCACGTCCATCATGCGCTCGCGATCGCCGACGACGCAGTCGTGCTGACCAAAGGTGAGGTTGCCTACTCGGGCCCGGTCTCGGAGCTCGGCGACCTCCAGACGCGGCTGCTCGGCGGCGACCCGTCAGGTGCCTGAACCGAACACGGCACGCTGGGTCACCAGCGCGAGGGTGCCGACAATATCTTCGCGTCGGGCCCGTACCTGACCGGCGAGCGCGTAGTAGTTGAGTCGTTCGAACATCGCGACCAGCGCGACCGCCGCGATCGTCGAATCAAGACCGGTTGGCCCCGCCTGCGCGATCCGTGCGGACAACACCCGCGTGAACCGCACCAAGACGTCGTTGCCGAGCCGACCGAACTCGTGACTGCCGATCTCGGCCTCGGTCCACGCGCGAATGACCGGCCCGTACCGCTCGTACAGATCGGCGAACTGCACGATCCACGCGCGCAGCGACTCCTCGCCAGCGGATCCGGGCTCAAGCGGCCCGAGCGACTCTGCCAACGTCTGCATCTCGTCAGATACCTCCGCCGCGAGGGCCCGGAACAGCTCCTCCTTGTTCGAGAAGTACAGATAGAACGTCCCGTGCGACGTGCGGGCCAGCTTCACGATGTCATCGACCCGCGCCGCGAAGTAACCCTTCGACGCAAACACCTCGACGCCGGCATCGAGAAGCTGGCGCATCGTGCGCTGACCGCGGGTCCGCAACTCCCGTACCGCGGGTGCAGGCGTACGGACACCGGCGCGACCCGCTGGTAATGCCTCACGCCGAGCACGCGGGCTTCCGGCGGTTCCGTTCGCGCGGGGCACCGGGTGAGGGTACGTGGACCCGACGCCTGTGTCACCTTGGGTTCGCTCGGCCTGACTGGGTCTGGCCCGCGCCGCTACGCTCTGACGCCAATGTCAGCAACGACCGAGGGGTGAGGTGTGAGCGCGACTGACGTGACGTACGCGAGCGTGCAGGTCGGCGATCGGCGCACCGAGGAATTTCCGGCGCTGACACGCACGATGTTCGTACGGTATGCCGGCGCGTCCGGCGATTTCAACCCCATGCATCACGACGACACGATCGCGGCTCAGGTCGGCAATCCGTCCGTGTTCGGGCACGGCATGCTTTCGATGGGTCTCGCGGCGCGGGTCGTGAAGGACTGGTTCGGACCGGAGGCCATCCGCCGGCTCCAGGTCCGTTTCGCGAAGCAGGTGTGGCCCGGCGACGTCTTGACCTGCACCGCGGTCGTGACCGCCAAACGCGAGGTTGGCGGCGAGCACCTCGTCGACGTCGATCTCACGGTCGCCAACCAACATGGCGATCAGGCCATCACGGGCGCCGCGACCGCGGCCGTTGCAGGCTGACGGTGAGCCTTCTCGACGGCCGCGTCGCGATCGTCACCGGGTCCGGACGCGGAATCGGACGCGAGTTCGCGCGGTGCTTCGGACGTGAGGGTGCCAAGGTCGTCGTGAACGACGTCGGTGTCTCACTCGACGGGCGCGGCACCGAAGAGGACCCAGCGGCGCAAGTATGCAAGGAAATCGAAGCGCTCGGCGGCGAGGCGGTGCCCAACTATGACTCTGTCAGCGACTTCGACGCGGCCGGTCGGATCGTGCAGACCGCCGTCGACTCGTTCGGCACCGTCGACATCCTCGTCAACAATGCCGGCATCGTCCGCGACCGATCGCTGCTCAAGATGGAGGAGTCCGACTTCGACGCGGTGATCGGCGTGCATCTCAAAGGCACGTTCAACTGCACCCGGCATGCAGCGCCTGTCATGAAGGACAAGGGATACGGCCGCATCGTCAACATCACGTCGTCGGCCGGACTGCGCGGCAACTTCGGGCAGACCAACTACGGCGCCGCGAAGGCCGGGATCATGGGTATGACCTTCGTCTGGTCGCTCGAACTCGGCAAATACGGCATCACCGTCAACGCGATCGCGCCGTCGGGCGCGACGCGTATGACCGCATCACTGTTCGAACGCACCGGCGCCGAACCTCCAGCGGAGGAGGATCCTGCCCTGAACGCGCCGCTGGTGGCCTACGTCGCATCGGAACACGCCGGTCACGTCAACGGACAGATCCTCGGACGCACCGAGTATGCGTACACCATCTTCCAACAGCCCAAGCAGATCGCATGGATGTGGCGCGACGGCGGCTGGTCGCCCAGCGAGGTCGCCCAAGACTTCGACAAGACGCTCGGTCAACATTTGCAGCACGTCGGCATGGTGATGCCCCAGTCGATGCAGCAGTAACGATCATGCGGTGGCCGCTCGGCGTCGTCGATATCGTCTACGCCCGTCGGGGCAACGTCGCGGCGCGTGCGTCTGCGGCGCAAGCCGATGGATACGAGCACATCGATCCGCTTGTCGGGTCGGATGCCACGTCGCTCGCGCTGCCGATCGGATGTCCGACCGCGTTCCCCAAGCCGCAGGCCGGTTGGTGTGCGACGCCCGCCCCAGCCGACGGCGACGGGATGTGGGAGCGCGCGGTCCGATGGTGGACCGCCGCCCCCGGCGCGTTGCTCGAGCCGTGGGCCGGTGCCGTGGTCAACTCGGCCGACGCGGTACGTGCGTTCCGTGACGAAGTCCCAGGTCTGCGTCTTCTCGTCGACACAGGCCACGTCGCCGACTGGGGCGGCGACCCGTGCGAGCTGCTCGACCTTGCCGATCACGTGCAGCTCCGCCAGGCCAAACGCGGCCATACACAGGTCCATGTCGACGACCCGAGCGGCGTTGTCGACTTCGGCGCAGTGCTCGCCCGATTGAGCGAGCTCGACTACCAGGGGCGGCTGAGCGTCGAGTACTTCGATCTTCCCGACAACGGCTGGGCGCTCGACGACCCCGAAGCCTGGGCGGCCGACCTCGCCTCCCGGCTACGCGCCCTGTGAGCTGATACGCCGCCAGCGGCGCCGAAACCGACGTCGCGGTTCGTGTTCACGCCCGCTCGATCGGTCCGGACGGGCCGGGCCACGTCGCGAGCGCGAGGCCAGGGGTGGGGCAGGCATCGAACGCGACGAGATTGCCGGGCAGCGCGTCCGCGACGAACAGCGTCCGCAGGTCCGTGCCCCCGAAGCAGCAGTTGGTGCACAGACCCTTGCCTTCGATCGGCCAGAAATCGGCGACGGATCCGTCGGGCTCGACGACACGGATGCCATGCTCGATCGTGCAAGCCACGTAGAAGCGGCCCGCCTCGTCGAGGCAGAAGCCGTCGCCGCCGCCCCGCCCAAGCGTCTCGATCACCCATTCGCGGCTGCCGTCGGCGTACACGCGCTGCAAGCCCTGACGCTCGACGACCACCACGGTGCCGTCGCGTTCGAACGCGATGCCGTTGCAGTACACGAAGCCGCTCGCGAACGGGTGGACCGATCCGTCTCGTTCGTACACCATCACCCGTCCGATCTCGCGATCCGCTGGTGGCGGCCAGTGGCCGGGATCGGTGAAGTACACGGCGCCGTCCGCCGCGATCGCAAGATCGTTCGGGCCGTGCAGATCGTGGTCGGCGAGATAGATGACAGTACCGTCGGGACGCGCGAGTTGGAGGCCAGGCGTCGCCGGCACCGACGTCGGAAGCGTGCCCTGCACGCCCGGCAGGTTCGAGAAGTCCATGCCGCCGTTCTGGGTCACGAGGATCGAGCCGTCCGAAGCCAGCGCGGCGCCGTTCGCGCCGCCAGTTGTCGTCGCGCAGACCTCGGCCCGCAACTGTTCCGGCCAGACCCGATACAACGCGCCGGCGGCGACGCTCGTCACGACAACGGTCCCGTCGTGACACCACACCGGACCTTCGGCGAAGGCGATACCAGTCGCGACGACCTCGGACTTCATGAGCGAGAGTCTGCCAGCTCGTCGGTCGTACGCCTGACCGTTGTCGTCGACGCCCCGACCGCGTTCGAGAGCCGCCGGCAGATCTGCGCCGAGCCCGCGCGTAGGCTCGCCGCTCATGGGCCTGCGGGTAATCAACCAAATGGGTGCCGGTGCGGCCGCACTGATCGCCAACGCCCGTCCCGACGTCGAACTCATCGAGTTCGCGCCCGGCGATCCTCCCGCCGGGCTCGCGGCCGACGTGTTCTTCGGCGGCTACTTCGCGTGGGACGACATTGCCCGCTGGATCGACGCGGCCGGCGTGCGCTGGGTACAGACATCGGGAACCGGCGTCGACAAGGTCCCCCGTTCGATCTTCGACGGCAGGGTCGTCACCTGCGCGCGGGGGGCCAGCGCCGTGCCGATCTCCGAATGGGTGATGGCCGCGGTGCTCGCATGGGCGAAGCGCATGCCGCAAACATGGCTTCACGAACCACCTCGACATTGGAACTTCCCCTCTCCGGCGTTCGATTCCATGGCCAACAGCACATTGGCGCTGGTCGGGTTCGGCGGGATCGGAACCGCGATCGCGCGGCGTGCCCTCGCGTTCGATATGAACGTGGTCGCGCTGCGCCGCACCGACGCACCCAGCCCGGTTCCTGGAGTACGAATCGTGCGCTCGATGACCGACCTCGTCGCCGACGCCGACCACCTCGTGCTCGCCGCGCCGGCCACGCCGAAGACGCAGCATCTCGTCAACGCCGACGTCTTGGCGGAGGTCAAAGCCGGCGTTCACCTCGTGAACATCGCACGGGGTGCGCTCGTCGATCACGAAGCGCTGCGTCTCGCGCTCGACGACGGTCGGGTCGCGAACGCGACGCTCGACACCGTCGAGCCGGAACCGACGCCGGAGGGTCACTGGCTGTACTCGCATCCGCAGGTCAGGTTGTCGGCGCACGTGTCGTGGTACACGCCTGATCTGCAACGCGCGGCGGTCGACATCTTTGTCGACAACCTGGGCCGCTTCGCTCGGGGCGAGCCGTTGCGAGAAGTCGTCGATCCCGACGAGGGCTACTAACGATGACCCGCACCCCATGACCGGCGTCGCGGTCGTCGGAACCGGATTCGGTGCCCGGGTCCACGTGCCCGCGCTGCGCGCGGCGGGCTTCGACGTCGTCGCGCTCGTCGGACGAGATCAGGAACGGACCGCGCGACGAGCCGAACGGCTCGGTGTCCCGAACGTGGCCGCATCACTCGGCGACGCGCTCACGTTCGCCGGCGTCGATGCTGTGACGATCGCCACGCCACCGTTCGCGCATTGCGCGCTCGCGATCGAGGCGTGCGACGCCGGACGCCACGTCATCTGCGAAAAACCGTTCGCTCTCGACGCCATCGAAGCAGCCGCGATGGTCGCGGCCGCCGATCGGGCCGGAGTCACCGCCCTGGTCGGTCACGAATTTCGATGGACGCCGGAACGCGCGCTGGTCGCCCGGGTCATCGCCGGCGGTCTGATCGGCGAACCGCGTCTGGCCACGCTGGTCCAGTATGTTCCCCTCGTCGCCGATCCGAACACGCGCGTGCCCGACTGGTGGTTCGATGCAGCGCGCGGCGGGGGCTGGCTCGGCGCGTCCGGCTCGCATCTCGTCGACCAGGTCCGGACGTGGTTCGGCGATGTCGTCAGCGTCAGCGCGTCGCTTCCGACCGTCGCACGGCGTGTTGGCGCCGAAGATTCGTTCGCGGTGCGGATGTCGGTGCACGGGGCAGTGGAAGTGATGCTCCAACAAACCGCGGCCTCTTGGACACCGAACGTCGTCGGTGTTGCGATGGTCGCAGGAACCGAAGGCACGCTCGAGGTCGCGTCCGAGGGCGTGTGGCTCTCGGACCGGACCGGTCGGCGGATGCTCGGCGTGCCGGACGACTTGGCGTTCGGCGCGACCCGACCCGCGAACGACGATCCACGCCACCGCTACACACATCTCGAGCTCGGTCCGTATACGCGGTTGTGCGAGGCGCTGCGCGCGGGTGCCGAGGGGCGGCGCGGGACCGAACATGTTCCCGTCCCGACCTTCGCTGACGGTCTGGCCTGCATGCGAGTCCTCGACGCGATCCGCAGGTCGGCTGCGGCCGGCGGGGCGGTGCAGGTTGTCAGCGGGTGACGGGCCGATCGATCGCGTAGACGCGTACGGCACGTCCGTTGCCGGGATGGATGGTTTCGCGTTCGAGGCGCATGCCGATCTTGCGCATCACGTTGGCCGACGCGTCGTTGCCGACCGCGTGCACGCTCAGGATACGTTCGAGGTGCACGCGATCGAATCCGAACAATAGGACGCTGCGGGCGGCTTCGGTGGCGTAGCCGTGTCCCCAGTGCGCCCGTCCGAGACGCCATCCGATCTCGACCGCCGGCATGATCTCAGGCAAGAAGTCGGGGACCGCGAGTCCGGCGAAGCCGATCAGCTCACCCGTGGTCGTCAGTTCCAACGCGAAGAGACCGAATCCGCGCTCGTGCCATAGCTGTTCGAACGCGCGGAGCCGCTCGGCGGACTCGGCGCGGGTCTGGGTCGCGCCGTCGCCGATGAAGCGCATCACGTCCGGATCGGCGCACAGCGCAGCGTAGGGGTCGAGGTCGCTCACGGTGTCCCACCGGCGGAGCACCAAACGTTCGCTCTCGAGACGAGGGGTGTCCGCTACCACTCGTTGCCGTAGCGCTCGCGGTGGGTGTGTCGGGCGAACGGCTCGCGTCTCGGAGGCCCGAGCGGTCGTGCTGGCCAACCGAGCGGCACCACCGCGACCGGCACGACGTGAGCTGGGAGGTCGCACAGCGCCGCGAGCTCCGCACGAAAACTGGTCGTGATCGTGGTCAGGGCGCTTCCCAGGCCCAACGCCGTGGCGGCGAGGAGCAGGTTCTGCACCGCCGGAAAGATCGACGAGGGGACCGTTGCTTCGAGGCCGCGTTCGGTGTCGGCGCAGACGACGACGTTCACGGGCGCGGCGGCGACGCCGCCGGTCGCGCCGCGGTCGACCTCCGCCAACAATTGCGGCGACAGTCGTTTCTCGGAGATGGCCCGCCCATAGGTTTCCCACGCCCGCCGGGTGAGATCGCCGATCGCGGCCCGAACGGCCGGGTCGCGCACGACCACGAACTCCCAGGGCTGTCGGTTTTCTGCGCTGGGCGCGTGCGTCGCCGCCGCGATCAGCGCTGCGATGTCGGTGTCGGCGACGGGAACATCACTGAACGCGCGGCAGGCCCGCTGGCGACCGACGACGGCGAAGAAGTCGCGGTCGTTCACCCTGATTGCGCGGCGCCGACCCGCAGGAACGAATTGACGTACATGATGCGCAGGCTCGGACCGAACGCCCAACGCTTGAACGCGTCCGTGTCGACACCGCCGATGCGATCGATGACGGCTGGTGTCATCTGTGTGAACGCACGTTCGGGGTCGTCGGTGTCCATCTCGTAGAAGTGCAAGAAGCGTGGATCGGCGTTCGTCACGTTCTCGTACGGGGTGATCATGGTGTAGCCGGGCACTGCCGCCTCGGCAATGTGACGGATGTGCACGAAGTCGGCCCAGTCCCGCAGCTCCTGGGCGCGGGCCGGCTCGGTCGGTGAGATCAGCACGAGTGACAGCCCGACCGTGGGACGTCCGGTGAGCACACCTTGGCCTGGTCGGCCGGTGCGACGGAAGTGGTGGGCGCAGACGCCGGCCGGTGAGATCGGGCCCTGGAATCCGTCGGCGACCTCGAAGACGCCGAGGTGATCGAATTCTGCCAATACCCGCGGAAGGTCGTCGCGGTCGCGGTGCACGTTGCGCCACCAGGAGGCTCGCTCGACACCGGGCAGTGCGAGCACCGACGGGATGCGGTCGCGGACGTAGACGTCGAGGGGCATCTCGGTCATCTCGAGGTACAACCCGGGTGTCTGGCGGTCCTCCACGGCTGCGAATCTACCGAGGTGCCCCAGGACCGCACGCCTGCTGGTCACAGACCAATCGAAGTGGAACGGCCACGTATCAGAATTGGCGGCCGGGGCGGCACAGGAGTTGGCTGGCACCGACGGCGAGGAGCTCCCCGGTACGGGCCCAGACGCGACTGTCGCACGCGATGAGCCCGCCGCTCGCGCTCGACGCACCCGCCTGCGCGTACAGCCACGGCTCGGTCGGCGCGCGGCGGTGAAACGCGACTGACAGGTCGATGCTCGGCGCGATGTACGCGCTGGCGACGTGGAGTCGGCACACCGCCGGCCAGCCGAGCGTGTCGAGCAAGATCATCGAACGGCACGCGTCGACCCAAGGGTCGTCGAACGTCGAGCGGGGGACGTAGCGGTACCACCCGCCGGCGACCGGCGCGGCTGGTGTGCGATGCTCCCAGTCGTCGACCCAGCTGACGGGACGCTCGTCGAAATTGGACCAGAACTTGAACGGGGAGACGATCCCCGCGTCGGCCATTCGTTCCGCCGCCGGTCGCAGTGTCTCCGGGTCCGGGACTTCGGGCATCTCGGAGTGGTCGTGCTCGAGGCCGGCGACATCGCCGACCGACCAGACCATCGCGTCGAAAATCGGTTGTCCGCGTTGGGTCATCGCGACGCGGATCGATTCGGCCCGCTTCGCTTCGCGCAGCGTCGTCACGTCGAGGTCGACGTCGTCGAAGTCGGCGACGCCGAGGAAATGGCCGACGAGCGTCGCCGGACGGTCGAATCGCGAGTGCGCACCCGCGGCGCGCAGCGCGACCGAGGCGACGTATCCGCCGTTCGGTCCCCAGATCTCCCAGTCTCGAGCCATGCGTGCGGTGTAGTGCCCGTCGCGGCCCTCGACCGCGGTGTCGTGCGCGAGATCTCCCATACAGACGCCAAGCTACGCGTTCGTCGCCGGCCCGCGCCGCGATATTCCGTCGGCCGGCTTAGGGGTCGTGCGGCAGTAGCTGTCGATACCGAGCACATTCATCGTGCGACCGAGGGCAAGCCACGCACCGATGCACACTGTCAGGTCAAGTATTTCGGCGTCGCTGTACTCCGAATGCAGGCGCGTGAAGAAGTCGTCGTCGATGGCGCGGTGATCAAGCGCGAAGCGTTCCGCATACTCAACGGCGAGGCGTTCGGCTCGGGAGTAACCCGGGTACGTTCGCCATTCGGCGACGTGCGCGAAGTCGGCTTCTGTGAGCGCGTCGGCCGTGCCCGCCGTCTTGCGCCACTGCTGACAGATCGCGCAGTCGTTGATCTCGGCGATCCGCATGCGTGCGAGCTCACGCACCCGCACCGGCAGGATGCTCTGCTCATAGACCGCGTGACTCAAGGTTCCTGCGCCGATCCCCATCTCGGGTCGCAGTTTCCACATGCGGACTTCAGGATCGCTTGTGCCGTCCGGAACTTCGATACGGGCCATCGAACTTCCCCGTTCGCTAGGTGTCGATGCCCAGCAGGGCAGTCGGATTCGTGCACGCCATCCGGCGAATTTCTGCTTCGGTCAAACCCTGTGCGAACAGCGCGTCCGCATAGGTTTGGAGCCCGGCCGCCGGATGAGGATTCACCTGCTGGCCGAAGTCGGTACCGAGGGTGATGCGGTCCACGCCGACGGCCCGGATGGTGGCCACCATCTGCGCGACGGTCTTCGTCGCGAGCGCGCCGATACAGGTCATCGCGCACAGCTCGACCCAGGCGCCGAGCTGTGCGAGCTCGTGACATTGCGCGGCGGTGAGCTTCGGTCCGGCGAGGTCCTCGGTGGCGTGGGTGAGCACCACCGGCGCCTCATGCGCGAGCGCTTTCGTCACCGCAAAATGCTCTGCGGCACTTACATGGCCGGTCGCGAGCACCGCGCGGTGGTCGCGCACGAGCGCGAGGACCTCGCGGGTCTCGGGCAGGAGTTCGCCGTCGTCGTCGATCACGACGATTCCCGGACCCGGGATGCCAAGCTGGGCGGCGACGCCGTTTTCGAAGTCTTGACGGCTGCTCAGGGTCGGGAGCCACACGATGCGGGCGCCGAGGCCGAGCGCCACCTCGACTGCGGCCGGATTCATGCCACCCACTTCGCGGTCACAGCAGATGCCGCCGAACACCGAAATCGTCTCGCCGACGTCGCGTTGCACCGCCCACGCCAGTGACGCCGTCGGGGAGTCGTGCGACTTCAACACGATCGCCCGATGCCCGGCCGCCGCGGCTTCGTGGGCGGCCTCGAACGCATCGACCGACCGTGCACGGTGCGGGTCGGGACCGAAGTGGCAGTGCAGGTCGGCGGCACCGGTGAGGTCGACGCTCATCAGCGACGAGCGTAGCGACCAGCGTACGATCTGACACTCATGTCAGGTCTGTCCCGTCGATCGGTCCCCGCGCCCGGCCAGGCGCCACTCGTCGCTCCGAACGCGGCCGCGCTGCTGCGGCGCAACGCGTCCGAGTTCGGCGACCGGATCGCCATCAAGTTCGGCGACCGGTCCTGGACCCACGCGCAGTACTTCGAGGAGTCGTGCCGCTTCGCGGCGCTGTTCCTCGAACGGCTTCCGGCCGGTTCACCCCGCCACGTGGCCGTCCTGCTCGACAACACGCCGGAGTACCTGTTCGCGTTCGGTGGCGCAGCCCTGATCGGTGCCGGCATCGTCGGCCTGAATCACACCCGACGCGACGAGCACCTGCTGCGCGACGCGCTGCACACCCATTGCGGGCTGGTCATCACCGAGCCGCGTCACGAGCCGCTGCTTGTCCCGATCGCTGACCGGCTGCCGCCGATCCTTTCGTCGAACCGGTTCGCAGATCGCGACGACCCCACCCCGGCGCTCGGCGCTTCGCTCGCCGACGCCTTGGCCGCCCACCAAGGCGCCGATGATCCTGGACTCGAGCCCGACGTCGATTCGATCTGGGCGCTGATCTTCACGTCGGGTACGTCGGATGCGCCCAAGGCGGTGATTTGCTCGCAGCGCCGTCTGCTCGTGACCGGCAAACGGATGTCGATGATCATGGACATCGGTCCCGACGACGTCGGCTACGTGTGCATGCCGCTGTTCCATTCGAATGCGGTGCAGGTCGGATGGGCACCGTCGTTGGTGACGCCATGCGCGGTCGGCCTCGGCCGTCGGTTCTCTGCGTCACGGTGGCTGGCCGACGTCCGCCACTACGGTTCGACGTACTTCAACTACACGGGCAAACCCTTGGCGTACCTCCTCGCGCAGCCCGAACGCGACGACGACGCCGAGAACACCTTGCGGGTCGCGTTCGGGAACGAGGGTTCGCCCGAAGTGGTTGCCAACTTCTCGCGCCGGTTCGGCCTCGAGGTCATCGACGCCTACGGCGCAACCGAGGGCGGCGTCGCCGTGAACCGCGACGTCGACATGCCGGCGGGCGCGCTCGGGCTGGCGCCCGACCACGTGCAGGTCGTCGACGACGACGGCCGAGCGAAACCGCGCGCGGAGCTCGACGATCGTGGCCGCGTGCTCAACGCGCAGGATTGTGTCGGCGAGATCGTCAACACGCAAGGAGTCGGCCCGTTCGAGGGCTACTACAACAACGAAGACGCGACCTCGAAGACAACCCGCTTCGGCTGGTACTGGTCGGGTGACCTCGGCTACAAGGACCAGCAAGGTTTTTTGTACTTCGCCGGCCGCAACGCCGACTGGATCCGTGTCGACGGCGAGAACTTTCCAGCCGGACCGATCGAGGAGACGCTGCGCAAGGCGCGCGGCGTGGTGTTGGCGGCGGTCTACGGCGTCCCCGACGACCAGGCCGGCGACCAGGTGATGGCAAGCTTGGTGCTGGCCGACGACGCCGAGTTCGACACGACCGACTTCTCGAACTGGCTCGACGCGCAGGACGCGATCGGGCCGAAATGGCGGCCCCGTTACGTGCGGATCCTGCGTGATCCGCCGACGACCGGCACCAACAAGATCGTGAAGCGCACACTCGTGAGCCAGAAATTCCGCGCCGACCGGGTCGCCGGCGACGACTGCTACGTACGCGAACGCGGTGAAACCGAGTTTCGTCCGTTTACCGCAACCGACGAGGCCGTGTTGCACCGTTCGTTCGTCCACTACGGGCGCGAGCGGTTCTGGGATCTGTAAGCGTGGATCTCTCGTTCACGGCCGAGGAGCAGGCCTTCGCCGAAGAGGTACGCGCCTGGCTGCGAGCCCACGTGGAGGTTCCGCCCCGTTTCGAAACCATCGGCGCCGAGGTCGACTTCGGCCGGGGATGGCAGGCCGAGCTGGCAGCAGCACGGTGGGTCGGTATCCACTGGCCGCAGAACTACGGCGGTCGCGGTGCGTCGCCCGTCGAGGTCGCGATCTTCAACATGGAGTACGCACGCTCCCGTGCCCTGCAGCCGATCAACCGCGTCGGCATCAACCTTGCCGGGCCGACGTTGCTTGCGCACGGCACCGACACCCAGAAGCAGCGCTGGTTGAGCGCAATCCTGTCCGCCGATGAGATCTGGTGCCAGCTCTTCAGCGAGCCGGACGCCGGCTCCGACCTCGCGTCGCTCAAGACGAAGGCGGTGCGCGTCGACGACGGCTGGCTGCTTTCGGGCCAGAAGGTTTGGACGTCATACGCGCAGTTCGCCCGCTGGGGGATCTGTCTCGCGCGCACCGACCCTGAGGCGCCGAAACACAAAGGCATCTCGTACCTCGTGGTCGACATGCAGGCTCCGGGCATCGAGGTACGCCCGCTCGTGCAGCTCACCGGCGACGCCGAGTTCAATGAAGTGTTCCTCAACGAGGTCTACGTGCCCGACGACCAGTTGGTCGGTGGCCTGCACAACGGCTGGGCGGTGGCCAACACGACCCTCGCCCACGAGCGGGGCACCTCGTTCCCGTTCAAGGAACAAGTCGTGCACGAGGTATACCTCGACGAACTGTGGCAACTTTGCGCGGCGCGAGGCGAGCTCGACATGGTGCAGATCGCCGACGCGCTCGCGCAGTCGTTTGTCGAGCTCCGCGTTCTTCGGCTTCACAATTGGCGTACGCTCTCGCGCCTCGCCAAGGGCATCGAGCCCGGCCCGGAGTCGAGCATCACGAAGTTGGCCTGGTCGGACATGACTCAGACGCTGTCGGCTCACGCGCTCGACGTGGTCGGTGCGGCGGCACCGTTGTGGTGGGGCGCACAAGACAATCCTGGTCGCGGCTTTTGGCAACGCCAGTGGTTGTGGTCGAAGGCCGCGTCGATCGCCGGGGGCACGTCCGAAGTGCAGCGCACGATCATCGGGGAACGGCTCCTCGGATTGCCTCGTTAGGCGCAGATCCGCCTCCGTGGACGATTGAGTAGCGTTGCGCGGGCGTTCAGCGCTGGAGGTCGTCGCCGCATGAGCATCGTCCAGGTCGTCGGCCTCGATCACGTGGTGTTGCGGTGTGCTGATGTCGAGGCGTCGCTCGCGTTCTACTGCAACGAGCTGGGTCTCGCTCCCGATCGCGTCGCGGCCTGGAGACGAGGAGAGGTCCTGTTCCCGTCGGCCCGTATCGATGCCACGACACTGATCGACCTGTTCCCCGCACCTCCTGATCACATCGGCCCCGGCGACGGAAGCGGTCACAACATGGAGCACGTCTGCTTGGTGATCCGCGCTGCCGACCTCGACGCCCTCGCCGCGCACTTTCCCAACTCGAGGCGCGCCGACGGGCTGTACGGTGCGCAAGGTGTGGCATCGAGCCTCTACGTGCACGATCCCGACGGCAACACGGTCGAACTGAGGAGTTACGCATCATGAGCAAGGCCGCGACCCAGGTGTTGTTGGCGGAACGCGCCGCGATGTGTGACACGTTCGGCAAGTTCGGCCCCGACGCGCCGACGCTGTGCGAGGGCTGGAACACCCTCGACCTCGCGGCACATCTCGTCGCCCGCGAGGCGCGCTCCGACGCGGCCATCGGTCTGGTCGTGCCGTTCCTGGCCGGGCACCTCCAACGGGTGATGGACAAGTACAGGGCGAAAGGTTACGAACCGCTGGTCGCAATGCTGCGCACCGGTCCGCCGTGGATGCACCGCACCGGACCGCTCGCGGTTGCCAACGTCAACGAGAATTTCGTGCACCATGAGGACGTGCGCCGGCCGGCCGGCGAGCCGCCGCGCCAGCTTGACCCGGAAATGGACCAGATCCTTTGGAAGATGCTCGGCTTCGGGATGTCCAAGAAGGCGATCCCCGGAGTGGCGCTCACGCTGCGATCAGCCGACGGACGCGACAAGACCGTGACCAAGGAAGGGTCCGCCGTGACATTGAGCGGCGATATCGGTGAGCTCGCGTTGTACCTGTCGGGGCGCAAAGACGCCGCCGTGGTGACATTCGACGGCGCCGACGACGCGGTCGCGATCGTCCAAAACGCGAAGTTCGGCGTGTAGACGACTCCGAGCCAGGTAGCGTTGCGTGCGTGAAAGAGCTCGTGTACCACCGCCATCTGTTGCCGGCGACGGAGCAACATGCAGACAAGGTCGCGGTGATCGACGGGACCTACTCAGCGACCTACGAGCAGCATCTCGATCGGGTGGCGCGTGCGGCGGGCGCGCTCGGCACGCTGGGAGTCCGGCGCGACGACCGAGTGGCGGTGATGGCGCTCAACAGTCACCGGTTCTTGGAGCTGTACCACGCCGCGTTCCTCGGAGCCGGCGTCGTGAACCCGCTGAATCTACGTCTGGCTCCGAACGAGCTCGCGTTCATCCTTGCCGACTCCGGCACGAAGGTGTGTTTTACCGATGCGTTCTTCGCCAAGGTCATCGAGGAGGTGCGCGGGGAGGTCGGTCTCGAGCATGTCGTACTTTTAGGCAGCGGCGACGTCCCCCACGACGCGGACTACGAAGAGCTTCTCGCTGCCGCGAACTCCGTCATTCCCGACGAACCGGAAGAAGAAGATCCGGTCATACTGATGTACACGGGCGGCACGACCGGTACGCCCAAAGGCGTGCTCCTTGATCAACGCGCCGAGTTGCTGAACCTGTATCACGTCTCGATGGCGTGGCGGATCGCGGCCGACGAGGTGTACCTGCACCAGACGCCGATGTTTCACGCCGCGTCGATGGGCGGAATTGTTGGTGTCCCGGCCCAAGGTGGAACGTCGGTGATCGTGCCTCTCTTCGACCCGGTCGGAGTGATGGACGCGATCGAGCTCAATCAAGTGACAATGACCGTGATGGTTCCGACGATGATTGCGATGTTGTTGAACCACGACGCGTTCCGTCCCGAACGGATCGCGAGTTTGCGCACGCTCACCTACGGTGCGTCGCCGATGCCCGCCGCCCTCCTCGACCGTCTGCTCGCCGCCTTCCCGACGCTCGACGTGCTCCAGGGTTACGGCATGACCGAGTCGTCGGCTGTGCTCACCGTTCTGGGCGCTGACGAACACCGTGGCGGCGGCGCCCGTCTCCAGTCGGCCGGCCGGCCGCTCCAGGGTGTCGTGTTGTCGATCCGGGATGCCGCCGGGAACGCCGTGCCGACTGGCGTCACCGGCGAGGTCTGCGGACGTGGCGGCAACTTCATGCGTGAGTACTGGAAGCAGGCGAAAGCGACCGAGGAAGCCTTCCGAGGCGGTTGGTACCACACCGGTGACGCCGGCTACCTCGACGAGCGCGGCTACCTCTTCCTCGTCGACCGGGTGAAGGACATGATCGTCACTGGCGGCGAGAACGTCTACTCGGTGGAGGTCGAGAACGCGATCGCCAGCTATCCCGACGTCGCGCAGGTCGCGGTGATCGGCGTCCCCGACGAGACATGGGGCGAGGCCGTACACGCGGTCGTGGTGCCTCGAGCCGGAACGCATCCGACCGAGGCGCAGATCATCGCCCACGCGCGCAAATCGATCGCGGGCTTCAAGGTGCCGAAGTCGGTGGAGATCCGTACGGACCCGCTGCCCCTGTCGGGCGCGCTCAAGGTTCTCAAAAAGGATCTCCGCGCACCGTACTGGGAAGGGCGCGAACGCGCGGTCAACTGACCAGATCGAGCACGGCGCGCAGGTCAGTCGCGCGGTGCACCGCTTGGGTGTCACGATCGGCGGGCGCGGTTGCGTCGGGCCCGAGATGCGGGCGGCGCACATAGACCGGTCGTAACCCCGAAGCACGCGGGCCTTCGACATCGCATGACCATGTGTCACCAACGAACAGCGTGTCGGCGGGTGCAGTGCCGGTCCGGTCGAGCGCCGCGTCGTACATGCGGCGGTGGGGCTTGCGTGCGCCGACCCACGCGGACGACACGACCGAGTCGACCGTCCCTGAGAGTCCTGCGGCCTCGATGGCCTCTTCGAGATCCCAGTCCCAGTTGGAGCAGATCGCGAGCGTCAGCCGCCGCGCCCGCAGTGCGTCAAGCACATCGGTGACCTCGTCGTAGGCACGCATGCGACGGTGCGCACCGATCTCGCGTACTCGCATGATCAGCACCTCTTGGAGATCGACCGGCACTTCGCAGTCGGCGAGCATCCCGCGGATGCGCGCCTGCTGCCAGGCGACGTAATGGGCACGCGATTGCGAGTGCTCGTCGTGCTCGGTGCCGTCGATACCGTCATTCCACCAGCGGTCGCGCACGTCGTCAGGGAGCTCATAGCCGACATCGGCGACCATCTCCTGCCACGACGGCCCCCAGTCGGGGGTCTCGGCGAGCGTGCCGTAGAAGTCGAAGATGACCGCCTTCACTCGTGCGCGGCTCAGACCCCAACCGCGGCGAGAACGTCGGGCACCGATGCGTGGTCCGTACTGTCGGCGTCGACGTGGCTGTAACGCACGTGATCGCCTGGGCCGATCACGAAGGTCGCGCCGAGTTGCGTGACGCGCTTGCCGGGTTGATGGACGCGATACCCGCGCTTCCACGTCGCGACCGTCGCGGGCCACGTGGTGGGATGCAGGAGCCGATACCACGACGCGACGCCAACCGAGGCGGCCCGGGCCGCCTTCGCGTCGTCATCCACCAGGACGAGGTAAGGGATGTGCTCATCCCGAACGAACGCGCCCGCGTACCGTTGATCGCCCGTCCCGATCGCGACGAGCTCGATACCTTTTCGTTGCAGATCGTCGTAGCGCTCGCGGAGCTCGACGGCGTGTTCCCGGCAGTGCAGGCACCCGAAATGCCGGAGGAACACGAGCACGACTGGCTTGTCCTGCCAGAGGTCGCCGAGCCGGTGCGGCGAGCCTTCCTGGTCGGGGAGCGACAAGGCCGACAGTGCGTTGAGGTCCATGCTGTCAGCCTATCCACGCGCCGCAACGCCGTTCAGTCCAGGACGCATCCGAGCGCGATCAGCGCAGGTCGTGGTTCGCGGCTGGTGGCGTCGGCGGAGCCGCCAGAAGATTTCGGGGTGGTCGCCGAAAGCATCCGCACCCACGGCTGGGTGCAGCGGATCAAACTGGCGCTGCCAACCCCGCGCGTCGGCCGGGCCTCGGAGGACGCTTCGCCGACGTCGACGTCCGAAAGGCGACAGCCATGCATACCTGTGGCCGCGATTGGGAATCACTCAGCTATGAGAATCACCGAAGATCTGGTCGCGTTCATGCTGACGGCTGCCCTCCTCGCGCTCGCGATCTTGGGCTTGTTGACCTATGCGGCCGTCACCTTGAAGTAGACGGAAGGTCCGCTCCACGGAGCGGGTGCCCCGCGTCGGCGGCTCCCGGCCTTCCCACCCAAGTGGGGCATCGGCGACCCGGGCGACACGGCCCACGGATTTGGGCCTCCCGCACGTGTTGCATCCGGGGCGACCCGGGGACGCGATCACGTGTCGCAACGACGCCCGCGACGTCTGTCCAGTCAGCGCCACGAGCACCTCGATGCGCAGATCTCACGCCGGGTCGCCCGGTCGGTTGTGTCGGTGGCGACCGATCGAGGTTCGGGTGACATGACATGTCTCGGGGCCGGTGGATACCGACCCCGAGACGCGTCGACGTTCTTGTCGCCTGTGTCTGTCAGGTGATCACGAATGCTGTGGTGCCCGTGACAATGAGGTTCTTGATCGCGTTGTGGACCAATGGGCCGAGCTTGACCAGGACAGTCGCGCTCACCGTCCCGCCCACGAAGAGTCCCTTGGTCACCTTGCCTTTGATGGTCGCCGTGATCACTCCTTTGGACGAGATTTTGGTGGTGGCGCTGGCGGCAAATGTCGTCGTCGCTTTCGTATTCCACGTAATCGTGTCGTTGAGGGTCACGGGCTTGCCGCCCGCGAACGTCGAGATGTCGATCGCGGTGGTTTTGAGCGAGCCTTTACTGGACCCGCCGGTGACACCACCGCCCTTGCACGCCTTGACCGGCAGGACGACGCTGATGGTCTGCACCGTCGGCTTCGAAGTCAGGCCGGGCGAGATCGTAATCGTGCCGCTCGGTTTCCCACAGGTCGTTCCTGCTGCCGCGTTCGCAGGTCCGGCGGTCAGCACCGCGATCGGAGCCACCAACGCGACGGCCATCGTGAAGACGCAAGCCTTTCTCATTCCCACGCCCCTCTCATCGTCGGTTGTAGGTGTCCCCTGACCGGTGGTGTATGCCACTCCACTCGTCCGGTACCCGCCGCGAAGCTGCGGTAAACTCTGGTTTTGTAGAGGTTGACTGCGTTCTGCGTGAGCGCCGCCAGGTGCTCGATGGGCGTCGGCGATGCATCGGCGCGAGGGATGCGACGCGCGCGGCTGGCGCGAACGGAGAGCGGCGACGCGTCAGGCTCGACGGCCCAGGTATGAAACGAAGGTGTCCTTCCCTCGAGGGTCGGGTATTCGAGGTTGCACACGGGCGGGCCTGGGGGCCGCCAGGCACCGAACCTCGGGGGACCGTCATGTCGAAACGGGCGCCGCGGCCATTCGCCGCCGTCGTGTTCATCGTCACCACGTTGGCGCCGGTCACGATGTTGGCGTCACCTCGGGGGGTGTCGCCGGGTCACGGTGTCGCCGGGTCACGGTGTCGGCGGGTTCGTCCGATCGGGGTCTCGATGGATGGCGAGGACGCAGCGGTCGTCTTCGGCCTTCGGGATTGGAAGGGCGACGGCGCGATCGCAGAGCTCGTCGAGGTCGGATGTTTCAGCGACGACGCGTAGGAGTTCCTCGACGCCGTCGGTAAGACTGCGGTTGCGTTGTTCGATGCATCCGTCGGAGTACAGGACGAGTCGCGTTCCGCCGCTGAGCGGAACGACGGTGTCGCGGTAGGGGATGCGGCTTGCGTGGCCCGCTCCGAGGGGGAGGCCGCCATCGAGTGTGAGAGACGACGGGGGTCCGTTTGGTGCGTGGGCGATGGGTTGCGGGTGCCCGGCTCGAGCGAACGTGATGGTGGCTCGAGCCGGGTCATAGGTCCCGAGGATCATGGTGGCCATCTCGTGGGGATGGAGCTGGTGCACGAGTCGGTCCAAAGCGGTAAGCGCGGCGGCTGGTGACGAGTTCTGGATCGTGTAGGCGCGTGCCGCGTTGCGGAGCTGCGCGGCTGTCGCGACGGCGTCGAGGCCATGGCCGGCGACATCGCCGAGCGCGATGACGAGTTGTCCGTCGGGAAGGACGTACGCGTCGTACCAGTCGCCGCCGAACAGTGTGCCGTCTCCGGCCGGTTCGTACCGCGCGGCGATATTCAGGTTGTCGACTTGGGGCAACGCGGCCGGAAGCAGGCTGTGTTGGAGTGCCTCGATCGCGGCGTGCTCGGCTGCACGGGCTGCTTCGCTGGCGATGAGCGCGTTTTGGGCGGCCCGTCGATCGGTGATGTCTTGCGCGGTGCCGTGCACAGCGACGACGGTTCCGACGTCGTCGACGATGGGTTCGCCTCGTACGGCCGCGACCCACTCTGTATCGTGGCGGACCATCCGAGCTTCGTACGAGAAGGCACGTGCGAGACGTATCGCCCGCCGTTCGGCTTCGTGGACGATGTCGGCGTCGTCGGGATGGACCAACGCTCGCCAGAGGCCGATGGGCATCGGTCCGTCGGCTGGGTCTCGTCCCAACAGAGGGAACATCTGCGCGGACCAAAGCGACGTGCCGGCTGTGAGGTCATAGTGCCAGCTCCCGAGTTGCGCGAGTCGCTGCGCCTCGTCGAGCGCACGGCGATACGCAAGCAGTTCGGTTTCGTAGTGTCGCCGAGTTGTGACATCGAGCGCTGTGCCACGTAGACGGCTGGGTCGACCGTGGGTGTCGGTCACCGTTTCGATCAATAACGCGGCGATGCGGATCTCGCCGTCGGGTCGCATGAACGAGAACTCTTCTTCGATCGGGTTCTGCGTGTCCCCGGCTCGCGGGATGAGCTCAGGTATTCGTTGGGCCTCGCGGGCATCGAGGAGAAAGAGGACATCATCAAGACTGCGTACCCGGTCGCGCGTTGGATCGAGGCCGCAAATCCGGTGCATCTCGTCGGAGAAGCTGAGCCTTCCTGTCGTGAGGTCGAAATCGAACGTGCCGAGGTGTGCGAGCCGCTGCGCAGCTTCGAAATGCGATTGGCTGTCCTCGATGGCTCCGACCGCATGGCCGTTCGCAGTCGTGTCGCGGCATTCACAGATCAACGTGTCGCCGAACCCTGTGACCCGCAGATCTGCGAACACAGATGCCGCCAGGTCGTTCCCTTCGACGACCATCCCGACGCTTTCATATTGCTGGCCGGTCCGCAGGACGTGTGCGTACGCCTGGGATACTTCATTGGCAGCCGAGACGGGCACCACGGCAGCCCAACGCTGCCCGACGACATCCGCCGCGGACCGTGCGATGAGGTCGAGGAAGGCCTGGTTCGCGAACTGAATATCGAAATCGATGCCGACGTCGGGAACGAGCCGGAGCACGGCAACCGCGTCAAAGATGCGCCCGGAGGCCGGTTCGGAACGTTCCGCGAGCGTGATGTACGGGTCGCGTCGCGCCATGGGACCGAATGCCGCAACGCCGGCGGACGCTGGACGATCGCGCGCGAGCACGGCCCACACCGTCTTGCCGTTTCGGCCCGACGCACATCCCCAGCCTTGCGCGAGCGCGTTTGCGATGCGCAAGCCGTAGCCACCATCGCCCGGTACGGGGACGCGCACCGCGACGTTGCCGCCTCCCGCGTCACTGACGAGCACGACCGCGCAGTCTTGCTCCACGACAAGGGAGAAGCGCGAAGGTTTCTGCGCGTGCGTCAATGCGTTGGTTGCGAGTTCCGTGAGCACCAACACGACATCTTGTTGATGTGCCTGACTGGCTCCCGAGCTCTCAAGCACGCGGCGTGCTTCGGCACGCAACGCGGCCAGTTCGTCAGTGTCGGTGAGCGACGCGGAAATCTCAACCATCGAGGCAGTGTCCTAGGAGCTGTTGCCGTCGTTCCTGGCCAGGAGCAACCGATCGGCGCCCGTGAGGTTCAGCACCTGCGCGACCGCCCGGGTCGGGTTACGTACCCAGAACTCTCCGCCCGAAGTCGCCGCCATGCGATGCAGCGCTAACAGGGCACGCACTCCCGACGAATCACAAAAGGTCAATTCGGACAGATCGACGACGATTGGCAGGTCAGCGGTCGCGACCGCCGATTCGAGCGACCCGCGGGACTGGCCGACGGTATCCAGGTCCAGTTCGCCCATCAGTCGAATCACTCGAACCGAGCTGTCCTCGAACACGATCTGCAGCCCGGTCGCCATGATCCTCGCTCACTGGGAACATCCACAACCCACGCACACCCGAATCTAGCCGCGCAGGGCACGCACCAGATCGGTTCGTCAGCCTTGCGGTGCCTATTCTGCACGGCCCGTACGTTGGTCCAGTCGTGCAGGCCCCGCCGGAAATCGGGATGGCGCACCGCCAAGGGTGCGGCCCGTATGCGGCCGACTCAGGCGTGTGTCGGCCGAACGATCTCGGCCCACAGGTCGACCGATCCGTCGGCGTAACTGCGGGTGCCGCACGCGAACGCGAGTTTGTGGAGCACGCGCTCTCGTATCCCAAAAGGTTCGTCGCGCAGTTCGACACTGCTCGGACAGCACACACGCACGCTCGTCAAGCGGGCAAGCAGCTCAACTTGGAGAGTCAGAGGCTTCCGGATTCCGCTCTCGAAGGCTGCGCCAACCAACTCATCGGCGACGAGCTCGACATCTCGAATGTGACCAGGATGAACACCCCGTCTCGTATCGAGGTGGTCGCGAAGCTTTCTTCGGATGTGTCGAAGTTGCGACGAGCCGGGCATGATCGCGATCCGGATCGCGCCCGAAGACGCGACGTTGCGCACAGGTTCTGCAGCGCACGTGATCGGGACGTTCGGATCGGACCGCGTGTCGTTTCCGGCCCTGCCGGGCGCGCAGCGAGCTTTCGTCACACGCTTGGGGTACCCGATTCGACGTGTGCCTACACAGACATGCGATCGGCTGGCATGTCTGGCGGTCCGTGGACCGTGACGACGGGTGTGGGTCGACCGGGGAACCACACGCGCGGCCGATCCAGCTTCCGTTCCGGGGCGTTCCACGACTTGCGCACGTCGACACGGTTTCGTCCAACGTCCATGAGGGTAGGCCGGCCCGCATGGTGCGACCGCCGACAGCTGCGAGCTCGCGGCTGCGCCGCTCGTCGCGGTGATGGTGATGGTGATGGTTGCGCTGCTGAGCGGCTGTGTCTCACCTGCAAGCGTGCTGGCGCCAGACGCCAACGCGATATTTCGGCTCTCCTCTCGCGTACGCCCAGACACGTTGCGGCCGCGATCTGCGACGGCATCGTGTTCGAAGATCGATCGATCGCACGGCATCGCCGGCCCAGTTGTCGAGGAATCCGGGGCCGATCGCGTCGCGGCGCGCAACCAAGGCCGACCGACGACGAACGTTCAACGACCGTTGCCGTTGCCGTCGATCAGGGTCGGTCGTCGGCCGCGGCGGCGGGTGACGCGGTCGCGGGCCGTTCGCTGCGCAACGGCGGTAGCCCGGCGAGCTCGCGACACGCGCGGATCGCAAGGGCGACGATGGTGAGGGTCGGGCCGTATCCAGTCGAGGTGGGGAACACCGACGAGTCGGTGCACAGCATGTTCTCGACGTCGTGGAATCGTTGCCAGCGGTCGACCACGCTCCGGCGTGGATCGTCGCCCATACGGCAGGTGCCCATGATGTGGCGGGAAATCGACGCGCCGACTCGCGCCGCTCGGTCGCGCTCTAATCTCGGCGAAGTGATCGACATCGTCGTCTCCGCGCCGGCCTCGCGCATGATCTCGGCCAGTTTGGGGGCGTAGAACCGCGAAGCGACGACCTCGTGGGCGTGAACGTCGTACGTCGCGCGGCCGACGGGAAGGCCATGCACGTCACGCACGCTCGGGTCGAGGTCGACGCGGTTCGTGACTTGCGGAAGGTCTTCGCCTTGCACCGTGAACGCCCAGAGCCGGTCGCGCATCGGGGACTCGAGCATCCTGCGGGTGTGGGTGAGGCCGGGGTCGCTGTACATGCCTTCGATGATGGGGTGACCGCCGCCGCCGTGTTCAACGATCCCGGCCCGGAAGTATGGCAGTCCGTGGTCTTTGGCGAAGGCGCGGCTCTCGTCATCGATGATCAAGTGGTCATCGTGCAGGTGCGTCACCGACCGACCACGGTGGCCGTGCAGTCGAAAAGGAAATGAGCCGATCACGTACGTCTGGAAGTGGTACATCAGGTACCGCCCGACCAGTCCCGAGGAGTTGGCGATCTCCGAGCGCAGCAACAGCCGTGGTGTTTCCCACGCGCCGCATGCGACGATCACGACTCGCGCTGTCAGTTCGTGGGCTTTGCCGTCGACGTCGCGGTAGCGCACGCCTCGGGCGGCGCGGCCGGCTGCGTCGAGGAGCACTCGCTCTGCGAGCGACTCTGGCCGAATCTCGCAACGGCCGGTGCGCAACGCGTTGCGGAGCGGCGCGACTGGATCGCCTTTGGCGTCGATCGGGCAGCCGAAGAAACCGCAGAACCCGCAATTGTTGCAGGCGGGCCGGCCGTCGTAGGGGACCGAGTTGACACCGGTCGGCGCGGGATACGGGTTGTATCCGAGGCGTTGTGCGGCTTCGGTCGTGAGCACGGAGCCGTACATGTCGGCGCCGGGCGGCATCGGGTATTCGCCGGATCGCCACTCGGCGAACGGGTTCGCGCCCGCGAGGCCCGCGACGCCGACGAGGTTCTCGGCGTGCGCATAGTACGGCTCCATCTCGTCGTAGTCGACGGGCCAGTCGACGATGTCGGAGCCTTCGATCGGACCGAGTTCGGAGCGGGCCTTGAAGTCGACGGCGCGAAAGCGGGGCAGCTTGCCGTCGGCGTGGAAACCACCTCCGCCAACCGTTGACGGCAAGTTGTTGACTTCGCCGGCGAACAGGTGGTCGCCGTCGGCTTCGTCGCGGCGGTAGGTGCGGGGTTCCAAGAAAGGATCGGGTCCGAGGAAGTGCCGGCGGAAGAACTTGATTTCGTCGTTCGAGACGTGGCCGAGCGGGGCGAACGGCTCGTCGAGGGCGAGCAGGTGATTGCGGCCCTTTTCGAGCACGATTACCGACCAGCCGGCGCCGGTGAGCACGTCGGCCGCGGTCGCACCGGCGGGTCCGGTCCCGATGATCACGGCGTCGCAATCGCGGCTGGGGTCAGGCACGACCACGCACCTCGTCGTCGGTGTAGCCGCGCGGCTGACTGTCGCCCGGAAACTGGATTGCGACCCAACCCGCTCCGTCGGGGTTGCCGCCGTATTCGGGAGCGCCGTAGGCACCTTCACATGCGTGCGTGTAGAAAATCGTTCGCAGCTCCGGCGCGTCGCGCAGGCGTCGGTCCTGCTCGTCGCGTTCGACGTCGAGGAAATCGGTGCCGAGCTGCGCGATGCCTTGGCGGTAGATCTGCTGCCACCCGCGGGTTGGGCCGTTGAACTCGCGTTCGGGCAACCCGCCGGATCCTTCGATGCGCGTGCGCCACGCGAGTTCCTCATGGCGCGAAAGCGGTAAGAACTGGTCGAACGACGCCTCGCCCCCGGCGCGCCCGCTGAACGGTCCGCCCGCGAAGATCAACGGAGGATCGAACGTGAACGCCCCGAGCAACCGGTCGACGTAGTCGGCTGCGCCGAGGGCCGCCCCGCCGGGATGCGCATCGAGCGGCGGGATGAGTCGATCGGCAGCCACCTCGAGCACGGCATACTCGTGCGCGCTGAGAAAGCGAAGGTCGCGCGCGGGGGTCACGAAGCGGGGAGCCTATCTATCGGGCTGCGACGTCCGGGCCGACATGAGGTGTGACGTCTCGCAACGGTCCCGGCCTTCGGATGTGAGCCCCAGATCGCTCGGTTAGAACCGAACGCTGGCGAATCTTGTCGTTTCTTCGGGCGCCGCTTTGCGCAGCACGCGGCACAGCGCTTCGAGGTCAGTTGAGCTCAGCGCGGCGATCGATGCGGGCGCTTCGTGGATCATCGCTTCGACCTGCTCGCGGACCTGCACACCTTTGGGTGTGAGCGCGACGGTGCGAACCCGGCGATCGGTTGGATGGGCGCGCCGTTCGACGAGGCCGTGTTCCTCGAGCCGGTCGACGAGCCATGTCACATTGGAAGCGTCACAGCCCCAGCCGCCGGCGAGCGCGCTCATCGACCGCGGTTCGTTGGGATCGAGGGTGAGAAGCGCGTGCAAGGCGCCGGGGTTGAGTTTGAACGACGCCGCGATCTGGGGAAACTGTTCCTTGCGGGCCATCATCACGGCCGTCAGCAGCCGCCACGCCTCGGCCGCGGTGTCTGCGCCTGCCGGCGTTGCCGGCTCCGTGCCGCGTCCTGTTGTCACGCCACCACAGTACGACGATCAGATGAACACTTCAAGCCATTGGATTATTGAATGGCCTAGATACTTGACATCATTCAAGGATATGTGCGAAGCTTCGAGGCCATGGAACACGCCATCACGGTTGAGAGACTCAAAAAGACATACGGCGCCGTCGTGGCGCTCGACGGCGTCGACTTCGCGGTACCGACGGGCACCGTACTCGGCCTGCTCGGGCCCAACGGCGCCGGCAAGACCACCGCGGTGCGGATCCTCACCACGATCCTCACCCGCGACAGCGGACGGGCGGAAGTGCTCGGCATCGACGTCGGGAGCCATCCGCAAGACGTCCGGGAACGCATTGGCCTGGCCGGACAATACGCAGCAGTCGACGAGAACCTCACGGGCCACGAGAACCTGCGGATGGTCGGGTTGTTGTCGCACCTGTCGCCCAACACGATCCGCCCCCGGGCCGACGAGCTGCTCGAACGTTTCGATCTCGTCGAAGCCGCTGATCGCCCGGTGCGCACCTATAGCGGCGGCATGCGCCGTCGGCTTGACCTCGCGGCCGCGCTGGTGCACCGGCCGCAGGTGTTGTTCCTCGACGAGCCGACCACCGGACTCGACCCGCAGGGACGGACCGGGTTGTGGCGTGTCATCGAGGAGCTCGTTGCCGACGGCACGACGGTGCTGCTGACGACCCAGTACCTCGAAGAGGCCGACCGCCTCGCGGACAACATCGTCGTGATCGACCACGGGCACGTCATCGCGGAGGGAACCGCGACCCAGCTCAAGGGCAGGCTGGCCGCCACGATCGTCGAGGTCGAGCTCGCAGATCCTGCCTGCGCGGAACGGGCGCGGACTGTCCTCGCGCCGCTCGGCACATCCGAGGTGCAGTCCGACGGTCGATCCGTCGAGCTGAAAGCCAACGACGGCGCGCGCGTCGCGATCGATGTCGTACGCGCGCTCGATCACGAAGGACTCGAGCCGGTGAAGCTCGCGCTGCGGGAGCCAACCCTCGACGATGTATTCCTCGAGCTCACCGGCCACGGCGCCGAGGAACCCGAACCCGAAGATGCACCGGCCCTCGGTCGGGGGCGTCGAGCGCGAGGTGCCGCATGACCGCCGCAACCATCACCCAGCCCCTCAGCGACCGACCCCAGCGCAGCGCGTTCGGGTGGGCGGTCGCCGACACGAAGACCATTGCCTGGCGCAACCTCGTGACGTTGCGGCGCCTCCCGCAGCTGCTCGTCTTCGCAACCGTGCAGCCAGTCATCTTCGTGCTCATGTTCCGCTACGTCTTCGGCGGAGCGATACACGTGTCCGGCGACATCCCCTACGTCGACTATCTGATGCCTGGCGTCTTCGCGCAGACGGTCGCGTTCGGCGCGATCCAAACAGGTGTCGGGCTCGCCGAAGATCTGAACAAGGGCCTCATCGAGCGATTCCGATCGCTGCCGATGGCCCGGTCCGCCGTGCTCGCCGGGCGGACGCTCGCCGACCTGATCCGCAACGTGTTCGTCATCGCGCTCATGCTGGCCGTCGGTTACCTCGTCGGCTTTCGCGTGCAGACCAACGCGTTGGGCCTCGTCGCGGGCATGGCCGTGATGCTCCTCTTCGGCTTTTCACTCACATGGATCTTCGCGATCATTGGCCTGTCGGTCAGCAACGCGGAAACCGCGCAGGCGGCGTCCTTCCCGATCCTGGCCCCGCTCGTCTTCGCGTCGTCGGCGTTCGTGCCGGTGAGCTCGATGCCGGGCTGGCTCCAGGCATTCGCGAAGAATCAGCCGGTTTCGGTCGCGATCGACGCGGTCCGGTCGCTTGTGCTCGGCGGCCAGTACGCCAGCACCGAAAAGGTGCTCGCGTCGCTGGCGTGGAGCATCGGCATCATCGCCGTGTTCGCTCCGGTCGCGGTGCGCCGCTACCGAAGAGCGGCCTAACCGACGTCTTCCAACACGATCGCATAGTTGCCGAACTCATCGAGTTTGGCGGCCGTGTTCGGCGGGAGGACGACAACGGTGAACGGCTCCTCGATCAGCGCGGGACCCGCGATCTGTGCACCGGTGCCCAACTGTGCGCCGTCGTAGACCGGCGTGTCGGTCCACGCCCGACCCCAGTACGCGCGCCGTGTGCCCGTGTGCGCCTGCGCGGCGTCGCTCGTCGCACCCGACTCGGCGAAGTGGTCAGGTTTGGGTGTGAACCCGCGTGCGGTCACCCGCACGCCCCGCACGACCGGCTGCTGCGAGCGGAAACAGAACCCTCGCTCGGCCTCGTGCTGGTCGTGGAAGCGTTCGGCGAGATCGAGCAGGCCCGGTTCGTCGAGCGCGGTGCCCTCCGGGACCGGCACACTCATGTCGAAGTTCTGGCCCGGGTAACACATCTGCACGTACAGCGTCGTCACCGTCTCGGCGGCGTCAAGACCGGCAGGTTCGAGCTCCTTGGTGACTTCGCCGTCGAGCTCGCTCATCAGTGCACGAACGCGACCGAGGTCGACTTGCGACAGCGGCGTCACGTAGGAGCGCACCAGGTCGACCACGTAGTCGGCCACGAGCACTCCGAGCGCCGAAAACGCGGGCGCGGCCTTGGGAACGAAGATCCGATGCACACCAAGCTCGCGCGCGATTGCGCAGGCGTGTACCGCTCCGTTGCCGCCGTAGGCGATCAAAGCCAGGTCACGGGCGTCGGCGCCATGACTGGCGAGCACCTTGCGGCTGGCGTTGGCCATATTCGCATTCACGATGCGCTGAATACCCCACGCCGCCTCGAGCGCGTCGACGCCGAGCGGCTCCGCGACATGCGTACGGATCGCGGCCTCGGCCGCGGCGACGTCGAGGTGCATGCGGCCGCCGGCGAACGCGTCGGTGGGGAGGTAGCCGAGCACGGCGTCGGCATCGGTCACGGTCGCAAGGGTGCCGCCCTGTCCGTAACAGACCGGGCCCGGCGCGGATCCCGCCGATTCGGGCCCGACGAGCAGTGCACCTTGACGCACGCGCGCGATCGAGCCGCCGCCGGCGCCGACGCTTTGCACGTCGACCATCGGCAAGCCGATGTAGTAGCGGTAGCGCCAGTTCCAGTCGGTCTTGATCTGCGGCTGACCGTGACGGACGAGGCAGATATCGAAGCTCGTGCCGCCCATATCGACGGCGAGAAAGTCGCCGGCATTGGCCCGGTTCGCGGCGAGCGTCGCGCCCATCACGCCGCCCGTCGGACCCGACGCGAGGAGCGTCACCGCCCGGCGAGCGACGTAGTCGGGGGGCATCACGCCGCCCGTCGACTGCATGATCAGCAACGGGCCGGCGTAACCGGCGCGTCGGAGCTCGTCTTGGAGGTGTGAGGTGTAGCGCGCGATGCGGGGCGCGACGTACGCGTTCACGAGTGTGGTCGAAACCCGTTCGAATTCGGGTCCGCGCGCCATGACCTCGTGGGAGAGCGACACGTGCTCGACGTCGGGAAACTCTTCGAACACGATCTCGCGCGTCCGGCGCTCGTGCTCCGGATTCACGAACGAGAACAGGTACATCACGGCAATCGACGTGACGCCGAGCTGCTTCAGCCGATGTACGCCACGGCGCACGGCCTGCTCATCGAGTGGGTGTACGACGTTGCCGGTGTGATCCATCCGCTCGCGGATGGGGATACGCGCCCGCCGGCGGGCGATCGGGATGGGGCCCGGCGCGTTCGGGTCCCAGATCTGTTCCTTGTGGCAACGTCGAAGCTCGATCTCGTCTCGGTGTCCCTCGGTCACCAACAGGCCGGTGGCCGCGCCGTTCATCTCGATCATCGTGTTGTCGGCGGTGGTGGTGCCGTGAACGAGGATCTCGAGTTGGGTGCAAAGCTCCAACAGCGTCACGCCGAAACGTTCTGCCAGCTGGCCCAGCCCGGTCATGACGCCGATCGACTGGTCTTCGAGCGTGCTCGGTGTTTTGTCGAGCACGATCTCACCGGATGGTGTGACGCAGATGAGATCGGTGAACGTGCCGCCGACGTCGACTCCGACGCGGTACCCCATCAGAGCTGGTCCCTCATCCGCAGGCGCGCAGCTCGGAGCGGAGCGCCGTGGTCGCCGCGTCGTCGACGGCGAGCGTGAGCTCATCGAGTGAACCGGTGAGCACCACGCCGTAGTCGCGTCTTGCGCCCTCAACCGAGACGTACTCGTCGATCACGTCGTCGAGGACGGCGTGCGGGTCGCGTTCGAACGGATCGCCCCAACCGCCGCCGCCGCCGTAGTTGAACATGATGCGTTCGCCGGCGCGCATCGGGATCCAGTCGGCGGTGTGGCCGACGCGGTACGGGTCATCGCTTCCGTAGCGCAGGATCATTTCGTTCGGTGCGCCGTTGCGTCCGCCACAAATGCCGGGCATCGGGTACTTCATGCCGACAACGTAGGTGTAGACCCTCGAGTCGACGAGGACTTCCTTTTCGTAATGGCTGCCGCAGATACCTCGCCACTGGCCCGGACCGCCCGAATCGGTGCGGTAATCGCGGCTCCACTGGATGTGCGGATACAGCGACTCGTTGATCTCGGCGGTGGCTTTCCACAGGTTGCCGAAGCTCGCGTTGAGTGCTCCCCAGGCGTCCATGCCCATCGAGGCGTTACACCAGCCGGCGTAGACCTCGGCCGAGTGGTCGGTGAACGATGCGCCGGTGCGAGGATCGATGCCGGAGATGATGGTCGGGATGCCGGTCTTGTAGGTCTGCGGCACCGCACGCTCGGGGAGTACGTGCTGCATCGCGACCGCGATCACTTCGCCCACATCCGCGCCCGGGTGGTGCGTTCCTGCGCTCACCGGCTTGCCGGGATCAGGGTTGAGCACACAACCTTTCGGCACGACGAGCTTGATCTGCTCGAAGAACCCCTCGTTCTTGGGGATCTCCGGATCCATCATCGCGGCGATCTGACCGACGGTATAACCGCGCGTGTTGCCATAGGTCGACCACGCCTGAAGCTCGGGCCGCGAGTCGGAGCCGGTGAAGTCGATCGTGAGCGCGTCGCCGGCGACGGTGACCTTCACGTGCAGATGCACGTCGGGATTGCCGAGCGGGTCGTGATCGACGTACGCGTCGCCCTCGTACACGCCGTCGGGCCACTGCGTGACTTCCTCACGGAAGCGACGGGACGCGTAGTCGATCATCGCGTCCACACTCGCCTCGACGGTCGACGCGCTGTAACGGTCGATGATCTCGCCGAGTCGGGCCACGCCGAGCTGCGCCGAACCGATCTGTGCGCGCAGATCTCCGATGTAGCTCGGGATTCGGTTGTTGGTCTGGAGCGCATAGAGCACATCGCGGCGCTCCACGCCGCGGTCGATGACCTTCACGACCGGCCAGCGAACACCCTCGCCCCAGATGTCGGTCGCGGTGATGTTGTAGCCCCCGGGGACGCCGCCGCCGGTGTCGCCGTGGTGGCACTGGATACTCGCGATGAGCACCATGCGTCGGGCGCCGCCGTCGGGTGAGTCCGCGAACACCGGTGCGAACACGTTGTAGTCGGGGAGGTGGCCGCCGCCGTGGTAAGGGTCGTTGGCGACGAACACGTCGCCTTCACGGAATTCGTCGGCGCCGAGAAACTCGAGCGCGAACCGGACGGGCAGCGTCGAGGTGAGCATGAACTGCGGGATACCTACCGACAGTGCGGCGAGACGGCCCGAGGCGTCGAGCACGGTCGCGTTGCGTTCGTTCGACTGGTTGAGGATCGGTGTCGTCGCGGTGCGCGACACATATTCCGCCATCTCGAAACAGACGGTTTCCATACCGCCGCGGACGACCTCGGCGGTGACGGGGTCGACGGCTCGGGAATCGGAAAGTCGTGCTCGGCTTCCGGCGAGACGAACGAGATCGACGTTGGTCATGGCGCCCCCCAATCGGTCCAGGCGGTGGGTCGAGAACCTGACGTCTCCGTCGGAAGTGTACTTCCGCTGTCCGACCGAGCGTCAGGCTACGTCGAAGAGCAGGTCGGCGATGCGGTCGAGATGCCAGCTCGTGGTACCGAGCATGTCCTCGTCGGCCGTGGCTCGCCGCAAATAGAGGTGCAGGTCGTGCTCCCACGTGTAGCCGATCCCGCCGTGAATCTGCGCGCCGTCCTTCAGGATCCGGCGTGCGGCTTCGCCGGCCGCGGCCTTGGCCGAGTGGCACGCCAGCATGCGGTCGCCGGCGGCGGCGTCGCAGGTCATCGCGGCGTACTGCACCGCCGCGGTCGCCCGTTGGAGTGCGAGGGACATGTCGGCGAGCTTGTGTTGGATCGCCTGGAACGAGCCGATCGGCCGGTCGAACTGCACGCGTTCTTTGGCGTAGGCGAGCGCCATGTCGAAGATGCGCCGCGCGGTACCAGTCATTTCCGCGGCGATCGATACATGGGCACGATCTCGCCACCCGTCGAACGTGTCGGCGTCGACGGGCTCGAACCGGAGGTCGAGGTCGCTGCCGTCGAATTGGAACACGCGGCGTGAGAAGTCGACGGTTCCCACGAATCGCAGCCGATCCCGGACGCGGTCCGTCTCGATCACCGCGGTCGTCGGGCCGGGCCCGATGATGGCGAGCTGTTCGACGCGGTCAGCTTCGAGCACGAACGGGTTCATCGGGTCGTCGACGAACGCGACGGTGCCCGTCGTTTCGCCGTCGCCGCCGCACAGAGATGTGTACAGCGCTGTGGCCAGAAACGGACCGGGCGCCGCGACGTAGCCGGTCTGCTCGAGGAACAGGCACAGATCGGCGGCCGGACCCGCGCCGAGCGCGGTGTACTCGCGCAGGTGTCGCCAAAGCGGCTCGTACACGGCGGCGTCGTCGATGTGGGCCCGGACGACCGACGGAGGACACTCGCGTGCGAGCAGCTTGGTGGCAGTGTCGCGCAGCAGCTGCTGATCTTGGGTGAGGGAGAAGTCCATCGTCGCTCAGGCCCTCGGAAGCCCGAGGACGCGCTGGGCGATGATGTTGCGCTGGATCTCGGAGCTGCCCCCCGCGATGGTGTTCGCGAACGACATGAAGAAACCGTGCGACCAGCGGCCGACATCGGCGACCGAGCCGTCGGTGACCGGCGCCAGCGGGCCCACGATTTCCATACCGAGCTCGAAGGCGGCCTTGCCGGCCTCCGAGGTCGCCATCTTCATGTAGGAGTGTTCCGGAGCCGACGAGCCCTGCGCGAACGACGCGAAGCCCTTATAGCCGAGCGCGCGGAGGCTCGAAGCAAGCTCGTGGAACTGCGCAATCTTGCGGCGAATGATCGGATCGTCGGCGCGGCCGAGCTTCTGCGCGAGTTCCACGAGCCCGGCGACCGTCTGCTCGAGACGGCCGACGCTCTCGACCCAAAGCCCGGCGCGTTCGTGGGCGAGAGATCCCTGCGTGATACCCCATCCGCCGTTGAGGTCGCCGACGAGGTTGGCGCGGGGCACGATGACATCGGTGAAAAAGACCTCCGCGAATCCGGCCATGCCGTTGAGGTGGCGCAGCGGCCGGATGTCGATGCCGGGGCTGTCCATGTCGAGGATGAGTAGCGAGATGCCCTTGTGCTTCGGCAGGGTGGGGTCGGTGCGTACGTAGCAGAAGCACTTCTGGGCGATGGTCGCGTACGACGTCCAGACCTTCTGACCGTTCACGACGAAATGGTCGTCGAAAACTTCGGCGCGTGTCGACAGCGCCGCGAGATCGGAACCCGCGTTGGGTTCGCTCATGCCGATGCACCAGATCGTGTCGCCGCGGATCGCGCTCGGCGCCATCGCGCGTTGTTCTTCGTTGCCGAACTCGAGCAAGCTCGGCGCCACGATCGCGTAGCCCGGAAAGTGACCAGCACGCGGAATGCGTCGGCTCGCGAGTGTCTCGAGGTAAATCAGCGTCTGCACCGGAGTGCAGTCACGCCCGCCGAGCTCGGCCGGATATCCAGGGATCATCCACTGGTGATCGAAGAGCGTCGCCTGCCAGTCGCGCATCCACTGGGGCACCAGCTCGCGTTCGTCGCCGACATCGCCTTGGAAGTCGAAGCCAATCCGCACCTCTTCGGGGGTGTGAGCGTCGAGGAAATCGACGAGGTCGGCGCGGAACGCCTCGTCTTGCGGTCCCCAAGCGAGCTGCACCCTGTCTCCGATTGCTTCCGAGGAACCTGACGTGTGTGTCAGGAACGGTAGTAGATGGCTGCGGTCGGGCGCGGCGGCGGGTGCGACAGGAGCGGAGAAACGGCCGGCCGGACGCGGACTAGTCGCGTACGGTGTGCCAGCGGCAGGGCATCCGTTTGATCCCGTGGATGAAGTTGCTCTGGAGCATGTCGGGCTCACCGCTGATCTCGAGGTCGGGGAGGCGGCGGAAGAGCTCTTCGAACACCACGCGGATCTCGCGCCGTGCGAGGTTGGCACCGAGGCAGAAGTGCGGGCCGCCGGCGCCGAACCCGGCGTGCTCGTTGGGGGTCCGGGTCACGTTGAAGCGGAACGGATCGTCGAACACGCGCTCGTCGCGGTTGGCCGAGTTGTAGAACATCGCGAGCTTGTCGCCGGCCTTGATCTCCTGGCCGCCGACCACGGCATCGGCGACGGCGGTGCGACGGAAGTGGATCACCGGCGTCGCCCAGCGCACGATCTCTTCGACCGCGGTCGGTGACACCGCGTCGACATCCGCCGTCCAGCGCGCTCGCTGATCGGGGTGTTGGGTCAGCTCGAGCATCCCGTGACTGATCGCGGTGCGTGTGGTCTCGTTCCCGGCGACCACGAGAAGCAAGAAGAACGAACCCAACTCGCCGGTGGTGAGCTTGTGCCGCCCGTGTTCGTCTTCCACTTCTGCTTGCATCAACGTGGTCGCAATGTCGTCGCGGGGGTGGTCGAGCCGGTCCTGGGCGAGGTTTAGACCGTATTGGAACAGCTCCATCCCCGCGCCCATGAGCTCTTCGAGCGTTTGCACGTATTCCGGGTCGCCGACACCGAGAATCGTGTTCGTCAGTTCGAAGATGCGCTTGGTGTCGGAACGCGGGATACCGAGCATGTCGCAGATGACTTGGAGCGGAAGCGCCGCCGCAATCTCGCTGACGAAATCGCACTCACCTCCGAGCGTGATGACATGGTCGATGATCTCGTGGGCCTGCTCGCGCACGTTGTCCTCGATGCGCGCAACTTGGCGCGGCGTGAACCCGCGGTTCACGATCAGGCGGAGCTTCGTGTGCTTGGGCGCGTCCATGTTGATCATCGAGCCGAGCCACTCCGCGATCTCCGGCGGGATGTCGCCGATGTTGGTGCTCGGCGCGGAATGGAACGTGTCTGGATCGCGGCTGACCTGCATCACGTCGGCGTATCGGGTGAGCGCCCAGAAGCCCGGTCCTTGCGGGAACGTGAACTCGGGTGGGGGAACGGGCTCGGCCTGGAACGTGATCGGCGCTTCTGCGCGCAGTTTGGCGAAGATGCCCTCCCGGTCCGGTCTTACCCACACTTCGAGGTCGCCGAGACGGATCTCGTCGAGCGCGAGATCGGTGGTCGGGATGGGAACGGTCTGTGTCATGGTGACCTCGGGCTACGCGTCGCCGACATTGGGCATGAACGGCGGCACGTTGCGCGCCGCGGTGGCGAACATGTCGCCGGAAATACTGTCGATCAGGTCGATTGTCCAAGGCTGGTCGGCGGTTGCGTCGGTCACCGGTCGCCAGCCCCGCAAGAGTTGGACCTGACCGCCCATAACTTTCACGACCTGACCGGAGACGCCGTCGGAGAGATCGGATGCGAGCCAGCCGACCACGGCGGAGATGTTCTCCGGGGCGAAACGGTCGAACTCGCCCTCGGTGGGGTTCATGAGGCCACCGGCGACCTGCTCGGTGAGCCGCGTGCGCGCGACCGGGCAGATTGCGTTGACGCGCACGCCGATGCGTTCGAGCTCGCGGGCCATGACGATGGTCATCGACGCGATGCCGGCCTTCGCGGCGGCGTAGTTGACCTGGCCCGCGTTGCCGTAAAGGCCGGATTCCGACGCGGTGTTGACGATCTTGGCGTTGACGGGACCGCCGGTGGTCTTGGACATCGCGCGCCAATACGTCGCGGCGAAACGCGACGGAGCGAAGTGGCCCTTCAAATGCACGTCGATGACCGAGTCCCACTCCGCTTCGTCCATGTTGAAGCTCATCTTGTCGCGGAGAATGCCCGCGTTGTTCACCAGCACGTCGAGTCCGCCGAGTTCGTCGACGGCTTGTTGCACCATCCGCTGCGCGCCCTCCCACGACGAGACGCTGTCGTAGTTGGCGACCGCGCGTCCACCCTTCGCGGAGATCTCGTCGACCACTTCCTGTGCGGGCGTCGCGTCGGAACCGTCGCCTCCGCTGCTTCCACCGAGGTCGTTCACGACAACGGCCGCGCCTTCTGAGGCGAGCAACAGCGCATGACTCCGGCCGATGCCGCGTCCTGCGCCCGTCACGATCGCCACCTTGCCGTCGAACCGGCCCACGCTGTCCTCCTGGGTGCTCACACGTCTTGCGTCCGGATTGCAGTCTCGCGATGGGGAACCGGCGCGGCAACTTCTTGTGCCTCCGCTCGGGATTCGGCCACTATGAGCTGAGCGCGCTTCGAAGCGTGTCGCGATCTTCGACACTCACGAGGATCTCGCGCACCGCGAGCGGCAGCCCGATGATTCGGCCGCGAATCGGCTCGGAGAGGCGGATGCGAGCGATTGGCCGGTGCGCACCGTTGACGAGCCATCGGCCCCGAAAGCCGTGCACGCCGATGCTCACAACCGGGTGAAAGTCCGAGACCTCTGCCACGGTCGACTTCGCGAACTTGGCGCGGAAAGCCCAGCTCATCCGGATCTTCACGACGTCGTCGTCGATGCTGATATACGCCAGACGTGCGGGGAGCAAAAAGATCGGAAGCAGCCAGCGCCATGGTTTGCTGTACCGAATCGAAAAACGCATCGAGTTTCTCCTGGATTGGGTCAGGCGGCGCCGAACGCCAACGTGGTACCGAGCCGGCCGAGCTCGACCAGTGGAAGTGAGCTCAGATCTTCGCGCGAGCACCACTGAGCACGGTCTGTACTCTCGTGTGTCTCGTGGCGGAGCTGGCCGCCGGTGATCTCGGTGCGATACACGATGCGAACGCTGTGATAGTCAGCTTCGATGCCGTCCGGTCCGGGCGCCGGCCGTCGCAACGAGTCGACCGCAAGAAGCTGCACGATACGCCCGGCGAAACCCGTCTCTTCCTCGAGCTCCCGGAGCGCCCCAGCTTCGGGGTGCTCGCCGAAACAGATTCCGCCGCCGGGCAGTGTCCACCAACCTGGACGTTCGGTGATGTCGCTCAACCGGCACATCAACAGCCGCGACGCATCGTCGAGACAGACGTTGTATGCCGCGACGCGCTGCAGACGCTCCATGCCGGGTGCCTGCTCACATTCCGTCGAAATGCGCGTCGCGCTTCTCGCGAAACGCCGCCATACCCTCCACGAGGTCGGGCGACGCGGTGGCCAACGTCTGAAAGTGGCCCTCCAACTCGAGCGAGTGCGCGAGGTCGGTCTCGAACGACATGTTCAAAAGACGCTTGGACAGTCCGAGCGAGCGGGTCGGGCCGGCGGCGAGTGTGCGTGCGAGCTCGAGCGCTTCGGGCATCAACTCCTCTGCGGACTCAACGCACCGATACGCGAGCCCCAAGTTGACGGCGTCGCTTCCGGTCGCGCTTTCGCCGAGCATCACCATTGCCTTCGCCCGTGGCAGGCCGACCAGCCGCGGCAACAGGTAGGCGCCGCCGGCGTCGGCGACGAGGCCCCACTTGGCAAACGTCCAGATGAAGCGCGTCCGCGGGTGTACGAGCACGAAGTCGCAGGCGAGCGCAAGGTGCGCGCCCGGGCCGACCGCGGCACCGTTGACCGCGGCGACCGTCGGCTTGTCGAGCTCCCACAACTCGCGGATGAACGTTTGCACGCCGGCGCGCAATGCTTCCGACGTCGCCCGGGGTACGAAGTCAGGCTGGCCGGCGTGGGTGACCGTCGAAGCGCTGAGGTCCATACCCGCGCAGAAGCTGTCACCTTCGCCGGTGACCAACACCGCGCGGACCGCGGAATCGGCCCGGAACGCGCGCAGCGCGTCGATGATGCCGTCGCGCATCGCAATGGTCAGAGCATTCTTGGCGTCGGGCCGATCGAGCACGATGCGGCCGACGCCGTCCGGATCCCGCTCGACCCGCAGGTGCGTCTCGGTCATCAGGCGTTACTTGCGGTTCGTGAGGATGTTCACGACCGACACTCCTGATCCGCGCCCGCCGGCGTTGTGCTGGAGCGCGAAACCGTTGTGGGTTTCGATCTGGCGGTCGTTGGCCTCCCCGCGTAATTGCCACCAGCACTCCGTGATCTGCGCGACACCGGTCGCTCCGATCGGATGTCCTTTAGCGAGCAGTCCGCCCGAGGTGTTCACCGGGATACGACCGGTGAGCGCGGTTTCGCCTTCCAGGCTCGCTCGCCCGCCGTCACCTTTGTCGAAGAAGCCGAGGTCTTCGACATCGAGGATCTCGGTGATCGTGAAGCAGTCATGCACTTCGGCACAGTCGATCTGTCCGGGACCCACTCCGGCCATGGCGTAGGCCCGTTGGGCCGCGAGGCGGGTGGCTTTGATCTCCACGAACGAGTCCTTCTCGTGCAGATACGGGTGGTCGGTCGCGGCGCCGAAGCCGGCCACGAACACCGGCCGGTCGGTGAACTCGGCGGCGCGCTCGGCGGGTACGAGCAGCACCGCGGCCGCGCCGTCGGTCTGGGGGCAGCAGTCGAGGAGGTGGAGAGGGTGACAGACCGGCGCCGAGTTGAGCACGTCGTCGACGGTGATTTCGTTTTGGAAGTGCGCGTAGGGGTCGCGCGCTCCGTTGTAGTGGTTCTTGACTGCCACCGATGCGAGCATCTCGCGTGTCGTACCGAACTCGTGCATGTGGCGAGTCGCGAACGGCGCGAACAGCACGGGCGCTGTCTCGCCCCGCGTGAAGATCGGATGACCAGACGCGGCGCGTGACAGCAAGCCCTCCTCGGTCGATTTGTCGCGCATCTTTTCGACACCGATCACGAGTACGACGTCGTGGACTCCGCTGGCGACGGCCATCGCGCCGACGCGAAATGCGTCGGATCCGGACGGGCACGCGTTCTCGATACGCGTGCAGGGGATACCGACCAGCCCGATCGCGGTCGGGACCGTGTTGCCGCCGATTCCTTCTTGACCCCAGAGCGTTCCACGTTGAGTCGCCACGAAGGCGGCGTCGACCTGGTGCGGCTCAAATCCTTTGTCAACACTCGCGACGGCCGCCTCGAACGCGGCGGCGGCCATCTGTTCGTAGCTCTGTTCGAAGAGCTCGCCCATCTTGATCAGCCCGGCGCCGACCACCGCCACCCGGTTCCACACCATTACGACGTCACCTCCTGTCGCCCGACGACCGGTCGGGCTTTGAACCCGTAGACCGGAACGCCGCGTTCATGTGCATACTTCCGCAGCACGAGCTCGACCCGTCCGCCGATCTCGACGTCTTTGCCGTCGCCGATCACCTGGAGCATGAGCCGCGCGCCGTCGTCCATGTCGAGCACCGCGATCGGTAGCGGCGCGACGAACGGCGCCGGCATCGTGTGGTTGATCACGTAGGTGTGCACCGCGCCAGCGCGTGCGAGGGAGACCGGCTCAAGTTTCGGGCCGCCACAATTGATGCACGTCGGGTGGACGGTGGGTGGCGTGCTGATCGTGCCGCAATCGACGCAGCGTCCGCCGAGCAGGCCGAGCATCTCATCGGCGCCGCGTACGAACAGCGCGCTTTCCGGTGGCACGCCCATTGGGATGGTCTCGCCGCCGGGAACGAGTTGGCCGCGTGCGCGTAACAGCTCTGCGTACGAGGCGCGCCGGCCGGCGGCGAGGACCGCGCCGGCACGACTCGCGCCCGGTACCGGCGCGTGTACGTCCACGAGAATGCCGGTAGTGCGACCTCCGCCGGTGCCGACCAGGGCAACCATCCCGGGTGTGTCGAGCGCGCCGAGCGCGCCGAGCAGCGCCGCGGCTGCGCCCGTATCTCCAACCGCTGCGTACACCGCACCCGACGCGAGCGTCGCTGCACCAAGCGTCTTGGCGACGACGGCGCCGAGGCGACCGTCGGGGTCGGGGAGCGACCACGCCCTCACCGGCGACTGCGCAAGGTCGCGTCCGACGCCCTCGACGCTCGGAAGGAAGATCTCTTCGCGGAACAGGCGCGCGTCGTACAGGTCGCGGTTGTCGGATTCGCCGTCGCCTCGGTATCGATCCACGAACGGTCGAGTGTTCGTGACCCGCCGTCCCAGCGTGGCTGCACCTCCGTGGGCGCCGAGCACCACGGCTGCCGCGCCCGCACCGCAACGGGCTTCGAAACCGGTGCCGAGGCCCGGGCGCAGCGCGTCCGAAACGACGACCAGCGCGACACCGGCCGAGCCCGCCGCGATCATGTCCGCGCCGGCGTTCAGGGCTTCCATCCCCGAGTGGGTGGAGCCGCACACAAGCGCCCCTTCGACGTCGGCCGGCAGGCCGAGCGCAGCCGCCAGGAAAGCCAGGCTCGGGCCTTCGGCGAACGGAGGCCGGCTCGTGCCCCACAAGATCGCGTCGACCGCGTCGGCCTCGACCCCGGCCGCGTCGAGCGCCGCCGACGCGGCATCCCAGGCGAGCGTCAGGGTGTCCTCGTCTGGCGCGCAGGCCGCAATTTGGCTCCTGCCGGACCGGCCCCACGCCGCGCCGATATCGGCGGTCGTCACACGCAACGCAGGAGCGCCAGCGCCGACACCCCAGATCCGGGCGCCGGTGCGGGCCTCGGAATTGCTTGTCATCGGGTGCTCCGAAACGGCGGAAGATGCAACTGACGAGCCTAGCGCCGAGCGTCCGACATCCCTCGGCCGGCCGGGGCGCGGGCGGCGTCAAGTGGGTCCCGGATCGTGTCGATATACGCAGTTGCATCCTCACGGCGCGGGGACCGTTGCCGAGGTTGCGTAGTCCGCGAAGCAGGGAAGCGTGGCGGCAAACACAATGCACGGAGGCGAACATCAGGTACGGCTGGTCCGTCCACGCTTGCGCGCGTGGGCGCATCCGGCTCGGCTCGTGCCCATTCCGGTCTGCCTGCTGTTCATTGTGGCGCGCCAGCTCGGGGCCATCGCGCACGAGCCAGTATGGGTACTCGTCGGTGTGGTCGGAGTCGTATGGGTCGCGTCGACGGCGGTCGAGATCGCCCTGCCGTATCACACGACGCTTCGGATCGCGGTCGAGATCGCCTCGATCACTCTGGTGATCTACACGATCGGATGGGGTGCGTTGCTCGCGATCGGCTTCGTGTTCAACGTGGCCAACCACCTCGACGCCGAGGGATCGCGAGCCGGTCGTGCCGGCATCGTCTTCAGCGTTGTCGGGATCGCCCTGGGCGAGTGCGCAGTGACGCTCGGCCTTGCGAAGAGCTTGATTCCGGAGCCGCAGGGCCACGGACTGGCGGTGCTCGAATGCGCCGGCGTGTGCTTCGTGATCTGGATGCTGACATACACGCAGCGCCAAAAGGAGATGGTCGAGACCGACCTCCGGCGCAGCGAGGAACGGCTCCGCGCCCTCGTGCAGCACGCCTCCGACGCGATCATGGTGCTCGAAGCCGACGGCCAGGTTTCGTACACGAGTCCGGCGCTGATCCGCCTGCTCGGCTACAAACATCTTGAGCGGATCGGACGCGAAGTCCTGCCCGAAGAAGAGATCGATCGCGCCCACGACTTCTTCGCCGAGTTGATGGGGCGGCCCGGAGACGTGGCGTGGATCGAGCTGCCCTTGCGCCACGTCGACGGATCGTTACGTTGGTTCGAGGTCGGCGTCACCAACCGGCTCGCCGACCCCGCAGTGTGCGGACTCGTGTGCAACATGCGCGATGTGAGCGAACGTCGCGCGGCGCAGGAGCAGCTGACCTTCCAGGCCTATCACGACGCGCTGACGCGTCTGCCGAATCGGTGGCAGTTCCTCGAGCGACTCGAGCAGGCACTGTTCGACGCCGCAACCGATCACCGGCACGTCGCAGTGTTGTTCCTCGATGTTGACCGCTTCAAACTCGTGAACGACACGCTCGGCCACGACGCCGGCGACCGTCTGCTCATGGCCGTCGCCGAGCGCCTCCAGTCGTGCATGCGACCGACCGACGTGGTGGCCCGCTTCGGTGGCGACGAATTCAGCTTGCTGCTGCGTAACCTTCGGGATCCGGACGCGGCGATCCAAATGGCGGAACGGGTCATCGACGTCATGCGCGAGCCGGTACTGGTCGGTGAACACGAGCTGTTCGCCTCGGTGAGCATCGGGATCGCGATCTCACTCGGCGGTGAGGAACGGGCCAGTGACCTGCTCCGCCAATCCGACCTCGCGATGTATATCGCCAAGGACGAAGGCCGCGCCCGTTGGGAACTGTTCGATCCGCAGTCCGCGCCGCGCATGATGGAGCGTCTCGAGCTCGAGGGCGACCTTTGGCGCGCGATAGACCACGGAGAACTGGTCGTGCAGTTCCAGCCGGAGTTGGACCTCGCGACCGGACGCGTGATCGCAACCGAGGCCCTGATCCGTTGGCTGCACCCCACTCGGGGTCTCATCGCGCCCGACCGGTTCGTTCCGTTCGCCGAAGAGTCGGGCCTCATCGTCGCAATCGATCGTCTCGTCTTGCGCGAAGCGTGCGGCTGGGCGCGGCATTGGTCGACGCTCGTTCGCGAGGACGACCCGATCGTCGTGAGCGTCAACCTCTCGCCACGCTTCATGCGCCAAGGCGACCTCGTCGGGGAGATCACGAGCGTGCTCGAAGAAACGGGCGTCGATCCTCGCTGCCTGCAAATCGAGATCACTGAACGGGGTGCGCTGACCGATCTGGAAGTGACGTCGATGAAACTCCGCAAGATCCGCACGCTCGGGGTGCGAGTCGCGATCGACGATTTCGGAACGGGCTACTCGTCGTTGTCGTATCTGAAGCGCCTACCGATCGACGTCTTGAAGCTCGACAAATCGTTGCTCGACACGATCGACACAGTCGAGGCCGATGTCGCGATCGTGCAGGCCGCGATCACGATGGGGCACGCGCTCGGGATGAAGATCACCGGTGAAGGCGTCGAACGCGTCGAGCAAGCCGAGCGACTGCGTGAACTCGGATGTGACACCGCGGTCGGATGGCTGTGGTCGCCGGCCGTGTCTCCCGAACGCCTCGGCGAGTTCGCGGTGTCGGGTCTGACCGCACGCCACGCAGTCGTGCCGCGGGCACTGACGGCCGGTTCCCAACCGGGCGGGACCCTGGTGCCGACCCGAGCCGCAGTCTGAACTGGGAAGCTTCGATCGGTCCTCTGACGCAACCGGGTCCGGTCACGGCCGAGTCCGAGGCCGGCGTCCGTGTCGAGGTTCGTGTCGTCGGCTGGGTGCGTTCGCTCGATCAGGGACTCGTTGCTCGGCGCGAACAACGTCGGCGTTTGGATACCCCATGGGAAGATGTTCGGTCGGTCGTGACGACACCGAACCTGTCGTAGACCGCGCGCCGGGTCGGCAACGACGACGATGACGCTCCGTGCAACAACACGCATGCGGGCGGCTTGGCGACCGCGCACACGTGGGGCAAGCAGTCCGTGGCGAAGACTCACGCGTCGCCCGCGTTGCGCGACGCCGACCGACCCGTCATCACCGTGAAACGATGACGACACTGGCCGCGCGGTCGACGAGGTGCGATCAGCTTGTCGCCAGTCAACGAAACCCGGCTCGAACGCGACGCCGTACCGCCATGGTTCCGTCGTGTGCAACATGGAGCACGCCGACGCAACGATCTCTGCTTCGACGACGCACCCGCCCTCGACTGCTTCGCAGCGATGGGTACGGCCAAAAGGGTGCCGTCTCCGTGCCGTTCACACCGGTCAAGAGGCGGCGGCGGGAATCGAACCCGCGTTTAAGGTTTTGCAGACCTCTGCCTGTGCCACTCGGCTACGCCGCCGCGACCGCCAATGCTAGCGGTCGCGTCCAGCGGCGCCTCGGGGACAGGCCCGTCAACCAGGCCCGTGCACACGCCGCACACGGCGGAGCGTGACGCTCGTCGTCTCCGACGGTGCGCTGCGAGCATGGGCGCGTCACGCGCAAAGCGCCAACTGGTCGAGTGCGCGAGGCGTCGGTCGAAACGTCTGCGCTGGTCGGCGCGTCGCCGGCCGCCAGGAGACGTCGGCATCGCATACGAGTGCCGGCGCCGCACCCTGCGCCGCTCGAACGCGCATCGATTTGGCGCGACACGCGCTTCGGGAACACGCGGAAGAGACTCGACTCATGGTCGGCGTCTCGGACGCGATGCGTGGTCTCAGACGCGAGGGGTGCGAGCAGTCCGCAGAACGCGACGTCGTCCGTTGCCGGTGTCGCGGTCGGTTCCAACCGGTCGGCGAACGAGTCGGTGTGGAGAAAGACGAATCCGCTCGCCGTCCCAGCGAGCGCGCGCCGTGGCGACGACCGCGCCGAGCCGGACGCCCCGGCGAACGCCGCGGGGAGGATCTCAGCGTGGGGATGCACAAACCATGCCCCATCGTCGGTGCGGCGCGAGTGCTGGACAGGCCCGAGCCCAACCACTACGTTTTAGAACACGTTCTAAAAACGCAGTCTCAGCAAAGGATTCGACGAGCATGGAATTTGGCCTCTTCCAGGGCGGCTTCGTGCACCGCGACATGCGCGCCGCCAACCCGAACGCCGAGCACGACCGGCTCGTCAGCGAAGTCCAGCTGTGCGAGGTAGGCGACCAACACAACTGGAAGTACGCCTGGTTCACCGAGCACCACTTCCTCGAGGAGTACTCGCACATTTCCGCCAACGAAGTGTTGATGCCGTGGGTGCTTGCTCGCACCAATCAGATCCACGTGGGCAGCGGGATCATCAACGTCACGCCGCCCGTGAATCATCCCGCACGCGTCGCCGAACGCGTCGCCATGATGGATCACGTATCGGGTGGCCGCTTCGAGTTCGGAACCGGTCGGGGCTCATCCACCACGGAGATGGGCGGATTCGGGATCACCGACCCTGAGATCACCCGAGCCATGTACGACGAAGTGATCGTCGAGTTCAAGCACATGTGGGGAGATCACCTGTACTCCTTCGAAGGTCAGTTTTTCACGATGCCCCCACGTAACGTGTTGCCGAAGCCGTGGCTGAAGCCGCACCCGCCGATGTGGGTCGCGGCAGGGAATCCTGAGACGTTCGAGAAAGCCGGCCGCGCGGGTCTGGGCGTGTTGTGCTTTACGGGGGGTTCGCCGCAGAAGATGGCGCCGCTGATCGAGACCTACAAGAAGGCGATCGCGACCGCCGAACCGGTGGGCGATTACGTGAACGACAACGTCGCAGTCACGACGAGCTTCATGTGCTTGGAGGATCGCGACCGCGCACGCGACGTCATGACGCATTCCGGGAACGGCCGCCAGCAGACCCTCGTGTTCCACTATCTGGATACGTTCCCAAAGCCGCCGTTCGTGCCAGAGTGGCCGACGGAGATTCCCGACCCGACGCTCGAAGATCTCGACAAGGGGCTCGCGACCGGTGCAGCCATGGTCGGGACGCCGGATGAGTGTGCAGCAGGCGTGCAGAAGTGGGTCGACGTGGGCGTCGACCAGCTCATCATGGGCCCGTCGGGTTCCACGTTCTCGCACGAGTTGCTCGTGGAGACGATCACCCTCTTCGGCGACGAAGTGATCCCGCGGTTCGACCACGATTCGGAGCACTCCACGAGTCGTTACCGGCGAGAGGCGGCAGTTCGGCTCGGCGTCGCCTGATTGTCCCGACCTCGTCAAGGTTCGGTGCGATAATCCGCCCATGATGGGCGATCCGGATCACCGCCGGGCACCGCGTAATCTTGCCGACGCGGCGACGGCGACACCCTCGACGTCGGAGGGCGAACGGCACGACCCCGTCAGCGACACCCACGGACAGCCACCACCTCGCCAGAGCCTGCGTGAGTGGCTGATCGACGCTATGCACGCCGGGGATCGCCTCGCGGTCACGATCGTCGAGCAGCGTTTCACCGGCACCGTCGACGAGGTGGGCGACGACCTACTTGCGTTGCGCGCGATCTTCGGCCGGATCGATCTGCATCTCCTGGAAGGAATTCCGCTGCACATCGAGTTGGTCGAACATGCGGCGAGTGGCGGCCGCCGGGGCGAGACCGCCCGTTCGTTCGCCGCCGTGCTCGCAGCGCGTGATCCCGCCGGGGATACGTCGGTCGGTACCGTCTCGCATCCCGACGGTCTCGACGGCCAGGTCACCGCCGGAAGCGATTTCGTCATCACCACAGCCCGGGCCGGCGCCGTCACGGTGATCCCACTCGCGCAGGTCGCATGGGTATGCGACCGCCGAACCTGAAGGGACGCCATGGGTGACGAATCGGAGTTCTCGACGGACGAACCACTGATCGATGTGCGGTCACCGGCCGAACGTTGGAGCGACGCCGGGCGCGCCAACTTCGAGCGGTTCCGCGCTTTGGTCGAAGACGGCCGCCTCGACCTGGTGGCGCTGTGGTGGATGATCTTCGTGGTCGCGTACTCGCTGGTCGAGATCTACTCGGCGTTGCGCGCCTCGGGATTCGGGAACAGTCCGGGCTCGACCGACTGGTGGACGAAGGCGGATCTGCTCGCGAGTTCGGGCGGGATATCGCTCGTGCTCACAAGCATGATGGGCATCCTCCTCGCGGCGTTCTTCGATGGTCCCGCGGCGCGGCTCGCGTTCCGACTCGCGATAGTTGGTGGCGCGTGGGCGGTGGCGATGTCACTCCTGGACATTGTGGTTGCGTTCCACGAGAACACCGGTCCGATTCCGGAGTTCCTCCCATCGGGAGCCGAAGCCAAGGTCGTGACGTCGCTCGGTGCGCTCTGCGTCGGAGGGCTCGGACTGGTGATCGCCCTCGCCGGGTGGCGTCTGGCACCGTCCGGCCGACCGCGAGGTCGAAGTGGGCGTCGCCGCGACGCGACCGGTCCAGACATCGCCGAACTCAGCTGAGGTCAGTCATCTGCGCGCTGACGTCCCAGAGCCGTGCCGCCGCTGCGTCGTCAAGCGCCGCGGTCGAAGGCGACACAACCTGACAGTTGTAGAAGTACTGCCCGCTGATGCCTTCGACGTCGGGCGAGCTCGCCAGGTACACCGAAGTGCGGGCGCCCGCCGCGCTCGAGATCGAGAACGGTCGGACCGCGAGCATGCCGAGTCCGACGAGCAGCCCCATGTCGCCCTCGCGGGCAAAGTTCGAACCGACGAACCCGGGATGCACGGCGTTGGCAGTGATGTTGGAGTCGTCGGAACGGCGCGCGAACTCGCGCGTGAACAGGACGTTGGCGAGCTTCGTCGCGCAATACACGAGGAACCCGCGGTATCGGCGACGCTCCCACTCGAGGTCGTCGAAGTCGAGGCCGCCGCGAGCGAACGTGTGGCCGGTCGACGAAACGTTGACGACGCGGGCCGTCGCAGCGGCCGCGAGCTGGACGTGCAGCAGCCGGGTCAGCATGTAGTGGCTGAGATAGTTCACCTGGAATTGTGTCTCGTGGCCGTCTTCGGTCACGGTGCGCTTACGCAACGACAAACCGGCGTTGTTGACGAGTATGTCGAGACGATCAAAACGCGCGCTGAAGGTGTCGGCGAATGCACGCACCGCCGCGAACGATGCAAGATCGAGTGGGAGATACTCGACCATCGCGTCGGGTGCGCGTTGGTGGATATCGTGCACCGCGGCTGCAGCCTTGGTCGGATTGCGCGCTGCGATCACCACATGGGCGCCCATGCCGGCGAGGCCGGCCGCGGTTTCCTTCCCGATCCCACTGTTGGCGCCGGTGATCACCGCGACCTGGCCGTCGAGCGCGCTCACACTTCGTTGTGGTCTTTGGCCGCGCTCGGGCTACGATCAACGCCAGGCTGGGCCCGGACCCATTCGATGAGCTCGTCGCGGTGGAAGCGGATTTCACGGCCGCCCGGAAATCGGTGCGCGGGAATGCGATCCTCGCGCACCATCCGGCGCAAATACTCCACATGAACGTGGAGCAGATCGGCGGCCATCGCCGTGGTGAGGATCGGCGGGAAGCCGCGCCCGTCGTCCTCGGTGGTCATGAAGCCTGATCGTATCCTCCATCGCGCACGCTTACGTGATCTTCGCAACCATCGACGTGCGTTTCGACCGCCTACCCGTTGATGTGTTCGAGATGGGTTGCCACGCACGCGGATCGGACCGGCACTGGTCTTCGACCGCCGCGAATTGAGCACCCAAATCCGCGCGGTTCGACCGGCCTCAGTCTTGGTACGCGACGACGTGTTGGTTTCGCGCCAGGGCCGCTGCACACGTCGCCGCGGCTGAGCCTGGCCGTCAGCGCGGCCGAGACGAGCGACGTTTGCGCACCGGTCAGGCGACGACCGGCGCGAACACCAGGTTCTCCGCGTGAGCGATCCGCAACGCCCACAACACAGTCAACACGATCGCGCTGATGGTGATCGCCAGACTCACGACGGTCTTGAACGCCACGAACGTCGTGGTCGGCAGGCTCACCAGCAGCGCGAACGTCGTTCCGGCCGACAGGAGATGGACCGCAGCCCACATGAGCGTGAGACCACTAAACAGCCGGACCACCGCGGGCCGGTCGCTGATCTCGGAGTCGAGCGGACAGAAGTCCGACGCCATCCGGGCGATCATCGGCTGACCCCACCACAGCGATCCGAGGAACACGAGCGACAGCGCAAGCGTCGTCGCGACGGGCTGCAAGAAATATATGAACGTCCCGCCCAACAGACCGACGATGGTGCGTACCGTCAGTCCCGCGACCGCGAGTTGGAGCACGCCCGGGATGCGCTGACGGCTGACGAACCGGCGCAGCACAGAACCGTACGACCACGTCAGCGCCGCGAGCATCGCGGCGCCAGGACCAACAGTCACGAGAAACACGTAGAACAGCACCGACGGGACCACGGTCGCTTCGATCAGCGATGGCAGCGATCGCCGCCCAACCATCTTGAAGACCCGCAGTTTCGAGAGCCGGACGCGGGAAACGGCGTCGTCGACTCCGCCGGCGATGAGCATCGCCGGCTCCGCGCGACCGCACGGTCCAGCCGAGCTACCCATGGCGCGACGACCGTTCTGCACGCGATCGGCCCGGTTCGGAGGCCGCCTCGACCGTCCCTGTCACTGCTGGCATTGCCCGGTTGGCCTTTCGGAAGGAACGTTCGAACGCAATGGTCCGGACTGTTTTCGGCTTCGCGCGGCGCCGGCTCAATCCGATCTTCCTCAACTCGCGTCGCCAGGCTCTGCTGATGAGGTAAGAACGAGGCAAGATCCGAGCCAGAGCCGCTGAAGAACCCTTCGTGCGGACCACGACGCCGGCCCGCGACCGGGCCGCAAACGGGAGGTTGATGGTGCCGCGACTCCGCCAAGTACCGCGAGCCGAGGCGGCCCCGTCGGTGGTGCCGCTGTATCAACTGCTCTTCGGTGCGCGTGATCCGGTCGCCGAGCCGGGCACCGCCACCGGCACGCCCGGCGACTGGTGGCCGGTGTTCGCGCTCGTCCCTGACGTGTTCGACCATTCCGTCGCCGGCTTCGCGCTGTACCAGAGCCCAAAACGGCTGCTCGACCCGCAGCTGCGCGAACTCGGTCAGACCCGCGCCGGGTTCACCGTCGCGAGCCAGTTTGTGTTCTCGCAGCACTGCAAGTCGTGCCGCACTGCGGGGATCGCCGAGAACAAGATCGCCGCGGTCCCGCATTGGCAGGTGGCCGATTGCTTCTCGCCGCTCGAGCGGGCAGTGCTCGCGTACACCGACGCGCTCACCTACGACCAGGGTCGAGTGCCCGAAGGTGTGTTCGAGGCGCTCCGCGCCGGCCTGTGCGACGAGGAGATCCTCGAGCTCACCTATATCACCGCGATGTACGCGATGCACGCCGTCATGTCGAAGGCGCTCCGCACCGAGTTCGACAACGTCGACGAGCCGATCGTCGAGATTCCCGCGCCCGGCGACGACCAGACCTTCAGAACGTAAGACTCGACAGGACCCACACGACAAACACGGCGCCCAGTGCACGTCGAAACGGATTGACACCACGCAACAACTCGTCGGCGGCCCAGAACCCCAGCGCGCCCCGCGCGATGAGCCTCAGCACGGTGCCCGATCTGCCCGACGGATCGAAGAGCAAACTGGCAATCGACGCTGCGAGAAAGATCCCCAGCGCGACGTTGGGCCGCTGAAAGACCGTGATCTCACCCGTGCGGCGATTGCGAAACAGCCAGTTCACTCCGGCAGTGTTGCGTGCCCGGAGCGGCGAGACGGATCGGCCTGACACGAACGTCAGGTAATCTGCCGCCACCAGACCTGCATCCAGGGGGAGATATGTCCGACGCTGTCATCGTCGCCGCGGCCCGCACGCCGATCGGAACCGCCCGCAAGGGAACACTCCTCGACGTCACGACCTTCGATCTCGCGAAATATGCGGCGGGAGAGGCACTCAAACGGTCCGGCATCCCGGCCGGTGACGTCGACGACTTACACCTCGGCGAGTCGTTGCAGGGCGGCGGATGCGTCGCCCGCTACGCCGCGATCGACCTCGGTCTCATCGAAGTGCCGGGGCTGGCGCTCAACCGCCATTGTGCGTCGGGGATGGGCGCGGTGCAGGGCGCGGCCGCCAGCATCATCGCCGGCATGGACACGGTCGTCATCGCCGGCGGGTCGGAGAGCATGTCGACAACGCCGCAGGTATCGAAACGGACGCCCGGTACCGACGACTGGGGTCCGTGGATGTCGCCGTCGCATCCCGAACAGCCCGACGCTCCCGCGTTCGACATGTCGATCACGGTCGGGTGGAACACCGCGAAGGCTGCCGGCCTGACGCGCGCCGACTGCGACGCATGGGCGGTACGGTCGCACCAGCGAGCGATCCAAGGGATTGACGAGGGTCGCTTCGAAGAAGAGATCGTGCCGATCGAAGTGAAACTACGCGACGGCTCGACCAAGATCTTCGACACCGACGAGCACCCGCGCCGCGACAGCACCCTCGAGAAAATGGCGTCCCTCAAACCACTACACCCCGAGATCGAGAACTTCCCGATCACCGCCGGCAACGCGTCGGGTCTGAACGACGGCGCAGCCGCGATGATGATCGTGAGCAGCGACTACGCGGCCGCGCACGGTCTCGCTCCGCTCGCCAGGATCGTGTCGTGGGCGTCCACCGGAACCAACCCGCGCGATACCGGCCTCGGCCCGATCCTGTCGATCCCGAAGGCGCTCGCGCGAGCAGGCATGTCCGTCGCTGACGTCGACCTCGCCGAGATCAACGAGGCCTTCGCGTCGGTGCCGGTCGCCGCGTGCCGCCAACTCGGTCTGTCGGAAGACATCACGAATGTGAGCGGCTCGGGCTGTTCGCTCGGCCATCCAGTCGCCGCGACCGGCGCTCGGATGATCATCACGACGATGTTCGAGCTGCGCCGACGGGGCGGCGGCATCGGCCTCGCCAGCATGTGCGCCGGTGGCGGCATGGGTTCCGCCACCGTCTTCGAGGTCTACCCCGCCTGACCCCAACCTTCGGAAGGCCCTCAGCTGAGGGCGCGGAGTTCTCGGAGCGCGACCGAGAGCGTGGCGAGTTCGAAGACACCTTGCGTCGCGACGTCTTCGAGGATCGCGTGCGTGCGTTCGATCGCTGCAGGCTGGCCGGAGGCCCAAGCGTCGTATGCGCTTTCGGCGTCGAGGTCCGGACCAGACGCGTGCATCACGGCGTCCGCAACGGCCCGGTGCACGGCGGCAACGTCCTCGCGCAGCGCGTTCCGCGCGAGTGCATCCCACCGATCGGAGCGCGGCAGCTCGACGATCCGGTCGTGGAGCCAGTCGAGGCGGAGTCGATCGCCGACGACCGCATAGATCTCGGCGACCCGCTCGGCTTCGACCTCCCGCGCCGCTGCGAGCTCGGTGATGTCGAGGGCGTCGGGCAGAAGATCCAGTGCCGCGACCCGTGACGCGAGTTCGGAAGGAACTCCGCGCGCCATGAACGCCGCGGTCGCGTGTTCGAGACGGTCGCGCTCGCTGCCGCGCGCGAGGGCAGGCAACCGTGTCATCAGCTGGGCGAACGGAACGGCGAAGAACTCGACGGTCGCGGCGACCGCCAGCGGACGCATCCGGTGCCGGAGGAGCCAGCGGCTCACGCGCTCCACGAGTTTGCGCGACTCGAGGTACATCGCGGTTTGCGTGTCGACGTCGATCGAGTTGTCCAGCGCCTCGATGTCGCGCCAGAGGACTTCCTGGCCGACGATCGCTCGGGCAGCCTCATGCGCGCGCACGATGTCTGCGCCCGACGCGCCGGTCTCCTCGCCGATCCGAAATGCGAACGTCGTACCGGCGCGATTGACCAAACCGTTCACGAGGGCGGTCGCGACGATCTCCCGGTGCAGCGGATGCGGGCGGAGACGATCAAGGAAGCGTTCGCGCAATGGGAGAGGGAAGTACCGGACGAGTTCGGCCATGACATCGGCGTCGTCGGGGACGGGGCCGGCAAGGAGCTCTTCTTCAAGCGCGATCTTCGCGTAGGCGAGCAAGACCGCCAGTTCGGGCACGGTCAGGCCGAGGCCCGAACTGCGGCGGTTGGTGAGCGTTTCATCGTCGGGGAGGCGCTCAACGGCGCGGTTCAGGTGCTTGCGCTGTTCGAGCATGCGCATGAACCGCGCGTGCACATCTTCCATTTCGGGAGCCTGCGCTTTGGCGTTGTCGAGCGCTCGATTCTGGCGGTAGTTGTCGCGCAGGACGAGGGTCGCGACCTCGTCGGTCATCGAGTGGAGCAGCGCGTTGCGTTCGGCGGTCGAAAGCTCACCTGCTCGCACCGCACCGTCGAGCAAAACCTTGATGTTCACCTCATGGTCGGAGGTGTCGACCCCCGCACTGTTGTCGATAGCGTCGGTGTTGATGAGCCCGCCGTGCAGGGCATACTCCACCCTGCCTTCCTGGGTGAATCCGAGATTGCCGCCTTCGCCGACGGCCCGGCAGCGCAGCTCGCCACCATCGACACGGACCGCGTCGGTCCACCGTCTGACCTCGCGCTTCGTCGTCGTCCTCGGCACGAACGGCCCGATCGTGCCCGCACAGTTCGCACAGATGCTCCACGAGCTCGACGTCTGCAAGCGGATCGTGCTCGTGACGCTGTGGGTGCCGACTCGTGGGTGGATGCGCGCCAACAACGACCTTCTGCGCACAGGGCCCAGGCGGTCGCGCCACGTCGTCATCGCCGACTGGACCGCGCTCGCGCGCAAGCACCCGGGATGGTTCTACTCCGAC
>JBKQIY010000247.1:0-11240 GCA_052148155.1 Acidimicrobiia bacterium | reverse complement strand
CTCTTCGTAAATCCGTCCGACGTACTGGCCCATGATGCCGAAGCATATGAGCTGAATACCGCCGACGAACAGGATCAAGACGACGATGGTCGGATTGCCGACCGGGAATTTGTTTCCGGCGAGTTGCACGATCCCGTAGGCGATCGCCATGACGAACGCTCCGATGGCGGCCGCGAACCCGAGGAATGTACTGAGGCTGAGCAGCGCGGTCGAGAACCCGACGATGCCGTTGAGTCCGATTTTCAACGAGCCGACGAAGCGGTTGTAGTTCCCTTTGCCGGAATAGCGCGGCGGCCGCTCGAACTCGACGATTGTTTGCTCGAATCCGACGAGCGCCACGAGGCCACGTAGGAACCCGTGCGTCTCGGTGAATCGCAGCAGCTGTTCGACCACGCGGCGATCCATGAGTCGGAAGTCACCGGTGTCCGACGGGATCTCGACATCGCTGATCCGGTTGATCAGCCGGTAGCCCAGTGCCGACACGGCTCGCTTCACCAAGGTTTCGCCTGTGCGGGCGGTGCGTTGAGCCATCACGACTGCGGCGCCCTGGCGCCAACGTTCGAGCATCGCCGGGATGAGCTCGGGGGGGTCCTGGAGATCGACGTCCATCACGAGCACGGCCGCGCCGCAGGCGAGCTCGATACCCGCGAGGGTCGCGGCAGGCTGACCGAAACGGCGCGAGAAGACGACGAGCTTGATCGCGTCGTCTTCGTCGCGGGCGCGCATCACCAACTCTTCGGACTCGTCGGAGCAAGGATCGGCGCAGAAGATCACTTCGTACGACCGAGTCTCGCGGCGCAAAATGGGGAGCAGGCGATCCAGAAAGGCGGAGATGTTTCCCGCCTCGTTGAAGATCGGCACCACGATGCTCAACTCGGGTTCGACCGGTGACAACCCTCTACCCCCGTCCGCCCCGGAAGATGCTGTTCGAGTCCGGCACGCTAGCTGACGCTCACGTACGCCCAGCGAGCCGTGCTTGGTATACGGCGAAATAGTTGAAATTCCACGACGGAATACGGAAGGGCCAGTAATCGACTTGGAGTTCGTCATCCTGGAATGCGTGCCGCAGAAGGACGTCGAGCGCCTGCGCGTGGTTGCGGTGCTCGCGCGCGAGCACGAGGTCATAGTGGTCGAAGCCGAGCCTTCGAACCTTCCGCGCGGTGGTGAACCTTCGGGTCAAGCGGAGGAGCGCTCCGGGATCGCACGGCACGTAGATCGTGAGCAGGCCGCCGGGCCGGACGACGTTGCGCCATTTGGCCAAAGCCTCCTCGGGTTCGCCAAGATGGATGAGCAGGCACGTGGCGATGAGTCGGTCGAAAGAGGCGGCGTCATAATCCAGATTGCAAGCATCTGCGTGCTCGTGAATGATCTTGCGACCGTCGACCAGCTCCTCGACCCGCTCTTCGATGCGGAGGTCAGTTTCGACATAGACGTCGTAGGGGTGGGTGACGTACTTGCGGTGTTGGCCCGATCCGGCCCCAACCTCGAGCACGCGGCGAAACGGATCGACGACCCCGCGCTCCATTCGTCGGTGCGCGACGGCAACCGCGCGTCCGGCTGAGCCTTCGCCGAGTACTGCTTCGTAGCAGTCGGCGTAGAACGTGTCGACCTCGGTCATGAAGGCTGCACGATACTGGATTGTCGGCGCCACAGCCTTCCGATCACGCTGGCCTCGGACCGCCGAGCGAATAAACTTGAACCGTTGTTTCGGTGGTGCGGGTTTGCTGGCCCCGACGGCCCGAACCGCGACACCCTCACCCCGACGGTGAACGCGTCGTCGGCTTCTCCACCAAGATCTCCCGCCGGCCACTCGAGCCGATCTCGACGCCCGCATGCCACTTGCGCCCATCGAACGACGACGCCACAGACCGCACCGTCGACGACGACATCGTCGACGCTCGCCTCCGACCAGCCGCGTGAACTTGCCGCATAACCTGACCACAGCAGCACGAACGAGCGGTCCGCAGAGGCTTCACGAGGTCGATCCGAGGATGAGATCCACCGCCTCGGCGACGGAAGTCACGACGTGGTCGGGTATGAGATCGTCCGGAGGTGCGCCACTGCTCGTCGTTTCCCAACTGTAAACGCGCCCGACGAGGATTGTACGAACGCCGGCCGCGGTACCCGCGGCGATGTCGACCCAACGATCTCCGATCAGCCAACTTCCTTGGAGATCGAGCGCGAGATCCCGTGCCGCGTCGAGCAGCATCCCCGGTTGGGGCTTGCGACACTTGCACTGGGATCCGTCATGGAAGCACGCGTACACGGCATCGAGCGGCAGTGTTCGACACAGCACCGCGTTGATCGCGTCGACCTCGTCGCGTGTCATCGAACCCCGCGCCACGTCGGGCTGATTGGTCACGACCACGAGGCAATAGCCGGCGTCTTTTAGCGTGTTCAGTGCCGGCGCGACACCATCGGGGATCGTGACGTCGTCGACGGATACCGGCGGTGTCGATCCGCCGGGGCCGCGGCGCGACTCGGCGATGACGCCGTCACGGTCGAGGAAGATCGCCGGCTTGCCCACGATTGTGGATGCGCTCCTGCAGTCGGTCCCAGAGGGCGCTGTCCCGCACCCATTCGTCAGTCTCGCGCCATGCATTTTCTGTGCCGATATCCCGAAATCGATGTGAGACGGTCCACGCGCCCAGACGTCTTTTGGCGATCTCGTCGCACAGGACCTGTCCGAGATCGAAGGTCGTTCCGGGCGCATGCGCGACGAAAGCGGCGCGACCGACCAACAGCATCCCGAAGTCGATGAAACGATGCGTTCCCAAAGGAGCGCCTTTCTCGTACGCGACGACGCGACCGTCCTGAACCGACACGTTGCTTGGCTCCCAACGGTCGACGTTCTCGAGGACGACCATCACGCCTTCGACGTCGCAGGAGTTGGCGAAGTCCTCCACCGGCTCCATCGAGACGTCGAGCAGCGTGTCGCCGTACGTGACCCAGAATCGATCCGGTAGAGAGTCGAGTGTTGCCCGAATCGCGCCACCGGTACCCAAAAGCGCCGGTCCGTCTGCGACGCAACGTACGTGCACGCCGGCTGGTGTCGCGACCTCACCGAGATGCTGATCGAGAAACCGAGCATTGTGGCCGACGAGCAGCACGATCTCGTCGGCCCCGCCGGAGGCGAGATCGGCGATCTTGAGGTCGATGAAGGGGCGGCCGCCAACCGGGAGCAAAGCTTTGGGGAGGTCTGGTCCGGTGAGATGCGCGACTCGGAGGCCGAGACCACCGGCGAGCACGACGACGGTTCGTGTCATCCGGCGACGACGGTGGTCGTACCGAGATAGTCGATTCCGAAACGAACTTCGGGGAGCCCGAGCTCGTTCATCGCGAGACGCAAGTCGGCCTTCTCCTCGGCGTAGAAGAGGAGGAATCCTCCTCCTCCGGCACCGACCAATTTGCCGCCCGCGGCGCCCGCGGCGATGCCCGCTCGAATCCAAGCATCGATGGTTTGGTGGACGTCCGTCGGCGACCGCTCGAACTTCAGTGTCCACTGCTGGGTGAGCAGGCTGCCGAAGGCCGCAAGATCACCGCGAGTCAGGGCGTCCATGGTTTCGTGACCGATTGCTCGTACCGCGTCGAGGTTCTCGTCGAGTTTGGAGTGCGACGCGTTCGCGTCCGACTGCTCGATCGCCAGGATCTCCGACGCCGGGCGTCGGACGCCGGTGAAGAAGAGGAGAAGATTATCTTCGATGCGATGTCGTACCGATTCGGCGAGCGCGATGGGGATGACTTCGACGCGCTCGTCGGCGTGAAACTCGAACGCGGTCAGTCCTCCGATCGCGGCGATGTACTGATCCTGCTTCCCGATCGACTGTTGCAGCCGCACGATCTCGATCTCGCACGCCCGCGCGGCGATGCGCTCGTTCGGCACGATCTCGTGCTTGAAGGCGTGGAGCGCCTTGAGCACACCGACAGTGAAGGCACCGGAGGAGCCGAGACCCGTTCCGGCGGGAATGTCGGCCATCGATGAGATCTCGATCGTCGATCCCAGTTGCGTTTCGAGCAGGCACTCGCGCAGAAGCGGGTGCACGATGTCCTCGGGACGTTTCACGCGCTCCACCTGCGAGTACTTGAGCAGGATGTCATCGTCGAAGTTTTGATTTACGGCGATATACACGTATTTCGAGATGGCAGCCGCAATGAGAAAGCCGCGTCCGGCCCGCCGGTAATACCCCGGCACGTCCGTCCCCCCGCCGCCGAGGGAGATGCGCAACGGTGTGCGCGTGATGATCATCGTGTGTATGCCCCTTCGACGACGCGAAACGCCGCGACGCAGTCGGCGAGATCTGCTCCGATCGACGGTCCACCATCAAGGTCGCTCACCACGTCCGTGAGCTCCCGCGACCACGACGCGTCCGCCTGCGGCCATTGCCATGACGTTGCCGGTGGCGGCCCCATCTCCGGAAGCATCTCGTAGAGGGTGAGTCGCTCGGTTCCGTAACTTCCACCGAGGCCCTCGACTTCGAGTTTGGCGTCGCGCATCGCGATCTCGAACGAGAAGAGGTTCTTCCACTCGGTCCACGACGCGTGCAGCCATGCGAACGCGCCGGCTTGGCTGCGCAACGCGAGATACGCGTTATCTTCGACGTCCGTCAACCAGAAGTCGGTTCGCAGCTCCGAGAAGGCGAGTTCGACATCTCCGACGAGATACCGCACGAGATCAATCAGGTGAAGACCCTGGTCGATGAGCTCGCCGCCTCCGGAGATGTCACGTTGTGCCCGCCATTCCTTCTCGTAGCCCGGCCGTCCGCCATGTCCGTAGCGGGCGCGGATCGAGAACACGTCGCCGTACGCTCGCGCTCCGATCAGCTCGCGAGCGCGGAGAAACGACGGATGAAACCGATGGTTGAAGCCAACGCGGACGCGTCGGCCGGCGTCGGTGGCAATCTCTTGGATTTCGAGCAGCGCGTCGAGACGATGCGCGCCCGGCTTCTCGAGCAGGACGTCGTGGCCCCGGCCCACGGCTGCGATTCCGATGGTCGCGAGTTGATGATGCGGAGTGGCGACGATGACGAGTCCGACTTCGGGGTCGTCGAGTGCCTGCTCCAAGGTTTCGGCGGCGACAGCTCCTGGACATTTCGCCGCGAGCGCTCGCGCCCGTTCGGGCACCTCGTCGAAGACGGTTCGGAGCACGGTTCCGCTCGGTAAGGCAACGGCACGTTTGTTGCCGATCAGACCGGCACCGACGATCGCGACTCCGAGACTCATTTGAGTGACCTCGAGCGTGATCAGTCTGCGGCGGGAACGTTCATCGACTCCCATTTGGCCGGGCTGGCGGCCAACTTCGGATGAGAGACGATGAGGTGCCACATGACCGCCTGCAGGCCTTCAGTTTGGGGGGTGACGAGGCCAGGATCGGCTGTCGGGATTACGATGCACGCATCCGCAAGCTGCGCGAGCGCGCCGCCATCGCGTCCTGCGACACCGACGACGGACGCGTGTCGCTCACGGGCGAATCTGATGGCCTCGACCAGGTTCACGCTCACCTTCCGTTCGATGTCGCCGCCGCCAACCGAAAATACGAACAGGCAGTCATCGCCACGGAGGCGTGAGGCGCGCAACCAGTTGGCGTACGAGCTGTCCCAGCCGTCATCGTTGATGCGTGCCGTCAACTCGGAGACGTTGTCGGTCACGGCGTAGGACTCGACATCACACAGCTTGCGGAAGTCGCACGCCGCGTGTGATGCGTGGCCGGCCCCGCCACCAGATCCACACAGGAACAGCCGTCCGCCGCGGTGCCGAGTCGACGCAACAACGTCGACGACCCGTTCTACGGTGAGGTAATCGAGCCGGCCGAGAACTGTCAGGGTGTCGCCGAGGAACTGTTCGGTGAACGAACCCATGGTCAGGACTCCTCGGATGGACGTCACCGATCTTAGCGATTCTGAGCAATCCGGTGGCTAATGGCGCTCAAGGCCAGCGACGATCGCAGGGTTCGCGACGAGGTAGTCGACGGTATGTTCAACGGCGTCTCGAATAGACCAGCGCGGCCGCCAGCCGGTCGCGCGGATTTTCGTTGTGTCGAGAAAAATGAACGGGTTATCGCCGACCCACCCGCGATCGCCTCCCCCGTAGGTCAGCTCGGGTTCCACGCCGAGGCGTTCGCAGATCCATCCCACAGAGTCGTTCACGGTGCAGTAGCCGTCGACGCCAAGGTTGAAGACTTCGAATTCGTCAGCGTGTCCGAGCCGACCCATGATCGCAGCAACGCAATCACCGACCTCGAGATAGCTCTTGCGTTGAGTTCCGTCGCCGAGAATGTGCAAGTGATCCGGGTGATCGATCAACTGCGCGACGAAGTCGATGACGTGGCCGTGGGTGTAGCACGCGCCCAGAATCGACACGAATCGGTAGACCGTGGCGCGCAGGCCGAAGCCTTCGGCGTAGGCGGCGATGAAGCCCTCGGCCGCTGCCTTGGACGCACCGTACAATGACGTCTGGCGGGGAAAGGGAGCGTGCTCAGGGGTTGGTATGACCTCGGCTTCGCCGTACACCGAGCCGGTCGACGAAAACACGAGTTCCGCCACGCCCGATGTTCTCGCGGCCTCGAGCACGTTGTGCGTCGCGACGACGTTCTGGTCAAGGTCGCGCCGTGGATTGTCGAGTCCGAACCGCACGTCAGCGTTCGCCGCGAGGTGTACGACCGCATCGGCGCCCTCGAACACGTCGGCGATCTGATGGACGTCGCCCAGCAGATCGAGTGTTTCGACGGCAAGCCGGCCCGAAATCAGTGACCGGTCGAGGAACTCCCGATGTCCGGTGGAGAAGTTGTCGACGACGGTAACCTCATCTCCACGTTCGATCAGCCCGGCGACGAGATTCGAGCCAATAAACCCAGCGCCCCCAGTGACGATCACTCTCATGAGGCCTATCCTTGCACCGACGACCGGGGGGGCTGTGTCTGACCCACTACTCAAGCACGTGAAGCTGTTCGCCGACGGCGCGGACCTGGGCGGGATCCTTGCGCTTTCCGCCGACCCCACGATTCGCGGTTTCACGACCAATCCGACCCTCATGCGCCAGGCGGGCATTGACAACTACGAGTCGTTCGCGCGCCGGCTCCTTGAGGTCGTGCCGGACCGATCCATCTCGCTCGAGGTGTTCGCTGACGACCCCAGCGACATGGAGCGCCAGGCCGTAAAGATCGCATCGTGGGGCGAGCACGTCTACGTAAAAATTCCTGTGACGAACACCCAACGCGAATTCATGGGTCCGCTCCTGCGACGGCTCGTCACGGGCGGGGTGAAGGTGAACGTGACCGCGTTGATGACAGCCGCGCAGGTCGAGCAGGTCATCGAGTGCATTGCCGGCGGGCCACCGGCGTATGTCTCGGTCTTCGCCGGTCGTGTCGCCGACACCGGTCGCGATCCGATCCCGATCATGCGTGAGTCGCTGCGCATCCTGTCGTCACATCCGCAGGTCGAATTGATCTGGGCGAGCCCACGCGAGGTCCTCAACGTCGTGCAGGCCGACGAGATCGGCTGTGACATCATCACGGTCACCCACGAGCTGCTGAAGAAGCTCGGCGGACTCGGCAAGGAACTCGACCAGTTCTCGCTCGAGACGGTGCAGATGTTCCATCGAGACGCGCTGGCGTCGGGCTATCAGATCTGATCCGCGGTTCAGCTCGAGCTGATGCGCTTGTGCGCAATGTGAAGTTCGGCGGACTTGTTCGCCAAGGCTGCGCCCGACTCACCGACGACGCGCACGGTGACGGTGAGCAGCTTGGCCGTGCACGCCGTCGGGACGGCAAACGCCAGATGCGCAGCAAGCGCGGTCCTGGCCGGCACCGAGACCGCTTGGACGAGCGGGTCGATGATCGGGCAGCCGTTCGCCGCCCCGGCCGAGTAGCGCCCCTGCCAGGTGAGCGTCGCCGTCTGCGCATGCTTCGTGCAGTTCATTCCTGCGAGTCGGGCGGTCGACTTTCCGCCGGGACGGACCGTTCCGGGCCCGAACGCGAAGGTGCTGACGACGATCGCGTGGGTGCACGCCGAGGCGGGAATCGCGCCGGCGCCGGCACCGTCGACGATCGTCGATGCGACCACAAGCATGAGACACGCGGTCAGGGCCCAAAATCGACGCCTCATGTTGCCAGCATACGAGCCGGGATCGGCGTCCGGAAGATCAGGGTACGACGCCGGCGGCCGATCATCCACCAAGATGTTGATCGCCGGTTAGCAATCAATCCGTCTCGAAACGATGCCGCCCATGCCCGAACCGCTCGCTCCGTCGCCTGACCTCGACTTGGGCGCGGCGCCGGCCGGAGTTGAGGCGAACGTCGAATCGGGAGTCGAACAAGCGCCGTCCGCGGTTCGATCGCGCCGCGTGCCGGACCAGGTGTGGGCGTCGGTCTGCGGAGTGGTCGGCGTGACCACGGGGCTGTGGATCACACGGCACGCCTGGGGTCCGCACCTGATCGCCGGTGGCGACGTCACCGCCGACCTGATCCGCGCCAATTTCGGAATCGCGCAAATCGTGGCGCACGGACGGCTCGACGGCTGGTTTCCGCGGTTCATGGAAGGCGATCAAGAGTTTCTGTTCAACGGCCCGGGCGTCACATGGGCGATCGCGTTCCTGCGCCTGCTGAGCTTGGGAGCTCTGTCGAACGCGGGCGCGCTGAAGGTCCTCGCGATCGGGTCCATCGCGGCCGAGCCGCTCGCCGTTGCCTACCTCGCTCGTTCCTTCGGTCTTAATCGCATCAGCGCCGGCATTGCCGGCATCATCTCGTTCACGGCGACCGCCGGCTACGGCGGCAGCGGACTCGAAGGCTTGTTCGTGAACGGCCTGCTGTCACACCAGCTCGGCGCAATACCGTTCTTCATTTCGTTCGGCGCGCTACTACGCGTCTTCGACGATCCGAGCCGCCGTCGCATGGTGGTCGCCGGCACGGCGCTCGCGGCGCTCGTGATCACTCACCTCATTTCGGTGATGATCCTCGCAGTCATGTTTCCAATCGCGCTCATCTTTCGGATGAGCGCGAGCCAACGCTCAGCGGCACTGCGGGGCCTCGGCGGTGTGCTCGGTGCAGGCGGAGTGGCGTTCGGCATCGCGGGGTTCTGGGTGGTGCCGTTTCTCGTACACCGCAATCTCCATGGTCCGGTGGTGACATGGGGTACCGATCCGTTCGACGTGCGCATCGCGCAGATCCTCCGCGGTCAAATCTTGTACGAGCCGTTCATAGCCAAGCTCGTCATCCTCGCCTGGATCGTCACGATCGTGCGCGCCGCGTTCGGTCATCGTGAGCATGTCGTGTTGTTGGCAGTACCGGCCATCTATCTCGTGATCGCGCACGTCACGCTCTCCTATCCAGGACCGGGCGACATCTCGCTCCAGCTCGCGAACCGGGGCCTCGCCTACGCCGGTGTGTTCGCGCTGCTCCCGGTCGCCGCGCTCGTCGGACTGATCGTGACACGGTTGGGCGACCTCTCCGGCGATCAGTACATCGCGATACTGCTCTGCGCTTTCGCGCTGGTGGCTGCGGTGATCGTCACGGTCGGGCACAGCAATGAGCATGTGGCGGGGCAGCTCACGACCCCGACCCCGGCGCTGCGGGACGCAGCCGCGGAGCTCCGTGACATCGTGCCGTCCGGCGCCCGATTTAGCATGACGCGCGACTATCCCGCGGAGATCTCACGCGTCGGTGTGATCGAACCCGAGCGCTGGCTCGCATGGGCCTCGGGCGTTGACACCCTCAATGCTTTCAACCCGGAAGCGTCCAATGCCGGTGCCGTGGCGTACACCGCCGACGGTCCCGCCAACAACCAGACGATCGACAGCTGGGTACGCGCGCTACGTCGACTCGGAGTAAGTCACATCGTTGTGGACAAACCGGCGCTCGACAAGCAGATGCAGGCCAGCGCGCTCGTGCACCAGGTCTGGACCCAGGGCCCGGTGACGATCTACGAGGTGCTCACCGACACTGGTGGCACCCCACCGATTCTGATGGACACCGCGCAGTCCAACGCCGGCGTGGCCTTTTCTCAGAGGGGTCCCGAACGGCTGCAGTGGACGATCAACTCCGGCCAGTCCTTCACGTCGACGATCGCGGTGGCGTGGTCGCCCAAATGGCACGCCACCTTGGACGGCCAGGGTGTCAGGGTCTCGAAGACGTCTGACGGCCTCATGCAGATCGACATCCCATCAGGTCTGCACCAGTTGCAGCTTGCCTACCGTCCCGACGCGGCCGACCACATCGGTTTACTGGTCACGCTCGTCACACTCTGGCTTTTGATCGGTCGTCCGCTCCGGCGGCGTTGGAAGGCGCGGAAGCCCGCGAGCATGCCGGTCGAGCCGACGGCCCTGCCCACCGGCGCGCCCGAAACGCTCGGTGCCTGGCGTGTTCGTGTGTTCGGATCACGCGAGTCGTTCATCTCGCAAGCATCCGCTCGAGCAGATCCCGGAACATGATCAGATCGTCAGGCTCGGCCGGCGGTTCCATCTGTCCATAGGCGATGCCCCGAGTACTTGTACGGACCGACACGATCGCGAACCGCAGGGCGGCTAGCACCTCGAACCATTCGAGTGCCTGCACCGTGTGCCCGGTCAAGGATTCGTAGGCGGCGACAACGTCGTCGCGGTCCATGAAGCCATCGAGGGCCGGCATCTCGAAGCGCGCCGCGAGGTCGTCGAAGAAGGTGTCGAGGAAGATCATCCACGCAAGGTCGACTTCGCGTGGACCGATGGTGGCCATCTCCCAGTCGAGCACCGCGGCGGGCTCGAAGTCGACGTACAGGACGTTCCCGATTCGGGCGTCGCCCCAGTTGAAGACCGGATCGCCTTCGGTTGGACGGTTGGCGTCCAGCCACGCCAGCGTCCGTTCTTACGCGGAGTTGCATCGCGCCCTGAAGGCGGTTCGGGACGCCAACCGGAGAAAAGATACGGACGTGCAGCGCGTTTTCGCGGTGGTTCAGCGGGGTGGCTTGCTCCACATCGCAGCAGACGCCGAAGAAGATCCCGCACTGATGGGTCACGCGGACGAGGTGTACCGGACTCAGGGCGCACCCTTGCAATGGGAAACCACCGCGGCCGAGCAGGATTTCTCCACCGATGAGTTTGGCCGCTATTTGCGCGCGCATGCCCCGGTACGGGATCGCTACGGCAAGGTGGTAGGCGCGGTAATCGCCCAAGCCCGTGTGGAGTGGGTGGAAGGCAAGCTTCGGCCCATGAAACAGGCCGGCCTGGGTGCCCTCGGTCTTTCGCTGATCCTTTCCATCCCGGTCGCGTTCTGG
>JBKQIY010000246.1:0-37240 GCA_052148155.1 Acidimicrobiia bacterium | reverse complement strand
GCAGACGAAGTACGAGATGCCGGCGTGTTTCGCGACACCCGGATCGGTGCGTGCGAGCAGGATCCCGAAAGACGCCATGTGCGCGTAGGTGGTCCACACCTTCTGGCCCGAGACGATCCACCCACCGCCGTCCGGGGTCGCCCTGGTGCGCAGACCCGCCAGGTCGGAGCCCGCGGCCGGCTCGCTGAAGAGCTGGCACCACACCTCCACGTTGCGCACGATCGGTGGCAAGAACCGAAGTCGTTGCGCTTCGCTGCCGTGGGCGAACAACGCGGGTGCAGCAAGGTTGAGGCCGAGCGGGTTGAGACGGCCGAGGTTGAACGGCGCGAGTTCGACCTCGGCGCGGCGGGCAACTGCTGCTGACACGTCGAGCCCGCCGTACTCGACCGGCCAGGTCGGGACAACGAGGCCAGAATCGGCGAATACCGGATACCACGCCTCGTATTCCGTGCGGGTACGCACTTCCCGCACTGCGGCCGCCCCGCCGGCCCGTCCCGCATCGATCCAGTGCCTCGGCACGTGGGCGTCGACCCAGGCGCGCACCGCACGGACCGCTTCGGGCTCGATCGTGTCGGCACCGATCGCGAGGCGCCCGTCGGTCGCTGCCACTTAGCGTCCTTCGAAGCCCGGAGCACGACGCTCACGGAACGACGCCATGCCTTCGCGGAAATCGGCAGTGCGCGACGACAACTCGAGTGCGAACGCCTCGTTGCGAAGATGCTGGTCGAGGGTTGCGTCGCGCCCGACGTGCAACAGCCACTTGGTGAGTCCGAGCGCGACGGTCGGGCCCGAAGCGAGATGTCCGACCAGATCACCGACTGCATGGTCGAGATCGGTGGGAGGCACACTCGCGTGTATCGCTCCCCACGCGGCAGCGTCAGCGCCGCAAAACTCGGTCCCGAGCAACAGCAGCTCCCGCGCTCGAACCTCGCCCACGCGCCGAGGGAGCAGCCACGTCGCGCCGCTGTCGGGGGTGAAGCCACGCCGCACGAAGGGCTCCCAGAACGTTGCGTCGTCGGACGCGATCGTGAAGTCGGCCGCGAGCGCGAGCGATAATCCGATGCCCGCCGCGAAGCCGCGCACCTTGCACACCACTGGGATCTGTATGTCGCACAGGAGTGCGACGAGCTGATGCGCCTGGGTCGGCAGCCGACGCTGGATGCCCCCGACGCGCGGTCGCGGCGCCCCGGTGTCCCATCCCTCGTCGCCGGCCCGGTTGCGCGCCACGATGTCGGCGCCGCCGCAGAAATGGTCGCCCGCGCCTGCGAGTTCGATCGCCCGAACCCGATCATCGGTCGACGCGTCCGTGAGCGTGTCGATGAGGCCGCGCATCATGACGTCGTCGACGGCATTGCGCTTCTCGGGCCGGTCGAGCGTGAGGCGGAGTACGGGGCCGACGAGCGCGATCGACAGACCTGCGACCGACGGATACTGCTCGGGAGCGGTCATCGACGAGAGAACTCGGCCGAGATCGCGTCGAGCGCGCCCTGAAGATCACGGGCCCCGCCGGGCGGGTCGGGGAGTCGAACCGCGCCGTGCTCGCGGCTCGGGAGCAGGATCGTCGCATGCCCCGGCGTCGTGGACTCCGCCCGCTGATTCACCGCGTCGAGCTCGAGTTCGACCGCGGGACGGTCACCTGGCATGAGCAGCTTGCGGACGACGCGTCCGCGAAGCCATTGCGTATCGCCGACGTAGTTGAATCGTCGAAACTCGCCGTCGAGCTTCCACAGCCACGCATCGTCACCCATCCAATCGGTACACAGGTGAATGAGCCACGTCTCACGCATCCGACCGTAGTCGTAGGTGGTTGGGTTGCCGGCCCGACGGGCGAACTCGGGATCCCAGTGCACGCGCTGCATCACATCGGGCACATTTTGGGAATCACGGTGAAAGAACCGGGGGATACGCCGGCGGTTCTGGTAGCCCAAACGCAGCGGTTGCACGCCGTAGAGTCCCATCCCCATGCCAGCGTGCCAGCAGATCATGTCGGTCACGGTGAGCGGACCTTTCACCATCGGTCCCACTTCGTCGTCGACGCTGACGTCTTCCCACCAACGAGGCTCCGACCCTCGAGCTCGCTCGCGTCCGTACTGCGCCTCGATCTCATCGATCTGGTCGTCGGTGTAGGAGCCAACGACGACGTCGTCGTACTTCTTGTTCTTCCGCGCCTTGTCACGCTCGGTCCGCACCATGAGGCGGTACTGGCCCGACAACAAACCGCCTTGTTCGTCGCGGAACACCTGCGCGGTCCACTCGTGAACTGCCCGGCCCGCGAACTCGCTCGTCTTGTCCAGCGCGGCGACCAACGCGTTCCGACGGAACACCCGACGTTGGGGGTACAGCGGCGCCCACCACTCGCGTGCGCTCGCGGCGTAGAACGCATGCACGCCGCGCAGCGGGTCACCTTTCATCAGCTCACGCTGCTCGGGCGCGACGGCCGTCACCTCATCCTCCCCCACGAGTGTGTCGCCGCCGACGAGCGGAGGTGGGGCGATCGCGCTCTCCCAACGGGTCTTTTCACCGTAGTTGGGATCGCACCACAACGGGTTGTCGTCTCCGTAGGCAATTGCGACGTTCCGAAACGTGTCGAGCGTCGGAAGCCGGTAGTGCGGAGGCTGAGGATGCGGCTCGGCGACACCGACCCGCGCGCACAATCGAGCCACGCCCTCGTCGGTGATTCGGCCACTCTCACCGATCTGGCTCGCCTCGACCATACCTGCGCTCCCCTCTCGCGAATATCGTAGGCAACATGTCCCAAAGCGCGCTTCCGCGGACCATTCCCGGCGTCGTCCAGCGCGCCGCACGCGACTACGCGTCGCTCGAGGCGCTGGTCGACGAACGCGCTCGAGCCACCTTCGCCCAGCTCGCCGACGCGGCGGTCACCTCGGCACGCGCGCTGGTCGCGTCGGGCGTCGAGCCGGGCGACCGCATCGCGATCTGGGCGCCGAACACCACCGAATGGGTACACGTCGCGCTCGGCGTGTACGCCGCCGGAGCTGTGATCGTGCCGCTCAACACACGATTCAAGGGAGCGGAAGCTTCGTACATCCTCAATCGGGCTGGCGCCAAGCTGCTGTTTACCGTCACCGATTTCCTCGACACGAACTACGTCGAGCTCCTGCGCGCCGCCGACCCGGCCGTGTCCGTCCGCCAGATCATCGTGCTGCGCGGTTCGCCCGATCCGTCCACGCTCGGCTGGCAGCAGTTCCTCGAGCGGGCCGAACAGACACCGGCGGCCGAGGTCGCGGCCCGGAGCGCCGCGCTTACCGGAGACAGCCTCTCCGACATCTTGTTCACGTCGGGCACCACGGGCCGGCCCAAGGGGGCGATGCTCACACACGGCGCGAGCGTGCAGGCCTACGACGCCTGGTCGACCGTGGTCGGGTTGCGCGCTGGCGACCGCTACTTGGTGGTCAACCCGTTCTTCCACGCGTTCGGCCTGAAGGCGGGAATCCTCGCCGCCCTGATCAAAGGGGCGACCATCGTTCCCCACGCGGTGTTCGACGTCGAAGCCGTCATGCGGCGCGTCGTCGAGGAACACGTCTCGATGCTCCCCGGGCCGCCCACCGTCTACCAGACGATCCTCGACCATCCCCGCCTCGCCGAGTTCGACCTCTCCTGCCTGCGGTTGGCAGTCACCGGCGCGGCGAGCGTCCCGGTCGAGCTGATACGACGCATGCGTGACGAGTTGAAATTCGAGACCGTCGTGACGGGCTACGGACTTACCGAAGCGACGGGGATCGCGACGATGTGCCGGCACGACGACGACGCGGAAACCATCGCCACCACGTGCGGGCGCGCGATCCCGGGAACCGAGGTGCACGTCGTCGACGACGACGGCAACGTGATGCCAACCGGCCAACCCGGCGAGGTCGTGGTCCGGGGGTACAACGTGATGCAGGGTTTCGTCGACGATCCCGAAGCCACCCGAGACGCTATCGACGGCGCCGGTTGGCTGCACACCGGCGATATCGGGGTGCTCGATGATCGCGCCAACCTGCGCATCACCGACCGCAAGAAGGACATGTTCATTATCGGAGGGTTCAACGCGTACCCCGCCGAAATCGAGAACATGATCAGCGATCACCCTGCGGTAAGTCAGGTCGCGATCGTCGGCGTACCCGACGGGCGTATGGGCGAAGTCGGATACGCGTTTGTTGTGGCGCGTTCCGGTCAGACCGTCGACGCCGACGCCTTGATCGCGTGGTGCCGCGAACGCATGGCCAACTACAAAGTGCCGCGCCATGTGCAGGTCGTCGACGCGCTCCCCCTCAATGCCAGTGGCAAGGTCCTGAAGTACGAGCTCCGCGAGCAGGCCAAACGCAGCTGAGTGACTACACGTTCCAGGCGTAGGTGTCGTCGGGCCAGTAGACGACGCGCTGCGCTTTGAGGTCGTCCATGTCGGTCGACGAGTAGCCGAGCCACTCGAGGATTTCCACCGTGTGCTCGCCGACGAGGGGCGGTGGGCCGTTGATCCTGCCGGGCGTCTCTGAGAAATCGATGAAGGTGCCGTACTGACGCATGCGACCGAGAAGTGGGTGTTCGTACTCGGCGACGAGGCCGAGGCGTTCGTTGTCGCCGTCGAACAGGACCCTTTCGCCGGCCTTGGAATCGATCGCGACTTCGTTCGGTACGCCGGCCGCGTCGAGCGCGTGGGTCCACTGGATCGCGGTGCGGGTCACGAAACGCGGTTCCAGCAGCGACTCGAGTTGGCGGCGGTTCGCTGCCCGCGCGCGCCGTGAGGCGAAACGCGCGTCGGATGCCAGCTCTGGTGCACCGATCGCACCGCACAGCGCCTCCCAATGCGCGTCTTCGAACGCCGCGATCTGGATCCAGCCTTCTTGCGTCTCGTACAATCGGTACAGCGCGTCGATGCCAGATTGCGACTTGTCGAGCCGAGGACGCGGCACTGCTTCCCCGTCGACGAGTAAGGCATCGGAGGAAAACATGGATCCGCCGTCCAGCAACGACGTCCAAAGCTCCTGACCTTCGCCGCTCACACGCTGGTGATACAACGCCGCGAGGCACCCGACGACCGAAAGCATCGCGTTGGCCGTGTCGGTCATGCCGAAACGGAGGTAGTTCGGCGGATTGCCCTCGCGTACGGGGCCTTCCTCGTACTCGAGTCCCGCCGACGCTTGGTACAGAGGATCGAGTCCCCCGAAACGCGCGAGCGGGCCTTCCAGTCCGTAAGCCCAGGTATTGCAGTAGACGATCTCAGGTTTTACCCGCTTGCAGTCTTCGTAGCCGATCCCGAGCCGCACGGCGACACCCGCCGTCATGTTGTGATGCACGATGTCGGCTCGCTCGACGAGCTGGAGAGCGATTTCACGGCCGTGTTCGTTTTTGAGGTCAAGCGCGATGCTCCGCTTGCCCCGTTGGCAACCGAAGAACGGCTGGTTGGCCATGCGCATCCCGTCTCCGGTGACCGGCTCGACCTTGATGACGTCGGCACCCAGATCGCCGATCACCATCGGACCGAACGGACCCGCGAGGTACTGACCGAAGTCGATCAGCCGCACACCTTCGAGCGCATGCATCAGGCCACTCCGGTGAAGTTGGCGATCTCGGCGGACGAGTATCCGAGTTCGCCGAAGATCTCGTTGTTGTGTTGTCCCGGCCGCGGTCGCGGCCCTCGGATCGCCCCCGGAGTCGATGACAGGTGGATCGGCACCCCAACCTGGGTGGTGTGACCGAGTACCGGATCGTCAACCGCGGCGATCATGTGGTTCGCGACGAGCTGCGGGTGGGGCTCGCTGTCGGCACCCAACGCGACGTCCATCGACTCGATCGCCTCGATCGCATGGTTGTTTTCCCGGAACTCGACGATCAGCTCGTCACGCTTGCGTTGCTTGTACGCGGCACGGCGTTTCGGCGTGAGCTCGGCTCGCTCCTCGGGCGACAGCATCATGTACTTCTCGGGATCCGACGGGTCGGGAAGTCCGAGGATCGCGTCCTGCGATTTCACTGGCGGCAACCCGCTCATGATGGAAGCGTGCACGTACTGGTTGTCGGCGACCTCGAAGATCATCTCCTGGTGCACTCCCGGCGGGTACGTCTTGGCCATCGTGGCGTAGTACGCGCTGCCGGCGCCCGGCACCCACGACCAGATCTGCGTCGTGTACAGCAGCGCACCCTGGAACAAAGACGTTCGCACGTGTTGGCCCCGCCCGGTGGTTTCACGCGCGATGAGCGCGGTGATGATGCCGGTCGGCACCAAGAACATCGCGCCCATACTCGGCATTGGCATGTGCAAGAAGATCGGCCCCGGCCGCCAGCCCGGCTGCTCCCACTGCTGGCCGCTGCTGGCCTGGACAAGTGCGTCGTACCCCGGACGTTGCGCGAGGCGATGCCCCGTCGGGTAGGCGGGACACGACAGGTAGACGAGGCGGGGGTTGATCTCGTGGATCGCGTCGTAACCGATCCCGAGCCGGTCGGTCACGCCCGGGCTGAACGTTTCAACGATCACGTCGGCGTCGGCCGCCAACCTCCGGAAGGCGTCGGCACCCTCGTGGCGTTTCAGGTCCACGGTGACCGAACGGCGCGACCGGTTCCACACCGCGTAGCCGCTGTACTCGCGAAACGGGTCGCCGCCGGGGGGTTCGACCTTGATCACGTCGGCGCCCTGTTCGGCCAGGAGCAGCACGCCGAGCGGACCCGCGACCCCCCAAGACAGATCTAGTACGCGCACCCCGTCTAGGGCACCGGGCATACGGCAGCTCCCTCGCGTCCGAACGGCCCTGGATCATCGCGCCGACCGACACAGATGTCATATTTCATTCCCCCTTGTTTAATGATGGAATGCGCTGATGCAGGTCCAAGACATGATCTTTCTCAGCGTCGACGACCACGTCGTGGAGCCGCCGCACATGTTCGAGGGGCGGCTTCCGGCGAAGTTCGCCGACCGCGCGCCGCACGTCGAACACACCGACGCCGGCGACGACGTGTGGATCTTCGACCACCAGATCATCCCCAACATCGGACTCAACGCGGTTGCGGGCCGGCCCAAGGAGGAATACGGGGTCAACCCGACCGCGTTCGACGAGATGCGGGCCGGCTGCTACGACGTGCACGAACGTGTCAAGGACATGAGCGCCGGTGGTGTCCTGGCGTGCATGTGTTTCCCGTCGTTCCCGTCATTCTCGGGTCGCGTGTTCGCCGCCTGTCCGGATAAGAAGCTGGCGTTGGCGGTCGTGCAGGCCTACAACGACTGGCATATCGACGAGTGGTGCGGCACCTACCCTGGTCGGTTCATACCGATGGCGTTGCCGATGCTTTGGGATCCCGAGCTCAGCGCCGCCGAGGTGCGACGCGTCGCCAAGAAAGGCTGCCATTCGCTCACGTTCACCGAGAACCCGGCCACGCTCGGGCTGCCCAGCTTTCACGACGCGTTTTGGGATCCCTTGTGGCGCGCGCTCGTCGACGAAGGAACCATCCTCAACATTCATCTCGGCTCGTCAGGTCAACTCGCCGTGACCGCGCCTGACGCCCCGATCGACGTCATGATCACCTTGCAGCCGATCAACATCTGCCAGGCGGCCGCCGACCTCGTCTGGTCACGCGTCTTCAAGCAGTATCCCAGCCTGCGCGTTGCGCTGTCCGAAGGTGGAATCGGCTGGATTCCCTATTTCCTCGATCGGCTGGACCGCACCTACGACATGCATCATGTGTGGACGGGCCAGGACTTCGGCGACCGCACACCATCAGATGTGTTCCGCGAACATTTCCTCACATGCTTCATCGCGGATCCGATCGGACTCAAGCTCCGCAACGATATCGGTGTCGAAAACATCTGTTGGGAACAGGACTACCCGCATTCTGATTCGTCGTGGCCGCGCGCACCTGAGGAACTGGCTGCGGCTGCCGCTCGGTACGACGTGACCGACACCGAGCTCGACAAGATCACGCACGACAACGCGATGCGCTGGTACCGGTTCGACCCGTTTGCCCACCGACCACCCGAACGGTGCACAGTGGGCGCGTTGCGTGCCGAGGTGCCCGACCACGACGTCGCGATCCGAACGTTCGACAAGGGTCGCTTCGCGGGCGCTGCGATGATGACACTCGGAGAGCTGGCCGAGAACGCGACCGCATGACGGCTGAGCTGCGAGACGACTACACCGGACCGTTCGATCCGGACGTGACCCTGGCGCAGTTCTCCCGCCGGGCGCTCGCGCGGCTCGGCCGCGAATACCTCCTGCACGGCCATCTCCAGGACCGTGTCGGCATCCCGCTCGTGCTCGCCAGTCATACACGACAAGACATGCTCGACGTCGCGATCGAAGAATGGATGGCCGCGAGCCCGCTGTACTCGCGGCGTACCCAGCGGGCACTCAACTTCGGGACCGCCGATGTGCCGACGATCTTCAAGAACATCCAGCTCGACATCGGCGCGCCTCACCAGTTCATGGACTTCCGCTACAAGGTCGACGACGCCGAACACGGTGAGTTCTGGCTCGCCCATTGCGGCGCGCTGATGGACGTCGAACCGATGGGCGAAGAGTTCGTGCACGGCATGTGCCACGACATCGAAGACCCGACATTCGACGCCACCGCCGGCGCGACGAACCCGTACGCGAAGGTGCGCCCAGTTCATCGTCCGCCCCGAGTTCCCGCCGATCGGGCGCCGCACTGTCACTGGCGCGTCGTGATCGACCCCGAAGCCGGTGAGCCGGTCGAGCCGCACCCGACGGTGCGCATCATCGGCGAGTCGGAGATCGCGAACATCAGCGTCGATGATCCCGGTCGCGACGCCGAACCCGGAGGGTGGTACGACTACTCCGGCGATTTCGACGCCGACTTCACCCTCGAGGACCTGTCACACCGCGCGCTCGTCGTCGCGCTCCAAGAAGTCGCGGTGCAGACACATCTTCTCGCGCACGCATACCTGTACTGCGTCGCCAGCCGTTGGGGCGTCGACGAAGCGCTCGCCAACGCGCCGCAAGTGTTCACAGGTACCGCCGGTGTCGCGGCCGGACGGGTCCCGGCTGTTCTCGGCATCACCGGCACCGACGCCGACGCGATCGCAAAGTTGCTCCAGCTCCATCCGGTGTTCCAGCCGCGCACGTATATCGCAGCCGCGATCGACCTGCTCGACGCGCAGACCGTTCGCTTCGCCCTGCGCGACGCACCGTGCTTTCATGAGCGAGACAGTCTCTCGTGGTTTTCGACGATGGCCGACGAGCCGTCGACGGCACTCGACGCGATCGCTCGTGCGATCAACCCTCGGGCGTCAAGCACGCCGGATCGAACGCGCGGCGACGAGCGGCTCGCGTGGCGAATCGCGATCGATCCGGACGCCGAACCCGCCCCACTGTCGCCCAGCGTCGAACTCGCCCGCATCTCGACCGGAGCGACCGTCACGTTCCTCCCGAGACGGGACCTCAGGAAATAAACCGTTCAAGTTCGAGTCGTCAGCGCCGATAACCCCCGGTGCGGCGCGGCCGGCTGCCGCCACGTCGCCGCGCAGTGCAGGCCTCGAACTCGACACGGCGCACAACAGCTGAGTGCGACGCTTCGCGCATCTCGGCGTGCGTTCCCAACACCTGGAGCACCACGATGCCGACCGACTGGATCTCGTTCGAACTGCAACGCCGAGTCGACCAACCATTCAACGACGTGCAGCGGGCGGTGACGAGCCCCGCGGTGCTCGGCACCGGGATGACCATCCCACTCGCCGGGCTCGGTCTGCTCGTGCTGCAAGCACCGTTCCGTCCCGCATCCCTTCCGTACGAGCCGGCGTTGCACGCCCCAGCGATGCTGACATCAAGTCGCGGACGTCGCGTCGCGCTCGTCCGACTCGAGATCACCGCATGGTCGCATGACACGACCGCGATCTCGCTTCGGCCACTTTCGAGCCGACCTGACCGTTGGGGTGCGCGTCGAGTCGAGCAGTACTTCGGGCTCGCGCACGAATGCGCCGACGTGATCTCGGACGCCATCGCCGAAGAGACCAGAGCGCGCTCCGAGCCCGACACTCGTACCGAGTCGACCTTTTCGGGCACGGACCGCCTCCCCGAACCGGGTTCGGTCACCAGATAACGAGCCGCGCCGCGGGTGCGTAACGGGCACCGAACGACAAGCACACCACGCCTGGCGCGTTCGTTGTTCACGTCGGGAAAAAGTCTCCAGAGCGGCTCGATGTGTGGTCGCTTCGAGCGCAGCCGGACCGGGTCGCGCGCGAACACTTCGACGAGACGCCACTCGGTCGATGCCGACCGTCGGGTCTTTTCGGCGTGACGACACCGCGCGGCCGACCGGTCGACGGATCTGTGGGTTTCGAACCGGCCCGCATCGTCGGTGCCCGAGACCGGACGTCTCGCCACCCAGGTTCGACCATCCACCCGCTTGGACCGGACCGCGAGCGGTTCCCGATCTCACACACGCCACCTCGCCGGGGAGACGTTCACGTCTACGATTCGAGCTGGTGAAGCTCGCCTCCGACCCGTGGTTCGCGCGCCGCAAGGTCGACGACCGGACCTGGCACTTGTGGGAACCGTACGTACACGCGTTCGCGCGCTGCAACGTGTGGCTGGTCCGCGGCCGTGACCGGTCGATGCTCGTCGACAGCGGTCTCGGCATCGTGAGCCTCTCCACCGCGGCCGCCGATCTTCTTGACCAACCGCTCGCCGCAGTCGCGACGCACTCTCACTGGGACCACGTCGGCTCGTTCCACGAGTTTCCACAACGTTACGCGCACCCCGCGTCCGCACCGATTCTGAGTAGCGCAGCCGCGATCGGCGGCGCGCTCCGGCGAGCGGGCTTTGCGCCGGAAGCCTGGCAGTACTTCATCGATTCCGGGTACGTGCTCGATGACGAACTCCTGAGCGCGTTCCCCGCGCCCGACTTCGATGTCGACGCGTATTCGGTGAAGCCGTGCCCGGCGAATCATCGACTCGACGAGGGCGACGTCGTCGACCTCGGCGACGTCGTCTACGAGGTATTGCATCTGCCCGGTCACTCACCCGACTCGATCGGATTGTTCGATCGGACCGACGGCACGTTGTTCTCCGGCGACGCGGTGTACGACGGTCCGCTCCTCGAAGGCTTCTACGAAGGTGGTCCCGAGGCTTACGTCGCGACGATGGAACGACTCCGCGAGTTGCCGGTACGCGTCGTCCACGGCGGACACGAGGCGAGCTTCGGTCGCGATCGACTCGAAGAGATCTGCGACGCGTTTCTGACCCGCGTCAGCTGAGTCGCGTTCTGGGCACTGACCGCAATATCCCGTCGGCTTGCAGCTCCCGCACAGCCGGGACGGGATCCTGATCGGCGAACAACTGCGCGTCGCCGAAGTCCGCGGTCCGGCCGGTCGCGTCCAGCACCCAGAACGACGCCTCAAGCGCGATGCCGTTGGGGTCGGTGAAGTAGACGGAGCGAACGAAGCCGTGGTCGACGACGTCGGTCACCTCGCAATCGGCGGATTTCAACCGTTGACAGAGATCGAGCAGGGCTTGTTCGTCGGGCAGGTTGAACGAAAGATGATCGAACTGCGGCGCGCGCGCATCGGGAATACCTGCCGGCTTGGCGAACGGCTGCGTCGGCGCGTCGGCGTATTCGAAGAACGCGACCGTGTTCTGCGGCCCGAACTCGAAGAAATAGTGCCGGAAGTCGCGCGTACCGATCGTCGCGACAAGTCGCGCACCGAGCGTGCCGTGATAGAAGCGGACCGTCGCGTCCATGTCGTCGGTGACGAGCGCGAGATGGTTGATCCCCCGCCAGCGCGGCTTCGTCGATTCGTCAGGCGGCGGAACGTTCGTCGTCATCTTGTGCACCCTCCGGGTCGTCATTCTAATGTGCGTCGGTGCGCCAAATTCCTGACGTCCCGTTCGCCGGTTGGGATCCCCCTGCCTACCGTGTCGATACCAACGGCAAAGTCGTCGGGGCCGAACCCGGCCCGCACCACAACTGGGGCCGTTTCGGCGAGTTCGACCAGCTCGGTACCGCGAATCACCTGACGCCGGAACGCGTCGCGGCGGCGGCCACGCTCGCCAAGACCGGGAAACGGTTCTCCCTTGCGCTGCCGATCGGACCGCCAACCCCGGGCGGATACCGCGCCGAACCGCTTCACCTGTACCGATTCGCCGCCGGTGACGGCGTGCTCGGCAGCGGCCGGGGGGGCACAGCGTTTCAGGTATCCGACGACTACATCGTCATGGCGCTCCAAGCGTCGACACAGCTCGACGGTTTCGGCCACGTCGGCGGAAACTCGACGCTCTACAACGGCTACTGGGCCGGGCTCGTCACGGCAACCGGCGGTGCGCGCCGGCTCGGCGTGCACCATCTCGCGTGCGGCATTGTCGGTCGCGCGGTGTTGGTCGACGTCGCTCGCCATCTCGGTGTCGTGCACCTCGAGCCGGGCTTCCCGATCGGACCCGACGAACTCGACGGTGCCGCCGCGGCGCAGGGCGTGCACGTCGATCCGGGCGACATCGTGCTGGTACACACAGGCCACGTCGGATGGAAGCTCGGCCTTCGGGCGGGCTCACCCGAGGCGACGAATCGCAGCGAGCCGGGCATTTCGACGCGGGCGATTCCCTGGTTGCACGACCACGACGTCGCGATGATCGCGACCGACACGGCCGCCTGCTCGGTCGTGCCGGCCGAACCGGGCGACGAGTTCCTCACATGGCACGTCGCCGCGTTGCGCGACCTCGGATTGCTCGTCGGCGAGTTGTTCGACCTCGACGAACTCGCCGACGATTGCGCCAACGATGGCGTCTCCGAAGGTTTCTTCGTCGCCGCGCCGATGCCTGTCGTCGGCTCGAGCGGATCTCCCTTGAACCCGATCGTCGTCAAGTAACGGCCCTCCGCAGGAGGACCTCAACGACGCATACCTGTCCCCGCGTCCTTCGGACGTCAGGTCGAGCACGTGCCGCGTCGGGCAGAGCAGGTCGATGCCCGTTCGCGCATCTCGGCGGAGATCAACGGATGCGCCGAGTACATGTGGCGCACGGAAAACCCGACGCGTTCGCGGTGGCGCTCGACGCCGCAGATCAGCGCCCAGCGACGGCGCCATAACGTCGCGCCCCCTCAGGCTTCCCCGGTCAGGCGTGCCGGTCAGGCTTCGTAGTGTCGGATCTCGACGAGGTGGCGGTTCGGGTCGAAGACGTAGGTCGCCTTACCGGAGCCGTGTGAGCCCAGTTCGTCGCCCGGTCCTTGCATGTTGCCGACCGCGTGGAACGAGTCGCCGTACGGTATGCCCGCGGCCTTGATGCGATCGAACGCGGCTTCGAACTCGGCGCGCAGCAACGCGAAGGCGAGGTGTACACCGCCTTCGGTCCCCCATGGTGCGAGCTGAAGGGTGAAGTCGGGCGTGACGCGGATAACCGAGAACGGCTCACGCTCACCTTCGTAGGTGCATCCGAGAATGTTCGTATAGAACTCGATGCTCGCGTCGAGGTCAGCGACCGGCAGGATCATGTGGTCGAGCTGGATCGGCATGCCGCGCGAGGGTAGCGACCGGGATCTATCGTCGTCGACAACGTCGAGGAGGATCATGATGGCCACAGCCGAAGAGGTACGGGATGCTCTGTTCGAACGTATCGCGTATCACGCGATCAGCGCCGACACGAACGAGGTGCTGACACTCGCCAAGGCGTACAGCTTGCTGGTCGAAGACGGCGAGGACGACGATGAAGACGAGGACGACGACGAGTGAGGCGACCGCGTTGAGTCCGGCAGACATGAAGGCGCTGGTCCGGCGTCATATCGAAGAGGGCTTCAATCACGGCGATTGGAACGTGTGTGAGACGACGCTCGCCGACGACTACGCCGCGCGCTACGGCGCTGAGGGTAAGGCCAATGTGGGCCGCGACCACTACGTGATGGTCTGCAAGATGTTGCGCAGGTCGTTTCCCAACGTCGCGATCACCATCGAAGATCTCGTCGCCGAAGACGACAAGGTCGTGAACCGTTATGTCGAACGGGGGACGCTCACCGGTCGTGCCTTCCTCGGCATCGAACCTGCGGGCCAGCGCTACGAGAAGCCGGGCACGACGATCTACCGAGTCGTCGACGGCCGCCTCGCCGAATCGTGGGGGGTGGAAGACACCCTCGGCTGGTTTCGCCAGCTCGGCAAGTACACCGAGTAGTGCGGCGCGGGCAGGGTCAGGACGCGCGTACCGTGTCCCACGTCACGGTGACCGCCGCGAGGATCGCCGGTATCGCCGCCCGTAACGCGTCCGCGTCGCGCGACATCGATTCCTGATCTGGAAGATCCACTCGCGCTCGTTGAAGCAGGTGCCCGAGATCGCTGAGCTCACCGGCGAGCCAGCCGGTGGGGTCTTGCCTGATCTGGTCGCGCCACACCCGATCGCAGGGTTCCACGCCGTCGAAGTTCGGATGGAAATGCGCGCTGAGCAGATTGCCCGGCGGCGAGTCCATCCGATCGAACAGGTCGGCGCGGAACACGGGCTGGTCGATCACGACTCGTTGCGCCGCGGAGAACGAACCTCGCCGCGGTTGGCGGTCAGTCAGCCGAACCTCGATCCGGGTTCCCCGCTCGGGCGGCTCGGTCGGCTCGTTCCACGGTGCTACGAGGACCGCCACGTTCTCGAACACGAAGGCGTGCAGCATCGAGCCGTCCTTTCCAGCACTGCGGACGGTATGCGTTCGGCGTTGCGCCCGCCGCCAAATATCGGCCGAGCATTCCGGGCACGCCCGGTTCCGGGCGGGTTCGACGCCGTGGCGGGCAACGGGTCGTGGTCTTCGCCGGGTCGATCCCCGTCCGCTCGACCCCAAGGTCCGTCACGGACGTCGGTGTCGGCGCGGGGCCGCTCGCCGGGTTCCGGACAGCTCCGGCGCCGTTCCGACGTTGGGTGCGGTCCACCGCGGCGGTTGCGGTCATCGGTGTCGTCGCGTGCGCGCCCTGGAACGGCTTCGGCGCATCCGGCGAGGTCAGGTCCGGGCGGGCCGACAGCAACGGTCGCGGCTGCTGACCTGGGAGCGGCCGGCGCCGGACGACTGAGGCGTCGCGCGCCGCAGCGCCGGGACCGGTTCGGCTCGAATCCGGCTACGCCAACGCTTCGAGTTGGTCCCACAGTGCGTCGATTGCGTCGGTGACGTGGCCACCCGCCGCGGCGATCGCGGGGAGCGGCGAACGTTCGACCAGGTCGGTCGCGAGTGCGAGATGACGTGGCGCGAGGAAACGGTGCGCAGCGATGATGCCGACACTGTCAGGAAACCAGAACACCAGCCATGACACGTGCAACACATGGGCGAAGGTTCCGATCGTGCCGCCGAGGCAGTGGCTCTCCGGCTGGCGTTCGGCCGCGAACGGTAACGAGGCCAGCCAGTTGTTCAGCCCGTCGAACACTGGATCGGCGGCGGCGTAACAGACGCGGGGAATGCGTGCCAGCATGATCGCACCGGTGCACATGAGGCACGGCTCGAACGTCGTGTACAGCGTGTAGTGCTCGCATGTACCTGCTGGCAGCTCCGCGAGCGCGCACATCTCGGCGTGAGCAAGACGCGTTCCTGACAGCGTGTCAGGACGCGGACGCGGATCGTGGCGGCGGTTGCGCCCGCGAGACACGATGACGTCATCATCGTTGACGATGACCGCTCCGACACCTGCCGAACCGTGACACCATGACTGCCAGGCTTCGTCGAGGCACACCTGCCACGGTTCGCTCAGTTCGTTCCACGCGTCGGTCGCGCTCAACGGGCATCCTCGGTTCGATTGCAGGGCCGCTCGTACAAGCTGGTTCGCCACCGTTTCGGGGTGCCGTCGGGCGAGGGGTCCTCACCTTCGACGTCGCGACAATGCACGAAGCCCGCCGCCTCGTAATAGCGGCGCAACGGCCCGTTGTCGGTAGCCACTTCGAGGCGCAACCATGTCCCTCCTTTGGCCCGCACCTGCTCGTCGGCCCAGTTGAGCAGCTGGTAGCCGAGGCCACGTCCGGCGCACGAGCGACGCACCGGCAACCGGTGCACGTATCCGGCGCTCTCCGTACCGGCACCGACGTCACCCCAAAACCGTGGGTCGTGCCACTGCAACGTCAACGTCGCGACGACGACTCCGTCGAACTCCGCGACGAACAGCTCCCGGTTCGCGGCCGACAAGACGATCCGGTCCGGCGCAAACCGAGCGGGCCAGTTCGGGAAGCCACGCGCCGCGGTCCACTGCGCGGCTTGCGCGAGCAGTTCGACCACGGCGCCGACACCGTCGGTGCAAGCAATTCGAACGTCGAGGGACTGAGTCGCAACGACAGCGTACCTAGCTGCCGATGACGACGACCTTGGAGCTCACCGAGTCGGAACTCCAACCGTTGTGATTGTGGGCTGCGACCTTGAACGTATAGGGGCGGCCGCCTTGCAGCCCGGAAACCACTGCATGGGTATGCGGCGAGTTGAAGACGCGCGCCGCGCCGGGATTCCCGGCGACGAACGGCACGACGCGATACCTGTCGACCGCAAAGCCGTTGTTGGACGGCGCGGACCACGACACGGACGCCTGGTCCTTGCCCGATTCTGCCGACGGCTTGCCGGGAGCGACCGGCGTTCCGACCGTCACCGCCGGCGAGCGGGCCGAGGTTCGACCCCAGCCCGCCGCGTTCTCGGCGGCGACAGTAAAGGTGTACACGCTGCCGTTCTTCAAGCCGGTGATGTGTTCGGTCACCTTCGCCGAGTGGAACACGTTGATGGCCAGCCTCACGTCGTCGTGATACGAGAGCACGTCGTAGGCGATGACCTTGTGGCCGCCGTCGCTGAACGGTGCCACCCACCGCAGCGTCACGGCGCCTTTGCCAGGAACGAGGCTGACCGACCTCGGGGCCGACGGAGGGCCCGGTGTGGCCCAGCCCGGCGCAGACGTCGCGACCAGCGCGCATAGTGCCGCTGCCACAACTACCGATACCTGAACCTTGCGCACCGCCGCCTCACCCCCGCGCAGACGCGAAACAACTCCGACGCCCGCCAGACACGGTACGCCGCACGTCACAAAGTCGCAATAGGCCCCGTTTGTCCGGATTACCTGTGATGACTGTCGATGCGGAGCGTCGGAAGGGGCGATCCCTCCGATCTTCAGCGGTCCGAACCGTGACGTTGCGTCGCGGTTCACGGCCACGTCCCCAAACTCCTGCGCTCGAGGCACCGCAGGTCACAACGTCGACATACCGCCGTCGACGGCGAGGACTTGACCGGTGATATAGCTCGCGTCGTCGCTCAACAAGAACACGACCGGCGCCGCGACTTCCCACGCCGTGCCTTGACGGCCGAGCGGCACCGGTGTTCGCCCACGGCTCGGGCGTCCCTGCGTGGCCCGGCGTCCGAGCGGAGTGTCGATCAATCCGGGAGCGATCACGTTCGCGCGCACACCGACACGCGATCCTTCGAGCGCGACATGACGGCACAAACCTGCCAGCGCGGCCTTCGACGTGTCGTACGCGGGGATCTGGGTTCCGGGACGCAGACCCGCGATCGACGAGACGAACACGATCGCTCCGCCGTCGGTCATGCGTGGGAGCGCAGCGCGGCACACGAGGAAATGTGCGCGTACGTTGACCGCGAACACGGCGTCCCACTGGACCACTGACGTTCCCTCGAGACCGCGTCCCTCGCCGATCCCGACGTTGCATACGAGCCCGTCGATCCCTCCGAGCGCATCGACCGACTCACTGACGACACGCGCGCAGGTCTTTTCGTCGGATACGTCTCCGACGACGACCGCGGCCGATCCGTTCGCGTCCTCGACCATCCGGGCCGTCTCCGCGGCTGCGGTCGGGTCCCGATCGACACATGCGACCGCGGCGCCTTCTTGCGCTGCGAGCACCGAGATAGCGCGACCATTTCCGATCGGGGCGTCGAGGTCGTCGGAGCGACGCGTGCCGGCACCGATCACGACAACGCGGCGTCCGATCAGACGGTCCGTCATCACGCACCAACCGTCACGGCAAGGCTGCTCGGGCTGCGTCCGAGCACGTGACGCCATTCGACGTGGGTGAGGTCGACCGCGGCGCGTGCGATCGGCGCGATGACGAACATGGCGCGGACCGATTCCTCCAATGTCATCCGCGCGAGCGCGGCGCCGAGGCAGTAGTGCGTCCCGATGCCGAAGGACATGAGCCGCGGAACGTTGGGCTGACCGAAGCGACCGAGGTCAACGGTGTCGGGATCGGCCCATACTCCGGGCTCACGATTCGCGGCCGCGGTGGACAGGATCAGCACGCTCCCGGCGGGCACCTCCTCGCCGCCGACCACGATCGTCTCGGTGGGCGTGCGCGGAATGCCGGAGATGCTGGGCTCGAACCGCATGGTCTCTTCCACCGCGTTGGGAACAAGTTCAGGCCGGCCGGCCAGCAGCGTCGCCTGGTCGGGGTGACGAAGCAACGTCAAGAACGTGCAACCAATCTGGCTGCCGGTCGTGTCGTGGCCGGCGACGATCAAGTTGGCGACCATCGTGCGTACCTCGTCGTGGGTGAGTCGCTGCCCGTCCACCTCGGCTACGACGAGCGCGCTCACCAGGTCGTCACCCGGAGCTGATCGCCGTTGTTCGAGCAGGTCGTCGACGTAGGCGTTCAGCTTCGCGAGCGCGCCGGTGGCTGCCTCCGCCTGCTCCGCGGACAAGAACCCGAAGATGATGCTCAGCGCGTCGGCCCAGCCCGCGAACTGTTCGACGTCGCCGTCAGGAACGCCGATGAGCCGGCAGATGACCCGCAGCGGCACCATCGACGCCGCTTCGATGAGGTCGCCGCCACCCTCGGCTCGTAACGTCGCGAAACTCTGCGTGGCCATCTCGGTCGTCGCCGCCCGAATCGCGTCGACCGCTCGCGGCGTGAATGCCTTCTGCACCAGCGAACGCAAGCGACGATGCGCCGCGCCTTCGTTGGTGAACATGAGTTGGCTGTACCAGGTGCGTAACGGGCCGTCGGCAATGCCCATCACATCGAAGTTGCCCAACCCGACTCCGACCATCCGAGGATCGCGGCCGAGTGTGTCGACATCGGCGTGTCGAAGGGCGATCACGACGCCGGTTTCAGGATCACGCGCCAGCGGTCCGGCGGACGCGGCTTCGCGCAGCACATCATGGAGTTCGTCGCCGAACGCGGTCACGAGATCCACCATGCCGACTCCTCGGGCCGCTTTTCCGTTCACGGTAACGGACGAGTAGCTTCCCCGCCCATGGGAGAACAGATCGAATTCGCGAGCAACGGGGACACCGCCGGTGGCTATCTGGTTCGACCACCGAACGGTTCTGGGCCGGGCGTCGTTGTCGTCCAGGAGTGGTGGGGTCTCGACTCAGGCATCAAGGAGATGGCCGATCGGCTTGGCACGGCCGGCTTCGTTGCGCTCGCTCCCGACCTGTATCGCGGTGAGGTCGCCGGTCACGACGAGATGGACAAAGCCGCGCAGCTGATGTCGCAACTGCCTCCCGATCGCGCCGCGCGTGACATGAGCGCCGCGGTCGACTATCTCGGCGCCCACGAAGCGGTCACCGGCGACGGATTGGGGGTCGTCGGCTTTTGCATGGGTGGGATGCTTTCGTTCCTGTTGGCGGCCGGGCGGCCCGACAAGATCAAGGCGATCGTCCCGTTTTACGGTTTCCCGCAAGGGGACATGGAGCCCGACTGGTCGCAACTTCAGGCATCTGTGCGCGGCCACATGGCAGAGAACGACGACTTCTTCGGTCCGGACGCGGCGCGTGCGTTGGAAACCAAGCTACAAGGCATGGGCAAAGACGTGTCACTCACCGTCCATCCAGGTACTGGACACGCGTTCATGGCTCCGCACAACGCGTTGGGCACGCTCGACGCCGCACTCGCGGCGCAGATTTGGCCGGGCGTCGTTTCGTTCCTGCACGAACAGCTCGACTGACGACGTCACTGGTTCGTGGTTCGCGCCTCGGCTTGTCTGACTTCGGCGACGCTGGCGGGGATCGCCGCCGTCCACGTGGCCTGGGGCCTCGGATCGCCGTTCCCGTTCGCGAGCCGGGAGGATCTCGCCGATGCGGTGATCGGATCGCGGGCAGTGCCATCTGCTCACGCGTGTTATGCGGTGGCGGCCGCGTTGGCCGCCGCGAGTGCGCTCGTCTGCGACGTTCCCGTCGGTCCGCGTCGCGTACGTCGACTGGGCCGTCGGGTGGTCGGCGGCGTCCTCGCGGTTCGAGGCTTCGCCGGCCTCGCCGGCCGTACCGACGTCCTCTCGCCCGGGAGTACGTCGCCACGTTTTCGCCGCCTGGACCGACGCGTGTATTCGCCGTTGTGCGTCGCGCTCGCGTTCGGCGCTATCGCACAATGACGGTCTTGGCTTCGAGACTCGCGAGGACGTCCGGCGCGTCGTCCCACATCACGATCGCGCTTGTGACCAGCTCGGGTCGAAGCCGACCCGAGGCCATGAGGTCGAGCACGTGCGGGATCGCGGCGCGTGCGTTGACCCGTCCGGTGCGATACTCGACGCCGCGTGTGTACATGTCGAGGAGCGGGAGCGCGGTCTGCGCCGCGAAGTAGATCGCGGTCGACGTGCACGTACCCTCGGGCTCCGTTGACCGCAACGCGCTGTGCAGGCCCGCAATGTCGCCGCTGTGATCGACGGTAATTGGGTAGCGTCCAAGACGGCTCCCGTCCACCGGTCGCTCCAACGGGTTCGCGCCGATCCGTTCGGCCACCGCCAACCGGCGAATGTCCGTATCGACGTAGTCGACTTGCGTCGAACCGAGCGCGACCGCGACCGCGGCCGCGTACAGCGCGACGTCACCCGCGCCTCCGACGACCAGGACTGGTGCGCCGGTCCGGCGTTCGAGGTGGGGTGCAACCGCCCGCCAACCGTCGGGTACGTTGTCGGAGACGCTTGCAGCCGAGTCGGGCGTCGCCCCCTCGGGCAGCGCGACGAGCATCGCGTCTGCGTAGGGGACGTACACGCGGTCACTCAACGCGCCACCCCATTCACGACGCGCGATCGGCGCCATCCCGTACGCCGCGCCGGCGCCGGCGGTCGCGCAACTCGCCGTGAGGCCGCGCCGGCAGGGGTCGCAGACGCCGCAACTCACCTGGAACGGCACGATCACGCGGTCACCCGGCCGAAACGTTGCGACCGTTTCGCCGACCTCGATCACGTCGGCCACGAATTCGTGACCGAACGCGAACGGACCGGGGATCGGTGCCCGTCCGGAGACGAGGGCGATGTCGAGGTCGCAGGTCGCGACCGCGACGGGCCGAACGAGCGCAGCGTCGCCGCTCAAAAGTTCCGGCGCCGGCCGCTCTTCCCACACGAACCGACCGGCGCCGACAAACGTCAGTTGTTGCACCCGAGATATCTCATTCCCTATGTGTCATTGAAAGCTGCTTTTGGAACAGCGTTTGCGAGTATCCGCGGGGCGTGTCGACCGTGGTCCCGACCTCGATGTAGCCCCGAGCACGGTAGAGGTCGGGCGCTTGGAACGAATGCGTGTCGAGCACGACGGTCGTGCAGCCGCGCCGGCAGGCTTCGGCCTCGGCGCAGGACAGGAGCTGGGTACCGAGTCCTCGCCGGCGGAGCCGCTCGATGACCCACAGGTAGTCGATACGCGCATATCCGCCCCAGGTGAAACCATCGATGCCGGCGATCAGTTCGCCGTCGTTGCGAACGAAGCACGAAAGCGACCGAGCACCGCGATATCCGGTCGCCGCGAAGTTGAACGCGTGCATCGCGGCCCGTAACTCCGCGACGTCGGCGTCGGGCGCCGCGTCGACGATGACGACATCCCATTCGCTCACACGTCGGACGTTAGCTGCCTGTGCTGCGTCTACACACCGACGCGAGACGAACTGTCAGACCTCCGCGGACACCAGGTACGGAACTGGGATCTTCGATCGCCGGGCCGTCAACGTCAACGTTCCCTGCGCGCCCGAAGCCGCAACAACCGCTCGCATCTCCGCCGCGCGAGGCGCTGACCGACGCAGCTGCTGACCGCGGTGGGTGCAACGAACGCTGCGTCGAGTGCGAGCTTGAAGTAGTCGCGTTCATCGCGTGCGCCAACGACGATCTACGTGCCTGATCGCCGTCGACATCGTCATCTCGCGGTTCGAGACGCGCTCCTTCCGCACCGGCGCCGGCCGGTTCGAGTCTTCGACCGACCCGCGGGCCGCCGACAGATTCGGCCACTCAGACGAGTCGTACGGCGCCGCTCCCCGGTTGTCGGGCGGCCATCGTCGAGCGCCTGATCACGTTCGGTCAGCGGACATGGAGTTTCGTCCAACCGGCGCTGCCGATCTCGAGCTCGAGGTCCCAGCCCCCGCTCGCGACGTCGTGGGTGCAGGCAACGTCTGTCGCACCGGTGGCGGGCGACCATGCACGGGCCGAGATCGGAAGCTGCGACCACCCGACGAGGGTGACGACTTCATTCGCACCCAGGACGGTGATCGTCAACCCTTCGCCGTCGTCGTCGACCTGCACGTCGGCGATGCGGGTATCGCCCGAACATGCGTACAACTTCGGGTCGCCGATCAGTGCGACGCCACCGGCGAGGATCGGCGCGACGACGCGATAGTCCCAGTCGCGGGGTTCGAGCACGACGTCGTACGCACCATCTGCGGGGAGCACGTCGACGCGGCGGTTCCGCCAATCGAACACCGCGACCCGGTTCGTGTCGGGTCGGTCGTCGCCGAGATCGGTCATCGAGACTCGCGTGCGTTCCGCTCGCTGATCGGCGCCGACATTGCAGGTGACGACGTACGCCCAGCGACCTGCGGCGTGGCGCGTGTGGGTGCTTCCGACGAGCAGCTCACCGGACCATACGGGCGCACCGAAGGCCGCTCGATCGATCGCGGCGACCGGCACGTCGGGACGTACGAGCACGCCGTCGGCGCGGCACGTTCGCCGGATCAGTCCGACATCGGCGTCGCCGAGGGCGTCACCAATGCCGACCGGTCCGCCAGAGAGCGCGGCGAGCAACGCCTCGAGCTCACGTGTGTCGGAACCCGGTGCGGAACGAAACACGTCCTTGTACGGCCACAGTCCCAGCGCGCGGGCCATCACGTTGGTGTGGAGGAACCACGCCCACAGCACTTCCGGTCCCACCATGTAGCCGTGGTCGCCGCTCGTGCGAATGGACGTCACGTTGTGCAGACGGCTGGTCTGCGCGAAATCGGCGGGCGATGCCATGCACCATTGGGCGTGAAGGTTGCGCGATCCAAGTCCGGCGTCGATGCCTTCCTGCCAGGCCGCGGCACGTCCCGGCGCTCGCAGCGCGCGCACGCCGAGGAAACACTCGATCAGCCAGTCGTGCTCGAATACCTCCACACCCCAGGCGACGGCCTGGTCGAGCAGTCGTTCGTAGAGCTCGCGGTCCTGAGGATGGGCGCGGTCGCCGTCGACCCACATCGGGAACTCGTCGCGGTACGGTGATTGCGAAGACAGATGGCGGCAATGCGCGACCAGTGGACGGCGGTCGAGGCGCTCGCGCAACATCTCGATGCCTTCGGGCAGGACGTCGGGCCGCGGCTCCCACCGGATCATGCCCGTCGGAGGAACGACCGATTCGTCGGTGTCGAACGGTCGGGCCACTTCGTGCGGATACCACCACGAGTCGAGTTGCACGGCACCCACTGGAAGACCGCGCGCCTCGAGATCGTCGACCGTCGCGACGATCGACGACGCGGCGTCGAGATCCGGCTCGGTTCGGTACCAGTAGGCGCTGCCGTTGTCGGTCCAATACGACAGTCGCGTCCCGAGCACATCGGCGTCACGGGCCGGTGCCGGCACACCTGACGCCGACCGTAGAAGCCGTGCCCAGCGTGCGAAGACTTCCCGGGGGCCGTCACCGGCGATGATCGCAAACTCGGTGGCGAATCCGGCTTCGACACGGTCGATTTCGCCGTGCCAGCCCATGTGCAAGCCGCTGCCTGCCTCGTCGTTCCCGGCCGGGACCACGATCACCTGCTCGTGGAAGGCCTGCAGCGGCGCGACCAACATTGTGCGGCCATCGGGAGCGATCAGACCGAACGGCATGACCACCGGAGGCCGGAACGGCAACAGTCGCCAGTGCGACATCGCGGCGTCGCTGAATACGGGGAGCGCGAACTCGGTGTACTGATAACCGAACGTACGCAGGCCCGCTGGCGCGCCGCTGGCCGCGCGCGCGCCGGGAACGAAGTGCCACGCGACCGAAGGCCGAGCGAAGTCTCCGGTGCCGAAGCCGGTCGTCGACCTGCGGGCGGCGAGACGCAAGACGACGACGGGTTCTTGAGGCAGTGTCGCCACCTCACCGACGACCCAATCCGACTCGACGGTGATCAGGTCGGCCGTCGCCGAGACGCGCGTGGCGGCCGGGTCGGCTGGAGCGACCAACTGTGCGGGCCCGAGCCAGTCGGGTTCGTCCCACCCGATCCGTACCACACCCGAGTCGGTGACGTCGACGCCGAGCGGACCCGCCTCGAGTCGGTGGCCGGTCGCTCCCCCGTCAAACACGCACGCATTCAAGCTTGTCCGTGTCGATTTTGGGGAATCTCGTTCGTCGTACCCTCGACACCCACAACGAGGAGGCACCATGCGGTACCTGTTGATGATCTGTACTGACGAGAGCGCCGACGCCGCGACCAGTCCCGGCGAAGCCGCGGCCAGCACGGCCGAGTACGGCGTGTTCATGGAGGAGATGGGAACGCGAGGCGTGATACAGGGCGGTGAGAGGCTGCGCCCGACCGCTGACGCCACGACGGTGCGAGTCCGCGACGGCGAGACGGTGACCTCGGACGGCCCGTTCGCCGAGACCAAGGAGCAGATCGGCGGCTACTTCGTGGTCGACTGCAAGGATCTCGACGAAGCCATCGAGATCGCGGCCAAGATTCCTGGAGCACGGAACGGTTCGATCGAAGTGAGGCCGATCTGGGAGATGTGACGCCCGACGTCCCGGCCGACGTCGAAGCCGATGTTGAGGCCGCGGTCGCAGCCGCGTTTCACGACGAGTGGGGCCGGGTCGTCGCGACGTTGATCCGGGTCACCGGCGACTGGGACGTCGCCGAGGAATGCGCGCAGGACGCCTTCGTGCTCGCGGTCCAACACTGGCGGCGCGACGGCGTTCCGCGCAATCCCGGCGGATGGCTCACGACGACCGCTCGGAACCGTGCGATCGATCGCGCCCGTCGGGTGAGTACCGGCGCGTCGAAACTCCGGGAGGTAGCCGTGCTGTCGTCGGGAGACGAACCGTTCCGACCGGACGACAGTGGCGTCGACGACGACCGCTTGCGGCTGATCTTCACGTGCTGTCATCCGGCGCTTTCGACGGACGCCCAGGTCGCGTTGACGCTCCGTACGCTCGTCGGTCTGACGACGGCTGAGATCAGTCGTGCGTTCCTTGTCCCGGAACCCACGATGGCGCAGCGTTTGGTCCGCGCGAAGCACAAGATTCGCAACGCGGCGATCCCGTATCGGGTGCCGCCTGGTCATTTGCTTCCGGAGCGCACGAACGCGGTGCTGGCCGTGTTGTATCTCTTGTTCAACGAGGGATACGCCGCGACCGCCGGCGCCGACCTCGTACGTCAGGGCCTGTGTGTGGAGGCCATTCGACTTGGCCGCACGTTGGCCGAGCTCATGCCAGACGAGCCGGAGGCGGTCGGGCTGCTCGCACTCATGCTGCTGCACGACGCACGGCGAGCCGCACGCGTCGACGGGAACGGCGACCTCGTACTGCTTGACGCGCAGGATCGTCTGCGCTGGGACACCGTCGCGATCGAGGACGCGGTCGCGATGCTCGATGGTGCGCTGCGCCGAGGTCGGGCCGGCCCGTATCAAGTGCAGGCTTCCATCGCGGCGTGTCATGCGACCGCCCGCAGGGCTGCCGATACCGACTGGGCGGAGATCGCCGCGCTCTACGGCGAGCTCGCGAAGATGACCGCGTCCCCGGTCGTGGAGCTGAATCGTGCGGTCGCGGTGGCGATGGCCGACGGCCCCGAAGTCGGACTCACGATCATCGATGCCATCGATGCTTCGGGCCGATTGAACAACTACCACCTGTTGTGGGCCGCTCGTGCCGATCTGTTGCGCCGCCTTGACCGCTGGGACGAAGCCGCGGTCGCGTACCGTCAGGCTCACGAGCTTGCGAGTACCGATGCCGAGCGGCGCTATCTCAGCCGGCGCCTCCAAGAGGTAACTCGCGCTGGCGCTGGCGGATGATGTTCAGTGCACCGCCCGCCTTGAACCAGTCGATCTGTTCGTCGCTGAAGGTGTGGGTGCACCCGAAGTCGATCACCGCGCCGTCAGGCTTGGTGATGCGACAGCGCACCGGCTGTTCGGGCGCCAGGGCCGCGAGGTCGAAGACGGAGATGCGATCGTCCTCGCCGATCTGGTCGTAGCTGGTCGGATCGTTGAACCTCAGCGGTAACAGGCCCTGCTTCTTCAAGTTGGTTTCGTGAATGCGGGCGAAGCTGCGCGCGAGGATGACGACGCCGCCCCGAAAGCGCGGCTCCATCGCGGCATGTTCGCGCGATGAGCCTTCGCCGTAATTGTCGTCCCCGACGACACACCATGACACGCCGACGGCCGCAAGATGTTTGGCGATGTCGGGGAAGGCGCGTGTGTCGCCGTCGAGCGGATCTTTGCCCTGCCCGGTCGCACCCGTGTATGCGTTGGTCGCACCGGCGAAAAGATTGCCCGAGATGTTCTCGAGGTGGCCGCGGTACCGCAGCCACGTTCCCGCCGCGGAGATCTGGTCGGTGGTGCATTTCCCTCGGGCCTTGCACAACACTGGCAGATCCAAGTAGTCGTAGCCGTCCCACGCCGGGAACGGCACGAGCAGCTGCAGCCGATCGCTGTTCGGATCGACGGTCACCTCCACTGCGGAGCTGTCTTCGGGCGGCGCGAGGTAGCCGGACGCGCCGGGGTCGAATCCCCCCGGCGGCAAATCGATTCCTTCCGGGGCCGCGAGGTGTACGCCGTCGATGTCGTCGGTGCGCGGATCGAACTCGAGGGTGCCCGCCAGGGCGAAGGCGATCACGGTCTCGGGCGACGTCACGAACGCTTTCGTGGTCGCCTGGCCGTCGTTGCGCTTCGGGAAGTTGCGGTTGTAGCTCGTGACGATGGTGTTGACCGTCGCCGCGTCGAGCGCGGGACGGTCCCACTGTCCGATACAGGGCCCGCAGGCGTTGGCGAGCACCGTGGCGCCGATGGCTTCGAGATCGGCGAGCAAGCCGTCGCGTTCGATCGTGGCCCGCACCTGTTCCGAGCCCGGAGTCACGAAGAGCTGCGTTTTGGCGCGCAGGCCGTGTGCGGTGGCGTCTCGTGCAATCGACGCGGCCCGGGTGATGTCTTCGTACGACGAGTTGGTGCACGAGCCAATCAGGGCCGTCGAAATCTGGGTGGGAACACCATTGGCACGCGCCCAGACGCCGACCTCGCTGACCCGGTGAGCGAGATCAGGGGTGTCAGGCCCGTTGATGAGCGGCACCAACTCGGACAGGTCGATTTCGACGACCTGGTCGAAATACCGTTCGGGATCGCGCTCGACATCGGGATCGGCCCGAAGGTCATCGACGACGGCGTCGGCCGCGTCGGCCAGCTCCTCACGCCGCGTCGCCTTCAAATATGCGGCGGTGCGCTCGTCGTACGGGAACAACGAGGTCGTCGCGCCGATCTCGGCGCCCATGTTGCAGATCGTGGCCTTGCCGGTCGCGGCCAAGGACTGGGCTCCCGGACCGAAGTACTCGACGATGGCGCCGGTGCCGCCCTTCACGGTAAGCAAGCCGGCGAGGCGCAGGATCACGTCTTTTGGTGACGACCAACCGGACAGCGCCCCCGTGAGGTGCACCCCGATCAACTTCGGCCACCGCACGTTGAACGCAAGCCCGGTCATTGCGTCGAGCGCGTCGCCGCCGCCCACACCGATCGCGACCATGCCCAGACCACCGGCGTTGGGGGTGTGGCTATCGGTGCCGATCATCATTCCGCCGGGGAACGCGTAGTTCTCCAACACGACTTGGTGGATGATCCCCGAGCCCGGCTGCCAAAAACCGATCCCGTACTTGGCGCATGCGGTGCGCAGGAAGTCGTAAACCTCCTTGTTGGCGTCGAGCGCGGCATCAAGATCGGTCGCGGCTTTCACACGCGCTTGGATCAGGTGATCGCAGTGCACCGTCGTGGGTGCTTCGGAACGCGACAATCCCGCGCTGATGAACTGGAGCATCACGATCTGCGCGAGCGCGTCTTGGAGGGCGACGCGGTCGGGATCGAAATCGGCGTAGCTTCGGCCCCGTTCGATGCGTTCGAGCTGCAATGACGGCGAGAAGGGATCCCGCAGATGGTTCACGAGGATCTTCTCAGCCAAGGTCACCGGACGCCCGAGGCGTTCGCGGGCGAGCGCGGTGCGCGCGGGGAGCCGTGCGTAGACGGGTTCGACGAGCTCGACGGGAGTGGATGCGGTCACGGCCATCGGGGAGGCTCTTTTCTGGTGGTGTCTCGACCTGATGTAGACAAGTATAAGACAAGTGCGTAACGTCCGCTACCAGGAAATCGCCGGCGAGCTGCGCCGGCGGGTCGTCGCCGGCGAGTTTGCGGGCGGCGGGCTGCTCCCGAGCGAAGCCCAGATCGCTACGACGTTCGCGGCGAGCCGCGTCACCGTCCGCCGAGCGCTTGAGGAGCTGCACGACGAAGGGTTGATCGATTCCCGTCAGGGGCTCGGTTGGTTCGTCGCCGCCGACCCGCTGCGCCAATCACTGGGCCGGCTCGGGACGATCGAAGCGCAACTCGCCGACGCGGGCATCGCCTCGGAACGGCGGGTGCTCGACTTCGGGTTCGTCACTGCGCCCGTTCACGTCCGCAAGATCCTCGGCGTGCGGCGCGTGCTCGAGGTGCGCCGCTGCAATCTCGCTGACTCACATCCGTTCGCGCGGGTCACGGTGTGGTGTCCCGAACGGCTCGGCAAAGGCTTGTCACTCGCTGACGTCGAGCGCGCGCCGTTCTACGAGTTGCTCGACACGCCGCTCGGCGGCGCGAGCCAAACAATCGCAGCCGCGTCCGCGTCGGCGGCCGATGCCGAACTCCTCGAAGTGCCGACCGGCTCGCCCGTGCTGTTGTGCCGGCGCACGACCCGCACCGTCGCCGGTGAAGCTGTGCTGTACAGCGAGCACGTGTTCGCCGGTCACCGCACCGAATTCGTCGTCGACCTTCCGGTCGCCGATCGGTCGATGGCGCCGTCGGGACTCCGGCTGGTCGAATGACCCGCGCGCTTGGCTGCTCCCGGGGCGCGTGGCTGGTTGATTCCGCGCCCGACAACGACGTACACCACGTTCTGGCGCGATGTCGGCTTGGTCGGTGTCATGACCGACGTACCGACACCCGCCGCGTCGCGGGTCCCAACCGTGACCGACGCGTTGGCATCCTCCCGGCGATCGAGGGCTGAGCACATGCCCGAAGTGGACTTCAATGCTTGGATCGCCCACGAGAGCAACGCGTTCGCGTCGACGCTCGATACCGGACGGCTCGCGCGGAGGGTGCCGAGCTGTCCCGACTGGACGCTGCGCGATGTCGCGTGGCATCTCGGGATCGTGCAGCGATTCTGGTCGACGGTCGTTCGCGCCGGCGCCGACGTCGAGCCGGCATTCCAAACCGGTACCGGCCCGACCGTCGCCGGCGAGGTCGCAGACTGGATGCGGGCCTCGACCGCTGAGCTCCTCGACGCGCTCGGCGCGGCTTCATCGGGCACGCCCGCGTGGACGTGGTGGCGCGACGACCGTACGGTCGGCGCGATCGCGCGTCACCAGGTGCACGAGGCCGCCGTCCACCGATGGGATGCACAGTCGGCATGTGGTCTTGCCGAAGAGATTCCACAACTCGTCGCTGACGACGGCGTCGACGAGTTCGTGGGGATCGCTCGTCAACTCCGCGACCCAGCACCGATCGTGCTCATCGCGACTGACACGAGCCGTTTGTTCCGCCTCTCCGACGACGAACCGGTCGTCTCCGTGTCGGCAACCGCGTCGGAGCTCGTGCTCGTACTGTACGGGCGAACCGCCCCCGACCACGTCGCAGTGGACGGCGACCGCACAACCCTCGACGCTTTCCTTCGACCGATCGGCTGACGCTCGCTACTCGCCGCGGCGCAGCGCCGCGGCCGTTTCGAGCCGGACCCGGAAGTCGGTATCCGATGCCAACGGCGCGACCGCACTGCGACTGGACTCGATTCCGATTCCGACAAGTCCGCTGATCGCCTTCCAGCGGATCCATGCGTCGGGATCTCGGAGCGCCCGCTCCAAAAGCGGCCGCAACGCCGGCCGTTCCGCGTCGTCCATCGCGTCGACCGCCGCGCGCCGGACGCTTCGGCTGGGATCGTCGAGAAGCCGTTCCCACGCCGCGCGCGCCGTGTCAGGATCGGCGTCAGCGACGACACGCGCCGCGACCTGGCGATCCGCGACGCTCGACGACGACAACGCCGCGACGATCCGCTCGAGGTCGTCGGGCCGATCGGGCCGCAGCCGTCCGAGTTCCCGCCACGCGCGTTCGAGATGACCGGGACGGTCATCGGACTGCCGCTCGCGCGCTGCGGGTGAGCTGACCGGCGACCCGCCGCCAGGACTGGCGGCGGGAACGTCGGCCGGTTGGGATGGCGACGCGAACTGCTCGACGACGACGCGCAGCACCGGCACGAGGCGGTCCTCCCAAAGATCAGGACGACGTAAGCCGACCGCGACGAAATCCGGACCGACGAGCACGTTGTCGACGTCGCCGAACTCGCCGAACAGCCGCGCGACCCGCGGATCGTCGACACCCTGCGCGGATTCGTACCAACGGCTCGGACCGTCATGGATCGGTCCGGTCACGAATCGGATCGTCCTCGGGTTCGGCGTCGCCTCAGGCACAACTGGCTGTTCGAACGTTTCGGCTAAGAGCCTCGACCGGTCGGGAACTGTCCGCGTCACGTCGAGGCGGAACGCACCGTCGCGCCATCCGAAGGCGAACACGAGATCTTCGTCGAGTTCGTACTCCCACCACCCGTCGCCCGGACCGACGAAGTCCGCGAGGGCACGGTCATCGTCGGCCGTCCATCCGTCCTGCGAAAAGTACCGCTTGAGCAGCCCCTTGACGGGCGCCAACACCGACAACTCAATGCGGCCGAGGGCGTCGCGCGTCAGGTACGCAACCGCGGCGGACGTCAGCCCTCGCGCCGCGACCTGTTGGCGGCAGTCGTCTCGAACCGTCTCGCGGGCCACGACGCCAACCTAGGCGCGGGCGGGACGGTTTCCTTTTCGTGGCCTTGGACGATTACTCAAACGCGGATGAGGGCGACGGCGCTCCGGCGTCGCGGAACTCATTCAAGATCTCCCCACCACCCCCGGCCTGGGGAGGGCGGTGCGGTGTGGGCGCCGCTCCTGTGCGCCCGCACCGCTCGACCGCCGTCAGACCGAGATCGACGTCAGATCTTCGCCGAACACGATGTCACCGTCGAAGTGCTCGCGAGCGACGGCGATCCACTCGTCTGCGGCGCCGATCCCCGGCGTCGGGATCTGGTGGGTGAGGACAAGGGTGCGCACGCCGTTGCGAGCCGCGGTTTGCGCCGCCTGGACGACAGTCGAGTGGTAGTCGATGGTGTCCACGAACCGCGCCATCGGCACCATTCGGACAAGATCGTCGCGCAACACCGTTTGCACGTAAACATCGGCCGCGTCGCAGAGCTCGTCGAGCCCGCCGCACGGCACGGTATCTCCGGCGACCACGACGGCTGTGCCGCCGAACTCGACGCGGTAGCCGAACGTCGGTTCGACCGGACGGTGATCCGTCGAAGCCGCGATGACCCGAACGCCGTCCTCGTCGAACACAACTCCAGGCGCCACTTCGGTCACGTCGAGCTGCGGTTCCCAGGTGAGATCGCCATGATGAGCGAGTCGGTATTCGACATCGGGTCCCAACATGGCACCGAGTCCATCCATCACCGCTCGGATACGGGACGGACCGAAGATGCGCAACGTCTTCGGGACCGGACTCATCACCCACTGCGTCGTTACAACGTCGTTGAGATCACAGATGTGATCGCTGTGGAGATGGGTCAAGAGGACCGCGTCGAGCATGACCGGCAGCACCCCGGCCGCGACGAGCCGCATGCACACGCCGCGGCCAGCGTCGATGAGAATCGTGCGTCCCCCGGCCCGCACGAGTGTCGCCGCGCCAGCACGGTCGCGGTCCGGCAAGGGGTTCCCCGTCCCCAACAACACAACGTCGATCGTCATCGGCGCGATCCTGTCTCGCGATCAAACCGACCTCGGCAACAGCCGACCGGAAATTCAGCTTCGCTCACGGGTCACGTGTTACCACGCATGAAACCGACGGTCGGTCCGGCCACGCACATCACCGACGAAGGCAGATCCTCGAAGGACGACCTGGCGCGACCGCGACGTCGTGTGCTCGCGTCCGATGCCGATCAGACAACGTGTCCTCGGAAATTCCGCGCCAGCGCCGGTCGGATGCTGCCCGCAGCCGCAAGCGGCGTGAGCCGCAGAACTTCCGCTGAGTGGCCGCGCGTGCTGGAAGGTTCAGTGGCTGACGGCGTCGGCGATCGCGCCAACCGACACGCGACCGGACTCATCGATGCTTCGCGGCCGGTCGGTGACCGCAGGAATCAGTGCCACTCCGACACCAGGCCGCCAACAAAGGACGTGGGTCGGTCGCCGGTACCGTCTTCGATGGCGCGGGCCCGCACGACACGCTTCGCCGGGTCGGTTATCCCGTGCCGGTCTGCACGAGCCGTTCCATCGCGATGTGAGGACCGATGGTGGGATCGTCCCAACGTTCGCCTCGAGCGACGAATCCTGCGCGTTCGTAGAACGACACGGCCGCCAGCCGAGCGTTGCACCAGACAAGGCCGCCGCCGTGTAGCCGGACGTGCTCAATCACGGCCGCCAATACCGACCTACCGACCCCTTGGCTTCGGCGATCCTCGGCGGTGGCCATGCCTCGAAGCCGCCACGACGACCGTCGGAGCTGCGGCGCCCATGGCGCCGTCTCGCGCTGCACTGACGCGGCACCGATCACGGTTCCCTCGTCGATCGCGGCGAAGTGAGCGGTCTCGGAATCGTCATCGACCGGCGAGGCAAGTTCGTCGAGCGGGTCGTGGGGTCGCAGCACACGCTGGCGCAGCGGAAACGTCTGCGCGGCGGTGACGCGTTGGATCTGTACGGACATCGAACGACGGTAGAACGTTGCGCCGTCGTACACGAGCCGCCAACGGCGAGGTCGCCTTTCGTGGCCGGCCCGAAACCCGTCTCGCTCGTGGAGCGTCGCGTCCGTGACGAGGTTCGAAACGTTTCGGCCGAACGCGCCGTCCCCGGGCCGCAGGTACGCGAATGGCGAACCACGCGCCCCCGAAACGACCCCGCGAAACGACGCCGCCGAAGCGGCGCCGACACGTCGACTCATCTCGCCCGTGTATGACGATCGGTCGGCACGAGTCGGATCGGCGCGAACGCGACGGTGCTCGGAGTATCCGTCAGGACGCCGTGCCATCCGGGCGCAGACAATCGTGGTCTTCGGTGGGCCTCGTTGCACGAAAAGGCGATGCATCCGCGCGTGGGCCGCATGGACGGCACCAAACGGCGGCGTCGAACATCCATGACCTGCCCGCTTCCGGTCCTGACCTCGCTCGTTTGGGCGCCAAATCATTCCAGACCTACGCCGGTGGGTTCCCGGTCAGCTCGCAGATTGTCGCCCGCGACGATGTTCGCCACACCGATCGCTCGCCCATGCCAGACCTCGAGGCGCACAGCGTGCTCGGTGCGGCACAGCGATGGCTTCGTCCAATCGAACGCAGACGATGTCGCCGGGCCGATCGCGCCCGCCAACTCGGTGTTGGACCCGGTCCTCGGACGGTCGAATCCGGCGGCGCGCAACCTGGCCGCCCGGTCCGACAACACGGGGCTACCCACCCTCGTCACGACCATGACATCGTGCAATTTCCACGATCTCGTGTGAGGCGACACGGACAGAACACAAGTGAATGGTGCGATCTGGTGCAAAGTGCCGCCTTGCACAACACGGCTGGGCGCGGTTCACTCACACGGGGGCCGCAGGAATGTCCTGGGGTGAGGTGGACTCGTGCGTGACAACGGCGGCAAGTACCGAACAGGGTGGCGTAGCTTCGCAGTCATTCTCGGAGCACTACTCGGAGTCGGCGTCGTCGCGTCGTCCGCGTGGGCTTCGCCTCCGAGCGCGCCGTCGCAGCCCGGAGTATCAGCGGGAATTGGCCAGATCACCGTCACGTTCTCCGCGCCGACCAGCGACGGCGGGAAGCCGATCAACGCATATATCGCGACGTGTTATCCGATTCATTCCAATACCGGCATCGCCGCGAAGGCCACCAATTCGGGCGTGGTCGCGCCCATCGTCGTCGCCGGACTGACAAACGGCGCCGCCTACGTGTGCATCGTCCAGGCGGCCAACGCCGACGGGATCAGTTTCGAATCGGACCCCTCCGAGGTCGTCGTCGTCGGCGCTCCCGCCACACTCGCCCAACCGGTGGCAACAGCCGGCCACGCCCAGATCACGGTCGCGTTCAGCCCACCCGGGGACAACGGCAGCCCCATCAACAGCTACACCGCCTTGTGCACCTCGAACACCGGAACAGCGGGCAGCAACACGGGCGCAGTGTCACCCATCGTCATCACTGTCTTAACCAACGGCGCGGACTACACGTGCACGGTGACCGCAACCAACGCGTTCGGGACCAGCGCCCAATCGCCGCCTTCGAACCTCGTCGTTCCGTTCATTTCCGTGCCCGTCGCGCCGCCGACGCCGACCGTCGGGCGCGGCGACACCACGCTCACCGTCTTTTTCAGCCCACCGGCCGATAATGGCGGGCTACCGATCACCAGCTACTCCGCAACCTGCTTGGGCACCGGCGCCGCCGGTACCAACATCGGTACGGCATCGCCCATCGTCGTCACCGGTCTGACCAACAACGCGAGTTACACCTGCACGGTGAGCGCGACCAACGCGTTGGGGACGAGCCCGCCGTCACCCCCTTCCGCAGTTGCAGTACCGGCGCCGGTACCCGACGCGCCCGCCCAGCCGACCGTCACGGCCCAGACCGGGGCCATCACCGTCACGTTCATTGCGCCCTCCGACAACGGCACGCCGATCAGCAGCTATAGCGCGACGTGCATGTCCAGCAACGGCGGTGTGCCCGCAGCGCAGAGCGGTCCGACCTCGCCGATCACAGTGTCGGGTGTCACAGACGCACGGACCTACACGTGCACGGTCGCTGCGACGAGCGCGACGGGTACGGGCCCTTCGTCGCCACCTTCGGTCTCGGTCATTCCGACCACGGTGCCGGCCCCGCCGACCTTGCGGGCAGCCGGGCCCGGCAACGGCGCCGCGGTCGTGGCGTTCACTCCGGTCAACAGCCCCGGCGCGGTGATCGTGAACTTCATCGCAGTATGCGTTTCGAACGACGGCGGCGCGACGGGAATCGGGTTGGGCCCGGGATCAGCGATCACCGTGCCCGGACTGAGTAACGGCAAGATCTACACATGCAACGTGCGGGCGACGAACGCGATCGGCGTCAGCGACCCCTCGGCGACGTCGAGACCGTTCATCGTCGGCACGCCCGGCAAGCCGACCATCACACATGTCGTATCCGGGATCGTGTTCGGATCTACAGCCCCGTTGAACGTCACGTTCAACCCCGGACCGATCAACGGGAGTGCGATATCCGCCTACACCGCGACGTGCACGCCACTCGGCACCGGCGTCACAGGGGTCAGCACGAACCTCGCGTCTCCAGTTTCGGTTGGCGGCCTGCTCAACGGTCACGCGTACTCATGCGTCGTCGTCGCCACCAACGCGCGGGGTATCAGCCAGGCGTCGGCCCCGGTCGCTGCGATCGTCGGGACGCCGGCCGTGCCGACGATCACGCATGTCCTGTTGATCAGGAACGGCGTTGTCCTGCCGTTTGCGGTGCCGCCCAGCAACGGCAGTCCCGTCATCTACTACCAAGGGCACTGCACGTCGTCGAACGGTGGCGTCCAGAGCACCCAGGTGGAGCTGGTGAGCCCGATCGTCGCGAACCACCTGACCGGCGGCCTGACCTATACGTGCACCGTGGCCGCAGTCAACCTCCGCGGCGCGGGCGCGCCGAACACGGTAGGCCCGTTCGTGATACCCACGGTCAATCGCGAGCCCCTCGCGGCCTGCCACGATGCCGGCACGGCCGGGACCCTTTTCTCCACGCCGGGCTTACAACTCTCCGTCGCGCAACGGCACACCTACACGCTCTCCGCGACGTTGGGCACCTGCGCCGGACCGTACGTGCAAAAGGCCAAGCTGTCGGCGTCGTTCCAGTCGTCGACCATCAGTTGTTCGACCGCGATCGGCAGTCCAAGCGGCGGCTCCGGAACGTTGACGTGGATTAACCCCGGCGGGTTGGGAACAACGGCGGTTTCCCTTGCGTTCACGTTCGTCTCGACCGCTGCTCACGTCACACTCGCCCAGTTCCACGGGGTCGTCACGTCGGCGTCGAACCTGTTCAGCGGCGCGCACGTCGGCGGAACGCTGACCCTCAACCGAGGTCTTGGCGCATCCAGTTCTGGCGGCGACTGCCCAGCTTCAGGTGCGATCGACACGTTCGCCATCACCACGATCGCGATGAACGTCAGCTAGAGCAAAGGCGGTCGCCTCGGCAATAGCCGCGCCGACAGAACGCCCCGAAGGTGCAGTCGAAGTTGCCGGGTCAAGACATCAAGATCGGGTGCGCCGTCCGCTCTGCGAGTTTTTTCTCGTGCGTTCCGGCAGTGGGTCCCGTCTCGGTGCGGTGTCCGAGGTCTTTCGGCTTGCTCTCTGTTGGTTTGGATGACGACCGAGGTCGCTCCGTCCGACCGATCCGCCCCATTCCGGCATGCCGGGTACGAACGATGCCTCCGACCATGCGCGCGCACCGTGTCGCCCGGCGGGGTCGGGTCCTCGCCAGGGCCTGGACCCGCAGGACGAAGGGGCACGTGTACGGGTGCGGCGGTCGTTCGACAGACGCGCGCGGACAACGAGCAACCCGTCCGGGTCGAGGCCTGGCGGGCACGCCTGTGATCGATCAGATTGACGTCTGAGCACCGGTGACCGCTCGTTCGGCTGCGGTCGTGTCGTCGTGTGAGGTCACGTCTTGGTCGCGGCTGGCCGCAGCTCTGACGATCGAGCCCAGATCACTTCGCCCCCGCCGCGGGCGCGTTGGCGGGAACTGGTTCGCTCTTCGGTAAGAGCTCGGCCGGGATCTGGTTGGCCGGGTAGATGGTCACGGTCCCGGCCGGATCGAACAGCTTGATCGGCGTGGTGGGCCATTGGCCGGGAAGGTAACGGAGAC